>JBPCJE010000011.1:0-85662 GCA_051005615.1 Aeromicrobium sp.
GCTGCGTGCGAGCACAGGGCTGAAGATGCCGGACTGTTGTGTCCTACTTGCGGCTGAAGCCGCCGGCGCGACGATCGCGTCCTTCGACGATCGGCTCGTCCAAACAGCCGCGGACCGCGACCTGTCAGTTCTCGGGCGCTGACCGCCGCGTACAACCGGTCTGCAGCGGCACATGCAGGTGAGCGGCGAGCCAAACCAATCAAGTCACGTCGGGGACCGTCCACTGCACGATCGCCTTGCGAACCGGGATGATCGGGGTGTCGTTGTGGTATCGGCTTCGGCCGCTGCCAGGCGTCGCCGCCTTGCGGCGGCCTGGCCTCACACAGGGAGGTGCGCCATGGCGGCGCTTCTCATCGGATACGCACGCTGCTCCACCGACCAGCAAGACCTCACCGCCCAACACGACGGTCTGAGGGCACTGGGTGTCTCGCCGGCCCGGATTTACGTCGATCACGGCTTGACCGGCACCAACCGAGACCGGCCCGGCCTGCGCGAAGCCCTGGCGGCCTGCCGAGAAGGCGACACCCTTGAGTACCCGGCCGGCACGCCTTCAACGGCAGCGACGCCCGCGATGAGGTCACCAAGCTGCCGCCGCCGAAGAACGGGTCGCCTCGAGGTCCGTCGGCGCTGACCGAGCCAAGCGCCCCCGAGCCGCCGCCCAGGCTCGCTTAGGGTGCCCGGCGTCAAGCTCACCCGCCGCACGAACACGTGACGCGCAGCGGGAGGTAAGGCGGCGAGGGGCTTTCCTACCCCTTCCACCCGACGACCCGCCTGCGCCGACACCCTGCGACCACCACGGCCCGCCTCTCTGTCTCCTCGGGGCGGGCCGTGGCTGCGCGGGAGCGCCAGGCCCACGGTGAAACAGCGCCCGGTCGCAACGCTTTGGATCTGGAGATCCAAAGCGTTGCGTCCCTCGCCACACCTCAGAGGCAGGCTTGCTGTACTGCTTGGCGCGGCTGTACGACGCGGTGGACATGTTGACCGCGGGGGCGACGACCTCGCGGGTGTCGTAATGCTTCTTGCTGCGAACGCTTCCGTTCGGTGGTACGGAAGCGTTGCGACCGGGTTCGAGCACGAGGTGCCGGCTTCGGGAGACGTCCTCGGCACAATGACAGCGCCCACCCGAACACCTCTCGGGTGGGCGCTCCGGTCTGAGCCGGGAATCGTCAGCGGTGCCGTGGCATCGGCCGGTCGAATCCGTCGAGCGTGTCGGCCACGTAGCCGAGCGCACGGGCGAGTTTCCGCGCCATCTCGGCCGTGATGAACAGCTCGGACAGGGCGCGCGCGTCGAGGTCGTCTGGGTCGTAGGTGCTGAGCCGCACCAACGGCTCGTCCCGGCCTCTCGGAGCTGATTGCTCGTACTGTCCGTGCAGGTACGGCTTTACCGCTGTGATGGTGAGGTAGGTGCCTCGCCCGTCGAGCACGCGACCGTCAACGTAGTTCGTGCGCGCCTCACAGAACACGCCGTGCTCGGTGACCGTTGCACCACTCGGCTGCATCATGTCCTCGCTGATCTCGCACCACGGCGCGCAGTAGCCGTACAGGTCGACGGTCTCGCCGTCTCGGTCCATCCGCTGGTGTCCCTCGGGGAACGTCTCAGACACGGGCAGCGGAAACAGCGGACGGGCTTCGGGCTTCTCGTGAGTCTTCATGCGATGACCTCGGCACCGAACACACTGAGCACCTCGTCCAGCGCCCGACGCAGCGGCAGCAGGTCCTCGACAGCGACCTCGTCGAGGTTGTCTGTGCCGTTGCTGATCCAGATCGTGGGCCGAGCTTCTGACTCGCCCTGCACGGCGGTGACGGTTCCGTGCTCACCGAATCTGAGCGCAGCGGTCTGGCAGTACTCGTCGCCTGCGGTTGTCTCGCGCTGTTGGCACCAGGACTCGTGGTTCACGGTTGTTGATGGCATTGCAGTCTCCTTAGTTTCCTTGCTTCTCACGCCTCGGCCATTGGCGGCACGAGGCCTTGATGGATCGCGGGCAGTCCGCAAATAGTCCGCAAGACGTCCGCGTTTCGTCATTAGTAGTCGTCTCCAACAAACGCAGTCAACACTGCGGTTACAGGGGAAAATGGGCATTCGTGCTGATAGGAGGCCCCCGTGGAGTATTACCTCGACAAGTCCGCGGGTGACGCGTTCGGCGTGATGGGCATCTTCACCGCGGCCGGCGTGATCGTCTTCGCGTTCATCGGCTTCGACCTCATCGCCACGGCGGCCGAGGACACCCGTGAGCCACGGCGGAGCATCCCGCGGGCCATGCTCGCCGCCATCGGCATCGTCACGGCTCTTTACGTCGCGATGGCCGCGGTGCTCGTGGGTCTGCGTCCATACGGAGAGCTGGGCACCGACGCCCCGGTCTCGGACGCGCTGCAGGCCGTCGGCACGGGTTGGGCCGCCGACCTGATCAACGTGGGCGCCCTGCTGGCCCTGACGACCGCCGTCCTCGTGGTGCTCATCGCCCAGAGCCGCGTGCTGTTCGCGATGGGGCGCGACGGGCTGCTGCCGTCGGCGCTGTCGAACGTCGGGTCCGGTTCCGCCCCCACGCGGGCAGCCGCGGTGGCCGGTGTGGCCGGCGGCCTTCTCGCGCTCGACCCGGGCACCGCCACGCGCGAGCAGCTGCTCGTGCTCGGCACCTTGTTCGCGTTCGGCTTCTGTTCCGTGGGCGTCATCTCGCTGCGGCGCACGCAGCCGGACCTCGAGCGGGGCTTCCGCGTGCCACTCGTGCCGTGGATTCCCGCCCTCTCGGTCCTGGCCACGGTGTGGCTGTCGCTGAACCTGACCGCGACCACCTGGCGCGAATTCGCCATCTGGATGGCCGTGGGCCTGGTGCTGTACGGGCTGTACGGACGTCGCCACAGCGCGCTCGTGGGCACCTTCGAGCCCGGACTGGACGAGGAGCCGTTGCCTTCGGCGCCGCGCCGCACCTATGGCGGCTCGCACCGCGCCGATCTGTAGTCGCTCTAGCGGCGGGTGGCGATGAGCAGCGAGGCGTCGGGGTCGATGAGCATCTCCACGGCGGTGAAGCGCTCGTCGGTGAGCCATTGCTCGCGCACCGAGTCGACATGGCCGTCGACGATCGGCGGCCAGTGACTCGACGGCACGAAGTCGTCGAGCACGGCGATGCCGCCCGGCTCCATCAGGTCGGCGAGCACGTCGATGCTTTCCATGACGTCGCGGACGTCGACGAACAGCAGCGAGAACGGGGCGTACTGCTCCAGCGTTGACCAGTCACCGGAGACGACGTCGACGTTCTCGACGTCGATGAACAGCCGCTGCACCTCCTTGGCCAGCGAGGGGTCGAGCTCGGCGGTGACGATGTGCGCGCCTTTGGGGGCACCGCTCGACAGCCACGCCGATCCGACCCCGCAACCCGTCCCCAGCTCCGCCAGCGTGCCCTCGCGCGACGCGGCCAGGGCGGCCAGCAGTCGCCCCGTCTCGTGACGGGTCGAGGTGATGAACCCGCGCTGGCGTGAGAGGTCGAGGGCGCTCGCGACGACGACGGGGATGTCGGTGGGTGCGCTCACCGGTTCAGTCTCGCACGGGGCAAGTCCCACCCATGGGTCGCGCGTCTCAGCGGCCGAGACGCGCTTGGCGGTTCTGCCGTACTCGATACCCCTCGGGGGATATGCTGGTTTCGTGCGGAAGCAGTTGGTACTCATCGCTTGCCGCGGCAGGGCCTCTTAGGGCCACACCCTGCCGCGGAGTTTCGGCGTTGGTCCGACGTTTCCGCCGCAGGGTTGATGATCACGATCTGATCTCCTCCTCCTGATTCCTCGGTCGATCACCGGGTAGTGGCCTGGCGGTGCGTCGGACGACGCCGGGTCCCCACACCGACACCGACCGAGAAGAGGAGAACGCCATGGACCCCCAGCTGATCGAATGGGGACCGGCTCACCTGCGCGACGAGGTCACCGCCCTCGACGTCGAGCCCCCAGATCGACCTGACGACAACTGATCATCATTCGAGACACAAGTTTCAGATCCTGAGACGGCGCTTCTAGGATACAGCCATGACACGCGCTATTTCTCTTGCTGTGGTGCCAGGCGACGGCATCGGACCCGAAGTGACCGGCGAGGCGCTCACCGTCCTCGACACCGTGGCCGCCGACCACGACGTCAGCTTCGCGCGCACCGAGTACGACCTCGGCGCGAAGCGTTGGCACGCCACGGGGGAGACGCTGCCCGACTCGGTCCTGAAGGAGATCCGCAGCCACGACGCGATCCTGCTCGGTGCCGTCGGCGACCCGAGCGTCCCGTCGGGTGTTCTGGAGCGCGGGCTGCTGCTGCGACTGCGGTTCGAGCTCGACCACTACGTCAACCTGCGACCGTCGAAGCTGTTCCCCGGCGTCCCGACACCGCTGGCCGACCCGGGCGACGTCGACTTCGTGGTCGTCCGCGAGGGCACCGAAGGGCCGTACGTCGGCAACGGCGGGGCGATCCGCGTCGGGACGCCGCAGGAGATGGCCACGGAGGTCAGCATCAACACGGCATTCGGTGTCGAGCGTGTTGTGCGCGACGCCTTCGCCCGGGCCCGGGCCCGTCCGCGCCGGAAGCTGACTCTCGTGCACAAGAACAACGTGCTCGTCCACGCGGGGCACCTCTGGAGCCGCACCGTCGAGGCCGTGGCCACCGAGTTCCCGGAGGTCACCGTCGACTACCTGCATGTCGACGCGGCCACGATCTTCCTGGTCACCGACCCGGCCCGCTTCGACGTCATCGTCACCGACAACCTCTTCGGCGACATCCTCACCGACCTCGCGGCCGCTGTCACCGGCGGCATCGGCCTCGCGGCCAGCGGCAACGTCAACCCCGACCGCACCGCGCCGAGCATGTTCGAGCCGGTGCACGGGTCCGCTCCTGACATCGCCGGTCAGGGCAAGGCCGACCCCACCGCAGCAATCCTGTCGGGCGCACTCCTGCTCGACCACCTCGGCCTGCCCGAGGCCGCGGCGAGCATCACCGCGGCGGTCGAGGCCGACATCAGGGAGCGCACAGCCGCGCGTTCGACCGGGGAGGTGGGGGAGGCCATCGCAGCACGGGTGGCCGCAGGCGTAGCGGTCGGTTAACGACCGTTACCCTCCGACCCCAGAAGGTATTACCGTGACTGCCATGACCCCGTCGCCCGCGTTCACCGCCCGCTTTGAGCCGAATCCGGACCCGCGGACGCCCGATCAGCGCAACGCGATTCTCGCCGACCCAGGTTTCGGCGACTACTTCACCGACCACATGTTCCTGGCCAAGTGGACGCCGGACGAGGGTTGGACCCACCCCAGGGTCGTGCCGTACGGTCCACTGACGCTCGACCCGGCCACCGCCGTCCTCCACTACGCCCAGGAGGTCTTCGAAGGACTCAAGGCGTACGCCCACGACGACGGGTCGGTCTGGCTGTTCCGTCCCGAGGCGAACGGGGCGCGGATGCAGCGGTCGGCGCACCGGCTCGCCCTGCCAGAGCTCCCGACGGACTGGTTCGTCGGCTCGATCAAGGCGCTCCTCGACGCGGACCGGGGGTGGGTTCCCCACGGCGACGAGAAGAGCCTCTACATCCGTCCGTTCATGTTTGCGTCCGAGAGGTTCCTCGGCGTCCGGCCCAGCCATCACGTCACCTACTCGGTCATCGCATCGCCGGCCGGCGCCTACTTCCCCGGCGGCGTCAAGCCGGTCTCGATCTGGCTGTCGACCGAGTACGCCCGCGCGGGGGCCGGCGGCACCGGCAACGCCAAGTGCGGCGGCAACTATGCCTCCAGCCTGCTCCCGCAGCAGGAGGCTGCCGAGCACGGCTGCGCGCAGGTGGCCTTTCTCGACTCCGCCGAGCACCGTTGGGTCGAGGAGCTGGGCGGGATGAATCTGTACTTCGTGCAGTCCGACGGCTCGATCGTCACCCCGTCCCTGTCCGGCTCGATCCTCGAAGGCATCACCCGCGACTCGATCCTCACCTTGGCCCGAGACCTCGGCCACGACGTCATCGAGCGTCGCGTGAGCATCGACGAGTGGCGCGAGGGGTGCGCCGACGGCACGATCACCGAGGTCTTCGCCTGTGGCACGGCGGCCGTCGTCACGCCCGTGGGCGCTCTCAAGTGGGACGGCAGCGAGGCCGTGGCATCCGATGGTGAGGCCGGCAAGGTCACGCTGGACATCCGTTCCGCGCTCGTCGACATCCAGTACGGACGCGCCGAGGACCGACACGCTTGGATGACGCAGGTGGTTCCGGGCTGACCTGCTGCGGGTGGTTGGATGGGTTGGTGTGACCCGGGTCACCACCCGAAGGAGGACACGATGACCGTCGCGACCCGCACCGAGCACGACCTGATCGGTGAGCGCGAGGTTCCACTGGACGCGTACTGGGGCATCCACACGCTCCGTGCCTTGGAGAACTTCCCGATCACGGGGATCCCGATCGGGGCGAGTCCGTACCTGGTCGAAGCCTTGGCCGCGGTCAAGGAGGCCGCCGCCGCCACCAACCACCAGCTCGGCCTGCTCGACGACGAGCGGTTCGGCGCCATCCGTCAGGCGTGCGAGGAGATTCGGGCAGGCGACCTGCGCGACGAGTTCGTCGTCGATGTCATGCAGGGCGGTGCCGGCACGTCGACCAACATGAACGCCAACGAGGTCATCGCCAATCGTGCCCTCGAGCTGCTCGGCCACAAGAAGGGCGAGTACCACCACCTCCATCCCAACGAGCACGTCAACCTGAGCCAGTCGACCAACGACGTCTACCCGACCGCGGTCAAGATCGCCATCATCCTCGCCACGCACTCCCTCCTCGCCGCCATGGAGGTGCTGCAGGACTCGTTCGCCCGCAAGGCCGAGGAGTTCCGCGACGTCCTCAAGATGGGCCGCACCCAGCTGCAGGACGCCGTCCCGATGACGCTCGGCCAGGAGTTCGGCACCTACAGCGTCATGATCGGCGAGGACCGGTCGCGACTGTCCGAGGCCGTCATGATGCTGCACGAGATCAACCTCGGGGCCACGGCCATCGGCACCCAGCTCAACGCGCCGGTGGGCTACGTGCCGCTCGCCTGCGAACACGTGGCCACACTCACCGGACTCCCGCTCGTGAGTGCGGTCGACCTCATCGAGGCCACCCAGGACTGCGGCTCCTTCGTGCAGCTGTCCGGCGTGCTCAAGCGCGTGGCCGTCAAGCTCTCCAAGATCTGCAACGACCTGCGGCTGCTCTCCTCCGGACCACGTGCCGGCCTCAACGAGATCAACCTCCCGGCCGTCCAGGCGGGGTCGAGCATCATGCCCGGCAAGGTCAACCCGGTCATCCCCGAGGTCGTCAACCAGGTGGCGTTCCAGGTCATCGGCATGGACGTCACCGTCACGATGGCCGCCGAAGGGGGGCAGCTCCAGCTCAACGCCTTCGAGCCGGTCATCTGCTACTCGCTGTCGGCGGGCATCTACCGGCTCCGTGAGGCGATCCTCGTGCTGGCGTCGCGCTGCGTCGACGGCATCACCGCCAATCGCGACCTGCTCCGCAGCGAGGTCGAGAACTCGATCGGCCTGGTCACGGCGCTGAACCCGTTCATCGGGTACGCGGCCGCCACGGAGGTCGCCAAGGAGGCGCTCGCCACCGGTCGTGGCGTCGCCGAGCTGGTGCTCGAGAAGGGGCTGCTGCCGCCCGAGGAGCTCGCCCGCATCCTCCGCCCCGAGACGCTCGCCAACCTCGCCCCCAAGAGCACCTCCTGACCCTGATGGAGCCGGCTCAGGCGAACAGTGAGGAGGCCGGGTCGTCCATGAGCTGCACGAGCAGCTGGTGGGGGCCGGGGTCGTAGTCGATGAGCAGGTCGATGGAGCGGCCCTCAGGTGTTGTCGACGCCCCGGCGTCGCCGAGCCCGAAGGCGATGTCGCGCAGCGTCACGGTGGCGGGTCCGACCGGGTCGTTCGACGGCCACTCGGCGATGAGTCGGTGGGCCAGCCCGGCGACGACGGCATCGGTCATGGCATGGGTGGCGGTGTCCACGCCGCCGACCACCACCTCCGGCAGGCCGAACTGGGCGAGGCCGTCGGTGCGGAGCAGCCCATCGGCGAGATCGTCGTAGTCGAGCACGTACCACTGCTGGGCGTGCGCGAGGGACACCTCGTCCGGCTGCAGCTCGAGGATGCGTGGTGGCAGGAGCTCCACGACGATACCGTCGTGCCGAGCGGCGAGCTCCAGCGCCTGGATGCGGCAGTCGCGCACGGAGTCGGCCATGACCTCCGTGGGCGACTGGCAGTGCATCAGCAGCTGGTGCGGGCAGTCGCGGAGGCGGGCCAGCCCCGTGTCGGAGCTGCCGTAGCGACGCAGCAACGCCTCGTTCGGCATCGGCAGGTGGTCTTCATGGTCGAGAGGATCGGGCGTCATCAGGGCGTAGGACGCCGAACAGGTCTCGGGCACCGGGACAGGTCTGGTGCTCATAGGGCCGCCAGTCTAGACTGACCGCCATGCAGCACGTCGCCATCATCATCGACAGGCGCGCCGGGTAACGAGCACCACCACCCGCCGCGCCGCCTCCCATGTCATTGGGGGGCCTTTTTATTGGGCACAGTCTCTTATTGGGCACAGTCTTTGGACGAAGGACGAATCGTGACCTCAGGACACTCCACCGCCAGCGGACGACTCCGCGGGCCGGCGAGCGACTTCCACGTCTACGACACGACGATGCGCGACGGAGCGCAGCAGGAGGGGCTCAACCTCTCCGTGCAGGACAAGATGCACATCGCTCGTCATCTCGACGATCTCGGCGTGGGCTACATCGAGGGCGGATGGCCCGGCTCGAACCCCAAGGACACCGAGTTCTTCGCCCTCGCGGCCAAGGAGCTCGACTTCAAGAACGCCACCCTCGCGGCCTTCGGCGCCACCCGGCGTCCCGGGCTCCCCGCTGCCGACGACGGCCTCGTCGGCGCGCTGCGTGAGTCCGGAGCCTCGGTCGTGACGCTGGTGGCGAAGAGCCACGACCGCCACGTCGAGCTCGCACTGCGCACGACGCTCGAGGAGAACCTCGCGATGGTGCGCGACACGGTCGAGCACCTGCGTGGCGAAGGTCAGCGGGTCTTCGTCGACTGCGAGCACTTCTTCAACGGCTACCTCGACAACCGCGACTACGCGCTGGAGGTCGTGCGCACGGCGGCCGAAGCCGGCGCTGAGGTCGTCGTGCTCTGTGACACCAACGGCGGGATGCTGCCGCACCAGGTCGGCGAGATCGTCGCCGACGTCATGGGCACCGGAGCGCGCCTGGGCATCCATGCCCACAACGACACCGGCTGCGCCGTCGCCAACTCGATGGCCGCCGTGCTCGCCGGCGCCTCACACCTGCAGGGCTGCATCAACGGCTACGGGGAGCGCACCGGCAACGCTGATCTCGTCACGTCCGTGGCCAATCTCGAGCTCAAGCTCGGCATGTCGGTGCTCCCGGGTGGCGCCCTCGCCGACGCCACCCGCATCGCGCACGCAGTTGCCGAGATCACCAACTACCCGCCGTCGGCGCGTCAGCCGTACACCGGCGTCTCGTCGTTCGCGCACAAGGCCGGCCTGCACGCCAGCGCCATCCGCGTCGATCCCAACCTCTACCAGCACGTCGACCCTGCGCTCGTGGGCAACGACATGCGCCTGCTCGTCTCGGAGATGGCCGGCCGCGCGACCATCGAGCTCAAGGGCAGGGAGCTCGGCTACGACCTCGCCGACGACCCCGAGAGGCTCGCCAGGCTCACCGTCCGGGTGAAGGCCATGGAGCAGCAGGGCTACACGTTCGAGGCGGCCGACGCGTCGTTCGAGCTGCTGCTCGCCGAGGAGATGGGATCCCGGCACACCTACTTCGACATCGAGTCGTGGCGGGTGCTGGCGGAGTCGTCCCCGGCCCACGCGGAGGGCGCGGTGTCGGAGGCCACGGTCAAGCTGCGGGCCGGCGGGCAGCGCCTCGCCGTGATCGGCGAGGGCAACGGACCCGTCAACGCGCTCGACCACGCGCTGCGTCAGGCGATCGAGCGGCTGTATCCCGACGTCGCGCAGTTCCACCTCATCGACTTCCGGGTGCGGATCCTCGACCAGGGGCACGGCACCGACGCCGTCACACGCGTGCTCATCGAGACCACGGACGGCAAGGACGCCTGGGTCACGGTGGGCGTCGGTGCCAACATCATCGAGGCGTCCTGGGAGGCGTTGCTCGACGCACTGACCTACGGGCTCCGACTCCACGGTGTCGCCCCGCAGACAGCCTGAGGTCTGCCGAACTTCCGGACGCTGGTTACCGTGGTCGCGTGAGCGGAGGAGTCCGCAAGGCGGCCGTGTTGCTACCGACGATCATCACGATCGCGGTGCTCGCCGTGGCGGGCACGGCCATCTTGCAGCAGCGCCAGGAGCGGTCCGACCGGCTCGCCGAGGCGGAGAAGGTCGGCGCCACCTACTTCTCGGACGTCGCCACCTTCGAGGCCGATGTCGAGTACGAGCTCCGCAAGATCAAGAGCGGCAGGCCGGCTGACGCCAAGAAGGTCGTCGACGAGCTGCTGGAGCAGCCGCCGGTGCTCGGGCCTGCGCCGGAGGGAGGCGAGTCGTCCACGACGTACCGGGAGGCCGTCAAGGCGAGTGCCGCGTTCCTCGACCCGTACCGGTCCCTGAGCGCCAAGCTGGGCCGGGCGGCCAAGGCCGAGGTCTTCGTCAAGACCGCGGACGACGCTCTCGGCATCGGCCGCGACGCCCTGCTCAGATATCCGCTGGTGTTCGAGAGCGATCCCCTGCGCACCCAGGTCATTCCGGAGCTGAATCGTGCCTTGGCCGAGTTCCGAGCCGCCGAGGTGCCGAAGGGGGCAGCGGACGTCGCCACCGCCGTCGACGGGGCGCTGCGGTACCTCATCGACCAGGTGTCGGTGATGGCCGACAAGGCCGACGCCGGTGACAGCTACGTGTTCGGCTTCGGCACGCAGTACGACGCGGCCCGACAGGCCGTGCGGAACTTCGCGACGAAGGTCGACGGCGACGTCGCCGAGGCGCTCGACCGGATCGTCGGCGACAAGCCGTGACGGTCTACGCCGGTTCCCGGGTCATCGGCACGTGCAGGATGCCGGCCTCGTCGAAGTCGTCGCCCGAGCGCCGGTAGCCGAACGACTCGTACCAGCGCTCGAGGTGGGCCTGCGCGTTGAGCACCAGCGTCTCGCCACCCCAGCGACGGTGGACCTCGGACATGAGTTGTCCCGACAAGCCCTGGCCGCGTCGATCACGCCGGGTACAGACCCGGCCGATGCGGTGCACGCCCTCGTCCGAGACGTAGACGCGCAGGTAGGTGGTCGGTCCGTCGTCGTCCGCGAGCCAGAGATGGCACGTGGTGGGCAGGAGGTCGCGGCCGTCGACGTCCTCCTCCTCGACCTGTTGCTCGACGGCGAACACCGCGTCGCGAATCCGCCAGATGTCGTAGACGTCTTGGGCGGTCAGCTCGTCACCGTGCCGACAGCGGATGTCCGTCATCGCGCGCACTCGTGACAGGTGCCGAAGACCTCGAGGGTGTGGGCGACGTCGGTGAAGCCGTGCTCGCCGGCGACGCGATCGGCCCAGCGTTCGACCGTCGGGCCCTCGACCTCCACGGTGCGCCCGCAGGATCGACAGACGAGGTGGTGGTGGTGACCGGCGCTGCAGCGGCGGTACAGGACCTCGCCGTCGTCGCCGCGCAGGGAGTCGACCTCGGCAGCGTCGACGAGCACCTGCAGGTTGCGGTACACCGTCGACAGTCCCACGCTCTCGCCGCGCCGCTCGAGGATGTCGTGGATCTCCTGGGCGCTGGCAAAGCCGTCGAGGTCGTCGAGGATCGCGCCGACGGCTCGACGCTGGCGCGTGTTGCGGGGTGTCTCGACCATGTCTCCTCCTCGTTCCTTCACGTCTGGACCGGACGCCGTTGTCGACGCATGAGCGAACCGGCCACGGCGGCGATCCCGAACGTGGCCAGGGCCAGCACGACGATCGTCGGTCCGGGCTGGGCGTTGATCTCATAGCTCGTGACGACCCCGCCGAGCGCGGCGACCAGCCCCACGACCATCGCCGCCAGGTGCGTGGCTCGGAAGCTGCGCGTCAGCTGCTGGGCCGCCGCGACGGGCACCACCATCAGGGCCGAGACCAGCAGCAGCCCGACCGTGCGCATGGCGACGGTGATCGTGACGGCGGCGAGGATGGCGATCAGGATGCTGTACGCCTGGACCGGCACCCCGCTGACGCGGGCGTGCTCCTCGTCCTGGCAGACCGCGAAAAGCTGAGGCGACAAGCCGACGGTCAGCGTGATGACGACGACGCCGAGGGCGCCGACCAACCACAGGTCTCCGGTCGAGACCGTGGTGATGGAGCCGAACAGGTAGCTGTTGAGGGTCGCGGCGCTGTCACCGGCGAGGTTCGTGAGCAGCACACCGCCGGCGATGCCGCCGTAGAAGAGCATCGCGAGCGCGACGTCTCCGCTCGTGCGCCCGTACGTCCGCAAGAGCTCGATGACGACCGCGCCCGCAGCGGCGACCAGTACCGCTGTCAGGAGGGGAGCGATACCCGTGAGCAGGCCGAGCGCCACTCCGGTGAGCGCCACGTGCCCCAGTCCGTCGCCGAGGAGCGCGAGCCTGCGCTGCACGAGGTAGGTGCCGATGGCCGGGGCCGCCAGACCGGTGAAGGTGGCGGCGACAAGGGCGCGCCGCATGAAGTCGTAGTCGAGCAGCTCGATCACCGGAACACTCCCTCGCCGCCCAGCACCTCGGGCCGAGGGTCAGGCGGGTCGATGTGATGGTGGACCTGCTCATGCTCCTCGTGGATCACGCCGATGACGGGTCCGTCATATGTCACGCGACCATCGTCGAGCGTGACCGCACGGCTGACCAGGTTGCGCATGGGCCCGAGCTCGTGGGCGACCAGGAGCACTGAGGCACCCTCGTTCACGAGGCCGCCGAGCAGCTCGGCGAGCGCCTCCTGGTTGTCGTGGTCGACGCCCGCCGTCGGCTCGTCCAGGACCAGCAGGTCGGGGCCGCCGGCCAGGGCCCTGGCGATGAGCGCGCGCTGTTGCTGGCCGCCGGACAGGTCGCCGAGCGGAGATCGCAGGCGGTCGGTGAGTCCCACGCGCGAGACGGCGCCGGCGACGGCATCGTGGTCGGCCCTGCGTGCGCGGCCGACGAACGGACGACGCGACAGGCGGCCGCTCATCACGACCTCCTGGACCGTGGCAGGAACGCCGGCGACGGCGCGGGAGCGCTGGGGCACGTATCCGAGCCGTCGCCGGTCGCGAAACCGCGCCAACGGTGTTCCGAACAGCTCCACCTCTCCGGCATCCAGCGTCATCAGCCCGACGGCCGAACGCACGAGCGTCGACTTGCCCGAACCGTTGGCGCCGAGGAGCGCGACGATCTCACCCTCGGCCACGTCGAGGTCGACCTGCCACAGGATCGGCCGGCCATCGAGGGCGAGGGAAGCGCCACGCACGGACAGGGCGGGCGTCATGAGCAGGAGTTCGCCTTGCGGAGCGCGTCGAGGTTGTTGCGCATCAGCGTCACGTAGGTCTCGTCCTCGGTTCGGTCGCTCAGGCCCTCGATCGGATCGAGCGTAGCGGTGTCGGCCCCGGTCTCGCGGGCCACGGTGTCGGCGATCGCCGGGCTCACGAGCTCCTCGGTGAAGATCGTCGTGATGCCCTCGCGCCGCACCAAGGAGCTGATGTCGGCGAGCTGTGCCGGGGACGGCTCATTCGCCGGGTCGAAGCCCGCAATCGGGACCTGCGTCAGGTCGTAGCGCTCGGCGAGGTAGTGGAAAGCCTCGTGACTCGTGACGATCGTTCGGGTCCGGCAGTCGGCGAGGCCGGCGGTGAAGTCTGCGTCCAGTCGCCGCAGCCCATCGGTGAAGCGCTTAGCGTTCTTCCTGAACTCCGGGGCGTGGTCGGGGTCAGCCGCGGAGAGACGTTGCTCGACCTCGCGCGTGACGTCGACCATCGTGCGCGGGTCGAGCCAGGAGTGCGGGTCGAGGTCCCCGTGGGCACGGTCGTCGCCCTCGTGCACATCGCCGTGCGCCTCTTCCAGGGCGACGACCTCGGCGACGTCGAGGACCTCCTCGCCGGACCGATCGGCCTCGTCGACGGCGGCGTCCACAGCGCTCTGGAAGCCCCGCTGGTAGATCACGAGGTCGGCCGTCTGCACTGCCCCGACCTGCTTCGGCTTCAGCTCGACGTCATGGGGCTCGACGCCAGGGGAGGTGAGGTTGTCGACCGTGACAGGTGAACCGCCGACCTGCTCAGCGACGTAGGCGAACGGGTAGAACGACGCCACCACCTGGGTTCCGTCAGTCTGGGTGTCGCCTCCGCAGGCGCCAAGGAGGCTGGCGAGCGGAAGTGTGCCGAGCAGGACGGCGGAGACCTTCATGACAACGATTCTCAATTAAATGGGAATCGTTGTCAATTTTGCGTTGCGGGTGCGCAGGTCGGGTGCGCGTTACGCTTGCTCACCATGCCATCGGTCACGTACGAGAAGGTCACCTGCCGGTTCGACCCGCAGGAACGTCCGGCCGTCGACCGGCTCGACCTGCACATCGACGACGGCGAGTTCCTCGTGCTGGTCGGTCCCTCAGGGTGCGGCAAGTCGACCGCCCTCCGACTGGTCGCCGGGCTCGAACGTGTCGACGACGGGCGTGTCCTGATCGGCGACCGCGACGTCACCGACCTTCCTCCGCAGCAGCGGGACGCGTCGATGGTCTTCCAGAACTACGCGTTGTACCCGCACATGACGGTTGCCGAGAACATGGCGTTCGCTCTCGACGTCGCGGGAACGTCGAGGACGGAGACCGCAGACCGCGTGCGCGACGCCGCGGCGATGCTCGAGATCGTGCCGCTCCTCGACCGCGCGCCGAAGTCGCTGTCGGGCGGTCAGCGTCAACGGGTGGCCATGGGCCGCGCACTCGTGCGCCAGCCTCGCGTCTTCCTGCTCGACGAGCCGCTGTCCAACCTCGACGCCCACCTTCGCGTGCAGACGCGGAGCCAGATCGCCGCGCTCCAACGACGGCTCGGCATCACCACGATCTATGTCACGCACGATCAGGTCGAGGCGATGACGATGGGAGACCGTGTCGCCGTGCTCGATCGCGGTGTGCTCCAGCAGTGCGCCACTCCGCGCGAGATGTACGACCGGCCGGCCAACCGGTTCGTCGCGGGATTTCTCGGCTCGCCGGCCATGAACCTGCTGGAGCTGCCCCTGGACGGCGCGGGTGCCCGCTTCGGCGACGTGATCCTCCCGCTGCCGATGACCGTTCGGGTCGACAGCGGCGACACCAGCGTGGTCGTCGGGCTGCGTCCCGAGAACCTGCGCATCGCGGACCACGGCGCCGAGATCGAGGTCGACGTCGTCGAGGACCTGGGTGCCGAGGCCTATGCCTACGGCCGCATGGTGGCGCCGTCAGGTGTGGGGAGCGAGATGCTGGTCGCACGGGCCGACTGGCGACACCCGCCTTCGCGGGGCGACCGGATCACGCTCGCGCCGATCGACCTGGGCGCACTGCACGTCTTCTCCGCGGCGACAGGCGGCCGCCTCGGCTGAGACCGCGTCGTTAGACTGACGCCACCTCGGGCGCGGGCTGCCACGGCAGCATGCACAGACCCGCCGACACCCAGCCGGAACGGAGCACCACCTCGTGGCGTCCCCCAAGACAGGCAAGACCGTCGACACCGTCATCTCCCTGGCCAAGCGCCGTGGGTTCGTCTACCAGTGCGGCGAGATCTACGGCGGCACCAAGTCCGCCTGGGACTACGGCCCGCTCGGCGTCGAGCTCAAGGACAACATCAAGCGCCAGTGGTGGCGGTCGATGGTGCAGAGCCGCGACGACATCGTGGGTCTCGACTCCTCGGTCATCCTCCCCACGCCCGTCTGGGCGGCCTCGGGCCACCTCGCAGCGTTCGTCGATCCGCTCGTCGAGTGCCAGAGTTGTCACCGACGCTTCCGTCAGGACCATCTTCAGGAGGCGTACGCCGAGAAGAAGAACCTCGCGGACCCCGACGCGGTCGAGATGTCGCTCATCGCCTGCCCGCACTGCGGCACCAAGGGCGAGTGGACCGAACCACGCATGTTCAACGGCCTGCTCAAGACATACCTCGGCCCGGTCGAGAGCGAGGAGGGCCTGCACTTCCTGCGTCCCGAGACGGCCCAGGGGATCTTCGTCAACTTCACCCAGGTGATGACGAGCGCCCGCAAGAAGCCGCCGTTCGGCATCGCGCAGATCGGCAAGAGCTTCCGCAACGAGATCACGCCGGGCAACTTCATCTTCCGCACCCGCGAGTTCGAGCAGATGGAGATGGAGTACTTCGTCCAGCCCGGATCGGACGAGGAGTGGCACCAGCGCTGGATCGACGCGCGAATGGACTGGTACACCGGCCTCGGCATCGACGCCGACAACGTGAGGCTGTACGAGCACCCGCAGGAGAAGCTGTCGCACTACTCGAAGCGAACCGTCGACATCGAGTACCGCTTCCAGTTCGCCGGGTCGGAGTGGGGCGAGCTCGAGGGCATCGCCAACCGCACCGACTTCGACCTCTCGACGCACAGCGAGCACTCGGGCCAGGACCTCTCGTACTTCGACCAGGCCTCCGGCGAGCGTTGGACTCCTTACGTCATCGAGCCGGCAGCCGGCGTCAACCGGTCGATGATGGCCTTCCTCGTCGACGCGTACACCGAGGACGAGGCTCCCAACACGAAGGGCGGTGTCGACACGCGGGTCGTGCTTCGCCTCGACCCGCGGCTGGCACCGGCGAAGGTCGCGGTGCTGCCGCTGTCGCGCAACGAGAAGCTGTCGCCGGCCGCCCGCGACCTGGCTGCAGAGCTGCGGGGCTTCTGGAACGTCGAGTTCGACGACGCCGGAGCCATCGGCCGGCGCTACCGCCGTCAGGACGAGATCGGCACGCCGTTCTGCATCACGGTCGACTTCGACACGCTCGACGACCAGGCCGTCACCATTCGTGACCGCGACTCGATGCAGCAGGAGCGCGTGGCCCTCGGGCAGGTCCGCGAGTGGCTCACGGCGCGCCTGCCCGGGTGCTGAGCCGGCGGTGGGCGAGAATCGGGCCGTGAAGGCTGCGGTGGCAGGGGTGCCGGGCTCTGGGCGGCATCAAGTACTGGCAGGGGTGCCGGGCTCTGGGCGGCATCAAGTAGCGCGTTGGGTGTCGGCCTGCGCCGTCGCGGCACTGCTCGTGCTCCTCGCCGCCTGCGGGTCCGGTGACGCCGAGAAGAAGCCGGTCCGTGCGGACGTGCCGAAGAGCTTCGACGTGCCCGCCGGCGTCACGATCACCCAGGGCGGCTCCACGCTCGAGCTGGGCAGGCCCGCCAGCGTCGTCTACCGCGTCGAGGAGCGAGCCGCCAGCGCCATCACCGTCACGGTGGACAAGGTCGACAAGGGAAACATCAAGAAGGACTTCACCTTTTTCTCGCTGGACGACGAGGCCAAGTCGTCGACGCCGTACTACGTGCGCCTGCGTGTCCGCAACGAGGGACCGAGCGGGCTCGGTGGGGTCGGCGTCCCGGTCCTCGCGCACACGCAGTCGAACACGGTCTTCCCGCCCAGCGAGCTCGTCGGTGAGTTCAAGCCGTGTCCGGATCCAGCTCTCCCCGAGAGCTTCCTTCGGGGGTCGGACGCCGACCTCTGCCTGGTATTCCTGCTGCCGAAGGGCGAGAGGCTGCGGACGATCGACCTGCAGCCCGGGCGCGAGGCCGATGCCATCCACTGGCGACCCTGAGCCGAATTCGTCGCGGCCAAGGGGTTGCAATCTGGCGCGCCGCGACGACGATAGGGATACCCCTACCGAGAGGTAACACGTCGTGAGCACCGACATCCGCCCAGAAGCGACCACAGGAACCGGCCCAGCGACCGAGCGCATCCAGGTGAGTGAGCGTGAAGCACGCGATCTGGCCGAGGCGGCCCGTGACATCGAGTACACCAGGCCGAGCTTCGCGAAGGAGCTCTACCTCGGGAAGTTCGACCTGCCGCTGATCCATCCCCATCCGCGCGGTGAGGGCACAGCCGTGGCCGAAGGTGATGCGTTCATCCAGAAGCTCGAGGAGTTCTGCCGCAGCCTCGACGGGCGTCTGATCGAGCGCGAGTCGCGGATCCCCGACGAGTACGTCAAGGGCCTCAGCGACCTCGGCGTGTTCGGCATGAAGATCCCGAAGGAGTACGGGGGCCTCGGCCTGTCGATGCTGCACTACGGACGCGCGCTGATGCTCGTCGGATCGGTGCACCCGTCGATGGGCGCACTGGTGTCGGCGCACATGTCGATCGGTGTGCCCGAGCCGGTCAAGATGTTCGGCACAGAAGAGCAGAAGCAGGAGTACCTCACGCGGTGCGCCGACGGCGCGATCACGGCCTTCCTGCTCACCGAGCCCGACGTCGGCTCCGACCCGGCCCGGATGGGGTCGACAGCGAAGCTCAGCGACGACGGCAAGGAGTACATCCTCGACGGCGTGAAGCTCTGGACCACCAACGGGGTGATCGCCGAGCTGGTGGTCGTGATGGCCACCGTTCCGAAGCACGAGGACGGTCGGGGCGGCATCTCGGCCTTCGTCGTCGAGACCTCGTCACCCGGCGTCACCGTGGAGAACCGCAACGACTTCATGGGGCTCAAGGGCATCGAGAACGGCGTGACCCGATTCCACGACGTCCGGGTTCCGGTGGAGAACCGGCTCGGCAAGGAGGGCGAGGGCCTCAAGATCGCCCTCACGACGCTCAACGTCGGACGGCTGTCGATCCCGGCGATGTGCGCCGGCGCCGGAAAGTGGTCGCTCAAGATCGCCCGCGAGTGGTCCGGTGAGCGCGTCCAGTGGGGTCGTCCGGTCGGCAAGCACGAGGCCGTCAGCACGAAGATCGCGTTCCTCGCGGCCACCACGTTCGCGTTGGAGGCGGTGTTCGAGCTGTCGGCGGAGCTCGCCGACGCCGGTTCGAAGGACATCCGCATCGAGGCTGCGCTCGCCAAGCTGTGGTCGAGCGAGATGGCCTACACGATCGCCGACGAGCTCATCCAGATCCGCGGTGGTCGTGGCTTCGAGACCGCCGACTCCCTGGAAGCGCGTGGCGAGCGGGCCGTGGGGGCCGAGCAGCTGCTGCGCGACATGCGGATCAACCGGATCTTCGAGGGCTACACCGCGGTCATGCACTTGCTCGTCGCCCGCGAGGCGGTCGACGCCCACCTGAAGGCAGCCGGTGACCTCGCGAACGTCGACGCCGACACCAAGGCCAAGGCCAAGGCGGCCGTCAGTGCCAGCGGCTTCTACGCGAAGTGGCTGCCCAAGCTCGTCACGGGAAAGGGCCAGGTGCCCAGCTCGTACGACGAGTTCGGCTCGCTCGCCAAGCACTTGCGATACGTGGAGCGTCGATCTCGCAAGGTCGCCCGCCAGACCTTCTACGCGATGGGTCGCTGGCAGGCCAAGATGGAGTACAAGCAGGTGTTCCTGGGCCGGATCGTCGACATCGGGGCCGAGCTGTTCGCCATGGCCGCGTCGTGCTCGCGCGCGGAGATGATCCGCAAGGAGGACCCGGAGCGCGGCAAGGCTGCGTACGAGCTGGCCGAGGCGTTCTGCGCCCAGTCACGCGTCCGCATCGAGGAGCTGTTCGACCGTCTGTGGACGAACACCGACGACGTCGACCGTGCTCTGTCGGACCGGGTCCTGGAGGGTGCCTACACCTGGCTCGAGGCCGGCGTCATCGACCCGTCCGAAGGCACCGGACCGTGGATCGCCACCTGGGAACCGGGGGAGTCGAAGGCCGACAACGTCCACCGGCCTTATCGCTAGCCTGCGGACGCGCACCTGATGCAGGTCCGGGCCACCGGCCGCGCGTGGAGCCGATCTTCGCCGATCGGCTGCCCGCATCGCTCGCACACTCCGTACGTGTCGGCTTGGACGCGCGCGATCGCGGCGTCGATCTCGGTGAGGTGGTTGCGCGCCTGCTGCACCAGCGAGTCGAGCTGCGATCGTTCGAACGCGATCGTCGCGCCCTCGGGATCGTGCTCGTCGTCGGCATTGCTGTCGCGCGACGTCTCCACCACCTCGTCGAAGTCGTCGGTCAGGGTCGCGAGCCGGCGGAGCGTCTGCTGACGCTCACGATCGAGACGCCCACGCGGATCGTCCATCTGTCCATGTTGCCACCGGACGCCACACTCGGACTGCGCGAGCACATCGATTTCACTGCGGCTGCGATGGGAGGGACAATGGCGTGATGTCCACCCTTCCGAGTCGTCTTCGCCTGGGCGGCCTCGAGGTCGCCGTGCCGGTCGTGCTCGCTCCGATGGCGGGCGTCACCAACGTCGCGTTCCGGCAGCTCTGCGCCGAGCAGGGCGCCGGGCTGTACGTGGGCGAGATGATCACGTCGCGCGGTCTGGTGGAGGGTGACCTCACGAGCTTGCAGATGCTGACGTTCGCCGACAACGAGAGCGTGCGGTCCGTCCAGCTCTACGGCATCGACCCCACCTACATCGGCAAGGCGGTCGAGATCCTCTGCGGTGAGCACGGGGTCGGCCACGTCGATCTCAACTTCGGCTGCCCGGTGCCGAAGGTGACACGCAAGGGCGGGGGAGCGGCACTGCCCTGGAAGTCGACGCTGCTGGCCGAGATCCTCACCGCGGCGGTCGGAGCAGCGAAGCCCTACGGGGTGCCGGTCACGATGAAGACGCGCAAGGGCATCGACGACGACCACCTGACCTACCTCGACGCCGGGCGCATCGCCCAGGACTCCGGATGCGCAGCCATCGGACTGCACGGCCGCACGGCCGCCCAGCACTACTCGGGCCGGGCCGACTGGGACGCCATCGCCGCGCTGAAGGCGTCGGTCGACATCCCGGTTCTCGGCAACGGTGACATCTGGGAGGCCGCAGACGCCGTGCGGATGGTGGAGCAGACGGGCTGCGACGGCGTGATCGTCGGCCGCGGCTGCCTCGGGCGTCCGTGGCTGTTCCGTGACCTCGCCGCTGCCTTCGCCGGCGGGGGTTCCGGGCCACCGGCGGAAGGAAGCACCGGTGGATCGGTGCAGGAGCTCCCGACGCTGGGTGAGGTCGCCGCCGTCATGCGTCGCCATGCTGAGCTGCTGGGCGACCACCTCGGCGAGGAGCGCGGCTGCGTCGAGTTCCGCAAGCACGTGGCCTGGTATCTCAAGGGCTTCGCCGCCGGGCCCGTCGTGCGCGAACGGCTCGGCTCGGTCTCTTCGTACGCCGCGCTGGACGAGCTGCTCACACTGCTCGACCCCGCAGAGCCATACCCCGTCGACCAACTCGGCACGCCGCGTGGACGTCAGGGCACGCCGAAGAAGGTCGCGCTCCCCGACGGGTGGCTGCGCTCACGCGAGCTCACCGCTCCGCTCGCGGCCGGCGCGGAGGACGCCACCAGCGGCGGCTGATCAGACCCGGGCCAGCCGAGCTCGCGAGAGCTGGTCGAACGCGATCCGCCGGGCGTCGGCGGCGTCGAGGTTCCGGCCATCGGCGTCGACCGGACCCTTCGGTGTGTGGACCTCGACCGTCGCGACGCCGAGGCGTCGCTGCCACGGTCCTTGGCGCAGCTCGACCGACTGGGTGCGCGCGTGCGGCACGACGTCCGTGGTGCGCTCGAGCCATCCGGTTCGCGCGACGAACGCGACGTCGTCGATGCCCACCCAGCGGTACCTCCAGCCGATCGGGGCAAACGGCCAGGACCGGCTCGGGACGCGGACGTGATCGACGTGGGCGGGACGAGCACCGGGCACGAGCTCGTCAAGCACGACGGCGGCCAGCGCCGGGTCGGCGATCGGCAGCAGGGTCGAGCTGATGTCGGAGGAATCGTCGCTGCCGTGCGAGGCGTACCCGGCGACGTCGACCTCGAGCCGCTGCCAGCCGAGCCGGCGCCAGACGAACGGTTCCTCCACTGACACACCCTGAACGCGCGCGAACGGGATGCTCTGCGAGGTGCGCGAGAGCAGCCCGCGCTCGATCCGCAGTCCCGTTGCGCTGCGGGTGAGGGTGAAGTCCCACTGCATCAGGATGCGCTTGCCGACGATCTGGGTGAGCCACGTGGCCAGCGGCACGATTCCGCCGAGGAACGCGATGACCTGGTCGAACCACAAGGCGGCGGCCAGCACGGCCACCGTGCCGATCGAAGCCAGGAGGAAGTCGAGTGTGAGCAGCGTGCCCAGCACCACACGTCCAGGCGGGACGCGGGTGATGAGCTCGAGCTCCCCGTCGTCGGTCTCGGCCTCGAGCTCCTCGACCGCACGACCGTGAGCTCGCCCGAGCAGCATGCGACGCAGCGAGCGGGCGTCGTCGAGCGGGAGGAACCGCAACGAGGTCCGCGAGTTGCTCCCGCCGGCCAGCTCGATCCGCAGCTCGGCGAGGCCGAGGACGCGGGCGAGCAACGGCTCGGCGATGTCGACGCTCTGGATGCGCTCGTACGGGATGCGCCGCGACGACTTCTGCAGGATGCCGCTGTTGATGCGGAGCTCCGTGCCGTCGATCACGAACCGCGTGAACCACCATGACAGGAATCCGAGCGCGACGCCGACCACGAGGCCGCCCCCCACGCGGAGCAGCGCCTCGATCCAGAGCGGCAGGCCTTCGCCGTCGTTGCCCCCGAACATCTGCCCCAGCAGTGCGAGCACAGCCGCGCCGGCCCACAGGGCGCCCTGCACGAGGCCCGTCAGAGGATGCGTGCGGGTGCCGACCGCTTCGGCCGGTTGAGCGTCGTCCGGCGAGAATTGGGGCTCGACGGGCTCAGAGTCCGGCGCCACGGGACTCCCCGAGCTCGGTGAGGCGGTTGCGCAGGCGGGTCGCCTCCTCGGCCGGGAGGCCGGGGATGTTCGCTGCGGTCTCGGTGCTGGCCGTGTGCAGGGTGACGGTGGCGATCCCGAATGCTCGGTCGACCGGACCGGCCTGGACGTCGACGAACTGCATCCGGCCGTACGGCACCGCCACCAGGCGGCGGTACATCAGTCCTCCGGTGACCAGCAGGTCGTCCTCGGACTCCGCGTAGCCCCAGCTCGCCGTGTTGCGCCCGGCCCAGACCCAGATCCACGCGGTGAGGGCGAGGAGGGTGACCGCGAGGACCGAGAGCAGTGCCGTCAGCCAGGCGGGTCCGACCCCGACGATCGCCAGCACGGCCGAAGCTGCCCCCACGACGAGCATCGGCGGGATGGCCAGGATGCGCCGGACCTTGGTGAGAGCGGGAGAGACGCGGTTCCACGTGATTCCCGGCGGTGAAAACAGATCGTCGGTCACGCCGTGACCCTACCTGCGGGCGGTTGACCCCGTGAGGTCGCCGGTGGGACACTGGGAGACGCAGTCGTCACTGCATTCCCCATTTTTCCGGAGGACATCCATGGCCAAGGCCCTCATTGGTTACGTCGGGGGTCCCACCCCCGACCAGCTCCGTGAGACGGCCCGTCTGCGTCAGCGCATCTCCGACCTCGAGTCGGAGGTGTTGCGCCTGAAGATCGAGAACGACGGTCTGCTGAAGACCCTCTCTGAGCGCGTCGACCACGTCACGGCCGACAGCCTTCTCGAACCTCTCGCCCACTGACTCAGATTCGCCCAGTACGCGGCTGCGACGCCCTGTCGCACCCGTGATCGTGGCATCCGCAAGATCGCCCATCTCGTCCTCTAGGGTGACAAGAGGCGTCCCTGCCTCACCTTTTCGAAGGCACAGTGTCGAGGAGATCTTCGGTGTACCTCAAGAGCCTCACGCTCCGCGGGTTCAAGTCCTTCGCCTCCTCCACGACCCTGCAGCTCGAGCCCGGCATCACCTGCGTCGTCGGGCCGAACGGGTCCGGCAAGTCCAACGTCGTCGACGCGCTCTCGTGGGTCATGGGCGAGCAAGGCGCCAAGTCCCTGCGCGGCGGCAAGATGGAGGACGTCATCTTCGCCGGCACTGCTGGTCGACCTCCGCTCGGCCGGGCCGAGGTCGTCCTCACCATCGACAACTCCGACGGCGCCCTGCCGATCGAGTACTCCGAGGTCACCATCTCGCGCACCATGTTCCGCAATGGCGGTTCGGAGTACGCGATCAACGGCACGCCGTGCCGGCTGCTCGACGTCCAGGAGCTGCTGAGCGACTCCGGCATCGGGCGCGAGATGCATGTCATCGTCGGACAGGGCCAGCTCGACTCCGTCCTGCGCGCCACCCCGGAGGAACGCCGCGGCTTCATCGAGGAGGCGGCCGGCGTCCTCAAGCACCGCAAGCGCAAGGAGAAGGCGCTCCGTAAGCTCGACGCCACGCAAGGCAACCTCACCCGCCTGCAGGACGTCCTCAACGAGCTGCGCCGTCAGCTCAAGCCACTTGGGCGGCAGGCAGAGGTCGCCCGCAGGGCCTCGGTCATCCAGGCCGATGCCCGCGATGCCCGCGCGCGACTCCTCGCCGACGATGTCGTGGGGGCACGCTCGGTCATCGCCGAGGAGCTTGCCGACGAGACCGCGCTGAAGGAGAAGCGCGCCGCAGTCGAGAGAGCGAAAGCAGAAGCACAGACGACCGAGACCCACCTCGAAGATCAGATGCGCACCGACTCGCCGCGTCTCGCCGCCGCCCAGGAGACCTGGTATGCACTCTCGGGGCTGCGTGAGCGCTTGCGCGGCACCGCGGGTCTGGCCACCGAACGGGTCCGACTCGCCGCCGTCGAAGGCGACGATCGACGCCTCGGGCGCGACCCCGAGGAGCTCGAGGCCGAGGCGCGGCGCGTGCAGGAGGAGCACGGACGCATGGCCGCCTCCGTTGCCGAGGCTGCCACCGCTCTGGAGCAGAGCGTCGCGCTTCGGAACGGCGCCGAGAGCGCCTACACCTCCGAGGAACGGCGCATCGCCGGCCTGCTGCGTGCTTCGGCCGACCAACGTGAGGGGCTGGCCCGTCTGCACGGCCAGGTCAATGCCATCAAGAGTCGAGCGGCGGCTGCTGACGACGAGATCGCTCGTCTCGCCGCGGGTCGCGGCGAGGCCGATCGCCGTGCCTCGGAGGCGCACCACGTCTTCACCGCCGAGGAGAACGAGATCGCCGGGCTCAACGCCAGCGAGTCCGGCCTGGACGCCGAGCTCGAGTCGGCCGAGTCGGAACTGGGAGCCGTCGACGACCGTCTGGCCCGTCTTCGCCGCGACATCCATGACGCGGAGCGGCGTCAGGCGGGGCTGTCGGCGCGCAAGGAGGCACTCGAGCTGGGCGCTGCCGGCCGCGACGGCGGTGGCGCGCTGTTGGCTGCCACCAATGAGCTCAGCGGTCTGCTCGGCTCGGTCGCCGCTCTCCTCACGGTGCGTCCGGGATTCGAGACGTCCGTCGCCGCTGCGCTCGGGTCCGCAGCCGACGCGGTCGCCGTCGACCACCTCGACACCGCCGTCACGGCCATGCAGAAGCTCAAGTCCCAAGACCTCGGGCGGGCCGGGATGCTGCTCGGTGGGGGCGGGATCGACGACGCCGCGTGGCCGGGGCTTCCCGATTTCGCCACCTACGCGATCGACGTCGTCGAAGGCCCCAGGTCCCTGCAGGGTGCGTTGCATCGTCTGCTGTTCAAGGTCGCCGTCGTCGACGATCTCGAGCGGGCGCGCCTGCTCGTCGCACAGGCATCCGACGTCACTGCGGTCACCCGCGACGGCGACGTGTTGGGAGCCCACTTCGCTGCGGGCGGGTCAGCCTCGACCACGAGCCTGATCGAGGTCAAGGCTGCCATCGAGCAGGCTGAGAGTGATCTCGCCGCCGCTGCACACGCCGTCGAGTCGTTGCGCTTCGAGCGGCAGAGCGCGGAGACGCTGCGCGCCGAGGCACAGGAGCGGGTCGACGCCGCGCTCGGACGGTTGCACGAGTCCGACGCCGAGATGGCGGCGGTCGCCGAGAAGCTGGGCCACCTCGGCTCCACGGCTCGCGCCGCGCGCGGTGAGTCCGAGCGTCTGGCGGCGGCGATCACCGAGGCGGAGGCGGCCCGCGACCGTGTCCTGTCCGGTCTCGCCGAGCTCGAGGACCGCCTTCAGCGCGCCGAGTCGGCGCCGGAGGAGGAACCCGACACCACCGATCTCGAGGTGCTCGCCGAGCAGGCCTCCGATGCCCGCCGAGCCGAGACCGAGGCGCGTCTGTCGCTGCGCACCAACGAAGAACGTGCCCGGGCGCTCCAGGGCCAGGCGACAGCCCTGCTCGAGTCCGCGGCCACCGAGCGAGAGGAGCGCATCCGGGCGCGGGAACGTCGTGAGCGTCAGCTGCGGGAGGCCGAGGCTGCTCGAGCCGTCATCGTCGTGGGCGCAGCCGTCCTCGCTCGTCTCGAGACGTCCATCGCGCAGGCCGCCCGGAGACGCGCCGAGATCGAGTCGTCGCGCACCGGCCGGGAGGAGTCGTTGCGCGCCGTCCGCAGCACGCTGCGTGACCTCGCCACCGAGCTCGACGGACTCACCGACTCCGTGCACAAGGACGAGATGGCGCGCGCCGAGCTCCGTCTGCGCATGGAGGCGCTCGAGACGCGCGCGCTCGAGGAGCTCGGACTCGAGATCGACGCCCTGGTCGCCGAGTACGGGCCCGACCAGCTCGTTCCGCCCGTCGAAGTTCAGGCCGATGACGACGTCGGGGACGACACAGCAGGCGGGGGTGCCGGGCCACGGGCGGCGGAAAGTGGAGCGCCCGTCCCGTACGACCGCGCCGAGCAGACGAAGCGCCTTCGTGCGGCCGAGCGGTCGATGGCGATGCTGGGCAAGGTGAACCCGCTCGCGCTGGAGGAGTTCACGGCGCTGGAGGAACGGCACCAGTTCCTCTCCGAGCAGCTCGACGACCTCCGCAAGACCCGCCAGGACCTGCTGGAGATCGTCGACGACGTCGATGCCAGGGTCGAGCAGGTCTTCACCGAGGCCTGGTACGACGTCGCCGCAGAGTTCGAGGGTGTCTTCTCGCGCCTGTTCCCCGGGGGCGAGGGTCGGCTGATCCTCACCGACCCGCAGAACATGCTCACCACCGGCATCGACGTCGAGGCTCGACCACCCGGCAAGAAGGTCAAGAGGCTGTCGCTGCTGTCCGGCGGTGAGCGGGCGCTCGTGGCCGTCACGTTCCTGGTGGCGCTGTTCAAGGCGCGGCCCAGCCCGTTCTACATCCTCGACGAGGTCGAGGCCGCGCTCGACGACACCAACCTCGGCCGACTGCTGGAGCTCTACGAGGAGCTGCGCGAGAACTCCCAGCTCGTCGTCATCACGCACCAGAAGCGCACCATGGAGGTCGCCGACGCGCTGTACGGCGTCTCGATGCGCGGCGACGGAGTGTCCGCCGTCATCAGCCAGCGGTTGCGCGAGGAAGAGAGCGCGTGACCCTACCGGCCGGGGTGCCGGGGCGAGATCAGCGCAGCTACCCGGCGACGTACACGATCACGACCCGCTGGGAGGACGAGGACGTCTACGGGCACGTGAACAACGTCGTCTACTACTCCTTCTTCGACACCGCCGTGAACGGCTACCTGATCGAGACCACCGGGGTCGACATCCGCCGGCTCGACGCGTACGGCATCGTCGCCGAGACCGGCTGCCGTTTCATGCGGGAGCTGCGGTTCCCCGGCGACGTGGTCGCCGGCCTCAAGGTCACCAAGCTCGGCACGTCGAGCGTCGTCTACGAGATCGCGCTGTTCCAGGGCGACGACGATGAGCCGGCGGCCGTCGGCCGCTTCGTGCACGTGTACGTCTCCGGCGCCGACCGCTCGGTCACGCCGATCCCCGACATCATCCGTACCGTGCTCGAACCCTTGGCCTGACCCCCCGATTGGCGACCTCATGGTTGCTTTTCCCGTGCGAGACCAACCACGACGTCGCACATCGTTGTGCATAGGGTGGGCGCGTGACTCTGCTGCTCATCTCCATCGTCGTCGCCGTCGTCGTGCTCGGCGGCGGCATTGCGTTCGTCGTCGCCCTTGGCCGCCGCGAGCTGCCGCCCCCTGACGTCCTCGACGAGATCACCGAGGAGACGATCGATCACCCGGAGCATCCCGAGCCACACCTCGAGGACGAGCCGGACGAGGCTGCGCCGACCACGACGATCGAGCGGCCCGAAGCAGCGCAAGGGCGCTTGGTCCGGCTGCGGGCACGGCTGGCCCGCTCGCAGGGCTCGCTGGGCAAGGGACTGCTCGCCGTGCTCGGCCGCGCCGATATCGACGACGCTGCGTGGGAGGAGCTCGAGGACACGCTGCTCGCCGCCGACGTGGGCGTCGGGCCGACCACCGAGCTGGTCAACGCGCTCCGCGCTCGCGTTCGGATCGAGGGCATCGACGACCCGGAGCGGGCCAAGACGGTGCTCCGCGACGAGCTGGTCAGGTTGGTGGGACCCGATCTCGACCGCACGCTCGCGGCCACGGGCCGTGACGGCAAGCCGGGAGTGGTGATGGTGGTCGGCGTGAACGGCACCGGCAAGACCACGACCGTCGGCCGGCTGGCTCGCGTCCTGGTCGCCGACGACAGGACCGTCGTGCTGGGGGCAGCCGACACGTTCCGCGCCGCCGCAGCCGAACAGCTGCAGACGTGGGGCGAACGGGTCGGCGTCGACACCGTCCGCGGACCCGAGGGCGGGGATCCCGCCAGTGTGGGCTTCGAGGCCGTCCAGCGCGGGATCGACGACGGCGTCGACACCGTCCTCGTCGACACCGCCGGACGTCTGCACACCAAGGCCGGGCTGATGGACGAGCTCGGCAAGGTCAAGCGCGTCATCGAGAAGCAGGCCCCCGTCACGGAGGTGCTCCTCGTCATCGACGCCACCACCGGTCAGAACGGCCTCACCCAGGCCCGCGTCTTCGGCGAGGTCGTCGACGTCACCGGCATCGTCCTCACCAAGCTCGACGGCACCGCGAAGGGCGGCATCGTCGTGGCCGTGCAGCGTGAGCTCGGCGTGCCGGTGAAGTTCGTCGGACTCGGCGAAGGCGCCGACGATCTCGCGCCGTTCGACCCGGAGGAATTCGTCGACGCGCTTCTGGACTAGCCGCCCAGCACTACCCGGCGACCGTCCACGCGATCAGGTTCACGACGGCGAGCGCCCCGATGACCATCCCGATCACGGCACGGACGGGGAACCGTCCGCCCTCTCTGGCGGTGAACCCGGCGGCAAGGGCGCCGAGTCCGAGCAGCGGTGAGATCATCCACAACCACTCGGGCTTGTCGTCGCTGCCGGTGGCGACCATCGCAAAGAGCAGCCCGGCGACCGCCGCGATGCCCAGGCCCAAGGAGAGGTTGGCCCGGGAGGGAGTGGTACCGGTCTGATCTGGATGTGCTGCGTCAGCCATGGTTAGTCCTTTCGGTCCCCGCACCCCGACGTTAGACCTCCGTGTGCCGATCGCGCCAGACCCGGCGTAACACGCTGTTTACCTGCGGTCGCGATTCGTGACGCTGCGGCAACATGCGGGAGCCGGAACCGAAACCCGCCGACCTCAGGCTGATCGCAAGCGGCGTGCCCCTGTGCGCCTCAGCTCTCGAAAACCGGAGGTTTCATGGATACCGGCGATACCGCATGGATCTTGGCCAGCTCGGCCTTGGTCCTGCTCATGACGCCAGGTCTCGCGTTCTTCTACGGAGGCATGGTGCGCGCCAAGAGCGTGCTCAACATGATGATGATGAGCTTCATCGCCCTGGCGATCGTGCCGGTGCTGTGGGTGCTCTACGGCTACTCGTTCTCGTTCAGCCCGGGAGGCAACCGTTGGCTCGGGGGCTTCGAACGCCTGGGCCTCGACAACATCTCCGCGGCCACCGCGTACGGCACTCTGCCTGAATACGTGTTCGTCGCCTTCCAGCTGATGTTCGCGATCATCACGGTTGCGCTGATCAGCGGCGCGATCGCCGACCGCGCCAAGTTCTCGGCCTGGTCCGTGTTCGTCGTCATCTGGATGACGCTCGTCTACTTCCCGATCGCGCACTGGGTGTTCGACTTCGGCGACGACGGCGGCTGGATCGCCACCAAGCTGGAGGCCTTCGACTTCGCCGGCGGTACCGCGGTTCACATCAACGCCGGCGCCGCGGGCCTCGCCCTCGCACTGGTGCTCGGCAAGCGCGTCGGCTGGAAGCGTGACCCGATGCGTCCGCACAACCTGCCGTTCGTGCTGCTCGGCGCCGGTCTGCTCTGGTTCGGCTGGTTCGGCTTCAACGCCGGCTCCGCCGTGGGCTCGAACGGGCTCGCCGGTCTCGCCTTCGTGAACACGGCCGTCGCCACGGCCGCCGCGATCCTCGGCTGGCTCGCCGTCGAGGTCGTCAAGGAGGGCAAGGGCACGTCGCTCGGCGGCGCCTCGGGTGCGGTGGCCGGTCTGGTCGCGATCACCCCGGCCTGCGGCACCCTGTCGCCGGTCGGCTCGATCGCGCTCGGCCTCGTCGCCGGTGCGATCTGCGCCTGGGCGGTCAGCCTGAAGTTCAGGTTCGGACTGGACGACTCGCTCGACGTCGTGGGAATCCACCTCGTCGGCGGTCTCGTGGGCACGTTGCTCATCGGCGTGCTGGCCACGAAGACCAACGCCGGTGGCGTTGACGCGGCCGGTCTCCTGTACGGGGGTGACTTCGGACAGCTGGGCAAGCAGGCCATCGCGGCCTTCGCCGTCCTCGGCTACTCGTTCGTCCTGACGTACATCATCGGCAAGCTGATCGACGTGACCATCGGGTTCCGGGTCGACGAGGAGATCGAGGTCTCCGGAATCGACCAGGCCGAACACCTCGAGACCGCGTACGACTACGCCGGGTCCGGCGGCGGAACCACCTTCAAGACGGGAGTCTGAGATGAAGCTCGTGACAGCGGTCATCAAGCCGCACAAGTGGGAAGAGGTCCGCGAGGCGCTCGCCGCGTCAGGTGTGGCCGGCATGACGGTCACCGAGGCCAGCGGGTACGGCCAGCAGAAGGGCCATACCGAGGTCTACCGCGGCGCCGAGTACGACGTGTCTCTGGTGCCGAAGATCCGCCTCGAGGTCGTCGTCGACGACGCCGACGTGGCCGGAGTGGTCTCGACCATCACCGGTGCCGCCCAGACCGGCAAGATCGGCGACGGCAAGGTGTGGGTCATCCCCGTCGACTCGGTGGTGCGGGTCCGCACCGGCGAGACCGACGAGGCCGCGCTCTGAGACACCACGACCGACTGCGCGCACCGGATACCGGTGCGCGCAGTCGCCGTTCCCGATAGTGTCCGGTGCGCTGGCGACGACTCCCGGAGGACTCATGGACACAGGCGACACCGCATGGATGCTCGCCTCGACGGCCCTCGTGCTGTTGATGGTCCCCGGACTGGCGTTCTTCTACGGCGGCATGGTGCGCGCCAAGAGCGTCCTCAACATCATGATGATGGTGTTCTACGCCCTCGCCATCATGCCCTTCGTGTGGTTCCTGTGGGGCTACTCGTGGGCGTTCGGCGACGATGTCGGCGGAGGCCTGATCGGCGGCAACGAGTCGTTCGGGCTGAGGAACATCACCTCGGAGACACTGGTCTCGACCCACCCCGCATACATCTTCATCATCTTCCAGATGCTGTTCGGCGTCATCACCGTCGGGCTCGTGGCCGGCGCGATCGCCGATCGTGCCAAGTTCGCCGCCTGGATGGTCTTCGTGCCGGTGTGGGTCACGCTCGTCTACGTGCCGATCGCGCACTGGGTCTTCGCCTTCGACGGCGACACCACGCAGGGCGGCTGGATCGCGAACGATCTCCAGGCGCTCGACTTCGCCGGAGGAACCGCGGTCGAGGTCACCTCGGGCATGTCCGCGCTCGCTCTCGCCATCGTGGTCGGTCGCCGCGTCGGATGGCGGCGCGAACCCTTCCGACCGCACAACCTGCCCGCCGTGCTGCTCGGCGCGGGCCTGCTGTGGTTCGGCTGGTACGGCTTCAACGCCGGGTCGGCCCTCGCGGCGAACGGGACGGCGGCGCTCGCACTCATCAACACCACCGGAACGGCGACGGCCGCCGTGCTCGGGTGGCTGGCCGTGGAGGTCATCCGCGACAAGCGCGCCACCAGCTTCGGCGCCGCGTCGGGCGCCGTCGCCGGTCTCGTGGCCGCTACGCCGTCGTGCGCCACGGTCTCACCGCTCGGCTCTCTCGTCGTCGGTCTGGTGGCCGGCGCTGTCTGCGCGCTGGCAGTCGGTCTGAAGTACAGGTTCAACTACGACGACTCGCTCGACGTCGTGGGCGTCCACTTCGTCGGCGGCGTCGTCGGCATGCTGCTGATCGGCCTCCTGGCGACCAAGACGAACGTCGCCAACCTCGGTTTCGGGTCGTCGGGCCTGTTCTATGGCGGTGGCTTGGAACAGCTGGGCAAGCAGGCCGTGGCGGTGGTCGCGGTGATGGTCTACGCGTTCGTCGTCACCTTCGTCATCGGTAAGTTGATCGACATGACCATCGGGTTCCGCGTCGACGAGGAGACCGAGGTCTCCGGCATCGACCAGGCCGAGCACCTCGAGACCGCCTACGACAACATCGCCGGCGGCGCCACGATTTCGACGGGAGCATGAGATGAAGCTCGTGACCGCGGTCATCAAGCCGCACAAGTGGGAGGACGTCCGCGAGGCGCTCGGCGCGACTGGCATCGCCGGCATGACCGTCACCGAGGCCAGCGGCCACGGCCAGCAGAAGGGCCACACCGAGGTCTACCGTGGTGCCGAGGACGAAGTGACCTTGGTGCCGAAGATCCGCTTCGAGATCGTCGTCGACGACGCCGACGCCGAGTCGGTCGTCTCGACCATCGCTTCCGCGGCACGCACGGGCAAGATCGGCGACGGCAAGGTCTGGGTCGTCCCGGTCGAGTCGGTCGTCCGGGTCCGCACCGGCGAGACCGACGAGTCCGCGCTGTAGAGGCAGGCGTGCCCTCACTCGCCCAGCAACGCAGCGACCGGGCGCTGGAGGCCGACCGGCTGCTGCGGGGTCTGTTCACCGAGACGGTGGGCACCGGGCACGACCCGCGGGAGGGCCAGGGTCTGGCGCTCGTCGCCGTCGGTGGGTACGGCCGCTCCGAGCTGTCGCCGGCCAGCGATCTCGACGTCGTCCTGCTGCACGATCCCGCGGTTGCCGAGGATCGGGTCCGTGAGGTTGCCGAGTCGATCTGGTACCCGCTGTGGAACCGCGGCGTCGCGCTCGACCACTCGGTCCGCGACACCGCTCAGATGCGTGAAGCCGCGCTGCAGGACCACCGGGCCGCCACCGGGATGCTCGACGCCCGCACGGTGGCCGGCGACGCGGGCCTCGTCCTGGCCCTCCGCACCGAGGTGCTGGCCGACTGGCGTCGCGATGCCCGCCACCGCCTCGCCGAGGTGCGGGAGGCCCGGGAGGCCCGCATCGAGCGGGCCGGCTGGCTCGCACACTCCGCGGTCCCCGACCTCAAGGAGTCCGGCGGCGGTTTGCGCGACGGTGTGATGATGCGGGCACTCGTCGCGACCTGGCTGGTCGACGTGCCGCACAGCGAGTCCGAGGGGCTTCGATCGGCGCTGCTCGACGTCCGGGACGCGTTGCACGAGACATCCGGACGCAGGCTGGAGAAGCTCGACGCCGAGCACATCGTCGACGTGGCGCGGTTCCTCGACCGCGACCCCCACGAGCTCGAGCTGCACACGCGCAACATCGGCCGACGACTTGCTCACCTGGCCGCGCTCGCCTGGCGACGCGTCGATGACGTCCTCGACTCCCGACCGACCACCATCACCACGGCCGGCCCGGCGGTCGCACCGCTGGCCGACGGGGTCGGCCGGCTCGACGACGAGGTCATCGTCATGCGGGACGCCGATCCGCGCGACGACCCCGAGGTCGCACTGCGAGCCGCATCAGCCGCGGCCCTGGCCGGGCTCCCGCTGGGCTCGAGCACGGCCACCCACCTCGCGGCCACGCTCGGGAAGCTGCCCAAGCCCTGGCAGGCGAGCGCGACCCGCACGATGGTCGACCTCCTCTCGGCCGGCCCCGGCCTCGTGCCGGTCTGGGACGAGCTCGACTACGCGGGCGTGATCGACCACTGGCTTCCGGAATGGGCCGACATCCGGCTCCGGGGCTCGTCCTCCCCGGTGCACCGCTACACGGTCGATCGCCACAGCATCGAGACGTGCGTCAAGGCGGCGGAGGTGGTGCGCGAGGTCGATCGGCCCGACCTGCTCGCCGTGGCCGCACTGCTTCACGACATCGGCAAGGGACGCGACGGCGACCACAGCGAGGTGGGCGAGCCGATGGCGGTCGACATCGCGCGACGCTGGGGTTTCGGCGAGTCCGATGCGCGCACGATCGGGCGACTCGTGCGCTGGCACCTGCTGCTCCCGAACATCGCGACGCGGCGCGACATCGAGGACCCGTCCACGGCCGTGAACATCGCCGAGATCGTGAAGTCGGCCGCGTTCCTCGACCTGCTGGCCGCTCTCACCCAGGCCGACGCGCGCGCGACCGGGCCGTCGGCGTGGTCCTCGTGGCGCCGCGGTCTCGTGCAGGGTCTCGTGGCGAAGGTGCACGAGGTCCTCGCCGGCGACGTGTCCGCGCCCGACGCCGAGTCGTACGAGGGGTGGCCGTCCACCGTGCCGATGCCGGAGACCGGTGAGCTCGGACCCGGTGACGTCAGGCTCGAGGTCGAGAACCACCGGGGTGGGTCGCTGCTGACGTTCGTGACCCTCGACCGTCCGGGCGTCATGGCGAGCACCGCCGGCGGCCTCGCCCTTCTCGGTCTCGAGATCCGTTCGGCCCGTACCGCCACGACCGGTGACGCGGCGGTCTCGCTCTGGGAAGTCACCCGCCCGGACGTCGACGTGGCCAGGGTGCGTGAGCGTCTCCGCCCCGTGCTCGCTGGCGATGTCGACCTTGCTGCTCGGCTCGCCCTCGACCCGACCCACGACGACGTGCCGGCCCGCGTCACGCTGCTACCCCAGCGATCGGAGACGGCCACGTTGCTCGAGGTGCGGGCGCAGGACCGTCGCGGCCTCGTCTGGACCGTGTGCCGCGAGATCTCCGCGCTCGGCCACTCGATCCGTTCCGCCCATCTCTCGACGTACGGCGCCGAAGCGCGTGACGTCTTCTACGTCGTCGACCTCGACGGGCATCCGCTCGCCGACGATGCGGCCGAACAGCTCCGAGCCCTGGTCACGGTGGCCCTCACCTGACGAGGGGCCGCCATCGGGGGCTCGGTTAGGCTGGCACGGTCGCTTGCCCACCAGCCGAGGAATCCCACGAGCCCATGTTCGAGACCCTGCAAGACCGCCTGCAGTCCGCGTTCAAGAACCTCCGTGGCAAGGGCCGGCTGTCCGAGACCGACATCGACGCGACCGCTCGCGAGATCCGCGTCGCCCTCCTCGATGCCGACGTCTCGGTCCAGGTGGTGCGCGATTTCGTCGCCCGGATCAAGGAGCGTTCGCTCGGCGCCGAGGTGAGTGGGGCGCTCAACCCGGCCCAGCAGGTCATCAAGATCGTCAACGAGGAGCTCATCGGGATCCTCGGTGGTGAGACGCGACGCATCCGGTACGCCAAGAACCCGCCGACGGTCATCATGCTGGCCGGACTGCAGGGATCCGGAAAGACCACCCTGGCCGGCAAGCTCGGACACTGGCTGCGCGAGCAGGGCATGAGCCCGATGCTGGTGGCCGCCGACCTCCAGCGCCCCAACGCCGTCACCCAGCTGCAGGTGGTGGGGGAGCAGGCCGGCGTCACCGTCTTCGCGCCCGAGCCGGGCAATGGCGTGGGCGACCCGGTCGAGGTCTCGCGTGACGCGATCGACGAGGCCCGCCGCACGTTGCACGACGTCGTCGTCGTCGACACCGCCGGTCGCCTCGGCATCGACGCCGAGCTGATGCAGCAGGCCTCCGACATCCGCGACGCCGTCGATCCCGACGAGGTGCTGTTCGTCATCGACGCGATGATCGGCCAGGACGCGGTGCAGACGGCCGAGGCCTTCCTCGAGAGCGTCGACTTCACCGGCGTCGTCCTCACCAAGCTCGACGGCGACGCCCGAGGTGGCGCGGCGTTGTCGGTCCGTTCGGTCACGGGTCGCCCGATCATGTTCGCGTCCACCGGTGAGAAGCTCACGGACTTCGATGCCTTCCACCCCGACCGCATGGCGTCGCGCATCCTCGACATGGGCGACATGCTCACGTTCATCGAGCAGGCCGAGAAGGCCTTCGACGCCGATCAGGCCGAGAAGGACGCCGCGAAGCTCATGGGTGGCTCGTTCACCCTCCAGGACTTCCTCAAGCAGATGGAAGCCATGGCCAAGATGGGCTCGATGTCCAAGATCGTCGGCATGCTCCCCGGCATGGGCCAGTACAAGGAGCAGCTCGAGAACTTCGACGAGCGTGAGGTCGACCGCATCAAGGCCGTCATCTTGTCGATGACCCCGGCCGAGCGTGACGACCCCAAGATGATCGACGGCTCGCGCCGCGCCCGCATCGCCCGCGGCTCCGGAACCCAGGTCAGCGACGTCAACCAGCTGGTGGAGCGTTTCTTTGCGGCCCGCAAGATGATGCAGCAGATGGCCAAGGGCGGCGGCATGCCCGGGATGCCGGGCATGGGCGGCATGCCGGGGATGCCCGTTGGCGACAAGCACGCCGGCGCGCGACAGAAGCCGCAGCAGAAGAAGGGCAAGCGCGGCTCGGGCAACCCTGCCAAACGTGCGGCCGAGGAGAAGGCGGCCGCAGCACGTCAGGCGGGGGCAGCCGGTGGCGCCGGAGCGTTCGGATTCGACCAGGACGCCGACGCCGAGTTCGAGCTCCCCAAGGAGCTGCGCGGCCTCATGTGATCCGGAGCCGGTCGGGAGTAGCCTGCTCCCGTGCCTCGACTCGTGGTGTTCCTGATCGGTTTCGGCGTCGGCCTGGCCGGCGACGCCTGTCACGTGGCGTCGGGCACCACCGCGTACGACTGGGACGGCGTCCCGACGCTGTGGAACAGCGCCATCTGGTTCCCGTTCCTGGTGGGTCTCGCGGTCCTCGCCGCCGCCGAGGCGGGTCATCGCGTGGGCCTGCCCAGCCGACCTCGAGGCCGGAATGATGTCGTCGTCGGCACCGCAGTCGTGCTCGCGCTGTACGCGATGACCGCGGCGCTGCGCGGCCAACCCGCGACCGTCTCCGTGGTGCTGTGCGGTGCCATCGCGGTCGCGATCTGGGCCTGGTGGGATCCGACTTCTCGATCTCTTGCGGTGGCGGTTGGTGCGGCAGTTCTCGGTCCTGTCGCCGAGATGGGAGTCGTAGCGGCCGGCGCGGCGCACTACGCGAGCGACTCCGATGCGCTTGGCGGCGTCGCTCCGTGGCTGCCATGCCTCTACTTCGCCGCCGGTGCTGTCGCGAGCGGCATCCTCAACGCCCTGAGTCGCGCGACCCGGGCACCGTCCGACCGGGTCACGTCGACGGGTTGAATGGTCGCCATGGACTCCGTTGGGTACGACGTCGACGACGCCGTCTGCACCATCACGCTCGACCGGCCCGAGCGGCGCAACGCCGTCGACGGGCCGATGGCCGCGGAGCTGCGTGACGCCTTCCGCGCGTTCGACGAGGACGACGACCTCGCTGTCGCCGTGCTGCACGGTTCCGGCGGCACCTTTTGCGCCGGCGCCGACCTCACGTCCGTCCAGGACGAGTCGCGTCGCGTCGTGCTCGACCCCATGGGACTCGGCGATGGGCCGATGGGTCCCAGCCGGATGACGCTGTCCAAACCGGTCATCGCGGCAGTCGCCGGGCACGCGGTCGCCGGCGGCCTCGAGCTCGCGCTCCTCGCCGACCTGCGCGTCGCCGAGGAGGATGCCGTCTTCGGCGTGTTCTGCCGGCGCTGGGGCGTCCCGCTGATCGACGGCGGCACCGTGCGACTACCACGGGTCATCGGACAGGGTCGTGCGCTCGACATGATCCTCACCGGCCGTCCGGTCGACGCGCGCGAGGCGCTGCAGATGGGCCTGGCCAACCGCGTGGTGCCGGTGGGTGAGTCGCTCACCACAGCGCACGACCTCGCCGAGCAGATCGCCGCCTTCCCCCAGCTGTGCATGCGCGCCGACCGCGACTCCAGCTACCGCCAGTGGGACCTCCCGCTCGACGCGGCCCTCCGCAGCGAGGGAGCGGCCGGCGTGCCGGTCCTCATGGCCGAGGGGGCCGCCGGGGCGCAGCGCTTCGTCGAGGGCGCCGGCCGCCATGGCGAGTTCTGAGCCCTGACCGGGTTTGGCGCGTGCGAGGCGTTCTGGCAGAATGGCCCATTGCGTCCGGATGCGTGAGGGCCCTCTCACCCGCACCGCCCGGCACACCGGCTTCGCCGGCCGCGTCCCCACACGGCTCGGCACGTCACCACCACTGAGATCCAAGGAGACACCACACTCGTGGCAGTCAAGATTCGCCTGAAGCGCGTCGGCAAGATCCGCACGCCCCACTACCGCATCGTCGTCGCTGACTCCCGCACCAAGCGCGACGGTCGCGTGATCGAGGAGATCGGCACCTACAACCCCAAGACCGAGCCGTCGACCATCAAGGTCGAGTCGGAGCGGGCCCAGTACTGGCTCGGTGTCGGCGCACAGCCCACCGAGGCTGTCGCCGCGATCCTCAAGCTCACCGGCGACATCGGCGGTCAGGCCACCCTCAAGGAGCCCGAGGCCAGAGCCGACAAGGCAGCCCTGTTCGACGCGGCGCTCAAGGAGATCCACGCCGAGCCCAAGGCAGCCAAGAAGACGGCCAAGAAGGCTGCACCGAAGGCCGATGGCGCGGACGACGAGCCGAAGGCTGCGAAGAAGGCCGAGAAGAAGGCTGCCGACGAGCCCAAGGCTGAGGACACACCCAAGGCCGAAGAGCCCAAGGCCGAAGAGTCCAAGTCAGACGAGGCACCCGTTGAGGCGTCCAAGGCCGAGGAGTCCAAGGCCGACGAGAGCAAAGAGGCCTGATCATGGCCTCGCCCACGGTTGATGTCATCGAGCACCTCGTCGCCGGCATCGTCGAGCATCCTGACGACGTCGACGTCCGCGCCAAACAGACGCGTCGCGGTGAGCTGTTCGAGGTCCGCGTCAACCCGAGCGACCTCGGCAAGGTCATCGGCCGCCAGGGCCGCACGGCCACGGCGATCCGCAAGGTCACCAGCGCCATCGCCGGATCCGGCGGTGCGCGCATCGACTTCGTGGACGTCGATCGTCAACGCTGACCGGGCGGGGGCGGCAAGACATGAACGAGGAGGCCGGATCGTGCTGGTCGTCATCGGCCGCATCGGTCGAGCCCACGGCATCCGCGGTGAGCTGAACGTACAGATCCGGACCGACGAGCCCGAGCGCAGGTTTGCGCCGGGCTCGTCGATCATCTGCGGCGACCGAACACTCACGGTGGCGTCGAGTCGTCATCACTCCGGACGGTTGATCGTGGCATTCCGTGGGGTGTCCGACCGCACGGCTGCCGAGCAGCTGCACGGATGCGTCCTCGAGGCCGAGATCGACCCTTCCGAGCGCCCCGACGACCCGGACGAGCTCTACGACCATCAGCTCGTCGGCCTGCAGGTCCGCGCGCACGACGATGCTGCGGTCGGAACGGTGGTGGAGGTCGTGCACCCTCCGGGGCAGGACATGCTCGTCGTCGACGCCGATGGACGAGAGCTGCTGGTTCCTTACGTGGCTGCACTGGTGCCCACGGTCGACGTCGCCGCGGGCTTTGTCCGACTGAGCGACGTTCCCGGTCTTCTGGACCCGGACTCCGCCGATTCGGTGGACTCCTGATGCGCATCGACGTCGTCTCGATCTTCCCGGCCTACCTCGAGCCGCTGGCGCTCTCGCTGCCCGGTCGGGCGCAGGAGGCCGGCCTGCTCGAGGTCTCCATCCGTGACCTGCGTGACTGGACGCACGACGTCCACCGCACCGTCGACGACACGCCCTACGGCGGCGGGGCCGGCATGGTGATGAAGCCCGAGCCGTGGGGCGAGGCGCTCGACTCCGTCGCCACCGACGACTGTGTCGTCATCGTGCCGACGCCGTCGGGAACGCCGTTCACGCAGGCCGCGGCCGAGCGGTTGAGTCGTGAGCAGCACCTCGTCATGGCCTGTGGCCGCTACGAGGGCATCGACCAGCGCGTGCTCGACCACGCCGCAACACGGTGGCGGGTGGAGGAGATCTCGCTGGGTGACTTCGTGCTCAACGGCGGTGAGGTGGCTGCGCTCGCGATGATCGAGGCGGTCGTCCGGTTGCTGCCCGGGTTCATGGGCAATCCGGAGTCGCTCTCCGAGGAGTCCCACGGCACCGGCTCGTCCTTGGGCGGGCTGCTCGAGTACCCCGTCTACACCAAGCCTGCGTCGTGGCGGGGCCTCGACGTGCCCGACGTGCTCCTTTCCGGCCATCACGAGCAGATCGCCGCATGGCGACTCGACCAGGCCCGCGCCCGCACCGCCGAACGCCGGCCAGACCTGCTCTCCTGACCCGGCGGCGATTTCGTCCGGCCACGGACGGTGTGGCAAGATGGATCCTCGGCGCGGGACGGATCTGCCGCAGGGGAACCGCCATGGAGCGCCGAACATTCCACACGTGAACATCCGTGGGTGACCTGTGGCACCGGCGAGGAGTAGATCATGACCAACGTTGTCGACCAGGTGGCGAGCGCATCGCTCCGCGACGACCTCCCCGAGTTCCGTGCGGGCGACACGCTCAAGGTGCACGTCAAGGTCATCGAGGGCAACCGCTCTCGTGTCCAGGTGTTCCAGGGCGTCTGCCTCAAGATCCAGGGCTCAGGTGTCGGACGCACATTCACGGTCCGCAAGGTCAGCTTCGGCGTCGGGGTCGAGCGCACGTTCCCGTTGCACACCCCGATCATCGACAAGATCGAGGTCGCGACGCGCGGTGACGTCCGCCGGGCGAAGCTCTACTACCTCCGCTCCCTGCGGGGCAAGGCCGCCAAGATCAAGGAAAAGCGCGAGGACTGATCGGTCACCCCGGTGTGGTTCCGTCGCCGTTCTGCCTCACTCGCTAGGCTCCTCAGGTGAGCGACACCGAGAAGCGTCAGCTGCCGGTCTGGCAGGAGTCGATCCTTCTCGTGGTCACCGCCATGGTCATGGCGGTCGTCGTCAAGGCGTTCTTCCTCCAGGCGTTCTACATCCCGTCGGAGTCGATGGAGCCCACGATGCTCGTCGACGACAAGATCCTCGTCCAGAAGGTCACGTACTGGGGCGGCGATGCGGGCCGCGGCGACATCGTCGTGTTCGACGATCCCGGCGGCTGGCTGAACGCGGCTGAGTCCCGTCAGGCCAGCAACGCCGTCCAGCGCGCGCTCGAGATCGTCGGGCTGTTCCCGACCGGCGGCCACCTCATCAAGCGTGTCGTCGGTGTCGGCGGCGACCAGGTGAAGTGTTGCGACACCACCGGCCAGATCACGGTGAACGGAACCGCGCTCGACGAGCCCTACCTGCTCGACCCGTCGGTCAACGCCAACCAGACGTTCGACGTCGTCGTGCCGGACGACCATCTCTGGGTCATGGGCGACAACCGCGCCAACTCCGCCGACTCACGTATGCACATGGGCGATCCCGGCGGTGGCTTCATCGACACCGACGCCGTCGTCGGCAAGGCCTGGGTGCGGGTCTGGCCCATGTCGCGCTGGGGATTCCTGCGCGGGCCCGACACCTTCGACGTCGTCCAGGACCGCTGAGCCCAGCCATGACAGTCCAGCCATGACGTCGTTCGCCCCAGGAACCACGGTCCGGCGGGACGCCGGTCTCTACGGCTATGAGCGGGCCCTGGAGAGGCGCGGCCTCTTCCCGGTGGCGGGGGTCGACGAGGCCGGACGCGGTGCCTGCGCCGGACCACTCGTCGCCGCGGCCGTCGTGCTCGAGCGTCCGATCCGCGGGTTGGCCGACTCCAAGCTGCTCTCCGAGAAGAGACGTGAAGCCTGCTACGAGCTCATCTGCGAGCGGGCGGTCAACCTCGCGGTCGTCGTCATCGAGGCCGCCGACTGCGACCGGATCGGTCTGCACCGCGCCAACATCGCTGCACTGCGACGCGCGCTCGCGCGACTGGACGTGCGCCCGGGCTACGTGCTCACCGACGGGTTCCCCGTCGACGGGCTCGGCGTACCCGGCCTGGCGGTCTGGAAGGGCGACCAGGTGGCGGGCTCGATCGCGGCCGCGTCGGTGGTGGCCAAGGTGACACGCGACCGCTTGATGGTGCAGATGCACGAGCGCTTTCCCGACTACGAGTTCGCCACCCACAAGGGCTACGTCACCGAGCTGCACGACACCAGGATCCGTACCCACGGTCCCTGCGCCGAGCACCGCCTGTCCTTCGTCAACGTCCGAGCCGCCATGGAGGGCCGAATCCGATGAGCTCCGAAGACCTCGAAAGCTACGAGTCCGACATGGAGCTCGCGCTCTACCGCGAGTACCGCGACGTCGTGGGGATCTTCAAGTACGTCGTCGAGACCGACCGCAGGTTCTACCTGTGCAACGCGGTCGACGTGAAGGTGCGCTCCGAGACCGGCGACGCCTACTTCGAGGTCAGCCTCACCGACGCCTGGGTCTGGGACATCTACCGGCCGGCGCGGTTCGCCAAGAACGTCAAGGTCCTCACGTTCAAGGACGTCAACGTCGAGGAGCTCCAGGACGCCGACGTCAAGGTGCCCCCTGTGACATGAGCTGTCGGGCTGAGCTCAGCGTGCGCCGGTCGTCGCCTTGACGATGAGGTTGCGGTCGACGCCGCGACGGCTGCTCGCCGCTGCGTCGAACGAGCTCGGCCGCACCAGGTCGGCGTCGTCGAACCCGGCATTCTGCAGCGCCAGGGTCGCGTCATCCTCGTCGGCGAAGTGCAGGTAGACGTTTCCGCGCACGAACGCGGTGATCAGCGCCTTCGCTGTGGCGGTCACCGCACCAGGTGACTGGTCGAGGTGGAGGTCGGACAGGTAGAGCCCGCGAGTGAATCGGTGCAGGCTCTCGGCGATCGTGCCCCAGAGGGTCACCACGTCGGACGTCGGGAAGTAGTTGATCAGGCCTTCGGTGATGACGGCGGTTCCCCGCGTCGGGTCGAGCTCGTCGGACAGAGCCCGTAGCGAGTCCGGCCCGGCGGTGTCGAAGGCGTCGATGACGCGCACGCGGTGACCGGGGCCCATGAGGCCGGCGCGGCCGAGGAGATCCTCCTTGCGACGGGCCATGCCGGACAGGTCGGTTTCGACATACGTGAGGTCCGATCCGTACCGGGAGGCGAACCGCCAGCCGCGCGGTGACAGGCCGGCGGCGAGCTCCACGACCTGGGAGATCTCGCCCGCGTCGATCGCGCGCGCGAGCATCGTGTCGATGGCGTAGTGACGAGCGAGGAGCAGGGCGTCGAGGTCGGGACCGCCGAGCAGCCCGACCGCGCGTCGGGGGGCAACCAGTCCCGTCCACATGGCACTGCCGGCGATGGTCGCGAAGACCGGATGTGACAACCCGTTTCGACGCCAGACCGTGCCGGTGTAGAGCGCGGTCGGACTGATCGCTGCATCCGTCCTACGGAACATGCAGCGAGGCTAGACCATCCACAGTTCGCACCGATGCCGTCGATCTCCACAGTCGGCCGTTCATCGCTGTCGTGGACGGTCGGTGCTCGCGACGCTGAACCCATGACCTACGCGCGCAACCAAGCCCTCGGGGCATTCGGTGAGCGGGTGGCCGCGGCGCACCTGCGGTCCCTCGGCATGGTGGTGCTCGCCTGCAACTGGCGCTGCCGGTTCGGGGAGATCGACCTGGTGGCGCGCGACGGGTCCACTCTGGTCATCTGTGAGGTCAAGACCCGCACCAGCTCGTCGCACGGCACACCGGCCGAGGCCGTCGTGGGTCGCAAGGCGGTCCGCCTTCGCCGGCTGGCCGCTCACTGGCTCGAGGTCCACGACGTCGAGCCGCTCGCCGTGCGTATCGACGTGGTGTCCGTCGTCGTGCCGTCGCGAGGTGCGCCGCACGTCGATCGCGTCGCCGGGGTGGCCTGATGGCGGCCACTCACGCCGTGACCCTCGACGGCCTCGCCGGGCGGCCGGTCGAGGTCGAGGTCGACATCAGCAGCGGCATGCCGGCCACCGTCGTCGTCGGCCTCGCCGACACGATCGTCAACGAGGCGCGCGACCGGGTGCGGGCCGCGGTGGTCAACTCGGGAACGTCCTGGCCCGACCAGCGCGTCACCATCAACCTGGCCCCGTCGACCCTGCCCAAGAGCGGTTCGCACTACGACCTCGCCATCGCCCTGGCGGTCTTCGCTGCCAAGAGCTTGGTCCCGGCCGAGCCGCTCGCGGGCACGGTCTTCCTCGGTGAGCTCGCGCTCGACGGACGGCTGCGGGCGGTGCGTGGGGTCCTGCCGGCAACGATGGCGGCCGCCCAAGCCGGGTTCGACCGCATCGTGGTTCCGGAGTCGAACGTCCCGGAAGCCCGGCTCGTTCCGGGTGTCACCGTCGTGGGGGTGCGGTCGTTGCGCCAGACGGTCGCGATGCTCGTCGGGGGAGACGAGCCCGATGATCCGCCCGTGCCGCCGCTCGACGACATCGGCGGGCTCGCGTGGGGCGGCAGCGAACGTCTCGGAGCCCTCGATGTCGCCGACGTCGCCGGTCAGGAGGAGTCGCGCACGGCCCTCGTGGTGGCCGCGGCCGGGGGCCACCACATCTTCATGACCGGCCCGCCCGGCATCGGCAAGACCATGCTGGCGCTCCGACTCCCGGGACTCCTTCCCGACCTTCCGCACACCGACGCGCTGGAGGTGAGTGCTGTCCACTCCTTGGCCGGAACACTCTCGGCAGATGCGCCGCTCCTACGACGTCCGCCGTTCATCGATCCTCACCACACGGCAAGCGCCGTGGCCATCGTCGGAGGTGGCAGCCGCAACATCCGACCCGGCGCGCTCTCGCTGGCCCACCGGGGTGTGCTGTTCCTCGACGAGGCGCCGGAGTTTGCCTCGAACGTCCTCGACGCACTTCGCCAGCCGCTCGAGAGCGGCCATGTGGTGGTGTCGCGCGCCGCGCAGACCGCCGTGTTCCCGGCACGGTTCCAGCTCGTGCTCGCCGCGAACCCGTGTCCCTGCGGGCAGGGCGGCACGGTGGCCGAGCAGTGTGAGTGCACGCCCCTGATGCGGCGTCGGTACCGCGACCGCATCTCCGGTCCCGTGCGCGACCGCATCGACATCCACCGGGTGCTCACCGCACCGAGTCGACCAGAGCTCGCGCACGCGCTCGGTCGCGCGCGAAGTACGGCCGATCTCGCGGTCGTCGTCGCCGAGGCCCGACAGCGTCAGCAGAGGAGGTACCGCGGAACCGGCTGGGTGCTCAACAGCGACGTGCCGGGCGTCGAGCTACGCAAGCGATGGCCGGTCAGCGATATGGGCCGCAGCGTGCTCGACAGCCAGCTGCGAGCCCAGAAGCTCTCGGCGCGTTCGGCCGATCGCGTCCTCCGGCTGGCGTGGAGCGTCGCCGACCTCCGGGCCCACGACGTCCCCGACGGTGACGACGTCGACCTCGCTCTGGCGCTGCGGCGGGGTTCCCCGCTCGGTCATGAGCTGCGCGACCTGGTGGCTGCTTCATGACGCCTCAGCGACGTGCCCGCCTCGCGCTGAGCATCGTCTGCGAGCCCGGCGATCCCAGGCTGCCCGCCCTGCTGGCAGCGCACGACTCGGTCGACCTGGTCGATGCCATCTGCGCAGATCGGCAGCTAGGAGAGCGCCCTTGGCCCGCGTCATGGACCCATCGCTCCCAGAGTCTCGGCAAGCGCCTCGCCAGGGCGCAACGGCTGGCCGAAGCTGCCCGGCTTCGGTGGGTGGTCCCGGGAGACCGGGTCTGGCCCGACGGCCTCGACGGTCTCGACCACGTCGAGCCGCTGCACGGGGCGACCGGCGCGCCGGTGGGGCTCTGGGTTCGCGGACCCGGCAACCTGGCAGGCCTGTGCGCCACCAGCGTGGCCGTGGTGGGTGCGCGCGACTGCACGCCGTACGGAGCGGAGGTGGCGTCGGAGATCGCGGCCGACGCGGCTGCCGCCGACGTCACGGTCGTGAGTGGAGCGGCCTTCGGCATCGATGCCAGCGCACACCGAGGCGCGCTGGCCATGGGCCACCCGACCGTGGCCGTCCTCGCCTGCGACGCCGCCACCGACTACCCGCGCGCCCACGCGGCGCTGCTGAGTCGAATCGCGGAGAGCGGGCTGATCGTCAGCGAGCAGCCGCCTGGACAGGTGCCGACCAAGGCCCGCTTCCTGTCCCGAAACCGGCTCATCGCCGCTCTGGCCGGCGGCACCGTCGTCGTGGAGGCGCGTCGGCGGAGCGGGTCGTTGAACACCCTGCACTGGGCCGATCGCCTCGGCCGCCCGACGATGGCGGTGCCCGGCCCCGTGACGTCCCAGCAGTCCGGTGGTACCCATCAGGCGGTCCGCGACGGCAAGGCCGTGCTCGTCACCGATGGTCCGGACGTGCTGGCCGAGCTCGCCGGGTTCGGCGCTCCCGAACCGGAGCCGGTGGCCGCATCCCCGACCGAGTTCGACCTCCTCCCGTCTCCGGCGCAACGGGCGCTCGACGTGCTGTCGTGGCGAGGCGCCCGGTCCTCGCGCGAGGTGGCGGCCGCGGCCGGTCTCGGTCCGCACGACGTCGCCAAGGCTCTCGGGCTGCTCGCTCGCCGCGGGCTCGCCGAGCGTTCCACCGACGGATGGCTGCTGGTGCGGCGCGGCGACTTGGCGTGAACCGCCGCCGGTCGCACAGTGAAGGGGTGAGCGACCTGAGCGAGGCCTGGTCGTCGGTCTTGGCCGACTTCGAGCACCACCTCGGCGCCGAACGGAATCTCTCGGCGCACTCGGTGCGCGCCTACATCACGGACCTCACCCGTCTGGCCGAGCACGCCACCAGGCTCGGCATCGACGACCCGGCCTCACTCACCCTCCGTGCACTACGCAGCCATCTGGCTGCTCAGAAGACGCTCGGTCGCGCACGCACGACGATCGCGCGCCGCGCCACCTCGGCCCGGGTGTTCACCGCTTGGCTGAACCGCACGGGCCGAGCTCGCACTGATGCCGGGGCTTTGCTGGCGAGCCCGAAGGCACACCGCGAGCTTCCGGTCGTCCTCGGCCACGACGACATCCGCGCCCTGCTCGACGCGACCACGGCGGCTGTCGCCGACGACGGACCGGCTGGTGTTCGTGATCTTGCGTTGCTGGAGCTCCTCTACGCCACCGGCATCCGCGTCGGCGAGCTGTGCGGCCTGGACGTCGACGACCTCGATCGGGAGCGGCGGGTCGTCCGAGTTCTGGGCAAGGGCCGCAAGGAACGTGCGGTGCCGTATGGGGCGCCCGCCGACGACGCCCTGATGCTGTGGCTCGACCGGGGACGGCCCGAGCTGTCCACGGAGCGGTCGGGGGCTGCGCTCTTCCTCGGGGCACGTGGCGGTCGTCTCGACCAACGCATGGCACGCCGGATCGTGCACGAGCGGGTCGCCGCCGTCGACGACGCGCCCGACGTGGGACCCCACGGCCTGCGGCACACAGCGGCGACGCACCTGCTCGAGGGCGGAGCCGACCTGCGCAGTGTTCAGGAGATCCTCGGCCATGCCTCCCTCGGCACCACGCAGATCTACACCCACGTCAGCAACGAGCGCCTCCGTGCCGCCTACCGTCTGGCTCACCCGCGGGCCTGATGGCCATTCTCGGGTCAGCCTCGGTCCGGGCCTGCGCTGGATCGGGTGAGGCGCTTCGTCGCGGTCGCCATGATCCTCGTGCTGGCTGCCTGTGCGCCCAGCCAGGACGACCAGGGGCCCAGCGCTTCCGAAGCGACTGACAGGGCTGCTCCCGCGCCTTCGGCCGCCACCACGTCACTCCGGAACCCGGAACGGTTCCTCCGGAATGGTTGTTCACGCGGGCCCAGCCCGTGACCGGCACCGGATTCGGTGAGGTCCAGCCGACACCACCCGAATCGAGAATCCGCCGGTTCAACCTTCCCGAATACGTCCCCCCGCTCCCCGGCGTCGAGTTCGCTTCGCGCGTCGACCCGGCACCTTCTGAGGTATCGACCGATCCACGTGGAAGCCCGGTTGCCCGGTTCGGGCGGATCAGCTGGACTGGATCAGCGTCATCTACCGTGGCTTCGACCAGAAGCGGCACACCGGAGAGCTGCTGGCCCACGGGATCGTCAGTGCCGACCTCGTGAGGGTGCTCCGCGCCTTGTGGAACGCTCGATTCCCGATCGAGGAGATGTGGATCACCGAGGCCCGAGAGCTGGATCTCGAGCCCACCGGTGACGGCAACAACACCGGTGCCCTCGTGTGCCGGCCCACGCGTGGTGCGTCGGGGTTCTCCGGACATGCCTATGGGCCGGCGGTCACGTCAATCCTTTCCAGAACTCGTATCGCAAGGGCGAGATCGTCGTCCGTGAGCTCGCCTCGGCCTATCTCGATCGCCGTATGGAGCGACCGGGAATGATCTTCGCAGGGTCCCGGTGCTGGCGGCCTTCGACGCGATCGGATGGAAATGGGGAGGCCGGTGGCGAAGCCTGACCGACCTTCACCATTTCTCGCGCAACGGCCGATGATTCGGCCTAGAGGAGTTGCATGGGGTCGGTCAGGCGGCCATCGCGCCGCACCATGAAGTGCAGGTGGCAGCCCGTCGACTGGCCGGTGGAGCCGACCCGCCCCAGCACGGTGGACGCCGTCACCCGTTGGCCGACCGCGACCGCTCGGCTCGAGAGGTGGTTGTACGACGTCTCGAGCCCGTCGGGGTGGCGCACCGTGACGCGGATCCCGTATGAGCCGGCGAAGCCACCGGCGACCGCGGTACCAGCGCCCGCCGCGCGCACCGGTGTGCCGCACGGGACGCCGAAGTCGGTGCCGTCATGGAGCTTGCGCACGCCCGTGAGCGGATGGACCCGCGTGCCGAACGGCGACGTGATGGGTCCGCCGACCGGTCGCTGCAATGTCCCGTCGCCGCTCGGGCCGACCGGGGGCGTCGGGATCGGGGCGTCCGGGTCGACGAGCCGGACACGTGAGATGGAACCGAGACGGTCGAGCGGGTCGAGGTAGGTCTCGCCCTCGAGGCGTCCGAGGTGCAGACAGGCGGTGGCGCAGTGGGAACCGGTGCCGTCCAGACGCCCGATGGTCTCGCTGGCATCGACCGTGTCGCCGAGCCGCACCGACGCGTCGACCGGCTGGTACGTCGACCGCTCGCCACCGTGCTCGATCGTCACGACGCCGACGCCCGCCACCGGGCCCGCGAAGGTGACGCGTCCTCGCGCAACCGCACGCACGGACTCGCCGGCACGACCGGGGAGGTCGACACCCCGGTGACCTGCGCTGTACGGAGTGTCGGGGAGGTCGAGGCCGCCGGCGACCCGCTGTTCTCCGAGCGGCCACTGCCAGGATCCGTCGCCCGCGCGGGCGGGCGCCTCGAGCGCGGACGCGACCACGACCCAGAGGACGAAGGAACACGTCAGCGCGCGGACGAGGAGCATGCGCCCATCTGACGGCGCGGCGACGACCGCCGACAGGGGTCGATCGGCGGGCTGGGGAGATCCACCAGGACCAGGCCGGTTGTGGATTTCGTTCCCGGTGGCTGGGTGTCGTAGACTGCTGCCATCACGTCTCCGGGCGTGAAATTCGCGCGCTCGCTCTCCGTCTGACGTGCTTGCACCGATGACGGACGCGGTCCTGGTCCTTGCTCCACCGTTTGGTGGGGAAGGCGGGCCACGTGCACGGGCGCCAGGGCACTGCCAACCGGTGGTGCGACAACCAGGACAGGGCGCCCCTGCCGACCAGCACGGCGCGCCGGAGGAGGAACGGCCATGGCCGTCGTCACCATGCGTCAGCTGCTCGAGAGCGGCGTCCACTTCGGGCACCAGACCCGACGTTGGAACCCCAAGATGAAGCGATTCATCTTCACCGAGCGCAACGGCATCTACATCATCGACCTGCAGCAGTCGCTCGCCTACATCGACGCCGGATACGAGTTCGTCAAGAACACCGTCGCCCGTGGCGGCACGATCCTGTTCGTCGGCACCAAGCGCCAGGCGCAGGAGCCGGTCGAGGAGCAGGCCAAGCGGGTCGGCATGCCTTACGTCAACCAGCGGTGGCTCGGCGGCATGCTCACCAACTTCCAGACGATGCACCAGCGCCTTCAGCGCATGAAGGAGCTCGAGGAGATCGACTTCGACGACGTCGCGGGGTCGAACCGCACGAAGAAGGAGCTCCTCGGCATGAGCCGCGAGTACGCGAAGCTCTCGCGCACCCTTGGCGGTATCCGCGACATGTCGCGCACCCCGGCCGCCGTCTGGATCGTCGACACCAAGAAGGAGCACCTCGCCGTCGACGAGGCCAAGAAGCTCAACATCCCGATCATCGCGATCCTCGACACCAACTGCGATCCCGACGACGTCGACTTCCCGATCCCCGGCAACGACGACGCCATCCGATCGGTCAGCCTGCTGACGCGCGTCATCGCGGATGCCGTGGCCGAGGGTCTCATCGCCCGTGGTGGCAGCAAGACCGGCGAGGAGGAGGCCGGCTCCGAGCTCGGCTCCGACGAGCCCCTGGCCGAGTGGGAGCGCGAGCTGCTCGAGAAAAAGGAAGCCGAAGCAGAGGCGCCTGCGTCCGGAACCGTCGCCGCGGAGAAGTCTGACGCGCCCAAGGCCGTCGCGCCCGTGTCTGACGCTCCCAAGGCGAAAGCCCCCGAGTCTGACGCACCCAAGACCGACGAGTCCAAGGTGGAGGAGGCCGTCGCCGCGGCCACGTCGGTCGAGGAGCCTGCTGCTCCGGCGGACGAGCCATCGGGCGCGGCCGAGCCGGAAAAGGCTGTCAAGGCTGAGGCTCCCGCTGCCGACGCTCCTCACGGGGCGGGTTCCCACGCCGCGCTCGAGAACGGTGAGGCTCCTGAGGGCTTCGCCATCAAGGGCAACGCCGGCTCCGGCAAGTACCACACACCGGGGAGCCCCTGGTACGCGAAGACCGTCGCGGAGGTCTGGTTCGACACCGTCGAGTCGGCCGAGGCCGCCGGTTTCAAGGCCGCCGGCTCGAAGTAGTCCACCACCACCGAAACATCGAGGTCCTGAACCCCATGAGCATCACAGCTACCGACGTCAAGAAGCTCCGCGACGCCACCGGCGCCGGGATGATGGACGCCAAGAAGGCGCTCACCGAGGCCGACGGCGACTTCGACAAGGCGATCGAGGTCCTGCGGATCTCCGGTGCGGCCAAGGCCGCCAAGCGTGGCGCCGAGCGTGAGGCCGCGGCCGGACTCGTCGCCAACTACGGCACCGCGATCGTCGAGCTCAACTCCGAGACCGACTTCGTGGCCAAGAACGAGCGGTTCATCGCCCTCGCGGAGCAGCTCGCCGAGCTGGCCGACGAGACGCGACCTGCCGATGCCGAGGAGTTCGCGACGACGGCTCTGCCCAGCGGCAAGACCGTCGCGGAGGCAGTCGCCGACCTCGCGGTCGTCATCGGCGAGAAGATCGAGCTCGGCCGTGTGGCCAGCTTCGAGGGCAACGTCGCGACCTACATGCACCGCCGCGCCAGCGACCTGCCGCCTGCGGTCGGCGTGCTCGTCGAGTTCGACGGAGACAATGCCGAGGTCGCTCGTGGCGTCGCCATGCAGATCGCCGCGATGCGTCCGCGCTTCCTCACCCGCGGCGACGTCCCGGCCGACCTCGTCGCCAAGGAGCGCGAGATCGCCGAGGCGACGGCGCGTGAGGAGGGCAAGCCCGAGCAGGCGCTGCCGAAGATCGTCGACGGTCGCGTCAACGGCTTCTTCAAGGACGTCGTCTTGCTCGACCAAGCCTCCGTTCAGGACAACAAGAAGACGGTGAAGTCGGTCCTCGACGAGGCCGGTGTCACCATCACCCGCTTCGCGCACATCGAGATCGGCGCCTGACCCACCCGAGCAAGACGCCCAGCACGCCGACGCAGGAGGTAGCGGATCATCGTGGAACCCGACCAGCCAGTCACTGATCTGGTTCCGGATCCGGACTCCGGTCCGGCCGTGAAGCGTGTCCTCCTGAAGCTGTCCGGCGAGGTGTTCGGCGGCGGCAAGCTCGGTATCGACCCGGACGTCGTCAACGGCATCGCCCGCCAGGTCGCCGAAGCCGTGCGCGACGACGTGCAGGTGGCGATCGTCGTCGGTGGCGGAAACTTCTTCCGCGGCAAGGAGCTCAGCCAGCGGGGTATGGAACGCTCGCGGGCCGACTACATCGGCATGCTGGGCACGGTGATGAACTGCCTGGCCCTGCAGGACTTCTGCGAGAAGCAGGGCATCGAGACGCGGGTGCAGTCGGCGATCACGATGGGCCAGGTCGCCGCGCCGTACATCCCGCGCCGCGCCATCCGCCACCTCGAGAAGGGCCGCGTCGTCATCTTCGGCGCCGGCGCCGGCATGCCCTACTTCTCCACCGACACCGTCTCCGCGCAGCGTGCGCTCGAGATCAAGGCCGACGCCGTGCTGATGAGCAAGAGCGGGGTCGACGGGGTCTACTCCGCCGACCCGCGCACTGATCCCGACGCCATCCGCTACGACGAGATCACGTTCGACGAGGCGTTGCGACTCGGACTCAAGGTGGTCGACGCCGCGGCGTTCGCACTCTGCATGGAGAACCGGCTGCCGATGATCGTGTTCGGCATGGAGGACGAGGGCAACATCGCCCGCGTGCTCCGTGGTGAGAAGATCGGGACGCTGGTCCACGCCGGGTTGGCACCCTACGGAGGAGAATCTCGTGATTGACGCCACGCTGCGCGAGGCCGACTCGAAGATGGCCAAGGCCGTCGAGCACGCCCGCGAGGAGTTCGCCGCCATCCGCACCGGCCGCGCCCATCCGTCGATGTTCGCCCAGATCACGGCCGACTACTACGGACAGCAGACGCCCTTGCAGCAGCTCGCCGGGTTCCAGGTGCCCGAGCCGCGTCTCGTCGTCATCAGCCCGTACGACGCGAGCGCCAAGAGCGCCATCGAAAAGGCCATCCGCGACTCCGACCTCGGCGTCAACCCCACCGACGACGGCAAGGTGCTGCGGGTGTCCCTGCCCGAGCTCACCGAGGAGCGTCGCAAGGAGTACATCAAGCTCGCCAGGTCCAAGGCCGAGGAAGGCCGCGTGTCGGTGCGCAACCTGCGCCGCACGGCCAAGCAGGCACTCGACCGGTCCGAGAAGGACTCCGAGATCAGCAAGGACGAGAACGCCGGCGCCGAGAAGCGCCTCGACGGTCTCACCAAGAAGTACGTCGACACCATCGACGAGCTGCTCAAGAACAAAGAGGCGGAGCTCCTTGAGGTCTGAGGACACCACCCCGGCGCGATCCGAGGGCGCACCGGGATCCCACGAAGCGCCGATGGAGGCCGAGCGTCAGAGTCGCGCCGGTCGCAACCTGCCGGCCGCGATCGGCGTCGGCGTCGGCCTCGTCCTGCTCATCCTCGCCTCGTTGTTCTTCGTCAAGGACGCGTTCCTGGCGGTCGTGGTGATCGCCCTCGGCGTCGGCCTGTGGGAGCTCGCGCGGGCGTTCGCCAAGGCCGGCATCCACATCCCGTTCGTGCCGGTCCTCACCGGCGGCACGATCATGCTGGTCAGCGGCTTCTACGGTGGCATGGAGACGGCAGCCGTGGCGATGGCCCTCACGGTCATCGCAACCCTCGTGTGGCGGCTCTCGGAGGGATCCGACGGGTTCGTCCGCGACAGCAGCGTCGGCATGTTCGCCCTCTCGTACCTCTACCTCATGGGTGTCTTCGTGATGCTCATGCTGGTCGAGGACGACGGCCCGTGGCGCATCGTCGCGTTCATTCTCGCCACCATCGCCTCCGACATCGGGGGTTATACCGCGGGCGTGCTGTTCGGCAAGCACCCGATGGCACCGACGATCAGCCCCAAGAAGTCGTGGGAGGGGTTCACCGGCTCCCTCCTCACCGGCGTCGCGGCAGGGATCCTGGTCGTCACCTATGCCCTCGACGGCAACTGGTGGGTCGGCATCCTGCTCGGCGTCGCCGGCGTCGTCATGGCCACGCTGGGCGACCTGTCCGAGTCACTGATCAAGCGCGACCTCGGAATCAAGGACATGGGCGATCTTTTGCCCGGCCACGGTGGCCTGATGGACCGCCTCGACTCGCTGATCGCCGTCGCGCCCGTGGCCTGGTTCATCCTGCACTACCTCGTCCCCGTCACCTGACCCTCGGCCGCACGGGATGCGGCAGGGCTTGGCAGACTGATGAGGTGCGTGCCTTCTCCTGCCGTGTGTGCGGCAACAAGCTCTACGTCGAGAACACCGTCTGCGTGGTGTGCCGGAGCACGCTCGCGTTCTCGCGCCAGGAGCGTGACATCATGCGCACTGGCTGAGGACGGCACGTACATCGACGACACCCGCTGGATCTGGCACCCGTGCACCAACCTCGACCTGTCCGAGTGCACCTGGCTGACCGAGATCCCGGGCGGCACATGCTTCAGCTGCTCGCTCACGCGTACACGTCCGGCCGATGCCGACCTGCGCGGCTTGTCGCAGTTCCCGCTCGCCGAGGCGGCGAAGCGACACCTCGTCGTCGAGCTCGATGCCCTGGGTCTGCCGATCGTCACCCGCGAGGACCACCCCGAGCAGGGGCTCGCCGTCGACCTGCTCTCCAGCGTCGCCGAGAACGTCGTCATCGGTCACGAGAACGGCCACGCTCGACCTCGCCGAGCCCTACCGCACGGTTCTCGGCCACTTCCGCCACGAGATCGGCCACTACCACGAAGCCCGCCTGGTCACCGGACCGCTCGAGGAGAGGGTCCGGGTGCTGTTCGGCGACGAGACTGCCGACTACGAGGCGGCGATCAACCGGCACTACGCCGAGGGCGCACCCGACGGATGGGAGGACTCCTACATCTCGATCTACGCGACGATAGATGCACCCGTTCGAGGACTTCGCCGAGACGTTCGCGCACGTGCTGCACATCAGCGACACCCCATCGACACGGCCACCGCGCACGGGTTGTCGACGGTCGACGCGTCGGCCTTCTCGTCGTTCCGCGACCTCGTCACCGGGGTGTGGCTGCCGATGAGCGACGCGCTCAACCAGATCAACCGCAGCATGGGCGCGGGCGATCTCTACCCATTCACCATCCCGCCGCGCGTGCTCGAAAAGCTCGACCTGATGGCCCACATCGTCCGCGATGCAGGACAGGCGGCCTCCTCGCAGCGGTCTGTCACCATGGACGGGTGACCGCCGAAGCCCCCCGCAATGTGCCTCCTGCCGCCCGCGGCCCGGCGTCCCCGCCGGCGCTCCCGCTGGTGATGGAGCAGCCCCGCGGTCGCGCCAAGCCGCCGCGGCACCTGGCCGACCTCTCGGCCGACGAACGCCAGGCCGCCGCCGAGGCGCTCGGCGAGCCCGCGTATCGCGTCAGGCAGGTCGCCACCCACTACTTCTCACGACTCGTCCGCGACCCGGCTTCCATGACCGACCTTCCGGCGGCCAGCCGCGACCGCATCGTCGCCGAGCTGCTGCCCACCCTGCTCGATCCGGTCCGTACGCTCGAGGCCGACGGCGGGGCCACCCGAAAGACCCTGTGGCGACTCTTCGACGGCGCCTTGGTCGAGTCGGTGCTGATGCGCTACCCGGACCGCGCCACCATCTGCGTCTCCAGCCAGGCCGGGTGCGGCATGGCGTGCCCGTTCTGCGCGACCGGCCAAGGTGGCCTGCAGCGCAACATGAGCACCGCCGAGATCGTCGACCAGGTCGTCGACGCGGCCGGCGCCATGGCTCGTGGCGACGTCGCCGGCGGCCCCGGACGGTTGTCGAACGTGGTGTTCATGGGCATGGGGGAGCCCATGGCCAACTACCAGGCCGTCATCGGCTCCGTGCGCCGCATGGTGTCGACCGCCCCGGACGGACTCGGGATGTCAGCCCGCAACATCACCGTGAGCACGGTCGGTCTCGTGCCACGGATGCGTCAGCTCACCGCCGAAGGCATTCCCGTCACGCTCGCCCTGTCGCTGCACGCCCCCGACGACGAGCTGCGCAACGAGCTCGTGCCGATCAACACCCGGTGGTCGGTGCACGAGGCTGTCGAGGCGGCGTGGGACTACGCCCGCGCGACGAAGCGTCGGGTCTCGATCGAGTACGCGATGATGAAGGACATCAACGACCAGGCCTGGCGGGCCGACCTGCTCGGCGACGTGCTGCACTCCTACGGTGATTGGGGATGGGTGCACGTCAACCTCATCCCGCTGAACCCGACGCCGGGGTCGGCCTGGACGGCGTCACGGCGCGAGGACGAGCGTGAGTTCGTGCGTCGGCTCGTGGCCAAGGGAATCCCCACGACGGTCCGTGACACCCGGGGGAGTGACATCGACGGCGCCTGCGGCCAGCTCGCGGCCGTCGACGTCTGAGCCGCGCGAGGCGTACTTTTCGCAGCATGACCGACCAGGGAGATGTCCTCCGCCGTGCCGTTGACGCTGCCATCGCCTATCGCTCGACGCTCGACGACCGGCCCGTCGCAGGAACGGTCGACCTGGACGCCCTCAGCGATCGCTTCGGCACCTCGATGCCCGACCAACCGTCAGATCCGGCGTCCGTGGTCGACGAGCTCGTCGCGGCAGCCGATCCCGGGCTGGTGGCGACTGCCGGTCCACGCTTCTTCGGTTTCGTGATCGGCGGGTCGCTACCGTCGGCAGCGGCCGCGGACGTCCTGGCGACGGGCTGGGACCAATGCGCCTTCAACGGCTCCCTCTCGCCGGCCGCGATGGCTGCCGAACGGGTCGCGGGTGGCTGGGTCAAGGAGTTGCTGGGAATCCCGGGTACCGCTTCGGTCGGATTCGTGGCCGGCGCCCAAGAGGCCAACACCGTGGGCATGGCTGCCGCGCGGCACCATGTGCTCGCCGAGTGCGGGTGGGACGTGGAGCAGGACGGTTTGGCCGGTTCGCCGCAGGTGCGCGTCGTGGCCAGCGAGGAGCGTCACGCCACGATCGATCGATCGCTGCGGCTGCTCGGACTCGGCAATCGCGCCGTCGCCCCGGTCCGCTCCGACGCCAATGGCGCGATCGATCCCGCCCATCTTCGGGAGGTCCTGGCCGCTGAGCCGGGGTCGCCGACGATCGTCTGCCTGCAGGCAGGCAACGTCAACACCGGTGCGTGCGACGACCTCGACGCGGCATGCGCGCTCGTCCACGAGCACGGTGGGTGGGCGCACGTGGACGGAGCCTTCGGCCTCTGGGCGGCCGCTTCGCCACAGCGGCAGTACTTGACGCGCGGGGTCGAGCAGGCCGACTCGTGGGGCTGCGACGCCCACAAGTGGCTGAACGTGCCCTACGACTCAGGGCTCGTCCTCGTCTCGCGACCCGACGTCCACGTGGCGGCGGCGTCCTACACGGCTGCGTACCTCACCGGGTCGGGAACGGGGGAGCCCGCAGGTGCAGACCTCGTGCTCCAGTCGTCGCGCCGGGCCAGAGGGTTCGCGGTCTGGGCGGCGCTCCGCGAGCTCGGTCGTCAAGGAGTGGCCGATCTGGTCGAACGGACGTGTGTCCTGGCCCAGCGCTTCGCCGACCAACTGCGCGGCGCGGGTGCCGAGATCGGCAACGATGTCGTGCTCAACCAGGTGCTGGTGCGCTTCGGTGGCGATGAAGCCACCGACGCCATCGTCGAGGGCGTGCAACATGAGGGCACGTGCTGGATGGGCGGAACGACCTGGCGAGGTCGGCGGTACATGCGCATCTCGGTCTCCAACCACAGCACGTCGGAGGACGATGTCGAGCGCTCGGTGGCGGCCATCCTCCGGACCTGGCGGTCGTGACGCCTGCCGAGGAGTTCGGCTGGACGGCCCGTACTCAGACCAGCGCGTTCGCGATGAGCAGCTCGACGTTGCGGTCGGCGGGGACACCCGTCCGGCCCGAGCTCCGCTCCTGCGGATCGTTCGCCGACAACTCACGTGCGAGCGATGCGAGGCCGAGGGTGGTTCCGAGCACGCCCCCATAGGCCTCCGGAGCCGCGTGGTCGACCATCGTGCCGAAGATCGAGAGCGTTCCGTCGTGGTTGTCGACGAGCTCGATGAGCCGCGCCTGCTGGGGGAAGTCGACGTGCGACGCGGTGTTGATCTCCCAGAACCCGGCCGCTGAATCAGCCTTGCGGTGGGCGAGGACCTGGTTCGTGTGCGTGTGGCCGTTGACCCATGCCACGACGTTCGGGTGTTCGAGCAGCAGCGTCTTGATGGCCGGGCCGAGGACGCGCGGCTGCAGGTCGAGACCGGTCGCGACGAACACGTTCGTCATCGAGGCGATCGTGTGGTGGCTGAAGATCATCACGTGGCGGTCGGCGGAGCTCGCCAGCACCTCCTGGAGCCACGTGAACTGCTTCGTGTCGATCGAGCCCTCGGAGTACCCGTTGGGGTTGACCGAGTCGAGCACGATGCACCGGACGCCGTCGCGATCGAACGTGTAGTACGCGGTGCCGTTGCTGCGGTTGGTCGCGGTGAAGCCGTGGCCGACCGGAGTGCCTGTGGTCTTGAAGTGCTCGTCGACGACTTGCTTTCGGGTGAGCACCGTCCGCTTCGCGTCCGCGCTGACGATCTGGGCGGATTCGAGTGCAGCCGCGCCGAACAGGGGCGTCGGGTCCACGGTCCTGAACGCCTGGAGGATGTCGGCCTGAGACAGGCCGGGCGGCACGTTGTAGGCCTTGAGGCGTCCGGTGGCAACGGCGTCGAGCGGCAGGGTTTTCGGGAAGTTGCCCTGCACCAGTCCGTCGTGGTTGCCGAATACGCTGTACCACGGGATCTTCAGCCCCACCGGCCTGAACGTCCGCCGGGCAGCGTCGAGGAGTCCGGCCACATCGGGGAACCCGAACGTGGTGTGAAAGATGTCCTGCTTGTTGGCCGGCCCGGGCTCCGGATGCCAGTAGTGCGCATCGTAGACCTTGCGGTCGGCCACGCCCTCGTAGGTCGACAGTGAGCCGGAGTCGGGCGTGAGACGGGTGCCATCGAGGACGTCGATGTTCCAGCGCACCTCGTTGAGCTGGCAGTTGTCGGCGTTGTCGCCGGTCTGCATCGCGAATGCGAGGCGAGCTCCGGTGACCGGCCCGTTGCCGATCTTGTTGATCGCCCGCACCATGGCGTCGGCGACCTGCGTGGTCAGGATCTCCTGGGGGCGATAGGCGGAGGTAAACAGGCCGATGGCCGGGTCGCTGTCGCTGTACTTGTCCTCGAAGCGGTCGACGTACTCCGCGCGCGCCGGCGACTGGGCGTCGATGACGTGGACGTCGGTCAGATGGGCGAAGGACAAGATGGCGGTCCGCCGGCCGGTTCGCCCGGCGTCCGCATCCGTCCCGAGATCGGTGCGGACGACGTGCGGCTCGCCAGCCTGGCGGATCACCGGTCGGTAGCCGCCGGCGCCTGGTGCGCCCTTGGCGTAGGTGGACTGCAGGGTGGTGAACTGCGGCGCGGCCACCGCGGGAAGTGCCCAGGCCGACCCGGCCCGGCCTCCCAAGGCAACGGCGCCACCGACCACGAAACCTGAGCGGATGAGGTCACGGCGCGACAGTGTCATGACTCTCCAACGACGCAGTCGGCACCAGGTTACCCGCTAGTACTTCTGCGCTGGTCAGGGGAGGTGTCATCGGACGCCCCAGGCATAGGTCTGTTTCACGAGCCGCAGGTAGACGAACGTCTCGGTGGTGACGACGTGGTCGATCGAGCTCACCCGGTCGGAGATGATGTCGAGCAGCTCGTCGTCGCTCTCGGCCACCAGCTCGGCAAGGATGTCGAACCGGCCGGTCGTGATGACGATGTAGTCGAGCTCGTCCATGGTCGCGAGCACGGCCGCGACCTTCTGCACGTTGCCGGTGACCTTGATGCCGACCATCGCCTGGCGGGCGAAACCCATCTGCATGGGGTCGGTGACCGCGACGATCTGCACGACTCCGCCCTCGATGAGCTTCTGGACCCGATGCCGCACGGCGGCCTCGGAGAGCCCGACGTCCTTGGCGATCGCCGAGTAGGACATGCGCCCGTCGCCCTGGAGCAGCTCGATGATGCGCTTGGCGGTGTCGTCGAGGGTCTGTCCGCGCGAGGTGGCCGGCTTGCGGTCGGTCATGACACCAGTCTGCCGTACACGCGGACGTTTCTTGCGCTTTCCGCATCGGAGCGCATCTTCAGCGCAGAAATCCCTTGTCGGTGACCCTCTTTGTTGCGAGTATGAGGGTCACGAGAGAGAAGAGGGATGGCATGACGGAGCTTGACCGTCGAACGTTGTTGCGAGGTCTGGGAGGGTTCGCAGTCGCCGGAGCCGGTGCCATCGCACTGAGCGGGTGCGGCACGCCCCAACGCAAGCAGACCGCCGAGGAGTGCATCTCGAAGGATCTGTCCGCCAGCCAGATGGAGCTCGTCATCTCCAACTGGCCCGAGTACATCGACGAGGACGACAAGGGCTACACCTCCACCCTCACCGAGTTCGAGAAGGCGACCGGGATCAAGGTCTCCTACACCGCCGACGTCAACGACAACAACGAGTTCTTCGCCAAGGTGCAGAACCAGCTCGGATCCTGCACGTCGTCCAAGCGCGACATGTTCATGCTCACCGACTGGATGGCTGCACGCATGATCCAGGCGGGCTGGATCCAGAAGCTGGACGCGTCCAAGGTGCCCAACCTGCACGGCAACCTCATCGACGGCCTGGCGAACGTCGGCTGGGACAAGAAGCGCGAGTACTCGGCGCCGTGGCAGAGCGGCCTCACCGGCATCGCCTACAACAAGTCGAAGGTCAAGGAGGTGAAGTCCTTCGAGGAGCTGATCACCCGGAGCGACCTCAAGGGACGTATCTCGCTGCTGTCCGAGATGAACGACACGATGGGCATGCTGCTGCTCGCCGAGGGCGCCGACCCCGCCGACTTCACCGATGCCCAGTGGCAGGCCGCGATGGACAAGCTCCGCAAGGCCCGAGCAGACGGGCAGATCCGCTCGTTCACCGGCAACGAGTACATCCAGGACCTCACCGCCGGCAACGTCGTCGCGTGCGAGGCGTGGTCCGGCGACGTCGCCGCGGCCGAGGACGAGAACCTGGTCTTCGTCACGCCGGAGGAGGGGCACATGATCTGGGCGGACAACATGCTCGTGCCGAACCTCGCCACGCACAAGACGCACGCAGAGTCGTGGATCGACTACTACTACCAGCCCGAGGTCGCGGCCAAGCTGGCAGCGTACGTCTGGTACATCTGCCCGGTCAAGGGTGCGCAGGAGGAGATGGAGAAGGTCGACCCCGATCTCGTCGACAACGAGCTGATCTTCCCCACGGCGAAGACGCTCTCGGTCTCCCACTCGTTCATGGGACTCGAAGGGAAGAAGGAGCGGGAGTACCAGGGTGACTTCGCCAAGGTCATCGGAGGATAGTCCGACCGTGGCGGCCGAAGCATCGGCAGGTGCGGACCCGCGCTCCCTGCGGCTCACGAAGCTCACCAAGGAGTTCGCCACCTTCACCGCGGTGAACGCCCTCGACCTCGAGGTTCCCCAAGGCTCGTTCTTCGCCCTGCTCGGCCCGTCCGGCTGTGGCAAGACGACGACCCTGCGCATGGTCGCTGGCCTGGAGACGCCCACGTCGGGGTCGATCCACCTCGGCGGCGCCGATGTGACGTACGAGAAGCCGTACAAGCGCCCGGTCAACACCGTCTTCCAGAACTACGCGCTGTTCCCCCACCTGAACATCGCCGACAACGTTGCCTTCGGACTGAAACGACGAGGGGTCAGCGACGTCGAGAAGCAGGTCTCCGACATGCTCGAGCTGGTCGAGCTGACGACGCAGGCGACCAAGAAGCCGTCGCAGCTGTCCGGCGGCCAGCAGCAGCGCGTCGCTCTGGCGCGGGCCCTGATCAACCAGCCCGAGGTGCTGCTGCTCGACGAGCCGCTCGGGGCCCTGGACCTCAAGCTGCGTCGCTCGATGCAGCTCGAGCTCAAGCGGATCCAGGACGAGGTCGGCCTCACCTTCGTGCACGTCACGCACGACCAGGAGGAGGCCATGACCATGGCCGACACCATCGCGGTGATGAACGCCGGTGAGATCGAGCAGATGGGCGCGCCCAACGAGCTCTACGAGAACCCGCGGACGACGTTCGTGGCCAACTTCCTCGGTCAGTCGAATCTCATCGCCGGCGACATCGCGGGCCGGGAGGGCGACCAGGTGAAGGTGCGCGTCCAGGGGGCGCTGGCTTCCATCCCCGTCGCCCGGGCCCACGCGGAGTCCGGCTCCGGCTGGCTCGGGATCCGACCTGAGAAGGTGCTCATCGCCGAGACAGGCGACCCTCTCGATGCGCCGGGCGATGTCATCACCGGCGGCCACGTGACGGACGTCAGCTTCGTCGGGGTCAGCACCCAGTACATGGTGCGGATGCCTTGGGGCCAGGAGCTGATGGTGTTCGAGCAGAACACCGGGTCGCGGCGCATGCTGCCGGCCGGTACCAAGGTCGATGTCTCGTGGCAGCCGGAATACGCGTTCCTGCTCGACGCGAGCCAGGACGCGAGCGCCGGCATCGAGGACGAGTGATGGCCACGGTCGACGATGTCGCCCGCCCGCAGGCGCGGCGCAAGCTCACCGGCTACTGGCTGATCCTGCCCGGGGCCGTGTGGCTCGCGCTCTTCTTCGTGGTGCCCTTCTTCTCGCTGATCTCGGCGAGCCTGTACGACCCCGACGGGTCGGTGCTCACCGGCTACTCGATGACCTGGCACGTCCAGAACTTCGCCGATGCCTTCGGCCAGTACAAGGGCACGCTGTGGCGGTCTCTGTGGTTCGCCGGCGTCGCCACGATCGTGTGCCTGGTCATCGGCTATGTGCTGGCCTACGCGATCGCGTTCAAGTCCGGCCGCTGGAAGAACCTCATGCTGATCCTGGTGATCGCCCCGTTCTTCACCAGCTTCTTGCTGCGCACGTTGTCGTGGAAGCTGATCCTGGCCGACGACGGCTGGATCGTGAACACCCTGCAGGCCGTGCACCTGCTCGGAGCCGACGGCCGTCTGCTTGCGACGCCGGTCGCGGTCATCGCTGGGCTCACGTACAACTTCCTGCCGTTCATGGTGCTGCCGCTCTACGCGAGCCTCGAGAAGATCGACATCCGGCTGATCGAGGCCTCCAGCGACCTCTACGCCTCGCCCATCCGCGGCTTCTTCAAGGTGACCTGGCCGCTGTCCATGCCCGGCATCGTCGCGGGCACGCTGCTCACGTTCATCCCCGCGGCCGGCGACTTCATCAACGCCGAGCTGCTCGGCAGCCCCAACGAGCGCATGGTCGGCAACGAGATCCAGGACCTGTTCACGTCGACCGGCGACTACGCCGCCGCCGGGGCGCTGTCGGTCATCCTCATGGCGATCATCGTCGCGATGGTGTTCGTCTGGATCCGCACCTCCGGCACGGAGGACCTCGTATGAATCGCCCCTCGAAACCGCTCGCTGGGTGTCCGCTGGAACCTCCCGTGTCCATGTCCGCACTCGCGCTTTCGCGGGGGCCCCGATGACCGGGCTTCAGCGGGTGCGCCGGTGGATCGGCGAGCACCTCATCATGGCGCTCGGGCTCCTGGTGCTCGTCTACACATTCGTGCCGATCGCCGTCGTGGTCCTGATGAGCTTCAACGACAGCAGCCAGTCGCGCAACGTCTATGCCTTCCGGGCGTTCACGTTCGACAACTGGCTGCATCCGTTCAAGCCGGACGGCATGCAGGGCTCCGTCATCCTCAGTATCGAGATCGCGCTGCTGGCCACCCTGCTCGCCACGATCCTGGGCACGCTCGCAGCGTTCGCCCTGGTACGTCACCGTTTCGCGGGTCGTTCCGCAGCCAACGTGATCATCTTCCTGCCCATGGCGTCGCCCGAGATCGTGATGGGCTCATCGCTGCTGGCGTTGTTCGTCGCCAGCGGGTTCGGTGGCCAGCTCGGCTTCGTCACGATCTTCATCGCCCACGTGATGTTCTGCCTGTCGTTCGTGATCGTCACCGTCAAGGCGCGGCTCAGCGGCCTGGACGACAACCTCGAGCAGGCGGCGATGGACCTCTACGCGAACGAGTCGCAGACCTTCTGGCGCGTGACGTTCCCGCTGGTGCTTCCCGGCATCATCTCGGCGGCGTTGCTGAGCTTCTCACTGTCGTTCGACGACTTCATCATGACCAACCTCAATGCGGGCCAGGAGCTGACATTCCCAATGTTCGTGTGGGGATCCGCGCAGCGCGGCGTGCCGATGCAGGTCAACGTGATCGGCACGGCGATGTTCGTCATCGCCATCTCGATCGTGCTGGCCGGGGAGCTCGGGCGACGACGTAGGAGCGCCGTTTGACCGGCGGCACCTCAGAGCAGGCTCTGGGCCTCCGTGAGGACGCTGCGCAGGATCTGCTCCATCTCGTCGAAGTGACTCTGGTCGGCGATGATCGGCGGCGATAGCTGGATGACCGGGTCGCCGCGATCGTCGGCCCGGCAGTAGAGACCGTTGTCGAACAGGGCCTTCGACAAGAACCCCCGCAGGAGCTTCTCGGACTCGGCGTCGTCGAAGGTCTCCTTGGTGGCCTTGTCCTTGACGAGCTCGATGCCGTAGAAGAACCCGTCGCCGCGCACGTCGCCGACGATGTCGAGGTCGAGCAGCTTCTCGAGCGTGCCGCGGAACGCACCTTCGGTCTCACGGACGTGCTCGTTGAGCTTCTCCCGCTCGAAGATGTCGAGGTTGACCATCGCCACCGCCGTCGAGACCGGGTGGCCGCCGAACGTGTACCCGTGGACGAAGCTGGTGTTTCCCTTCAGGAACGGCTCCATCACCCGGTCGGAGGCGATCATGGCGCCCAGCGGGGAGTAGCCGGACGTCATGCCCTTCGCGCAGGTGATCATGTCCGGGACGTAGCCGTAGCGGTTGGCGCCGAACATGTCGCCGAGTCTGCCGAACGCGCAGATCACCTCGTCGGAGACGAGCAGCACGTCGTGCCGGTCGCAGATCTCGCGCACTCGCTGGAAGTAGCCCGGCGGTGGCGGGAAGCATCCGCCGGCGTTCTGCACCGGTTCGAGGAACACAGCGGCGACCGTGTCGGGACCCTCGGCGATGATCGCCTCCTCGATCTGGTCGGCGGCCCAGCGTCCGAACGACTCGAGGTCGTCAGCATGCTCGGTGTGATGGGCGACGGTGGGCGCCACGTCGGCGGCTGGGGCCGAAGATCTTCTGGCCGAAGGCGCGCTGTCGGCCCGGTAGAAGTTCGTGTTGGGCACGTGCACCGTGGTCGGCACGAGGGGCTCGAACGGCTCCTTGAGGGCTGGGATGCCCGTGATGGACAGTGCGCCGTGCGTGGTGCCGTGGTAGGCGATCTCCCGGCTGATGACCTTGGTCTTGGTGGGTCGACCGGTCAGCTTGAAGTACTGCTTCGCGGCCTTCCACGCGGTCTCGACGGCCTCTCCGCCACCGGTGGTGAAGAACACCCGGTTGAGGTCGCCGGGCGTGTACGACGCGATGCGCTCCGCGAGGGCGATCGCAGTGGGGTGCGCGAACGTCCACAACGGGAAGAAGGCGAGCTCGCCCGCCTGCTTGGCCGCCGCGTCGGCCAGCTCCTGCCGCCCGTGGCCGACCTGGACGACGAACAGCCCGGCGAGTCCGTCGAGGTAGCGCTTGCCCCGGGAGTCCCAGATGTGGACCCCGTCCCCCTTGACGATGACCGGAATGTCGTGGTCGTCGTCGTAGATGCCGTGGCGGGAGAAGTGCATCCAGAGATGCTCCTTGCCGGATTTTTGCAGGTGGTCGTAGTCCTCGCGCGGGTCCATGTCGCCATTATCACGAGCGTCAGGGTCCAAAAACAAGGGATTTCGTCGCAAATCGGCGTATCAGAGACGAAATTCGTTGCGCCCGAGCCCGTCAATGAGGTTGGATTGACCCATGGAGCGAGCGATAACCAACGTGATCAACGGGGAGCTGGTCCGGGCGGCGAGCGGCGATGACTATGACGTCTTCGACCCGTCGACCGGACAGGTGTACACCTCCGCCCCGCTGTCTGGTGAAGAGGACGTCGACCGGGCCATGGGTGCGGCCTCGACCGCCTTCGAGACGTGGCGAGACTCCACGCCCTACGAGCGCTCCCAGGCGCTCAACAAGCTCGCGGCCGCGGTCGAGTCGCGCGCCCAGGAGATCGTCGACGTGGAGTCGCGCGACACCGGCAAGCCGAAGGCGCTCACGATGAGCGAGGAGATGTACCAGGCCACCGAGGTGCTCACGTTCTTTGCCGGCGCCGCTCGGGTCCTGGAGGGCAAGTCCGTCGGCGAGTACATGCGCGGGCACACCTCGATGATTCGCCGCGAGCCGATCGGCGTGTGCGCTCAGGTGACGCCGTGGAACTATCCGCTGATGATGGCGATCTGGAAGATCGGACCCGCGCTCGCTGCCGGCAACACGGTCGTCCTCAAGCCCAGCGACACGACGCCGGCCTCCACGTCGCTGCTCGCCGAGATTGCGCAGGAGTTCTTCCCGCCGGGGGTCTTCAACGTCGTGTGCGGTGACCGCGACACCGGCCGGGCGCTCGTCGCCCACCCGACCCCGCAGATGGTCTCGATCACCGGCTCGGTCCGTGCCGGCATGGAGGTGGCGGCCGCGGCCGCGTCCGACCTGAAGAAGCCGCACCTCGAGCTCGGTGGCAAGGCTCCCGTGGTGGTGTTCGACGACGCCGACCTCGCCGCCGCCGCCGAGGGCATCGCCGGCGCCGGGTACTTCAACGCCGGCCAGGACTGCACCGCCGCCACGCGCGTCCTTGTGCACCCGGGTGTCGCCGCCGACTTCACGGCCGCGCTGACCGAAGCCGCTCGCGGCACCAAGGTCGGCATGCCGGATGACGACGACACGTACTTCGGCCCGGTCAACAACGAGAACCAGCTGGCGCACGTCGGCGGCTTCGTCGACGGACTGCCCGACCACGCCTCGATCGAGACCGGCGGACACCGGGTCACGTCCCTGGGCAACGGCTACTTCTTCGAGCCGACCGTGCTTTCCGGGCTGCGTCAGGACGACCGCGCCAGCCAGGAGGAGATCTTCGGTCCGGTCATCACGGTGCAGAAGTTCGACGACGAGGACGAAGCGGTGCGCTGGGCCAACGGCGTGCAGTACGGCTTGTCGTCGTCGGTGTGGACCAAGGACCACGGCCGTGCGATGCGGATGGCCAGGCGGCTCGACTTCGGCTGCGTGTGGATCAACACCCACATCCCACTGGTCGCCGAGATGCCGCACGGCGGTTTCAAGCACTCGGGCTTCGGCAAGGACCTCTCGATGTACAGCCTCGAGGACTACACGCGCGTCAAGCACGTCATGACCAACCTGGAAGCCTGAGAGATGCGGATCCTCCTGGTCGGCGCCGGTGGCGTCGGGTCGGCGTTCTGCGCCATCGCCGCCCGCCGCGACTTCTTCGAGTCGGTCGTCGTGGCCGACTACGCGCGCGAGAGTGCCGAGCGCGCTGTCGCCGAGGTCGACGATGCGCGCTTCATCGCGGCGCAGGTCGATGCGTCCGACGCGGGCTCGGTGGAGCGTCTGGCCCGGGAGTCGGGCGCCACCCACGTGATGAATGCGGTCGACCCGCGGTTCGTCATGCCGATCTTCGAGGGTGCTCTCGCTGCCGGCTCCGACTATCTCGACATGGCGATGAGCCTGTCGAAACCGCACCCGGAGCGTCCACACGAGGAGTGTGGGGTCAAGCTCGGAGACGAGCAGTTCGCTGTGGCGGACGCCTGGGAGTCCGCCGGGCGTCTCGCCCTCGTCGGAATCGGGGTCGAGCCCGGACTCTCCGACGTGTTCGCCCGTTACGCGGCGGACCACCTGTTCTCGTCCATCGACGAGCTCGGCACCCGCGACGGTGCCAACCTCACGGTCGACGGCTACGAGTTCGCGCCGTCCTTCTCGATCTGGACGACGATCGAGGAGTGCCTCAACCCTCCCGTGATCTGGGAGGACGGCCGGTGGTTCACGACGCCGCCGTTCAGCGAGCCCGAGGTGTTCGACTTCCCCGAGGGCATCGGACCGGTCGAGTGCGTCAACGTCGAGCACGAGGAGGTGCTCCTCATGCCGCGCTGGGTCGACGCGAAGCGGGCGACGTTCAAGTACGGCCTCGGCGACGAGTTCATCGACGTGCTCAAGACCCTGCACAAGCTGGGGCTCGACTCGACCGAGAAGATCTCGGTCGGGGGAGTCGAGGTGAGCCCGCGTGACGTGGTCGCCGCGTGCCTGCCGAACCCGGCGACGCTCGGCGACAAGATGCACGGCAAGACGTGTGCGGGCCTCTGGGTCACCGGCACGGGCCAAGGGGGCGAACCTCGGTCGACGTACCTGTACCACGTCGTCGACAACGACTGGTCGATGCGCGAGTACGGCCACCAGTGCGTGGTGTGGCAGACGGCCATCAACCCGGTGGTGGCTCTCGAGCTGCTGACCGACGGCACCTGGTCGGGCACCGGCGTGCTCGGTCCCGAGGCCTTCGACGCCGTCCCGTTCCTCGAGCTGCTGACCGCCTACGGATCTCCCTGGGGGCAGATGGAGGTCGCCTGACCGGCCCGGCGGGGGCCGCCGGGCTGGGGGCACCTCCCGCGGGTCTGCCCGTGGGGAGGGGCGGCGGAGCGGTACCGTGTGCGGCGTGCTGGGAGTCGAGCGGGATGGCGACGTGGTCGTGCTGGAGCTGCAGCGCGAGGACCGTCGCAACGCCCTGAATCTCGAGCTGTGCCAAGGCATTCATGCGGCGGTCGACAGTGCGATCGGGGGTGGGGCGATCGATGGCGGCGCCCGCGCGATCATCATCACCGGTCAGGGCTCGGTGTTCTGCTCCGGCGCCGACCTCGGTGGCGTGTACGGACCGGAATTCCTCGAGGAGCTGTACGGGATGCTGCACCACCTCGCGCACGTCCCGGTGCCGATCATCGCCGCCGTGAACGGACCGGCCATTGGGGCCGGCACCCAGCTGGCCATCGCGTGCGACCTCCGCGTGGCCGACGAGACGGCGCTGTTCGCCGTCCCGACGGCCAAGAACGGCATGGCCGTCGACGCCTGGACCATCCGCACGCTGGCGCAGCTGGCCGGCACCGGCCCCGCACGGCGGCTCATGCTCGCGGCCGAGAGCCTTGACCGCGACGAGGCGCTCGCCTGCGGCCTGGCCGACCGCGCCGGAACCCTCGACGACGCGATCACCTGGGCGCACGAGGTCGCCACGCTTGCACCGCTCACGCTCGCGCACAACAAGCTGATCCTGAACGGCCCTCTTCTGGACGGATCTGGTGGCGACGACGCCGCGATCGAGGCGTCCTTCCACGCGGTCTGGGCGAGCGACGACGTGCGCGAGGCGGCCCGTTCCCGCTCGGAGAAGCGGCCACCGGTGTTCGAGGGGCGCTGAGCTTGTCGTCACTGGGCTTCGACCTGCTCGATCGTCACGTCGTCGACGGACGTGGCGACGACATCGCCTGCACGGACGTCACCGGCACGCTGACCTACGCACGGCTCCTCGAACGCTCCGCCGTCCTCGCCGGCGGCCTCCGCGCCGTCGGGGTGCGGGCCGGCGACGACGTGGCGGTCGAGGTGGCCAGCGGAAACCTGCAGGTCGTCATCGTCTGCGCCTGCGTGCGGCTCGGTGCGATTCCGGGCAACGGGGGAGAGGTGCGCATCGCCGAGACAGCGGGCCTCTTCCTCGTCCACACGAGCGACGACGAATTCGATCTGTCGGTCGTGCAGAAGGCCGGAGCGACCGACCCCGCGTCATCGCTCGCCTCCGACCCTCCCGGCTACGTCGACGACGTCCGCACCTCGTTCGGCGACGTCATCGACTCCCTCCTCGCCGGCTCGCCAGTGGTCTGACGGCCTCAGGTCAGGTGCTCGTCGAAGAACCCGAAGATGCGCTGCCAGGCTTGGTCGGCGGTCGGCGCGTCATGGTGCAGGCCCGCCACCCGCTCGAGCACCGACAACGGCCCGAGCCGGTGATCGTTCATGAACGAGTGCCCGACGCCGGGGTACTCCTTGACGTCGTGCACGACTCCGGCGTGGTCCAGTGCGCGGTCGAGCTTGGCCGCCGCGCCGCGGAGGGTGAGGTCGCGGGCGCCGTAGCTGGCCACGATCGGACAGGCGCCACGCAGCACCTCGGCTGCGTTCTTCGGAAGTGCGCCGTAGTTGGGCGCGGAAGCATCGAAGCCGCGGGTCGCCGCCAGCAGTGCGAAGCCGCCGCCCATGCAGAAGCCGACGACGCCCACCGCGCCCGTGCAGTCGTCGCGGTCGGCAAGATAGGCGCGGGTCGCCTCGATGTCGCCGAAGGCCGGACCTTCGCCTCTGAACATCGTCGCGAAAGTGGAACGCAGACAACGCATCGCTCCGCCGTTGCTGAAGAGGTCGGGTGCGACCGCCACGTACCCGGCGGCCGCGACCCGATCGGCCTGCTCACGGGTGTCGCGATTGAGGCCGAGAGCCTCGTGCAGCACGACGACCCCTGGCCACGGGCCGGCGCCGCTCGGTGGGGTGACGACGTAGGCGCCGAGCTCGGGGGTGCTCGTTCCGCCGGGGACGGTGATCGAGGTCATCGGTGTGACTCCTTCTGTGGGGCTGGAGCAGGCCGCCGTCATGCATGCAGATGGCGACCTGGACGCGGTTGGTGGCGTCGAGCTTGAGGAACAGGTGCGAGATGTGGGCCTTGACCGTGGCGATGCTCAGGTGGAGCTGTTGGGCGATCTCGGCGTTGGAGCCGCCGCGACCCACCGCGAGCGCCACGTCGCGCTCGCGGTCGGTGAGCGTCTCGACGAGGGCGAGGGGCGCCGGCCGAGCGATCGTCCGGGACGTTGTCGGCGACTTGACGGACGCTGCCGCGCACTGTCTCGACCGCCTCGGCGCCGTTGGTCGCCTCTGCCACCACCTCGAGCCCGGGTGCTCCGCCGAGGATCAGCGCCAACCCGGCCCGGATGAGTGCGTCGTCGGTGATGAGGATACGGGTCATGGCGGCCACGGTAGCCACGCGGTGAGGCCGAACTCCCGATCGGACGTCACCTCGTGCCTGAGGTGCCCGCCGGTGAGCCACCTGACGAGCTCGAACAACCGAGCCCCGAGATGAGGACCATCGCCGCGAATCGCCAGATGCGTCTCCATGTCCCCAGTTGGGGTTGATAGTCGATGGTCTGCACGATCCAAGGCTAGGGTCCGCGGGTCGCCACCACCACGGACCACGGTCGACGCTGTCTCATGCTTTCGGCTGACGAGCTCTGGACGGGTGGCCGATGACGAGGTGACCGGTCATCGGCGAGGCTGGACCCATGATCACCGTCGAACACCTGACCAAGACGTACGGCGACGTCCGCGCCGTCGATGACGTCACCTTCACCTGCCGACCCGGCGCCGTCACCGGATTCCTCGGTCCCAACGGCGCGGGCAAGTCCACGACGATGCGCGTCATCGCAGGACTCACCCCCGCGACCTCGGGCTCCGCGTCCGTGTCGGGCGTCAGCTACCACGACATCCCGAACCCCGGCACCCAGGTCGGCGTCCTCCTCGATGCCTCGGCGCAGCACGCCGGGCGCACAGGACGCGAGATCCTCGCTCTCGGCGTCACCACGATGGGCCTCCCCATGTCCCGCGTCGACGAGATGCTCGAGCTCGTCAGCCTGACTCCGAAGGAGTCCAAGCGGCGGGTGCGTGACTACTCGTTGGGCATGCGACAGCGGCTCGGCATCGCCCACGCGCTGCTCGGCGATCCGAGGATCATGATTCTCGACGAGCCGGCGAACGGGCTAGACCCCGCCGGCATCCACTGGATGCGCAGCCTGCTGCGCGCTTACGCCGACCGGGGTGGAACGGTGCTGCTCTCCTCACACCTGCTGCACGAGGTGCAGATCATCGCCGACGAGATCATCGTCATCGGCAACGGACGCATCGTCGCCCAGGGCACGAAGGAAGAGCTGCTGCAGTCGGCCGGCACGTTCGCCAAGGCGGGCGACGCCTCGGCGTTGGCCAACGCCCTGACGTCGGCCGGCATCGCCTCCGCGCCGTCTCGCGGCGGCGTGTCCACCGAGGCGTCACCGGAGCAGGTCGGCAAGGCGGCCGCAGCGGCCGGAGTCGCGCTCGTCGAGCTCCGACCCGCCGACGGCGCCGGACTCGAGGAGATGTTCCTCGAGCTCACGTCCACCAGCCAGCGCGACGACATCACCCCTGAAGGAGCCCCATCATGAGCACTCCCGTGGTCACGATCGACACCCAGCGTCCGGGCATTCCGATGTCCCGGCTCGTCAAGGTCGAGCTGCGCAAGCTGGTCGACACCCGAGCGGGCTTCTGGTTGGTCATCTCCATGGGGATCATCGCCGTGCTGATCACCGCTGGGTTGCTGATCTTCGGCGACGACGCGTTTCTGACGTACGGGACCATGGCCGGGTTGATGAACATCCCGACTGGGTTCCTGCTGCCTGTCCTGGCGATCCTTCTCGTCACGAGCGAGTGGAACCAGCGTACTGGGCTCGTGACGTTCACCCTCGAGCCACGACGGTCGCGCGTCGTGGTGGCGAAGCTGATCGTGGGCGTGATCGCCGCCCTCGCCGCCACCGTGCTGGCGCTGGTGGTCGGCGCTGGGGGCAACGTGCTGGCGGGCGTCTTCCACGATGCTCCCGCCGGCGACTGGGACATGACCGTCGCCGGTGTCAGCAACATGGTGATCCTCCAGCTGCTCGGCATGCTGATGGGCTTCGGCTTCGCCATGCTCCTGATGAACTCCGCGGCCGCGATCGTCCTGTACTTCGCGTTGCCGACCGTGTGGTCCATCGTGGCCACGATCGTGCCGTGGCTGCGCGAGAACCTGCAGGAGTGGCTCGACTTCGGTTTCGCCCAGACGCCGCTGCAGAGTGGCGAGTGGGCGACCGGTGACGAGTGGGCGCGCCTGGCGACCTCGGGGACCCTATGGCTGGCGATTCCACTGGCACTGGGCATCTGGCGGCTGCTGCGTTCCGAGGTGAAGTAGGAGCGCAGCCCAAGGTGGGAGAGAATGGCGACATGCGCAAGCGTGTCGCCATTCTCGGCTCCACGGGCTCGATCGGCACCCAGGCCCTCGAGGTCGTCGCCGCGAACCCGGACCGGTTCGAGGTGGTCGCTCTCGCGGCGGGCGGCAACGACCCGGCGCTGCTCGCCGAGCAGGCGCTCGAGCACCGGGTCTCGCTCGTGGCGGTGGCCAGGGCGAGCGCCGCGCAGGACGTCCAGCTCGCGCTCTACGCCGAGGCGCAGCGTCAGGGGTTCGCCGAAGGTGACCACCGCGTGCCCCGTCTGGTGGCCGGCCCGCAGGCGGCCGTCGAGGCCGCCCGAACACCGTGCGACGTCGTCCTCAACGGCATGACCGGCTCAGTCGGTCTCGAACCGACGCTCGCTGCCCTCGAGACCGGTGTCACGCTCGCGCTGGCGAACAAGGAGTCGCTCATCGTCGGCGGCGAGCTCGTCACCGGAGCGGCCAAGCCCGGCCAGATCGTGCCGGTCGACAGCGAGCACTCCGCGCTCGCGCAGGCGCTGCGGGGCGAGAGCATCGACGACGTCCGGCGTCTGCTCCTCACGGCCAGCGGCGGGCCGTTCCGCGGCCGCACCCGCGCGGATCTCACCGATGTCACGTCCGACGAGGCCATGGCGCATCCCACGTGGGACATGGGCCCGGTGGTCACGATCAACTCCGCGACCCTGGTCAACAAGGGCCTCGAGGTCATCGAGGCGCACCTGCTCTTCGACATCGCCTTCGACCGCATCGACGTCGTGGTGCACCCGTCGTCCGTGGTGCACTCGATGGTCGAGTTCGTCGACGGCTCGACGATGGTGCAGGCGTCACCGCCGGACATGCGGCTGCCGATCGCCCTCGGTCTCGCCTGGCCCGAGCGGGTCCCCGGGGTGGCCAGCCCGTGCGACTGGACGAAGGCGACCAGCTGGGAGTTCTCCCCGCTCGACGACTCCGCGTTCCCAGCCGTGCGTCTGGCCCGCCGCGCGGGGGAATTCGGCCGCACCGCGCCGGCGGTGTTCAATGCCGCCAACGAGGTCTGTGTCGGCGCATTCGTGGCGGGAGATTTGGACTTCCTTGGCATCGTGGACACGGTGGGCGCGGTGCTCGAGGAGCACATCTCGGACGCCGACGTCTCCCATGCCGATCTGACGCTCGCGAGCGTGCTCGAGGCCGACACCCGAGCTCGTGAACGGGCCCGAGCCTTGGTGGAGGTGCGATGACCGTGACCACGACGGGGCTCATCTACACGCTCGGCGTCGTCCTGTTCGTGCTCGGCGTCATCCTCTCCATCGCGCTGCACGAGGTCGGGCACATGTACCCGGCCAAGAAGTTCGGCATCAAGGTCACCCAGTACTTCGTCGGCTTCGGCAGCACGCTCTGGTCCACCAAGCGGGGCGAGACCGAGTACGGCATCAAGTGGATCCCGCTCGGTGGCTACGTCAAGCTCGTCGGCATGCTGCCGCCGACCCGCACCGACGACCCGCACGAGGTGCGCGCCACCAACACAGGACTGTTCACCCAGCTCGTCGCCGACGCTCGGCACGCCGAGTACGAACACGTCACGGACGCCGACCAGGACCGACTCTTCTACCGCAAGCCGTGGTGGCAGAAGCTGATCGTGATGTCCGGTGGCCCGATGGTCAACGTGCTCATCTCCGTCGTCCTGTTCTCGATCGTCATCATGGGGTTCGGCATCCAGGAGCCGACCAACAAGGTCCAGGCGGTCTCCGACTGCGCGATCAGCGACGTCGAGGCCGGCCGCGCCTGCACGGACGCCGATCCGGTCACACCCGCGCGGCTGGCCGGACTGCAGCCCGGCGACGAGTTCGTGTCCTTCAACGGCGCCATGATCACGTCGTGGGAGCAGCTCACGAAGCTCATCCGCGGCAACGGCGACCGCGAGGCCACGATCGTCGTCGAGCGCGACGGTCGCGAGGTGTCCAACCGGGTCAGCACGTCGGTCATCGCCCGTGCGTCCCTCGACGACCCGGAGCGCACCGAGCAGGTGGGATTCCTCGGGGTCGAACCGGTGCGCGACTACGTGCGCCACGGTCCGGGCACCGTGCTCAGCGTCATGGGCGACTACACCGTGGCCACCGCCGACGTGATCCTCCACCTCCCGCAACGCATGATCGCCGTCACGAAGGCGGCCTTCGGGGCCGAGCGCGAGGCCGACGGCCCGATCAGCGTGGTCGGCGCGAGCCGGGTGGCCGGCGAGCTCGTGACGATCGACCAGCCCACCTGGGCCGAGCGAGCCTCCCGACTGCTGGTGCTGCTGGCCTCGCTCAACCTGTTCCTCGCCCTGTTCAACTTCATCCCACTGCTGCCGCTCGACGGCGGCCACATCGCCGGCGCCCTCTGGGAGGCCGTGCGTCGAGGCTGGGCTCGGCTCCGGGGCTCGCCCGACCCTGGCTACGTCGACGTGGCCCGCATGCTCCCCGTCGCGTACGGCGTGGGAGCACTCCTGCTCGTCATGAGCGTGATCCTCATCTACGCCGACATCGTCAACCCCGTGAGGCTCTCATGATTCCACCCCACAAAACTGCTCGCCCGCTCACTGTGCCGGGGAACCCAAGCGCGGCTCGCACTTTCGCGGGGGCCCCGAAATGACGGACCTGGGACTTCCTTCCATGCCGGCACCGGTGCTGGCGCCGCGGCGGCAGACTCGCAAGATCAAGGTGGGTTCGGTCGACGTCGGCGGGGACGCACCGGTCTCCGTGCAGTCGATGACGACGACCCTCACCAGCGACATCGACTCCACGTTGCAGCAGATCGCCGAGCTCACGGCCGCCGGCTGCGACATCGTGCGTGTGGCGTGCCCGAGCACCGATGATGCCGACGCGCTGCCGCAGATCGCCCAGCACTCGCAGATCCCGGTCATCGCCGACATCCACTTCCAGCCGAAGTACGTGTTCGCAGCGATCGACGCCGGGTGCGCTGCCGTCCGGGTCAATCCCGGCAACATCCGCAAGTTCGACGACCAGGTGGGCGCCATCGCGAAGGCCGCCGCCGACGCGGGTGTCTCGCTGCGCATCGGCGTCAACGCCGGCTCGCTCGACAAGCGGCTGCTGGAGAAGTACGGCAAGGCGACGCCGGAGGCGCTCGTCGAGTCCGCCGTCTGGGAGGCGTCGCTGTTCGAGGAGCACGACTTCCACGACTTCAAGATCTCGGTCAAGCACAACGACCCCGTCATCATGGTGCAGGCGTACGAGATGCTGTCCGAGCGTGGCGACTGGCCACTCCACCTCGGGGTCACCGAGGCCGGTCCGGCGTTCCAGGGCACCATCAAGAGCTCGGTGGCATTCGGCCACCTGCTGGCCAAGGGCATCGGCGACACCATCCGCGTGTCGCTGTCCGCGCCACCTGTCGAGGAGGTCAAGGTCGGCCTGCAGATCCTTCAGTCGCTCAACCTGCGCGAACGCAAGCTGGAGATCGTCTCGTGCCCGTCGTGCGGACGTGCCCAGGTCGACGTCTACACACTGGCCGACGAGGTCACCGCAGGGCTCGACGGGCTGGAGGTTCCGCTGCGCGTCGCCGTCATGGGCTGCGTGGTCAACGGGCCGGGCGAGGCCCGCGAGGCCGACCTCGGGGTGGCGAGCGGAAACGGCAAGGGACAGATCTTCGTCAAGGGTGAGGTCATCAAGACCGTGCCGGAGAGCAAGATCGTCGAGACCCTCATCGAGGAGGCCATGCGCATCGCCGAGGGCATGGATCCGGTGGAGGGTTCGAATGCCGAGGTCAGCGTCAGCTGACAGGTCTACGCTTTGCCCATTGCCGCCCAGGGCCCGGCACCTGTCGGGCCTCCATCAGAGCAGGCGGGAGGTGACCGTGCTCGACACCACGAGCGTCCGCGCCCTCACCAAGACGGACATCCCGGCCCTGCGTGACCTGCTCGATCGCGACCCGTACGTCAATCTCTTAGTCCGCCACCGTCTCGACCTCACCGGTCTGCAGGAACGGCTGATGGGCGAACGCATCTGGGGCTACTACGAGGGCGACGAGCTGGTCTCGGCGTGCCATGCGGGGGCCAACGTCGTGCCCGTTCAGTCCACTCCGACCGCCATCGAGGCGTTCGCCGACCAGCTTCTCGCCGAAGGTGTGCGTCCGTCGTCCCTCGTCGGTCTGCGCTCGGCTGTGGTGCCGTTGTGGGAGCGGGTCGAGTCGGCGTGGGGACCCGCGCGCTCGATCCGGCCGTTCCAACCGTTCCTTGTGCTCGACCGTCCGCCCGTCGCCGAGCCCGACCCCCGGGTGCGGCGCGTGGCGATCGACGAGTTCGACACGCTCTACCCGGCCTGTGTCGCGATGTTCACCGAGGAGGTGGGGGTCGACCCGGAGGTGGGCGGTGCGAGCGGCTACCGCGCACGAGTGGCGCAGCTGATCTCGCAGGGGTGGGCGTTCGCGATCATCGAGGACGGTGAGGTGCTGTTCAAGACCGAGGTCGGCGCTGCCACGGCCTACGCGTGCCAGCTGCAGGGTGTCTGGGTGCGTCCGGACCGGCGTGGAGAAGACATCTCCGTCCGGGCGCTGGCCGCGGTCGCCGAGCAGGTCCGGGCACACGTCGCGCCCGTGGTGACCCTCTATGTCAACGACCACAACCGCTCCGCACGTCGCACCTATGAGGGCGTCGGGTTCGTCGAGACCGAGATGTTCACGTCGATCCTGCTCTGAGGGCTCCAGCTAGCATCACCACATGAGCAGCGGTACCAGGAACCTCGTCGGCATCCTCGCGGTGAGCGGGGTGCTCCATTTCGTGGTCCCGAAGCCCTACACGGCCATCGTCCCCAAGCCACTGCCGTACAAGCGGGAGCTCGTGTACGCCTCCGGGGCGGTTGAGCTCGGCTGCGCCGCCCTGTTGACGCAGCCGCGCACGCGACGGCTCGGGGGACTGCTGTCGTTCGGTCTGCTGCTCGCGGTGTTCCCGGCGAACGTCCAGATGGCCATGGACGGATGGCGGAGCGGCACGACGCCCACCTGGTACCAGGTCGGGCTCCTCCTCCGGTTGCCTCTTCAGATCCCACCGCTGCGGTGGGCTGCTCGCGCTGCGCGCGAGGACGGCCCCTGATCGCGCGAAATGGGCCGATAGGGTCTTGATCCATGCGGATGTCCCGGCTCTTCCTGCGAACCCTGCGAGACGATCCGGCCGACGCCGAGGTCCCGAGCCACCGACTGCTCGTCCGCGCCGGGTACGTGCGCCGCGTGGCGCCCGGCATCTACTCGTGGCTGCCGCTCGGACTGAAGGTGCTGGGACGGGTCGAGCAGATCGTCCGCGAGGAGATGGACGCCATCGGTTCGCAGGAGGTGCGATTCCCGGCACTGCTGCCGCGTGAGCCCTACGAGGCCACCGGCCGGTGGGACGACTACGGTCCCAACCTGTTCCGGCTCCACGACCGCAAGGGTGGCGACTACCTGCTCGGCCCCACCCATGAGGAGATGTTCACGCTCCTGGTCAAGGACCTGTTCTCCTCGTACAAGGACCTGCCGCTGAGCCTCTACCAGATCCAGACGAAGTACCGGGACGAGGCGCGTCCACGGGCCGGCATCCTGCGCGGACGCGAGTTCGTCATGAAGGACTCGTACTCCTTCGACATCGACGACGCCGGCCTCGATGCGGCGTACCAGGCGCACCGCGAGGCCTACGTGCGGATCTTCGACCGTCTCGGGTTCGCGTACGTCATCGTGCAGGCCACGTCGGGGGCCATGGGCGGCTCGGCGAGCGAGGAGTTCCTCGCGGTGGCCGACTCCGGTGAGGACTCGTTCGTCCGATCGCCCGGCGGCTACGCCGCGAACGTCGAGGCCGTCACGACGGTCGCGCCCGAGGCAGCCTCCTACAGCGACATCCCCGCCGCCCACGCCGAGCAGACCCCCGAGACACCCACCATCGAGACGCTCGTGAACCACCTCAACGTGGCGTTCCCGCGCGACGACCGCGCCTGGGAGGCGGCCGACACGCTCAAGAACGTCCTCGTCGCACTGCGTCACCCGGGCGGGACGCGCGAGCCGCTGGCGATCGGCGTTCCGGGTGATCGTGAGGTCGACACCAAGCGGCTCGAGGCGCAGGTTGCGCCGGCCGAGGTCGAGGCGTTCACGGACGACGACTTCGAGGCTCATCCGGGCCTCGCGAAGGGTTACATCGGCCCGGGCGCCCTGGGGTCGAACGGGACCACGGGCATCCGCTTCCTCGTCGATCCACGGGTGGTCACCGGCACGCGCTGGGTCACCGGAGCGGACGTCGACGGCTCGCACGTGATCGACCTCGTCGCTGGTCGCGACTTCACGCCCGACGGCACGATCGAGGCCGCCGAGGTGCGAGCGGGCGACGAGGCGCCCGACGGATCGGGCCCGTTGGCGCTGGCTCGGGGCATCGAGATGGGTCACATCTTCCAGCTCGGCCGCAAGTACGCCGAGGCCCTCGGGCTCCAGGTGCTCGACGAGAACGGCAAGCTCGTCACCGTCACGATGGGCTCGTACGGGGTGGGGGTGTCGCGCGCGGTGGCCGCCGTCGTCGAGAACTCGTTCGACGAGCTCGGCATCGTCTGGCCGCGGGAGCTCGCCCCCTTCGACGTCCATCTCGTCGCCACCGGCAAGGACGACGCCGTGTTCGAGGCTGCTGACACCCTCGTCGCCGAGCTGGAATCCGCCGGCGTGGAGGTGCTGTACGACGACCGTCGCAAGGTCTCGCCCGGCGTGAAGTTCAAGGACGCCGAGCTCCTGGGGATGCCGACGATCGTCGTGGTCGGCAAGGGACTGGCCGACGGTGTGGTCGAGGTCCGCGATCGCGCGACCGGCGAGCGCACCGACGTTCCGCTCGCGGAGGCGGTCGAGCACCTGCGCGGGGTCTGCCGCTGACCAGCCGCCACTCGGGGTGGGTCAGTCGAGTCCGGGGAAGGCGATCGGGTCGGCGCCCCAGCCGAGCGCTGCCAGGGCGGCGCGGCGGAGGCCGGCCATGGCGAACCGCCGCCCGTCCGTACCTGTCCCGCCGAACAGAGCCAGGCACGCGGCGGCGATGCGCTCCTCCACGTCGCGTGCGGCCCGGCGGGCGGAACTGCGGGTGTCGATGAGCTCGTCCCCGTACGTGAGTGCGGGGCCGACCGGTTGACCACCCGCATCGCTCACCTGGGCGCGGAGGCCGTCGCGCACGGCACGGTGGGCGTCGAACGACGTTCGCGCAGCCTCGGAGAGCCCACTGAGCCGGGCTCCGATCACCCCGTAGAGCCACACGGCCTCGTGCTCCAGCGCGAGCCATGCCTGGAGGTCGTCGCTGGTGCTCATGACGCCTCGGCGATCCCGGCGGCGAGCTGGGAGAGCCCGGCCGACATCGAGGCCAGCACCCGGGCGACATCGGGGGACGCGGCCGACACGGCATCGTCCTCGCGAGCCTCGGCCGAGGCGGCGGCGAGGAGCGAGAGCTCCGCGGTCGCGGCACGGCGACCCGGGGGCACGTCCGGCGCTTCGGTCGAGGTCACTCGGCCGCCCACGGCGACGAGCTGCTCATCAGCGACGACGCGGAGCGGTTGCAGGTCACCCGCGAGCCGGCCATGTCGGTCGATCGTGGCGTCGATGGACGCGATGAGCGCGGCCTGCGCCGTAGATGCACGGCGGAGCCGACGGACGTCACCTTGATCGGGTTCGGGGTGCGGCTCCGAACCGAGTCCGCGGAGCACGTCGTCGAGCACTCCGCCCACCCTCGCGGTGACGACCACCACGGCCGCCGTGGCCGCCGTCAGACCGGTGCCCACCAGTGCGCGACGGCTGATCACAGGGGAAGGCTACGACAGCGAGTTGGGTAGTCTGGTCCCGACACTGCACCCAGACCTGACAACACAGTGCCGACAACAGAAGAGGGAGGGCCGCCATGACGGACCGACTCGAGCAGCTGGCCGAGCGGTGCGTCACCGCTCTCGGCCTCGATCTCGAGGCCGTCGAGCTCTCCCGGTCCAGTTCCCGGCGCCTGTTGCGCATCGCCGTCGACGCCGACGGCGGCGTGCCCATCGAGTCCATCACTCAGGTCACGCGCGAGCTGTCGAAAGCGCTCGACGCATCTCAGGCGATGGGCGAACAGCCCTACACGCTCGAGGTCACCTCGAGGGGTGTCGACCGTCCCCTCACCCTGCCGCGACACTGGAGACGCAACGTCGGTCGCCTCGTCGACGCCGACCTCGTCGACGGCACATGCGTCAAGGGCCGCATCACCTCGACCGACGAAGCAGCGGTCGACGTCACGATCGACGGTCAGCTGCGCCGTCTCGAGCTGGCGGACGTCGCCAACGCGCGGATCGAGCCCGAGCTCACCCGTCCCCATTCCGGTGCGCACCGTTCCGCCCAACGCAAGGACGCCTGACATGGACATCGACATGAACGCCCTGCGTGCCCTCGAGCACGAGAAGGACATCTCCTACGACGTCGTCGTGGAAGCCATCGAGACCGCCCTGCTGTCGGCGTATCACAAGACCCCGGGTGCCCATGCTCAGGCGCGGGTCGTGCTGGATCGCAAGAGTGGCCACGTCACGGTGTGGGCAAGGGAGCGCCTCGAGGATGAACTCACGGACGCCATGGAAGGCGAAACGCAAGATCCCGACGAGTCGGGCTCGGCTCCTCGATTCAGCGAGGAGTTCGAGCACACGCCGGAGGACTTCGGACGCTTCGCCGCCGCCATCGCGCGGCAGCTGATCATGCAGCGGTTGCGCGACGCCGAGGACGAGCAGAAGTACGGCGAGTTCTCGGGCAAGGTCGGCGACATCGTCTCCGGCGTCATTCAGCAGGGTGCCAGGCCCGGCGACGTGATGATCGACCTCGGTCGAGTCGAGGCGCTGCTTCCGGCCGCGGAGCGGGTCGCGGAGGAGAAGTACGCCCACGGCGAGCGCATCAAGGCCTACGTGTACGAGGTCGAGAAGGGGATGCGTGGCCCTCGCGTCAAGGTGTCGCGCACCCACCCGAACCTCGTCCGGCTGCTGTTCGCGCTCGAGGCCCCGGAGATCGCCGACGGCTCGGTCGAGATCGTCGCCATCGCCCGTGAAGCCGGTCATCGCAGCAAGATCGCGGTGCGCGCGACCGTGCCGGGCGTGAATGCCAAGGGTGCCTGCATCGGGCCGATGGGTCAGCGGGTGCGCAACGTCATCCACGAGCTGCACGGCGAGAAGATCGACATCATCGACCACAGCGAGGATCCGGCCGAGTTCATCGCCCACGCGCTCTCGCCGTCCCAGGTCAAGGGCGTCACGCTCGTCGACACCACGACGCGTGCGGCCCGGGTGGTCGTGCCGGACTTCCAGCTCTCCCTCGCCATCGGCAAGGAGGGGCAGAACGCCCGCCTCGCGGCCAAGCTGACCGGCTGGCGCATCGACATCCGGTCCGACACCGAAGCGCCAGGTTCTCCCGAGCCAGAATCACCAGGCTCCTCCGAGCCGAGGCCATCGGGACGAGTGGACCCAAAGCCGATGGACACAGCGCCCCCGTCGAGCGCGTAGAGACGACCGGGTAGAGTGGATGACGGTGTTTCGCACGTGCATCGGATGTCGGTCGCGTGCGGACAAGACCACTCTGGTGCGACTCGTTGCCATCGGGGATCAGTCTGGGTCGTCGACCCGGGTCGTCACCCCCGATCCACGCGGGACGCTGCCGGGACGAGGTGCTCACCTGCACCCCGATCCCCGGTGCCTGGAGCTGGCGCGACGTCGCCGGGCCTTCGGCCGGGCTCTCCGTGTGGAGGGACCGCTCGATCTGGGTCTCGTCGACAAGCTCGTCGGTACCGTGGGCCGCGCATGACCACCCGGGACGCAGTCCCAGCAATGACCGAGGGACGACAGTCCCACGACTGAAATCGGAGCACATGCTCATGAGCACCCGATGAACACGTTCCAATGAGCCTGCACGTCAACTAGTGGTCTGATCCTCCTCCGGGTCGGACCCCCGAAGGAGAAGAGTGGCTGTCAGAGTCCACGAGCTCGCCAAAGAGTTCGGTGTCCCCAGCAAGTTCATCCTGTCCACCCTGCAAGACATGGGTGAGTACGTGAAGTCCGCCTCGTCCACCGTCGAGGCACCCGTCGTACGGCGCCTCAACGAGGAGCACGGCGACACGCTGCGCAAGCAGGGTGAGAAGAAGACCGCCAAGAAGGCGCCAGCCAAGAAGGCCGCGGAGACCCCCGCCGAGCCGGTCGAGGCACCTGCGGCCGAGATCCCCGAGCCCCCGGTCATCGAACCGGCACCCGAGGTCGTCGTCGAGGAGCCCGAGGCTCCCGCACCGTCCGTGCCAGAGCCGTCCGCCGACGAGACCGCGGCGCCGGCCGACAAGCCGGCATCCGGGCCTCGACCGGGTCCGCGGCCCGGTGGCGCCCGACCTGGCAACAACCCGTTCTCGTCGCGTCAGGGCATGCAGCAGGAGCGCCCACCGCGTCCGCCTGCAGCGCCCGAGGGTGGCGCGCCCGCACGCCCCGGCATGCCGCGCCCCAACCCGGCGATGATGCCCAGGCAGTCCGGCCTCTCCGGACGACCCGCCGCCCGACAAGGTGGTCCGGGCGGTCCGGGCGGTCCGGGCGGTCCGGGCGGTCCGGGTGGCCCGGGTGGTCGTCCCGGAGGTCCAGGTGGCGGTCGAGGTGCTCCGGCCGGCGCAGGCCGTCCCGGTGGTGGAGGCGGCGGTGGCGGCTTCGGCGGTCCCGTCGGAGGACGTCCCGGCGGCGGCTTCGGCGGCCCGGGTGGCCGTCCCGGCGGACCCGGTCGAGGTGGCCGAGGTGGTACGCAGGGCGCCTTCGGCCGCGCCGGTGGACCGGTCCGACGCGGCCGCAAGAGCAAGCGCGCCAAGCGTCAGGAATACGACCAGATGCAGGCGCCGGCCATCGGCGGCGTCCGCGTCCGCAAGGGAGACGGCGAGACGATCCGTCTGGCCCGCGGTGCCTCGCTGGGCGACTTCGCCGACAAGATCGGTGCAGACGCGGCCTCGCTCGTGGAGGTGCTGTTCCACCTCGGTGAGATGGTCACAGCCACGCAGTCGGTCAACGACGACGTCCTGCAGATCCTCGGCGAGGAGCTCAACTACGACGTCCAGGTGGTCTCTCCGGAGGAGGAGGACCGCGAGCTGCTGGAGTCGTTCAGCCTCGAGTTCGGCGAGGACGAAGGCGTCGAGGAGGATCTCGCGCCACGTCCACCGGTCGTCACTGTCATGGGTCACGTCGACCACGGCAAGACCAAGCTCCTCGACGCACTGCGCGGCAGCAGCGTCGTCGACAAGGAGGCCGGTGGCATCACGCAGACCATCGGTGCCTACCAGGTCGCCACGGACGTCGACGGCACGGAGCGACGCATCACCTTCATCGACACCCCGGGTCACGAGGCGTTCACCGCCATGCGTGCGCGTGGTGCGCAAGCCACCGACATCGCGGTGCTGGTGGTCGCGGCCGACGACGGTGTGATGCCGCAGACGGTCGAGGCGCTCAACCACGCCAAGGCCGCCGGTGTGCCGATCGTGGTCGCCGTGAACAAGATCGACAAGCCCGACGCCGATCCGAGCAAGGCCCGTGGCCAGCTCACCGAGTACGGACTCGTGCCCGAGGAGTACGGCGGCGACTCGATGTTCGTCGACGTCTCGGCCAAGGCCGGCACCGGGCTCGAGCAGCTGCTCGAGTCGATCGTCCTCACCGCGGACGCCTCGCTCGACCTGCGCGCCAACCCCGACCAGAACGCCGAGGGCCTCACCATCGAGGCGCACCTCGATCGCGGTCGAGGTCCGGTCGCCACCGTGCTGGTGAAGCGCGGCACGCTGCACGTCGGCGACACCCTCGTCGCCGGCTCGGCCTTCGGCCGTGTGCGCGCCATGCTCGACGAGCACGGCGACAACATCGAGGAGGCCACGCCGTCGCGTCCTGCCCTGGTGCTCGGCCTCACGGCCGTCCCCGGTGCCGGCGACAACTTCATGGTCGTCGACGACGATCGCACGGCGCGTCAGATCGCCGAGAAGCGTGAGGCACGCGAGCGCAACGCCGCACTGGCCAAGCGGAGCGGTCGCCGGACGCTGGAGGACTTCATGTCCTCGCTGGAGAAGGGCGAGACGGACGAGCTGCTGCTGATCCTCAAGGGTGACGGCTCCGGCTCGGTCGAGGCCCTCGAGGACGCGCTGTCGCAGATCGACGTGGGCGAGGAGGTCAACCTCCGGGTCATCGACCGCGGGGTCGGTGCGATCACCGAGACCAACGTCGACCTCGCCGCCGCGTCGAACGCCGTCATCATCGGCTTCAACGTCCGGCCGCAGGGCAAGGCCACCGAGCTCGCCGACCGTGAGGGCGTCGAGATCAAGTACTACTCGGTGATCTACCAGGCGATCGACGAGATCGAGGCCGCGCTCAAGGGCATGCTCAAGCCGGAGTTCGAGGAGCTCCAGCTCGGCACGGCCGAGATCCGCGACATCTTCCGCTCCAGCAAGATCGGCAACATCGCCGGCTGCATGATCACCAGCGGCACGATCAAGCGCAACGCCAAGGCACGGTTGCTGCGTGACGGCTCGGTCGTCGCCGACAACCTCGACCTGGCCAGCCTGCGGCGCGAGAAGGACGACGTCTCCGAGGTTCGCGAAGGCTTCGAGTGCGGCATCGTGCTCAAGGGCTTCAACGACATCAAGGTCGACGACGTCATCGAGACCTTCGAGCTGCGCGAGAAGGCCCGGGACTGAAGTCGGTTCTTGATCTTGTCGAACGGACCTTCGACAAGATCAGGGACCGGCGCAGGGAGGATGGACGATGGCTGGGCAGAGAACGCAACAACTGGCTGACCGCATCAAGGTGATCGTGGCCTCGATGCTCGAGCGACGCATCAAGGACCCGCGTCTGGGCTTCATCACGCTCACCGACGTGCGGCTGAGCGGTGACAACCAGCACGCGTCGGTGTTCTACACGGTGATGGGTGGCCAGGAGGCCATCCAGGACACCGCGGCGGGGGGGGGGGACGGAAAAAGACGGACAACGTGCGAGGGGGGGGCGGAACGCACCACGCCCCCCCCCGCTCCCCTCGAGTCCTT
>JBPCJE010000012.1:0-93337 GCA_051005615.1 Aeromicrobium sp.
GCGAGCTGTCACCGTCGTACGCCGCGATGCGCACGCCGGGCGGGGCGAGGTCTCCCAGCGCCCGGGCCTGGTCGCCCGCGAGCGCCTTGGTCGGTGACAGGTAGAGGACGGTGGCGCCGCGGCCGTCCGGTGCGGCGCTGCCGGCCATCGCCGCGCTGAGGGCCGGCAACTGGAACGCGAGGGACTTGCCGGAAGCCGTACCGGTGGCGATCACGACGGACCTGCCCGCGTGCGCGAGGTCGGCGGCCGCACGCTGGTGCGACCACGGCGTCGAGATGCCGCACTCCTGCCAGCGTCCGACGAGGGCACGCGGTGCCCACCCGGGCCACTCGACGGTCGTGGCGGCTCTGGCCGGGAGCCACTCGACGTGGGTGACCCGGTCACGGCGGTCGCCGGCGACATCGGAGCTAGCGACCAGACGTTCGAGCATCGCTGCCGGGTCGCGCACGGCCACCGTCGTCACCTCCCGTACTCGTCGCCGTACCCGGCGCCATGCCCGGACAACCAGGCGCCGGGTCGATCCTCGCCGACGCCGCGGACAGGGAGACATTCGCGGGGCGCCCGTTGCGGGTGGTTGAATGCCGAGGGCCGCTGGCAGCATGCCGGCGCCATAACGGCTGAGCAGGACGACTGGCCAGGACGACTGTGCGGACGACTGTGCAGGACGAGTGGTCAGGACTATTGGGGAGGTCCGCGTGGAACTGTCGTTAGCGACACGTTCCGAAGGTGACCGCAGCGTGCTCGAGGTGGGCGGCGAGATCGACGTCTACACCGCTCCGAAGCTGCGTGAGCAGTTCGCCCAGCTCGTCGACGAGGGCCGGTACGACATCGTCGTCGACCTCGAGAACGTCGCCTTCCTCGACTCCACCGGTCTCGGTGTCCTCGTCGGTGGGCTGAAGCGCGTGCGCTCGCACGACGGCTCCTTGCGCCTGGTGTGCACGCAGGACCGCATCCTGAAGATCTTCCGGATCACCGGTCTGACGAAGGTCTTTCCGATCTACGACTCCGTCGAGGACGCTCTCGCTGCCGAGGACTGACCCACGGTCAGCGGCCTCCGCCGTCCTGGCTACACTCCGCCGGGGTCGGCACGTCCGTCGCGCCACCGCGGGGGTCCGACCTGTGCCCAAACGCCATTGCGCGCGACCGAGCCTCCTGACCTGACCACGTCCGGGGCTGGACGCGCCGACCACCTCTCGTCCTAGGAGTACGCATGCCGGGCCTCGACCTCGCCGCCACCAGTGATGCGGTGACCATCACCGGCGGCAACATGGCGATCGTCGCCGTGATCGCCGTCGTCGGTGTTCTCGCCCTTGCCGTTGCCGGTGGCCTGGTCCGCGAGGTGCTCGCAGCAGACGAGGGCACCGAGCGCATGAAGGAGATCGCGCGCTCGATCCAAGAAGGGGCCTCGGCCTACCTTGGTCGGCAGTTCCGCACACTCGCCGTCTTCGTCGTGCTCGTGTTCTTCCTGCTGCTGCTCCTGCCCGCCGACGACTAGAGCATCCGCCTCGGGCGGTCCGTGTTCTTCGTCATCGGCGCAGTATTCTCTGCGCTCACCGGGTTCGTCGGCATGTGGCTCGCCGTTCGCGGCAACGTCCGCGTCGCGGCCGCCGCCCGTGGCGGCGCAGGCACCAAGCCGGCCACCCGCATCGCGTTCCGCACGGGCGGCGTCGCCGGCATGTTCACTGTTGGCCTCGGTCTCTTCGGTGCAGCCACCGTCGTGCTGGCGTACCAGGGGAACGCACCCGAGGTGCTCGAGGGATTCGGTTTCGGCGCGGCGCTGCTCGCGATGTTCATGCGTGTCTGCGGCGGCATCTTCACAAAGGCGGCCGACGTCGGCGCCGACCTGGTCGGCAAGATCGAGCAGGGCATCCCCGAGGACGATCCGCGCAACGCCGCCACCATCGCCGACAACGTCGGTGACAACGTCGGCGACTGCGCCGGGATGGCAGCCGACCTGTTCGAGTCGTATGCCGTCACGCTGGTGGCCGCGCTGATCCTCGGCTCGGTCGCGTTCGGCGAGGAAGGCCTGGTGTTCCCCCTCATCGTGCCGGCCATCGGCGCGATCACCGCGATCATCGGCGTCTACATCACCCGGCCACGCGCAGGCGAGGGCGGTCTGACGACGATCAACCGCTCCTTCTACATCTCGGCTTTCATCTCGGCCGTCGCCTCCTCGGCGTTCGCGTGGTTCTACCTGCCGACGTCGTTCGCCGACCTCAACCTCGGCGCCGAGGGCGAGCCCAATCCGCTCGTCTTGCAGTTCTTCGGCCCGACGTCCACCGCCGACCTCGACGGTTCGCCGCGCCAGATCGCGATCATCGCGGTACTCATCGGCATCGTGCTCGCCGCGATCATTCTGGCGCTCACCGGCTACTTCACCGGCACCGAGACCCGTCCGGTCAAGGACGTCGGCAAGACCGCGCTCACCGGCCCGGCCACGGTCATCCTGTCCGGCCTCTCGGTCGGCTTCGAGTCGGCCGTCTACACCGCGCTCACCATCGGCGCGGCCGTGTTCGGGGCGTTCCTGCTCGGATCCGGATCGCTCGTCGTCTCGTTGTTCGCCGTGGCCCTCGCCGGCTGCGGACTGCTGACCACGGTCGGCGTCATCGTCGCCATGGACACCTTCGGCCCGGTCAGCGACAACGCTCAGGGGATCGCGGAGATGTCGGGCGACGTCGACAAGAAAGGCGCGGGGATCCTCACCGAGCTCGACGCGGTGGGCAACACCACCAAGGCCATCACCAAGGGCATCGCCATCGCGACCGCGGTGCTCGCTGCCACGGCGCTGTTCGGCTCGTTCGCCGACGGCATCCGGCAGGCGTTCACGCCGATCCTCACGGGCTTCGACATCAACGATCCCGAGGCGCTGCAGGCGTTCGGGGAGTCGCTCTCGCAGTCCGACGTGAACGCGCTGCGAGGCGTCCTCGATGTCGGCGACCCCAGCAACCTCGTCGGCCTGATCGTCGGCTCCGCGGTCGTGTTCCTGTTCTCCGGTCTGGCGATCAGCGCCGTCGGACGCGCCGCGGGTGCGGTCGTGTACGAGGTCCGTCGCCAGTTCAAGGAGATCCCCGGGATCATGGAGGGCACCGGACGTCCGGAGTACGGCAAGGTCGTCGACATCTGCACGCGTGACTCGCTCCGTGAGCTGGCGACCCCGGGCATCCTGGCCATCTTCGCCCCGATCGCTGTCGGCTTCGGCCTGGGCATCGGTCCGCTGGGGGCCTACCTCGCGGGCGCGATCGCGACCGGCGTGCTGATGGCGGTCTTCCTCGCCAACTCCGGCGGCGCGTGGGACAACGCCAAGAAGCTGGTCGAGGATGGCAACCACGGCGGCAAGGGATCACCGGCCCACGAGGCCACGATCATCGGTGACACTGTCGGCGACCCGTTCAAGGACACCGCAGGCCCCGCCATCAACCCGCTGCTCAAGGTGATGAACCTGGTGTCGTTGCTGATCGTTCCGCTCATCGTCAAGTTCGCCTACGGCGCCGAGGAGAACGCGGTCCTCCGCTACACGATCGCCGGTGTCTCTGTGGCGATCATCGTGGCGGCCGTGTACATCTCCAAGCGTCGTCCGATCGCGATCGGGAGCGACGCCGAGGCGGCGGAGGCCGCTTCGCCGGCCTGACACGTCGAGTTCGCGGTGGCGCGGTTCCCTTCCACGGGGCCGCGCCACTGTCGTCTCCGGGTCGTGCGTCACACCCTGTCGATGCCGGGTTCCTTGACAGGAGGGGTTAGCGTATGGCCCGTCCGACCCGATCGTCCCCGCCTGTCCAGGAGAGCCGTTGACCACGCTCGTCATCGTCGAGTCGCCGAACAAGGTCCGCAGTATCGCGGGCTATCTCGGCGACGGCTACGTCGTGGACTCCAGCGTCGGCCACATCCGTGACCTTCCGCGCGGCGCCGACGAGGTGCCCGCCAAGTTCAAGGGCGAGCCGTGGGCCCGACTCGGCGTCGACATCGACAACGCCTTCGAACCGGTCTACGTCGTGTCGGCCGACAAGAAGTCGCAGATCACCAAGCTCAAGAAGCTGCTCAAGGACGCCGACGAGCTCGTGCTCGCCACCGACGAGGACCGCGAGGGGGAGGCCATCGCGTGGCATCTGTACGACGAGCTGAAGCCCAAGGTCCCGGTCAAGCGCATCGTGTTCCACGAGATCACGCGCGAGGCCATCCAGCGCGCCGTGGCCAACCCCCGCGACATCGACATGGATCTCGTCGACGCGCAGGAGACCCGCCGCATCCTCGACCGTCTGTACGGCTACGAGGTCAGCCCGGTGCTGTGGAAGAAGGTCATGAGCGGCCTGTCGGCCGGCCGCGTGCAGTCGGTGGCGACGCGGCTCGTCGTCGAGCGGGAGCGCGCCCGGATGGCGTTCCGGTCCGCGTCGTACTGGGACCTCGAGGCGACGTTCGACGCGGGTGAGCCACACGATCCGCGCCGCTTCCCGGCCAAGCTCGTCACCGTCGACGGGAAGAAGGTCGCCACCGGCGCCAGCTTCGGCGACGACGGAGCGCTCGGGAATGCCGACGTCGTCCACCTCGACGAGGCGCGAGCCGGCGCGCTCGCCGCGGCGCTGAACGACCAGACGTTCACCGTCGGCTCCGTCGACGCGAAGCCGTACACGCGCAAGCCCTATGCACCCTTCCGGACCACCACGATGCAACAGGAGGCGTCGCGCAAGTTCGGCTTCGGCGCCGCCCGCACCATGCAGGTGGCCCAGCGCCTCTACGAAGGCGGCTACATCACGTACATGCGCACCGATTCCGCCACGTTGTCGCAGACGGCACTCACCGCGGCCCGGGCCCAGGTGCGTGAGCTGTACGGCTCGGAGTACCTCCCCGACGCTCCGCGCACCTACGCCGGCAAGGTCAAGAACGCCCAGGAGGCGCACGAGGCCATCCGACCGGCCGGCGAGTCGTTCCGCACGCCCCGGCAGGTCAGCCTGTCCGGCGACGAGGCGCGCCTCTACGAGCTCATCTGGAAACGCACCATCGCGAGCCAGATGAAGGACGCGAAGGGCGAGTCGGTCACGCTACGAATCGGCGCGAACGCCACCACCGGCGAGGCGGTGGAGTTCACCTCGTCGGGTCGGACGCTCACGTTCCACGGCTTCCTCAAGGCGTACGTCGAGTCCGGCGACGATCCCACCGCGCAGGGTGACGACCAGCAGACCAAGCTGCCCAACGTCACGCAGGGCGACACCGTCACGGTCGACGAGCTCGGTTCGGCCGCCCACCAGACCAAGCCGCCGGCCCGCTTCACCGAGGCCAGCCTCATCAAGGAGCTCGAGGACCGCGAGATCGGGCGCCCATCCACGTACGCGTCGATCATCGGCACCATCCAGAACCGGGGCTACGTGTACAAGAAGGGCACCGCGCTGGTGCCGGCCTGGGTCGCGTTCAGCGTGGTGCGTCTGCTGGAGCTCCATTTCCCCCGCCTTGTCGACTACGGCTTCACAGCCGAGCTCGAGGACGTCCTCGACGAGGTCGCCGGCGGGCGCGAGCAACGCGTTGCCGTGCTGCAGAGCTTCTGGACCGGCGAGGGCGAGAACGACACCGGACTCAAGCGCCTGATCGAGAACCTCCCCGACATCGACGCTCGCGGCCTCGCCACGTTCGAGATCGGCGAGGGCGTCAACCTCCGGGTGGGGCGCTACGGCCCGTACGTCGAGGGGCCGCCCATGCTCCCCGGCGATGGCGGCACTGACGTGCCGACCCGCGCCAACGTCCCGGAGGACCTCCCGCCCGACGAGCTCACCATCGACAAGGCGAAGGAGCTGCTCGCCAACCCGGCGGGCCAGGAGAAGATGCTCGGCACGCATCCTGAGACCGGCCTCGAGCTGGTGGCGAAGAACGGCCGCTTCGGCCCGTACATCACCGAGTCGCTGCCCGACGACGCTCCCAAGAGCGCCAAGGCCCGTACGGCCAGCCTGTTCGAGTCGATGAGCATCGACTCGATCGGCCTCGACGACGCCGTCCAGCTGCTCAGGCTGCCGCGGGTCGTCGGCACCGACGCGGACGGCGAGGAGATCACCGCGCAGAACGGCCGCTACGGCCCGTACCTGAAGAAGGGCAGCGACTCCCGCTCCCTTCAGACCGAGGAGCAGCTCTTCACGCTCACCGAGGACGAGGCGCGAGCCATCTACTCCCAGCCCAAGACGTACGGACGCGGGCGCGCCGCGGCCGCGCCGCTCAAGGAGCTCGGCGACGACCCGGTCAGCGGCAAGCCGATCGTGGCCAAGGACGGCCGCTTCGGCATGTACGTCACCGACGGCGAGTACAACGCCACCCTGCGCAAGGACGACTCGATCGACACACTCACACCCCAGCGCGCCCAAGAGCTGCTGGCCGAGCGTCGCGCGAAGGGCCCGGCGAAGAAGGCGGCCCGGAAGACAGCACAGAAGCGCGGGGCGAAGAAGTCGACGACGAAGAAGAAGAAGTCCGCGGCCAAGAAGACGGCTGCGAAGAAGACGGCTGTGAAGAAGACGGGGTAGCCGCGTGGCCTCCCTCGTCCGTCCGCTGTCACCGCGCGATCCGCAGGAGAGCGGTCGCAGGGCGACGCCACTCGAGCTGTTCGCCGATCTCTGCTCCGTGGTCGCCATCGCCCAGGCGGCGCTCACCCTGCACCACGAGATCGTCGAGGGACAGTCTGCGCACGGTTGCTCTACTTCGCGATGGCGTTCTTCGCGATCTGGTGGGCCTGGCTCAACTTCGCCTGGTTCAACTCGGCGTACGACCCTGACGACAACCTGCCCCGGCTGCTGACGCTGCTGCAGATATTCGGCTCGCTCGTGCGCCGCCGGTGTGCCACGCATCTTTCGACGCGGACTTCGCGCTCGGCATCATCGGCCACGCGATCATGCGCGTCGGCTTGGTGCTGATGTGGCTCCGCGCCGCGGCTCGCCACCCGGAACGACGAACGACGGCCCTGCGCTACGCCATCGGTCTGATCGTCGTGCAGGCCGGTTGGGTGACGGACCTGGTCGTGACCGGCGGGTACATGCCGGTGTGGCTGTTCGTGCTGGGAGTGACGCTCGACTTCGCCGTGCCGTTCTACGCCGAGAAGGCCGGCGCCACCCCGTGGGATCCGCACCACATCGCCGAGCGGTCCGGGTTGTTCTTCATCATCGTGCTCGGCGAGACCGTGCTCTCGGTCGCGCTCGCCCTCCAGGTCGCTCTCGACAAGGAGAACCCGCCGCCGGCTCTCGCCTTGGTCATCGCGGGGGGAGTGCTGATCACGTTCTGTGCGTGGTGGCTCTACTTCTCCCGCGAGGACGCCGACGTCCTCACCGGTAACGACGTCGGTTCGTGTGGGGCTTCGGCCACTACGTCATCTTCGCCGCGGCGGCCGCATTCGGCGCCGGCCTTGCCGCACGCGTCGAGTACTACGAGCACCATGCGGACGTCTCCGACATCGTGAGCAGCGCCTTCGTCAGCGGCCCGGTCGCGGCGTTCCTGGCCGCGTCGTGGTCGCCTGCGTGCGGCTGTACGACGCATCGGCGCGGACGGTGATCCCGTTCTCGGCTGCGATCGTTGCGTCGTTGCTCCTCATCTGGGTGCCGTACACGGAGCTGTGGGTGGGGATGGTGATGGCAGTGCTGTTGGCCGTCGAGCTGTACCTGACCCGTGACGTTCCCGTCGCTGTCGGTGAGTCCGCCTAGCATCGGTCCATGGCCGACCCGGGCCCTGAGCACCTCGACCGCGTCCGGTCGATCTGCTCGGCTCTCCCGGAGGCCAAGGAGCAGTCGGCGTGGACGGGCGTGCGCTGGCGGATCGGCACCCGTACGATCGCCCATCTGCTCGTCGTCGAGGACGGCAAGCCTCCGTCCCACGCGCGCGCAGCCGGCGACGACGGACCCGTCACGGTCCTCACGTTCCGGGCACCGGCCTCCGAGGTCGACGCCTTCGCCGCGATGGGCGGACCGTACTTCTACGGAGGCTGGGGACGCGACGTCGTCGGCATCGTCATCGACGACGACACTGACTGGGACGAGATCGACGAGCTGATCACCGACAGCTTCCGCGTCTTGGCGCCGCGAACCCTCGTCGCCCGCCTCGACTCGTCCGCCGGCGGCTGACCTCACGTGGGTGTCGCCGCCTAGGATCGTCGACATGGAGCCGCTCTTCAGCGAACGCGGGGTTTTCGTCGCCCTCGAGGGTGGTGAGGGTGCCGGCAAGTCCACCCAGGCGCGGATGCTGGGCGCCTGGCTCGAAAAGCTCGGTCATCGTGTGCTGCTCACCCGCGAACCGGGAGGCACCGACGTCGGGGTGATGCTGCGCCGCATCGTGCTCGACCACGCCACCGGCGACCTCTCCCCGCGGGCCGAGGCCCTCATCTACGCGGCCGACAAGGCCGAGCACGTCGACGAAGTCGTGCTGCCCGCGCTGGCCGAGGGCATGGTCGTCGTCACCGATCGTTACGTCGACTCCACGCTCGCCTACCAAGGCGCGGGCCGTGCCGTCGACGTCACCGAGCTCGAGCAGGTCGCGCGGTGGGCCACGTCCGACCTCCGCCCCCACCTCACCGTGGTGCTCGACGTCGACCCGGCCACCGGCCTCGGCCGCGCCGGCGACCTCGACCGCATCGAGGTCGAGCCGCTGGAGTTCCACCAGCGCGTGCGCGAGCACTTCCTCGCCCTGGCAGCGGCCGATCCCGACCACTATCTCGTCCTCCCGGCCGGCTGCGATCCCGAGACGCTCCACGAAGCCGTTCGGTCCGGTGTGGAGCCCTGGCTCGGCCAGGCGGCCGACGTATGAGCGTGTGGGACGAGCTCGTCGGACAGGAGCCGGTGGTGGCGACGCTGCGCGAGGCGGTCGACGCCGCGTCCGGCGGAGGTGCCGGCTCGCCGCAGGGCGCCATGACGCACGCCTGGCTCTTCACCGGCCCACCCGGCTCGGGCCGCTCCAACGCGGCGCGTGCGTTCGCCACCGCGCTGCAGTGCGAGCAGGGCGGTTGCGGTGAGTGTCACTCCTGCACGACGGCTGCAGCGGGCAGCCATCCCGACATCACCGTCCTTCGCACCGACGGCCTGTCCATCGGCACCGACATCGCCCGTGAGTACGTCCGCAAGGCCGCCCTCCGTCCGGCGCTGGGGCGCTGGCAGGTGCTGATCGTCGAGGACGCTGACCGGCTCACCGATGCGGCGGCCAACGCTCTGCTCAAGTCGGTCGAGGAACCGGCGTCGCACACGGTCTGGATGCTCTGCGCTCCGGCGGTCGAGGACGTGATGATCACCATCCGGTCGCGTTGTCGGCCGGTGCTGCTCCGCACTCCGTCCGCCGCGGCGATAGCCGAGCTCCTGGTGGGCCGCGACGGCGTCGAGCCGCAGCTGGCGCACGCCGCCGCAGCGGCGTCACAGGGTCACATCGGTCGCGCCCTCGGTCTCGCCCGCGACCCGGTCGCCCGCGAGCGCCGCCGGGCCATCCTCGCGGTACCGCTCGGTGTCGGCAGCCTCGGCGACTGCCTCGCCGCGGCACAGACGATCAACGACGAGGCCACGGCCCGCGCGGCCGGGGTCGCCGACACCGCCGACGAGCAGGAGATCAGCGACCTCAGGGTGTCCTGGGGAGTCGAAGACCGCGGCCGGCGTACAGCCGGTTACGCCGGGGCACTCTCGACGCTCGAGAAGGACCAGAAGCGCCGCCGCACCCGGCTCGCCCGCGACTCGATCGACGCCGTGCTCATCGACCTGCTGGCCTTCTGCCGCGACGTCGTCGCCGTGCAGTGCGCTCCCGGCGTCGAGCTCGTCAATGCAGACGTCGCCGGCGACGTCGCCTCCGTCGCCCGGGTGTGGACCCCGGAATCGACCCTGAAGCGCATCGATGCCATCGTCGCCTGTCGTGAGGCCTTGGACGCCAACGCCGCCCCCCAGCTCGCCCTCGAACGCATGATGATCGGATTCCTGCCATGACCCGACGCAACACCGTCCTCGCTGCCCTCGTCGCCGTCGTGCTCGTCGGCGCGATCGTCTTGGCGCTTGTTCTTCGTGGAGACGGGCAGAATGATGCTGCGCGCTCCGGCGGGCCGGCCAACGATCTCGAACGGTTCTACGAGCAGGATCTCTCGTGGTCCGACTGCAACAGTGGGAAATGTGCGACGGTCGAGGTGCCCATCGACTACGAGAAGCCCGACGGCGAGACGTTGGAGCTGCGGGTCAAGTTGATTGCGGCGAAGGGCGAAGGCGGCCGAAGTCTGTTCGTCAACCCCGGGGGCCCGGGGGGAGCCGCGCTGGGGTTCACCGAGTACATGGCCCAGCTGCTCCCGGCCGAGGTGCTCGAGACATACGACATCATCGGGATCGACCCACGCGGCGTCGGCGAGAGCACGCCCGTCGACTGCGTCTCCGACCGTGATCTCGACCGGTTCATCGCCAAGGACCCGAGTCCCGACGATGCCAGCGAGAAGTCGGCGTACCGCAAGATCACGGCCGACTTCGGTGCCGGCTGCCGCCAGAGGTCGGGCGAGATCGCCGCTCACATCTCCACCGAGGAAGCCGCCCGCGACTTCGATCTCGTGCGAGAAGTGCTCGGCGCCAAGACGTTCGACTGGTTCGGGTACTCCTACGGCACCCAGCTCGGCGCCACATACGCCACCTTGTTCCCGAAGCGCGTCGGTCGCATGGTGCTCGACGGGGCAACCGACCCGTCGCTCGGCACCATCGACGTCTCCCTCGGCCAGAGTGGCGGCTTCGATCGTGCGCTCACGGCCTACATCGAGGACTGTCAGAAGCGCGACAACTGTCCGCTGGCCGGTGACGCCGACGCTGCCGAGGCGACGCTGGTCGACTTCCTCGAGTCCACGGACGCCAAGGCGCTGGAGACCAACGAGAAGCGCAAGCTCACCGAAGGGCAGGCCTACGCCGGCTTGTTCTATCCCCTCTACGCCAAGGAGCTCTGGCCACGTCTCACCGATGCGCTCATCGCGGCGCTCGACGGTGATGGCACACCGATGCTGCAGCTGTCCGACGAGTATTTCGATCGCCTGGCCGACGGGTCGTTCGCCGGCAACCTGTTCGAGGGGTTCCTCGCCGTGAGCTGCCTCGACAGTGGCGAGCGAGGAACCTTCGACGATGTTGAGAAGATGATTCCCCGATTCGAGAAGGGGAACACTGTCCTCGGGCGACAGGACGCCTGGGCGGCGTTCGTCTGCGCCGACTGGCCGATCAAGGCAACGCACCCGCAGGTCGACATCGACGCCACGGGATCGATGCCCATCGTCGTGATCGGCACCACTCGCGATCCCGCTACTCCCTACGAGTGGTCACCCGCCCTTGCCAAGCAGCTCGGCACGGGCGTCCTCGTGACCCGGGAGGGTGATGGCCACACCGCCTACGGGAGCGGCAACACGTGCATCGACGACCTCGTCAATGCATACCTGGCCGATGGCACCGTCCCGAAGGACGACACGACCTGCAAGGAGTAGACCGCGCATGACCCGTCGCAACTCAGTTCTCACAGTGCTCGTCGCCGTCGTGCTCGTCGGGGCGATCGTCCTGGCTTACGTCGTGGGCGGCTCGGATGACGAACCAGGTGCCTTCGACGAGCCCATGCCGGTCGCCGAGGAGGTGCCGAGCGAGCTCAAGAAGTTCTACACGCAGGATCTCGACTGGGAGGAGTGTGGCCGCGCCCAGTGCACCACCGTCGAGGTTCCGATCGACTACGAGGAACCCGAAGGCGACACCTTCGAGCTCAGCGTCAAGGTCATCCCGGCGACGGGCGACGGGGGACGCTCCATGTTCCTCAACCCAGGAGGTCCGGGCGCACCGGCCATCGAGTTCGCCGATTCCATGCGGTCCCAGTTCGGGGCCGATGTCCTCGAGACCTACGACCTGGTCGGAGTCGACCCGCGCGGCGCCGGCAAGAGCACGCCGATCGACTGCCTCTCCGACCGCGAGTTCGACACGTACATCGCCGGCGACCCCACCCCCGACGACGACGCCGAGGTCAAGAAGTTCCGGTCGGACTACACCGACCTGGGTGCTGGTTGCGAGGAGAAGTCGGGCGCCCTCGCGGCGCACATCTCCACCGAGGAGGCTGCCCGCGACTTCGACGTCGTCCGCGCTCTCCTCGGCTCCACGACGTTCGACTGGTTCGGCGCGTCGTACGGAACGCAGCTCGGCGCGACCTACGCGACCTTGTTCCCCGAGAACGTCGGCCGCATGGTGCTCGACGGTGGGTCCGATCCTTCGCTGAGCTCCGAGGATTCCTCGTTCGGTCAGACGACAGGGTTCCAGCGCGCCGTCGAGGCGTACATCAAGGACTGCGTGAAGCGTGGGAATTGTCCGCTCGGTGACGACGCGGACGCCGCCGAGCAGAAGCTCAAGTCGTTCATCGAAGCGCGAGACACCGATCCATTGAAGACCGATCAGGTACGTGAGCTCACCGAGGGCTACACGTTCCTCGGCATCATCGCCCCGCTCTACGCCAAGGAGGCTTGGCCGATCCTCACCCAGGCGCTCGACGCGGCAGTGAACCAGAGCGACGGGTCGATCCTGCTCCGCCTGGCCGACAACTACCTCCAGCGACTTCCCAACGGGCAGTACGCCAGCAACCTCCACGAGGCGTTCCCGGCGATCGGCTGCCTCGACGCCACCGACGAGGAGGGCACGATCGAGGACGTCGAGGCGGCGATGCCTCGCTTCGAGAAGGCCTCACCGATCTTCGGCTCGACACTGGTCTGGGGCGCGCTCGGATGCACCGACTGGCCGATCAAGGGCGAGCACCCGCAGATCGAGATCGACGCGCAGGACTCCAAGCCGATCCTCGTCCTGGGCACCACCCGCGACCCGGCCACGCCGTACGAGGAGTCGGTCTCGCTCGCCGAGCAGCTCGGGTCGGGTGTCCTGGTGTCGCGCGATGGCGACGGACATACCGCCTACGGGTCCGGCAACTCCTGCATCGAGGACATCGTCGACGAGTACTTCGTGGACGGGACGGTTCCGAAGGACGGGGTCCGCTGCGAGGACGAGTGACACGGGTCAGCCGCGGATGGCCTCGTGGTGGCGGATCACTTCGTCGATGATGAAGGTCAGGAACTTCTCGGCGAAGGCAGGGTCGAGGTCGGCCTCGGCGGCCAGCTCGCGCAACCTGGCGATCTGGCGAGATTCCCGCTCCGGATCGGCCGGCGGCATGTGGTGATCGGCCTTCAGCTGTCCGACGCGCTTGGTGCACTTGAACCGTTCCGCCAGCATGTGCACGAGCGCGGCGTCGATGTTGTCGATGCTCGCGCGCATGTCCTCGAGCTGCTCCACGGTTTCCTGAGTCGGTTCCACAGTCGCTGATTCTACGGGTGCCCGGATCGTCGAGCCCGACCGATTCGATCGCGGCGCGCCCGGTCGGTAGACTCGTCCCGGTTCGGCGGGCGACCCCGGCGGACCTCGCCGCTTTAGCTCAGTCGGTAGAGCGTTTCACTCGTAATGAAAAGGTCGTCGGTTCGATTCCGACAAGCGGCTCCGAGTGTTTCTGCAGGTCAGGGAGTGTATCGCGAGACAGAATCGCTGACGGATCAGCATCAGCCAGGCACCCCCTGGGGCGACTTCGCAAGCCAGATGCGGTGCAGTCAGGGCACGACGGTGCCGGTCACCTCGCCGAGCCAGAGGGGCTCGCCGTCGGGCCCGGGGGCGGTCGCGGAGATGGTCACCGTGTCGCCGTTCTCGAGGAACGATCGGGTCGAGCCCTCGGCGAGGGTGAGCGGCTCGACGCCGTTCCAGCTCAGCTCGATGAACGAGCCGCGCTGGTCGCGGTCGGGCCCGCTCACCGTGCCGGAGGCGAACAGGTCCCCGGGTCTCACGGTCGCGCCGTTGACGGTCATGTGGGTGAGCATCTGTGCGGCGGTCCAGTACATGCCCGCGAACGGCGGGCGGGTGACGACCTCCCCGCCGAGCCGCACCTCCAGGCGCAGGTCGAGCGCCCACGGCTGCGCGCCGTCGTCGTCGAGGTACGGCAGCAGCGGCACGTCGCGCTCAGGTGGGTGCGTGCGAGCCGACTCGAGCGCCGCCATCGGCACCACCCACGGCGAGATGGAGGTGGCGAAGGACTTGCCGAGGAACGGGCCGAGCGGCTGGTACTCCCACGCTTGGATGTCGCGCGCCGACCAGTCGTTGACCAGGCAGAGGCCGAACACATGACGCTCGGCGTCGGCAAGCGCCACCGGCTCGCCCAGCTCCGAGCCCGCGCCGACGACGAAACCGACCTCGGCCTCGATGTCGAGCCGAACCGAGGGGCCGAACACCACCTCGCCCTTGGACGCGCGGCGCTGTCCCAGCGGACGGCGCACCGGCGTGCCCGACACGACCACGGTGCCGGAGCGGCCGTGATAGCCGACCGGGAGGTGCTTCCAGTTGGGCAGCAACGCGTCCCCGTCCGGACGGAACATGCGGCCGAGGTTCGTGGCGTGGTGCTCTGAGGCGTAGAAGTCGACGTAGTCGCCCACCGTGAAGGCCAGGACGAGCTCGACCTGGTCGGCCGGGGACAGGTGGTGGTCGACGACGTGGGTGTGGGTCTCGTCGCCGACCCACTCGGTGACCGCGTGACGCACCTCGTGCCACGTCTCGAACCCGGCCGCGAGCAGGGCGTCGAGCGAGCCGTCGACGAACAGGCCGGCGTGCTCGGGAACCACGATCGGGGCGGCGGTGGTGAGGTCGAGGACGTCGGTGTCGACGCCGACTCCCACCCGCCGTCGGGACTCGCCGGGCACCACGAAGGAGCAGTACGGCAGCGTGAAGCGGCCGAAGTCCCCTCCTCGATCGGCACCGGTTGTCATGAGACTTCCTCCAACAGGCCGAGCTTGCGCAGGTCGTCGATCGGGTCGGTGATCGAGCAGGTGCCGAACGACAGGAATCGTGAGCGGACCATGCCGCGTGCGTGCTCGTCGAGGCCGGCGACGGCAGCCGCCACCACCGAGGCGTCCCGCTCGGCGAGCCGTGCGACCAGGTCGTCCGATCCGGTCATCGCGGCGTGGACGGCCAGCACGACGTTGAGGAACCCGTGGTGCTCGAACCCGGTTTCCGGATCGGTGTGCCGGACGGCGCCGTGAAGCCCCGCGGTCAGCTTGAAGCGCAACCCCTGCGCGAGCGCAGCGGCCAACCGCGACTCGTCGGGAAAGGCGTCCGGGGTCTCTCCGCCGGTGCGGAGCTTGAGCGCCGCGTCAGGCGGGAGGTCGAACGGCGGCCTCACCGGACGCTCTACGTGCAGGAGCGTTCCCTCGGGAACGGAGGGGAGCGGGTCGCCAGGCTGGGTGCCCGACACCTCCACGGCGCGCAGTCGAAGCCGCGGGTCGTCGTGGGCGGCGCCGATGGCGGCCGACGCCGAGCCGACCGGCGTCACCAGGGCGAGGTCGAGACTGTCGATCCCGGCCGTTGAGAGGGCGTCGCCCAGTCCGGTCAGACGGGACGCCGAGCACACGAACGGTCCGACGTGCCGCCCGAGCGGCGAACCCACCGCCGCGGCATGGGCGCGGACGGCGTGGTCCATCCCCGCGTTGCCGGGCGGGAAGATTGCTGCGTCGTCGAAGAAGCGGTCGAACAGCAACGTCGTCATCCGGCCAGTGTTGCTCACGCGCCTGAAGTCCACGACTGGGCGTAGATGCCGTCGTCGCACGCCAGGCCGCCCTCGCCGAGCTCGAGCGGACGGAAGGTGTCGACCATGACGGCCAGCTCGTCGAAGGCCTCGACCCCGAGGCTCGCCTCGATCGCGGACGGTTGCGGTCCGTGCGAGTGCCCGCCCGGGTGCACCGTGATGGAGCCTTTCGCGATGCCGGAGCCCTTGCGCGCCTCGTACTCGCCCTCGACGTAGAACATGATCTCGTCGCTGTCGACGTTCGAGTGGTAGTACGGCACCGGGATCGACAGCGGATGGTAGTCGACCTTGCGGGGCACGAAGTTGCACACCACGAAGTTGTGGCCCTCGAACACCTGGTGCACCGGCGGCGGCTGGTGTACGCGTCCGGTGATCGGCTCGTAGTCGGAGACGTTGAACGCGTACGGGTAGAGGCAGCCGTCCCAGCCGACCACGTCGAACGGGTGCCGCGGCACGACGTGGACGGTGCCGGTGAGCCCGCCCGGGCCGCTCCCGCGGTGCTTGATGAACACCTCGGTCGCACCGTCCTCGCGGACCTCCGGCTCGGAGGGACCGCGCAGATCACGCTCGCAGTAGGGCGCGTGCTCGAGCAGCTGGCCGAAGCGCGACAAATAGCGTCGCGGCGGTGTGATGTGGCTGTTCGCCTCGATGCAGTACGCCTGGACGTCGCTGAACGGCACCCAGCGGTGCGTGGTGGCGCGCGGCACGATCAGGTAGTCGCCCGGTCCGAACGGCAGGTGCCCGAACACCGTCTCGAGCACACCGTCGCCCGACTCGATGAACACGCACTCGTCGCCCGTCGCGTTGCGGTACAGCGAAGACGAACTGCTTGCGTGGGCGTAGGAGATGCGGACGTCTGAATTTCCCAGGACGAGTCGACGACCTGTCACGAGGTCGTGCTGCGACGGGTCAGAAAAGAGATCGTGCAAACGAAGGTGGCGGGGGAGCAGCGGCTCGTTGGGCCTGGTCGACTGGTCGGGCAGCTCCCAGGTACGCGCCTCGAGCACGGCCGACGGCACGCCGACGTGGTAGAGCAGCGACGAGTCGGAGCTGAACCCCTCCTCGCCCATCAGCTCCTCGCGGTAGAGGTCACCGGACTCGGAGCGGTGCTGCGTGTGGCGCTTCGGCGGGATGTTCCCCGCGGACCGGTAGTGGGCCATGACACCAGCCTCCTAGAAGTTGCCGCGCTTGGCCTGCTCGCGCTCGATGGCCTCGAACAGGGCCTGGAAGTTGCCCTTCCCGAACCCCAGCGAACCATGCCGCTCGATGAGCTCGAAGAACACGGTCGGCCGGTCGCCGATCGGCTTGGTGAAGATCTGCAGCAGATATCCGTCCTCGTCGCGGTCGACGAGGATGCCACGCGACTGCAGCTCCTCGATCGGCACCCGAACCTCGCCGATGCGGGCGCGCAGCTCGGGGTCGGTGTAGTACGACTCCGGAGTGTCGAGGAACAGCACGCCACGAGCGCGCAGGGCGTCGACGGTGGCGAGGATGTCTGCGGTGGCGAGTGCAAGATGCTGCGCGCCGGGGCCGCGGTGGAAGTCGAGGTACTCGTCGATCTGCGAGCGCTTCTTGCCGACGGCCGGCTCGTTGAGTGGGAACTTGACCCGATGGTTGCCGCTGGCCACGACCTTGCTCATCAGCGCGGAGTACTCGGTGGCGATGTCGTCACCGATGAACTCGGCCATGTTCGTGAAGCCCATGATGCGGTTGTAGAAGTCGACCCACTCGTCCATCTGGCCGAGCTCGACGTTGCCGACGACGTGGTCGAGCGCCTCGAACACCCGATGTCCCGCGGGTTCCATCGTCGATCGGCGCTCGATGTAGCCCGGGAGGTAGACACCGTCGTAGCGGCTGCGGTCGACGAGGGAGTGGCGGGTGTCGCCGTAGGCCGCGATGGCGGCGACGCGCACCGTGCCGTGCTCGTCGCTCACGTCGCGCGGTTCCTCGAGCACCGTGGCTCCCTGGGCGCGGGCGTGCGCGACGCAGGTGTCGACGTCCGGAACCTCGAGCGCGATGTCGATGACGCCGTCACCGTGGGCGCGGTGGTGCTCGATGATCGGACTGTCCGGGTCGACGCCACCCTTGAGCACGAATCGCACCGCGCCGCTCTCGAGCACGAAGGAGTGGTGGTCGCGGTTGCCGGTCTCCGGGCCGGAATAGGCCACGAGATCCATCCCGTAGACCGACTGGTAGAACGACGCGGCCTGCGTCGCGTTGCCGACCGCCCACACGACCGCGTCCCAACCGGTGACGGGGAAAGGGTCGGCGGCACTGTCGTACTCGACGAGGCCGACGAGCTGCTTGAGCTGGTCGAGGTCGAGATGGGCGAGGCGTTCGGAGGCGGTCAGGTCGAGGCTCATGGACCCAACTCATCGCAACCTCGCCGACGATGCAACCGGCACATCTCCTGGTGGTCAACAATATCAGCCATGACGAGTATGCTGTCGGTCAACTGGTCGATCTGCATAGGAGTGTGGCCGATGGATGCGCTGGATGTCGCCCTCATCGTGGCCCTGCGTGAGCATCCGCGTGCGGGCGACCTCGAGCTGTCGCGCCGCACCAAGGTCGCTCGCGCCACGGTGCAGTCGCGGCTGGCCAAGATGGAGGCCGCCGGCGTCATCACCGGCTACGGTCCCGACGTCGATCTCGTGGCGGCCGGCCATCCGGTGCTGGCGTTCGTGACGCTCGAGATCGCGCAGGGTGCGCTCGAGGCAGTGGCCGACGAGCTCGAGTCGTTGCCGAACGTGCTGGATGCCTACGTCACCAGCGGCACGGCCGACGTCGTCTGCAAGATCGCCGCCACCTCGCACGAGGATCTGCAGGCCACGCTCCTGCACATCAGCAAGTCGGGATCGGTCGTCCGATCCACCAGCGTCATCGTGCTCAGCGAGCTCGTGAAACCGCGCGTCCTCCCGATGCTCGCCCGCGACGCGACTGCCTCTGGGCGCGCCCCCGCCTACCGCTCCGGCCGCTCACGGTCCTGAGCCGGATACCCCCGCGACGGCAGCCGGGCATCGGTAGGCCTAGGTGATCCAGGTCACTGGACGGTGGCGCGATGAGATTCGGAGGTAATTCTGGTCAGACGCGCCCGATCGTCGAGAGGTTCGCCGAGATCGACAGCTGGCCCACCTGCCGCAAGACGGCCTGGTTGTCGGGGGCCGCAATCTTCCTGCAGTGTGCCGCGGCCGGTGTCGTCTACCCGTTTCTTGCCTCGCGGGCGGTGTCGATACCGACCTCCTGATGCTGATCATGGCGGCAGGTCTTGTCGTCGTGGTCGCGCCGTTCTTGGCAAGCCTGCTGACACTCAGGTCGGGCGGTGAGGGGACGTGGACGGCTGGGAAGGTTCTCGTGAGTGACACGACCTTGGCGCTGGCGCGTGATGAGTTCGTCGGGACCGGACATGGGAGAGGTCGAGCTGAAGGGCATCCACTTCCCGGTGCGGGTTCTACGAGGTGTCGACGGCGGAAGACGTGGCGGCCATGGTCGAGACGCCTGCACGCTAGGAGCGGAGAGTGCCGAGGCGCCGCACGGCCTCGGCGATGACCTCGGGCTTCTTGCAGAAGGCCCATCGCACGAGGGGACGCCCGGCCTCCTTGTCGTCGTGGAAGACCTGGTGCGGGACGGCCACGACGCCGGCGTGCTCGGGGAGGCCGAGACAGAACTCGAGACCGTCGTCGAATCCCAGCGGACGGATGTCGGTGGTGGCGAAGTACGTGCCGTCGGGCACGAAGACGTCGAACCCGATCGCGTCGAGCCCGTCGCAGAGCTGGTCGCGTTGCTGCCGCATGCGTTCGCGGAAGGCGTCGAAGTAGTCGTCGCCGAGCGTCAAGGCGTGGGCGATCGCCGGCTGCAGCGGCGAGCCCGACGTGTAGGTCATGAACTGCTTGGCACCCAGCATCGCCTGGATCAGCGTGGCCGGACCGGTCGCCCACCCGACTTTCCAGCCAGTGAACGAGAACGTCTTGCCGCCGCTGGAGATCGTGAGCGTGCGCTCGGCCATGCCGGGAAGCGTGGCGATCGGGATGTGCGGGACGCCGAAGGTCAGGTGCTCGTAGACCTCGTCGCTGATGACGATCAGGTCGTGCTCGCGGGCGACCGCCGCCACGGCCTCGAGCTCCTGGCGCATCAGCACCGCGCCGGTGGGGTTGTGGGGCGAGTTGAGCAGGATCGCCGTGGTGCGTGGGGTGACGGCCGCCCGCAGCTCCTCGACGGGAAGCCGGAAGCTCGGCGCGCGAAGAGTCACGGGACGACGGGATGCACCGGCCATCTGGATGACCGCGGTGTACGAGTCGTAGTACGGCTCGAGGACGATGACGTCGTCGCCCGGGTCGACGAGCCCGAGCAGGGACGCGGCGATCGCCTCGGTCGCCCCGGTGGTGACGGCGACCTCCGTGTCGGGGTCGACCTCCAACCCGTACCAACGCTTCTGGTGCGCCGCGATCGCCTCACGCAGCTCGGGCACCCCGGTGCCGGGCGCGTACTGGTTGCGTCCGTGCCGCAGAGCGTGCACGGCGGCCTCGACCACCGAGTCGGGACCGTCGGTGTCGGGGAACCCCTGCCCGAGGTTCACGGCGCCGGTGCGCAGGGCGAGTGCACTCATCTCGGCGAAGATCGTGGTGCCGAGCCCGTCGATGCGCTGGCTGTGGGTCTTCACGCCTCCCGACCCTACGCGCGACCTCATGGCCGCAGGACATAGATCGCCCCGCCGTTCTCGGGGGGTGAAACGGCGGGGCGAGGCAGGAGCTGACGGGTTTCCCTCATCGGACCTGCTGGGAGAAGTGTATGAGAGTTCGGACTCCGTCAAGTGGTTTTTCCAGAATTCTCCCCAGAACGGTGCGCTGCCCGTTCTGGGCACGTTCTGGGCCATCGTGTGGAGGCCGGTGCGACAATCGACGCCATGACGATCGCCGCGCCCCCTCGCCCAGTCCGCCCAGTCCGCGAGTCCGGAGGACGTCGCGTCATCCGCGCGATCGGCGTCCTCATGATCGCCATCGGCCTCGGGTTCATCGGCTACTTCGCCTGGCAGTACTGGGGCACGAACATCGTCGCCAAGCAGAAGCATGCCGAGATCAAGGAGCTCATCGCCGACGACTGGGGCAAGGGCATCGACGGCAACGCCATCGGGCTGCTGCGAGTGCCACGCTTCGGCGACGACTACGAGGTTCCCATCGTCAAGGGCGGCGACCTGCTCGGAGCCAAGGGCAGGGAGGCGCTGGCCGAAGGTGTGGCGTGGTACGAGCCGGGTGCGAAGCCGGGTGAGATCGGCAACTTCGTCGTCGCCGGCCACCGGGTCACGCACGGTGAGCCGTTCCGCGACTTCCTGAAGCTGAAGGAGGGCGACGAGGTGTTCGTCGAGACCCGGCGCAAGGTCTACACCTACGTGCTGCGCAACGATGGCGACGCGATCACCGTCGACTTCACCACCAGCTGGCCGCTCGCGGACGTTCCCGACCCGGACCGAGCAGGTGAGAAGCCCACCGAGCCGGTCATGACCATGCTCACCTGCTCGGAGCTGTTCCACACCGACAACCGCAGCATCGTGGTCGGCGACCTCGAGTCCACCAAGGACAAGGCCACCGGCACCGTCACCAAGCCCGAGTGACCGCGGCCTAGGCTGAGCGCCATGCACGCCTACCAGCGCGAGTTCATCGAGTTCGCCCTCGAGCAGGGCGTGCTCCGCTTCGGCAGCTTCACCCTCAAGTCCGGCCGCACGTCGCCCTACTTCTTCAACGCGGGAGCGGTCGACACGGGCGCCGGGCTGGGCGCACTGGGACGCTTCTACGCCGCCGCGATCGTCCAGGCCGACCCCGACGTCGACGTCATGCTCGGCCCGGCCTACAAGGGCATCCCGATCGCTGCCGTCACCGCGGTCCAGCTCGCCGAGGTGCACGGACGCGACCTCCCGTGGTGCTTCAACCGCAAGGAGGCCAAGGACCACGGCGAGGGCGGGCTCATCGTCGGAGCGCCGCTGGTCGGACGGGTGCTCGTGGTCGACGACGTCATCACGGCCGGCACGGCGATCCGCGAGGCGGCCGAGATCGTCTCCGGCGCTGGCGCCGAGGTTGCGGCGATCGTGGTCGCCATCGACCGCCAGGAGCAGGGAACCGATGGGGTCTCCGCGGTGCAGCAGGTCGAGCAGGACCTCGGCATCCGGGTGCAGGCCATCGTCACCCTCGACGATGTCGTCGAGTACCTGGAGCAGACCGGCCGGCACGCCGAGCACCTGGAAGCGGTGCGCGCGTACCGCGCCGAGTACGGCGCCCGCAGCACGTGAGTGACGAGATCGGAGTGGGGCCGTGGGAGGGCGAGTGGCCGGATGACGATCGCCTCGATCCGGACCTCCTCGAGCACGGCGATCGGCGCAACGTCGTCGACGAGTACCGCTACTGGACGGTCGAGGCGATCGTGGCGGAGCTCGACGCCCGGCGGCATCCGCTGCACGTCGCGATCGAGAACTGGCAGCACGACGCCAACATCGGATCGATCGTCCGCACCGCGAACGCGTTCAACGTCACCGCCGTGCACGTGGTCGGCAAGCGACGCTGGAACCGACGTGGGGCGATGGTCACCGACCGCTACCAGCACGTCGTCCACCACCCTGACGTCGCCGACCTCGAGGCCTGGGCGCACCAGGAGGGCCTGCCGCTCATCGGCATCGACAACCTCCCGGAGGCCAAGCCGATCGAGACCGCCGACCTGCCGGCGGCGGCAGTCATGCTGTTCGGGCAGGAGGGCCCCGGGCTGACGCCGGCAGCACTCGACGCATGCTCGGCCCGCTATGCCATCGCCCAGTTCGGGTCGACCCGCTCGATCAATGCCGGCGCAGCCGCCGCGATCGCCATGCACGCCTGGGTGCGACAGCACGCGGCGGCTCAGGGTGATCGGCCCTAGGCTCGTCGCATGGGTTCGCGCGTGCTGATCATCGGCGGTGACGCCGCCGGCATGACCGCCGCCTCGGCGCTGCGCCGCCGCCTGCCGGGGACGGACGAGGTCGTCGTCCTCGAGCGGACCGACCGCACCTCGTACTCCGCCTGCGGAATCCCGTTCTGGGTCTCCGGTGAGGTCGAGTCCGCCGACGACCTGGTGGCACGCTCGCCCGAGGAGCACCGCAAGAACGGCATCGACCTGCGCACGGGGACCGAGGTCACGGCGATCGACGTCGACGCCCGCCAGGTCACCGCTCGGCGCGTGGGCCCGGCGGGAGTGCCGGGCCACGGGCGGCGAGATGAGACCGAGACGATCGGCTACGACCGCCTCGTCATCGCCACCGGTGCCGAGCCGGTGCGTCCAGACCTTCCGGGCATCGACGGGGAGGGCATCTTCGGGATCCAGACCCTGGCCGACGGACAGGAGGTCATCGACGCCCTCGCGAAGGAGCCCGAGCACGTCGTCGTCGTCGGCAGTGGGTACATCGGGCTGGAGATGGCCGAGGCCTGCACACAACGCGGGATCGACGCGACCGTCGTCGAGAAGCAGGACGTACCGCTGTCGATCATTGAACCGGCGCTCGGCCAGAAGGTCGCCGACGCCATGCGCGGCATGGGGATCAACCTGCACTCCGGCACGGCCGTCACCGAGTTCGCGCTGGAGGACGGCCGCGTCGTGGGAGTCGAGATCGAGGGGAAGACACTCCCGGCCGACGTCGTGATCCTCGGTCTCGGCGTGGTCGCGCGCACGGAGATCGCCCAGAAGGCGGGCCTGCCGACCGGCGACAGGGGCGGGATCATGGTGGACGCCACGCAGCGGGTCACGGGGTTCGACGACATCTGGGCCGCAGGCGACTGCGTGGTCACCCGCGACCGCATCACCGACGAGCTCGTCCACGTGCCGCTCGGCACTCACGCGAACAAGCAGGGCATGGTCATGGCGGATACGATCGCCGCCGACCTGCTCGGCGAGGCGCCGCGGCTCACCTTTCCCGGCATCGTGCAGACCGCCATCACGAAGTTCTGCTCCCTCGAGATCTCCCGCACCGGTCTCGGTGAGCAGCAGGCGCGCGACGCCGGCTTCGAGCCCGTGGTCGTCTCGATCGACACGACGCCGATCGCCGGTTATCTTCCCCACGCCGGCGAGGTGACGGTCGTCATGGTGGCCGATCGTGCCACCCGACGGGTGCTCGGCACCCAGGTCGTCGGCACCCGCAACGCCGGTCTCCGCATCGACGTCGCGGCCACGGCCATCACCGCGGGCATGACGGCCGACGACCTCGTGATGCTCGACCTCGCCTACGCGCCTCCGTTCGCGTCGGTGTGGAGCCCGTTGCAGGTGGCGGCCCGGGCTCTGGTCCGGCGGCTGTCATAGTCTGGGACCCCGTCGACCGAGGAGCCCGTCATGCCCGTCGCCACGCCCGAGATCTACGCCGAGATGCTCGACAAGGCCAAGCGCGACTCGTTCGCCTACCCGGCCATCAACGTCTCGTCGTCGCAGACGCTGAACGCCGCGCTGCAGGGCTTCGCCGACGCCGAGTCCGACGGCATCATCCAGGTCTCCACGGGCGGTGCCGAGTACTTCTCCGGGCCGAACGTCAAGAACATGGTCAGCGGCTCGCTCGCGTTCGCGACCTTCGCCGAGGAGGTCGCCAAGAACATCCCGGTGAACGTCGCTCTGCACACCGACCACTGCCCCCAGGACAAGCTCGACGGGTTCGTCCGCCCGCTGCTCGCCGCATCCGCTGAGCGGGTCAAGGGCGGCGGGCTGCCGTACTTCCAGTCGCACATGTGGGACGGCTCGGCGGTGCCGATCGACGAGAACCTCGAGATCGCCCAGGACCTGCTGGCCCAGTGCGCGGCCGCGAACATCATCCTCGAGGTCGAGATCGGCGTCGTCGGCGGCGAGGAGGACGGCGTCGAGGGCGCCATCGACGACAAGCTCTACTCCACGCCCGAGGACGCCCTCGCCACCGCGGCCGCGCTCGGCGTCGGCGAGAAGGGCCGCTACCTGACCGCCCTCACGTTCGGCAACGTGCACGGGGTCTACAAGCCCGGCAACGTCAAGCTGCGTCCCGAGGTGCTCGAGAAGGCGCAGGAGGTGGTCGGCCAGGAGTACGGCAAGGACCACCCCTTCGACCTCGTCTTCCATGGAGGTTCAGGATCCCTGCCCGAGGAGATCTCCGTGGCCGTCGACTTCGGCGTCGTCAAGATGAACGTCGACACCGACACCCAGTACGCCTTCACCCGACCGGTCGTCACCCACATGCTCACGAACTACGACGGCGTCCTCAAGATCGACGGCGAGGTCGGCAACAAGAAGCACTACGACCCTCGGGCGTGGGGCAAGGCGGCCGAGGCCGGCATGGCGGCCCGTGTCGCCGAGGCCTGCGCGGCGCTCAGGTCGGCCGGCACCAGACTCTAGCTACTCCCACTCGAGCAGAACGGGGCACGAGGGGTCGTGCCACTCGCGCACGACCTGACGTCCGGTGGGATCGCGAACGATCTGGGCCCACCAGGTGCCGCACCTCTCGCACGGTCGGATGTGGTAGTCGTTCGGGTCGTAGTCGAGGCAGGGCGGCCGGACCGGCCGGCGGGTCAGCGACGTGACGGTTGCGCCCGCATGGGGGGGCGGTGAAGCGGAGGCAATGTCCATGGGCGCGGACCTCTCGACATCAGGATGTGAGTCGTCAAGGTCCGGGACGACGGGACTAGTCGAACTGTAGCCCCAGCAGCGGTCTCCGGTCGAGAGTTTGGGCGTACTGTGAGAACAAGTTGGCAGAGTGCTGACGCCACCCCGGACCTGGTGGGATCCAGCCCGAGGGGGGCAGCGGCATGAACGTCCCCGAGGACGGCGACGGCGCCTGGCGTCAGCAGTATGCCGACGCGCGTGCGCAGATCGTCGGCGAGCCGGCCGACGGCATGGACGGCGTGGTCGGACTTCTGCATCGGCTGTGTCGCGGCTTGACCGCCGACCTCGACATGTGGGGCGCCGCGGTCAACCTGATGTCGGCGACCGGATCCGACGGCGTCGCCGCCGCCTCCGACGACCGCAGCAGGGACGCCGACGATCTGCAGTTCACCACCGGCGAGGGCCCGTGTCACGACGCATTCGCCAGCCGCCGTCCGGTGCTGACACCCGATCTGCGCTCCGTGCCCGGCGACCGATGGCCCGGATACGCGTCGGCCGCGCTGTCCTCGGGGGTGGGTGCGGTCTTCGCCTTCCCGCTGTTCGTCGGCGCCGTCGGGTTCGGCGTGCTCGGCGTGTACGCCGACGGGCCGGGGTCGTTGACCTCGAAGCAGGAGACGGTGGCGCTCACCTATGCGCAGATCGCCACCGAGATCCTGCTCGACGGCAAGCTGACCACGGCCGGCGGCGAGCTGGAACCCGGCCTGTCTACCGCGCTCGACTACCGCGCGGAGATCCATCAGGCCCAGGGCATGGTGGTGGTCGACCTGCGGGTGAAGCCGGCCGAGGCCCTGGCCCGAATGCGGGCCCACGCCTTCGCTCACGACAAACCGCTGATCGACCTGGCAAGAGATATCATCGGCGGGTTCGAGCTGCCCGCGGGCGAGTAGACTGGCGAGTAGACTGAAGTACTTGGGAAAGGGATGGTAGCGATGGTTTCGCCTGAGCGACTGGCCGACGTCTTCGTGGAGGTCGCCGACACGTTGGTCGACGAGTTCGACCTGATCGACTTTCTGCACAACCTGGCCGACCACGCGGCAGTGGCCGCCGGCGCGTCATCGGTCGGGCTGCTGCTGGCCGATCACCACGGGGATCTGCAGTACATGGCCGCGTCCAGCGAGGGCGCCAAGCACCTCGAGCTGTTCCAGCTCCAGCACGCCGAGGGTCCGTGCCTCGACTGCTTCGTCGGCCGCGAACCCGTCATCGTCCCCGACCTGAGTGAGGCCGAGGGCCGATGGCCCGCCTTCACTCCGCGCGCGGAGGAGGCAGGAGTTCGCTCCGTGCACGCGTTCCCGATGCGTCTGCGCGAGCGGGTCATCGGAGCGCTGAACGTCTTCGGGGAGGCTCCCCTTCCACTCGAGCCCAGGGACGTCAGGGTCGTGCAGGCGATGGCCGACGTCGCCACCATCGCGATCCTCCAGGAACGGGCGATCTCCAGCGCCGAGCTCCTCACCGAGCAGCTGCAGGGTGCGCTGAACAGCCGGGTCGTCATCGAGCAGGCCAAGGGCGTGATCTCACGCGACCACGGAGTCGGTGTCGATGAAGCCTTCGTCGCCCTCCGTTCCTACGCTCGCGGCCACCACCTCCGTCTGGTCGATCTCGCCCACGACGTCGTCAACGGCGCGGCCGACGTCCCGCCGAACTGGCAGTAGCACATCTGAATGGCACAGCTCGCGAAGTAGTGCTGTACTCGACTCCATACTCAAGTCCATAGAACTGCCCCAGCCCCGGCGGTCAACCAATCGATGCTCCGCCAGGATGGTGGCTTCCTCTTGACCACGCAGATCGAGCTGCCTCGCCATCGAGCGGTGAACCTCTACACCGACCTGGCGCGCACCGTCCGCGAGAGCGGACTGCTCCGTCGGCGCTACGCCTACTACTGGACCCGGATCTCGCTCGCCGTGGCGGCCTTCGCGCTGGTCTGGGTCGGCGTCGTCATGCTCGGCAACTCCTGGTTCCAGCTCCTGCTCGCGGCGGCCCTGGGCTTGGTGGTGACGCAGTTCGGGTTCCTGGGGCACGACGGTGCGCATCACCAGATGTTCGATTCGGCGGTGTGGAACGAGTGGACCGCGCGCCTGCTCGCCGGCGTCTTCGCGGGGCTGAGCTACGCGTGGTGGAAGGACAAGCACAACCTTCATCACGTGGCCCCCAACCAGGAGGGCCGCGACCCTGACGTCGCCCCGGGGGCGATCGCGTTCACCCGCGACATCGCGGATCGTCGCAGCGCCGGGCTCACCGGCTGGTTCGTTCGGCACCAGGGCTGGCTGTTCTTCCCGCTGCTGACGTTGGAAGGCATCAACCTGCACGTGGCCAGCGTCCGCAACCTGATGCAGCCGGGTGCCATGGCGCACCGGCGTGTCGAAGCGGCGATGGTGGTCGGACGTCTCGCGCTCTACTGCCTCGCGCTGTTGCTGGTGCTTCCTCTCGGCAAGGCGGCTGCGTTCTTCTGCGTGCAGATGGCGGTGTTCGGGCTGTGCCTCGGAGGGTCGTTCGCCCCGAACCACAAGGGGATGCCGATCGTGCCACCGACGATGAAGATCGACTTCTTCCGCCGGCAGGTGCTGATGTCACGCAACGTCCGGGGCGGACCGTTCGTCGACTTCGCGATGGGCGGGCTGAACTACCAGATCGAGCACCACTTGTTCCCGAGCATGCCGCGACCCAACCTCAAGCGGGTGCAGCCGATCGTGCGTGAGTACTGCGCCGAGCACGACGTGAGCTATGCCGAGGTCGGCATCCTGACGTCGTACGGGATCGTCGTCGACTACCTGAACAACGTCGGGCTCAGGGCGCGTGGACCCTTCGAGTGCCCGGTGCGGTCGCAGTACCGCGTGTGACGCTCGCCCTGGTGGTCGTAGGGTCGGCGCATGACGAACCTGTTGGGTGAACCGCCCGAGACGCTGTTGCCGATCGATCCGGGTGCGGAGGCCGTCGACGAAGGGCGCGACGCGCAGAACGTTGCGGCCGCTCATCCGGACTCGGTGCTGGCCTGGGCGCTGCTCGCCGAGGCGGCCCTCGACGAGGGCCGCGATCTCGAGGGCTACGCGTTCGCGCGAACCGCCTATCACCGCTCGCTCGACATGTTGCGCCGCAACGGCTGGAAGGGGCACGGCCCGGTGCCGTGGTCGCACCTCCCGAACCGGGGCTTCCTTCGTTCGCTGGCTGCGCTGGCCACGGCGTCCGAGCGTCTCGACGACGCGCCGGAGGCGCATCGCTGCCGCGAGTTCCTGCACGAGTCGAGCCCAGAGGCGTACGCCGAGCTCGTCGAGTAGCTCGGGACGGCGGATACGTCAGCGCGGGGTGAAGAGCCGAAGGACGCCCGGCTCGATCCGCCAGGAGTGCACGTGGGCCGGTGGGGTCAGCTCGCCGTCGCTCGTGCAGCGGAGCTTTTCCCCGCGGACCTCCACGGTCTTGCAGTTGCGGTAGACGACGTCGTCGCGACCGGGATGCTCACCGCGCCGCAGGTGCCAGGCGTAGGACAGGCGCTTCCACACGCCGACCGAGTACGACACGGAGACGTCGAGCACGCCGTCGGTCGGCACCGCCTCGGGCAGCAGCTCGGCGCCACCGCCCACAAAGCGACCGTTCCCGACCGCCACCTGCAGGACCTTGTCGCGGGCCGGCAGGGGTTCGCCGTCGAGGTAGACCTCGACGAGTGCGGAATGGGTGGTGAACCCGGTGATGAGGGCGCCGACCGCGTAGCCCGCCGGGCCGAGGACCTTCTTCCACGGCTTGGCCTTCGCCGCCGCTTCCGCACCGATGCCGATGTGCGCGGCGTTGACGACGACCTTGTCGTCGCCGTCGATCACGAGGTCGACATGCTCGACGTGCCCGTCGACCACCACCTGGGCTGCCTTGGCGGGCTCAAGCGGAAGGCCGAGGCTGCGGGCGTAGTCGTTGCCCGTGCCGAGCGGCACCAGGCCGAGCGTCACTGCATCGAGACGACCGATCTCGCGCAGCGCCGCGACGACCGTGTGCAGGCTGCCGTCACCGCCGAGCACCACGACGGTGTCGACGTCCTTGCGCGCCTCGAGCTCGTGCCGCACCTCGTCGGGCGTCGACGTCGTGACGACCTCCACGTCGAACCGCGTCCGCAGCACCTCGACCGCCTCGGCGGTTGCCTCCTCGGTCGAGCTGCCGGCGTCGGCGTTCGCCAAGGCGATCAGGTCGGTCATGAGCGAAGCCTAGGGGTGGGGTGGTCGAGCCTCGGAAGAACGCGTTCGGTCGGCTAGACTGCGGCGGCAAGAGCCCCGTCGTCCGGGGCTTGTCTTCTGCGCAAGGGTGGTGCATCCCATGCCTGCAGTCGTCATCGTCGGAGCCCAGTGGGGCGACGAGGGCAAGGGCAAGGCAACCGACCTGCTCGGCAGCCGCGTCGACTACGTCGTCAAGTTCAACGGCGGCAACAACGCCGGCCACACGGTGGTCATCGACGGTGAGACCTATGCCCTCCACCTGTTGCCGAGCGGCATCCTCAGCCCCGGCTGCGTGCCGGTGATCGGCAACGGTGTCGTGGTCGATCTCTCGGTGCTGTTCGAGGAGATCGACGGGCTCGAGAAGCGCGGCATCGATACCAGCCGGCTCGTGCTCAGCTCCAACGCCCACATCATCGCCGACTACAACCGCACGATGGACAAGGTCGCCGAGCGCTTCCTGGGCAGCCGCAAGATCGGCACCACCGGCCGGGGCATCGGTCCGACGTACGCCGACAAGATGAACCGCCTCGGCATCCGCGTGCAGGACCTCTTCGACGAGAAGATCCTCACCCAGAAGGTCGAGGGCGCCCTGGAGCTGAAGAACCAGATCCTGACCAAGGTCTACAACCGCCGTGCCGTCAGTGTCGACGAGATCGTCGACGAGCTGGTCAGCCACGTCGACCGGGTGCGGCCGATGGTCGCCGACAGCGCCCTGCTCCTGCACGAGGCACTCGGCCGCGGCGAGACGGTGCTGCTCGAGGCCGGCCAGGCCACGTTGCTCGACGTCGACCACGGCACGTACCCGTTCGTGACCTCGTCGTCAGCAACCTCAGGCGGCGCCTGCACCGGCTCGGGCATCGCACCCACGGAGATCACGCGGGTCATCGGCATCGTCAAGGCGTACGCGACACGGGTGGGGGAAGGGCCGTTCCCCACCGAGCTCTTCGGTGTTGATGGAGGGGACGATGGCGAACGGTTGCGCACGAACGGCGGCGAGTTCGGCACCACGACCGGCCGTCCGCGCCGCTGCGGCTGGTACGACGCCCCGATCGCGCGATACGCGGCTCGCATCAACGGCGTCACCGACTTCGTGCTCACCAAGCTCGACGTGCTCACCGGCTGGGAGCGCATCCCGGTCTGCGTGGCGTACGACGTCGACGGTGAGCGGGTCGACGAGATGCCCATGACGCAGACCGGCTTCCATCACGCGACGCCGATCTACGAGTACCTCGACGGGTGGACCGAGGACATCTCCGGCGCCCGCGAGCTCGCTGACCTCCCACCCACCGCCCAGACGTACGTCCAGACCCTCGAGCAGATGTCGGGAGCCCGCATCTCGGCGGTCGGTGTCGGGCCCGCCCGCGAGCAGACTGTCCAGGTCCACGACCTGCTCTAGCCGGACCGACGAGCGCGTTATCGAGTAGGGGGAGCGTCCGGCCAGGTCGAGTGTTCTACGGGCGAAGCCCGTCCGACGTATCGCGACCGATGCGACGGGCGATCAGCGGCACGAGGACGACGAGGAGCAGAGTCAGGCCGACGATCGTCGGCCCGGTGCTCACGAGGTCATGGGCGTACCTCGCCACACCGGCAACCAGAGCGGTGAAGCCGGCCACCAGGAAACCGTCACGGCACCAGGTCCACACCGTGTCGCGGCCGGTCGAGATACCCGCCGGGACGGATGCGAGGTGGGCGACCCCGACGTGGAACACGAGCAGGGCGATGGCCGCCGGCAGGACCCACGGCGTCGTGACGTCGCGGACGGCGAACAGCCACCAGGTCCCGTACGTGGCCAAGGTCGCCAGCCCCGCCAAGCCATCAGGAAGGGCCAAGGCGATCAGGGCAAGGTAGGCGATCACCAGCGCCGGCCACGCTGGTCCACGGTGGCCCGTAGCCAGGAGGCATCCGAGGGCGACGGCGACGGAGCCGGACGTCAGAGCCACAACCGCCAACCTCGACGGGGTGATGACGAGCCACCGGTTTCCGCGCCGGTCCTGGACGGTGAGGCTGGTCATCGGACCATCCGCCGTGGGATGGCGCGCTGGCGGATCAGGGTGCGCAGAGCCAGGTCGAGGGAGTGGGGGCCGCGCCAGCGGACGACTGGGACGCCGAGGGTCGCCAGCCGATGCTGCTCGAGCCGCCGCTCGAGCATCCTCATCCGCCACGCGAGGGCCGAACGTTCGTCGTCGGTGGTGACGGTCGCGTCGTGGGGCAGCGTGTCGATGACAGCCACCGTGTTGCCGGCCCGGAGGAGCTCGGCCACCTGATCGGTCGCGGCGGGATCGACCAGCGGAGAGAGCATCATCACCAGAGTCCCTTCGCCGAAGCTCATGCGGGTCGACCACGTCCTCTCGCCGCGGGCCGTGCCGGGACGGATCAAGGTGAGCGTGTCGAGGATCCGCCGGAGCTGCGGCAGTCCGGAGGCGACCGGCACCCGGCTGACGCCCCAGGCGCCGAACACCCGAAGCTCGACCCGGTCGCCGCGGCGCAGGAAGTGCTCCGAGATCGCGGACGCGGCCCGGGTGGCGATGTCCATGCTGCTGGGCGCATCCTCGATTCCGCGGGACTCACCGAGATCTCTCATCGCGTCGACCAGCACCAGCACGCGAGCGTCCTCGTCGGCGTACGTGGCTGTGACGTGCAGCTCTCTGGTGCGGGCGGACACCGGCCAGTGGATGCGCCGCAGTCGGTCTCCGGGCCGGAAGGGCCGAACCTTCGCGAACTCGGATCCGTCGCCGAGGCGAAGTGATTGCTCCATGCCCACCAGCCCCCGGGGATGGGGGACGGGCGCCCGGGAGTCATCCGGAGCGGTGACCGGCAGGACGGTGAGCCGGGTCTCGGGAAGGGGAACCGGTCCCCATCGCCAGGCGCACCAGGCGCCGAAGGCGGCCACGGCCGACTGGGGGAGCGTGCGCCGTCCCCAGCGCGTCGCCCGCATGGCGATGGGTGTCTCGGTCCACGCCCCAGTGGCGCTCGCCTCGACCACTCGGCCGTTCTCGGGCTCGGCGTCCAGCCACTGTGGCGACTGGTGAAAGGTGACGACCCGCTGCAGGCCCGGGACACTCGACACCTTGGCCGTCCAGGTGAACTCCTCAGCTTCGTACACGGTGAGTGCGGTGACCGGGCAGTCGATGTCGGGCTCCGCCGCCGGACGGGCGAGGGTGGCCCAGACCGCTGCAACGACGAGCGGCGTGGCCAGCACGACGAGGTCGGGCCGAGCGAACGCGACGCCGGGGACCAGCAAGCCGAATCCGACCGCCGTGGCGCGGAGATGGGCGTGGGTCGGCTGCCAGGTGGTCATCGCACCCGCTCGCGGGCCGGCGGAACGGGAACACGCGAGAGCACGTCGTTGACGACGGTCTCCCCCGAGACGCTGGACATCCACAGCTCCGGCCGAATCGTGATCCGGTGCGCCAGAGCCGGCAGGGCCACCGCCTTGACGTCCTCGGGCGTGACGTAGTCGCGTCCGGAGATCACGGCGTAGGCGCGGGCCGTGAGCATCAGCGCCAGCCCGCCGCGCGGCGAGGCGCCGACCAGCGTATGCGTGTGCCGGCGTGTGCCGGTCGCCAGTGCCACGCAGTAGCGGCCGATGCCCGGGTCGACGGTGACGGTCTCGACGACCGACTGGATGGACAGCACGACGTCGGCGGACGCCACCGCCCGCAGCGTCTGCTCCTCACGCTGGCGAGCCATCCTGCGGCGCAGGACTTCCCACTCCTCCTCCTCGGTCGGGTACCCGAAGCCCACCCGCAGCAGGAACCGGTCCAGCTGCGCCTCGGGCAGTGGATACGTGCCCTCGTACTCGATCGGATTCGCCGTGGCCAGGACGTGGAACGGAGGCTCCAGTGCGAAGGTCTCACCCTCGACGGTGACCTGCAGCTCCTGCATCGCCTCCAGCAGCGCGGCCTGGGTCTTCGGCGGCGTCCGGTTGATCTCGTCGGCCAGCAGCAGTCCGGTGAACACCGGACCGGCCCGGAAGTTGAACTCGTTCTGCCGCTGGTCGTAGATGAACGAACCGGTGAGGTCGGCCGGCAGGAGGTCGGGCGTGAACTGGACGCGCCCGAAGTCGAGCCCGAGGGTCTGCGCGAACGACCGTGCGGCGAGGGTCTTGCCGAGGCCGGGGAAGTCCTCGAGCAGCACATGGCCCCCCGCGAGGATGCCGCTGAGGACCAGCGTGAGCTGTTGACGCTTGCCCACGACGGCGGTCTCGATCTCGTCGAGGACGGCCTTCGAGATCGCGGACGCCTCGGTCACCGAGGTCACGTCTGTTCCAACCTGGACAACGCGATGTCGAGCTCGCGGCGATACCGATGCGGCTTGCCGAGCGGGGGATGGGCCAGGAACGCCGACACCTCGGCGTCGAGCACCTGCCCGTCGGCCACCAGCCGCTCGGCGAGAGCGACGACCGAGCGGTGCGCCTCCGACAGGTTCGTCCGGCCGAGCTGGCGCGACAGCTCGGCGAGGCGGTGGTCGTGCGACCGGTCGTCCTCGACGTGCTCGGCGTCCCGCTCCGGCCATCGGGCCGTCTGCAAGGCGCCGGCCAGTCCGGCCAGGTGCCATCCCAGAGCGGCGGCGGCGACGAGCGCACACACGAACAGGACGGTCATCGCGCGCCCGACCACGCCAGTTGCCGGTGAAGTTGCCGCAGGCAGCCGACTGCCTCGCGGCGATGCTCCTCGGTGAGATCGTGCGCGGAGAAGCGCGCCTCTCGGTAGAGATCGGCCAGCCGGTTGATCGCCTGCTCGTCGACCGGATAGGTCGTGAGCGTGCGCTGGACGAACTCGGTGGGCGTCTCTGCCTCCCGCGGTTCGAAACCGGCTGCGACCATCGCCTCGTGCAGGCGGATCCACGTGGCGACGATCGCATTGCGGGGACTCCCGCCTGCGGCGGACCACAGGACCCGGGACACTTCGTCGACCAGCTCGTCGGCGGAGTCGACCTCGGGGTCATCCTCGGTCTCGGGTGACGATCGCGGCAGCATGGTCCCCTCGAGCGTTCGGCGCCGGAGCATGAGCCGCAGGCCCACGGTGACGCCCACGGCCAGGGCGGCCACCGCCACGAGCAGAACCACCACGGCAATCCAACGGGTCGCCGACGATGAGGTGCTCTCGTCGGCGACCGGCGGGTCGGCTGGGGATGCGTCGCCAGAATCGCTCTGGGTCGAGAGGCCATCGGTCGATCGATCCGAGGACGAGGAGACCCCGGACCCGCCGCTGACGTCGGTCCACTCCGGGCCGTCGGACGTCGTGGCGACCAGTGCCGCCACCAGCAGCACGAGTCCAGCGGCCCATGGGAGAGCACGGGAGTTCGCCCTCATGAACGGAGACTAGCGCCGATCGCGGAGAGCTACTGCTGGCCGCCGGCGACGTTGACCATCCAGCGGACGCCGAACCGGTCGATGCACTCGCCGTATGTGTCGCCCCAGGGTGCCTTCTCGAACGGCGCATTGATCTCGGCACCCTCGGAGATTCCCTCCCACCACCCGCGGAGCCGGGCCTCGTCCTCACCACTCAGTGAGACCGAGATCGGTGATCCTTTCGGCCCGTTCGACTCGGGCATGTCGGCCGCCATGATCGCGATGGAATCGTCGACCGTCAGCATCGAGTGCATGAGCTTGTCGTGCATCTCGGGGCTGTTGCCGGGCATGTCGGGCATCTCGCCCCAGGTGCTGACGTCGAGCTCGCCGCCGAACACGGCTTGGTAGAACTCCATCGCCTCACGCGCGTTGCCGTCGAACGCGATGTAAGGGTTCAGTCGTGTGCTCATGGTGGTCCTCCCTCGTTGGATGTCTCGATCAAACCGCACGCCACCGACAGGCGGAAGGGTCGCGATTCCATGACCTGCGAGGTCATCGACGTGGAGCACTCCCTCTGTCAGCCTTGGAGCAGGACGCACGACGAGTGAGGTGAGACAGATGGAGCGTCAACACCGGGGTCTGCGGATCGTGATGACGATCGACGCCTGGCTGTCGTTCTCGGCCCCGCCCATCGTGCTCATCGGCATCCCGTTGCTGGTCGTGCATGATGCCCCCGGTTGGCTGGTGGCCGCAACGGTGCTGACGCTGGCCGGCATTCTCGGCGGCTGCGGCATCATCATGGTCGGCATCCTCGCCGTCGCCGCCGCCCGCGGGCGCATGGAGTTCCCCGAGCACGTGCTGACCGAGCTGCACGTCGCGGGTTGGGAGGACCCACGGCCTGCTGTGCCCTCCCGGTAGGGGCATCCTGACTCCATGACACTGTCGAGCGATGACCGCGAGAAGCAGAACGCGCGCCGCAGACGTGCTTGGGACAAGCAGGCCGGCCATTACGACAAGCAGATCGGCTGGTGGGAGCGGCGGCTCTTCGGGGAGGACAACCGGGAGTGGGCGGTCAGCCGCGCCGAGGGCGACGTGCTCGAGATCGCGGTGGGCACGGGCCTGAACCTCCCGTTCTACGACCCGGCCCAGTCCGTCGTCGGGATCGACCTCAGCCCGGCCATGCTCGAGATCGCCCGGGCCCGCGCTCACGACATCGGCCGGGACGTCGACCTGCGCGAGGGCGACGCCCACCAGCTCACCTTCGACGACGGGTCGTTCGACTCGGTGGTCTGCACGTTCTCGTTGTGCAACGTCCCCGATCCCGATCGCGCGCTCGCCGAGATGAGTCGTGTGCTGCGTCCTGACGGCAGGCTGATCCTCGTCGACCACATCCGCAGCTCCGTGAAGCCGATCCTCTGGCTCCAGAAGGCGATCGAGGTGGTGTCCGTGCGCGTCGACGGCGACCACATGACCCGTCGCCCGTCCGAGGGCGTCGAGCGGAAGGGCTTCCGGATCGTCGAGCGCGACCGGCTGAAGTGGGGAGTCGTCGAACGACTCGTCGCCACCAAGACAGCCTGATCACCGCACGCCCTAGGCTGGCTCCCCGTGAGGACCCTCGTCATCGGCACCGGCGGGCGCGAGCACGCCCTGGCGCTCTCGCTCTCGCGCGACCCGCACGTCACCGAGGTGCACGTCGCGCCCGGCAACCCGGGCATGGAGATGATCGCCACGCGGCACGACGTCGACCCTCTCGACGGTGTCGCCGTCGCCGCCCTCGCCGTCTCGCTGCAGGCCGACCTCGTCGTCATCGGGCCGGAGGCGCCCCTGGTGGCCGGGGTCGCCGACGCCGTGCGCGCGGCCGGAATCGCGTGCTTCGGGCCGAGCGCCGAGGCCGCGCATCTCGAGGGCTCGAAGGCCTTCGCCAAGCAGGTCATGGCCGTGGCCGAGGTGCCCACGGCGCTCGCGCACGTGTGTGAGACGCCCGAGCAGGCCGCCGACGCGCTCGACGCCTTCGGCCCGCCCTACGTCGTCAAGGATGACGCCCTCGCGGCGGGCAAGGGCGTGGTCGTCACCGACGACCGGCAGGAGGCGGTCGACCATGCTGCCGCCTGTGGGCGGGTCGTGATCGAGGAGTTCCTCGACGGCCCTGAGGTCTCGCTGTTCGCGATCACCGACGGGAGCACGGTGCTGCCGCTGCAGCCGGCGCAGGACTTCAAACGTGCGCTCGGCGACGACGCCGGTCCCAACACCGGCGGCATGGGTGCCTACACGCCGCTACCGTGGGCGCCCCAGGACCTCGTCGCCGACGTCACCCGGCGCGTTCTCGTGCCCACGGTCGACGAGATGGCGCGCCGCGGCACCCCGTTCCAGGGCCTGCTCTACGCGGGCCTCGCCTTGACCAGCCGCGGCGTCAGGGTCGTCGAGTTCAACGCCCGGTTCGGCGACCCCGAGACCCAGGCGCTGCTCGCCCTGCTCGACACGCCGCTCTCGAGTCTGCTGCACGGTGCCGCCACCGGCACCCTGGCCGAGGTCGGTCTGCCGACCTGGACGGACGGGGCAGCCGTCACGGTCGTCATCGCCTCCGAGAACTACCCGGGCACCCCGCGCACCGGCGACGTCATCGACGGTGTCGAGGTGGCTGACGCGATCGACGGTGTCGACGTCATCCACGCCGGCACGGCCCGCGACGCCGAGGGCCGTCTCGTCACCGCCGGCGGGCGGGTCCTGTCCGTGACGGCGACCGGGGCGACGCTGGCCGATGCCCGTGACCGCGCTTACCAAGGCGTCGAGATGATCCACATCCGAGGTTCCCATCACCGAAGCGACATTGCCTTGCATGCCGCCTCCGACTGAACCACGGGGACGAGCGAAGCTCGTCCGGCCGGACCGCGGCGGAGCCGCGCTGGAGTGCGAGGGACGAGCGTGACCGGCCAACATCGCCCTGGCCGCCAGCCGTGAGGGACAATAGGGGCGTGACCCCCAACGTCCTGGCCACCCGGTACGCCTCGGCCGAGATCGCCCGCATCTGGTCGCCGGAGCACAAGATCGTGCTTGAGCGGCGGCTGTGGATCGCCGTGCTCCGGGCCCAGCGCGACCTCGGCGTCGAGACGCCCGACGGCGTCATCGAGGCCCATGAGGCGATGGTCGACCAGGTCGATCTCGCCTCCATCGCGGCGCGCGAGAAGGTCACCCGTCACGACGTGAAGGCGCGCATCGAGGAGTTCGCGGCACTTGCGGGATCCGAGCACATCCACAAGGGCATGACGTCGCGCGACCTCACCGAGAACGTCGAGCAGCTGCAGGTGCTCGCCTCGTTGCAGGTGATGCGCGACCGGGGGGTCGCCACGCTCGCCCGCCTCGGGCGGCTCGCCGCCGAGCACTCCGAGCTCGTCATGGCCGGGCGCAGCCACAACGTCGCCGCCCAGGCGACCACTCTGGGCAAGCGCTTCGCCACCGTGGCCGACGAGCTCCTCGTCGCCATGGGGCGCCTCGAGGACCTCGTCGCGCGCTACCCGTTGCGTGGCATCAAGGGCCCGGTCGGCACCGCCCAGGACCAGCTCGACCTCCTCGGTACCGGACGGCCTGCCGGCCGGGGGGACGACCTCGCCCGACTCGCCGAGCTGGAGGACCGCGTCGCCAGCCACCTGGGCTTCGACACGGTGATGACCAGCGTCGGCCAGGTGTACCCGCGCTCGCTCGACTACGACGTGGTCACCGCCCTCGTGCAGCTCTCCGCCGCGCCGTCGAACCTGGCCACCACGATTCGCCTGATGGCCGGCAACGAGCTGGTCACCGAGGGGTTCCGGCCTGGGCAGGTCGGGTCCAGCGCGATGCCGCACAAGATGAACACCCGCTCGTGCGAGCGTGTCAACGGTCTCGCCGCGGTCCTGCGCGGCTACGCGTCGATGGTCGGCGAGCTCGCCGGAGACCAATGGAACGAGGGTGACGTCTCGTGCTCGGTCGTCCGTCGGGTGGCCCTGCCCGACGCGTTCTACGCGGCCGACGGCCTGTTCGAGACCTTCCTGACGGTGCTCGACGAATTCGGCGTCTTCCCGGCCGTCGTTCAGCGCGAGCTCGACAGATACATGCCGTTCCTCGCAACAACCAAAGTCCTCGTAGCCGCCGTTCGGGCCGGTGTTGGCCGAGAGGACGCGCACGAGCTCATCAAGGAGCACGCCGTCGCCGTTGCCCTCGAGATGCGCGAAAAGGGCTCCACCGACAACGACCTCTTCGCGCGGCTGGCCACCGACGACCGGCTCGGGCTCACCGAGGCCGACCTGACGTCGCTCGTCGCCGCGCCGCTGGAGTTCACCGGCGCCGCCACCGAGCAGGTTCGTCAGGTCGTGGCACGCATCCACGAGCTCGTCGCTGCCGATCCGGAGGCCGCCGCCTACTCGCCCGGCGCGATCCTCTGACGGTCCCCCAATTGGCTAGGGTTGTTTCATGGTCAGGCCAGAGCTGCCTGAACGGCCCAAGCCGGATCCGCCCTATCGATGGGTCGGACTCTCGTCGCGCTGATCGCCATCGTCGCCACGCACTTCTGCCACGTGCAGTGGTGGAACGAGTTCGCCAAGTGAGACCACCACTACGCTGAGCCCGTGCCTCTCGACGTCCCCGGTGCCCGACACGTCCACTCGGGCAAGGTGCGTGACCTCTACGAGCTCGAGTCCGGGCACCTGCTCATGGTCGCCTCCGACCGCATCTCGGCCTACGACCACCTCCTCACCCCGGGCATCCCCGACAAGGGCGAGATCCTCACCCGGATGTCGTTGTGGTGGTTCGCACAGCTCGCGGACCTGGTTCCCAACCACGTCGTGTCCACCGAGGTCCCCGAGCGGGTACGGGGCCGGGCGCTGGTGTGTGAGCGGCTGGACATGTTTCCGGTCGAGTGTGTCGCCCGTGGCTACCTCGCCGGCTCCGGCCTGTTGGACTACGACGCGACCGGCGAGGTGTGCGGCCTCCCGTTGCCCGACGGGCTGGTCGACGGCTCGCGGCTGCCCGAGCCGATCTTCACGCCCGCCACCAAGGCCGAGGTGGGCGAGCACGACGAGAACGTCTCCTTCGACCATGTGGTCGCAGCCGTGGGAGAGACCGTGGCGAACCGGCTGCGCGAGCTGACACTGGCGATCTACGCCCGGGCCGAGACGATCGCGCGGGGCAGGGGAATCATCTTGGCGGACACGAAGTTCGAGTTCGGCGCTCGCCCGGACGGCACCATCGTGCTGGCCGACGAAGTGCTGACGCCCGACTCGTCGCGCTTCTGGCCGGCCGACGCCTGGCAGCCCGGACGCTCGCAGCCGGCGTACGACAAGCAGTTCGTCCGTGACTGGCTCACCTCGCCCGAGAGCGGATGGGACCGGGCCTCCGACACCACGCCGCCTCCGCTGCCCGACCACATCGTCGAGAAGACCCGCGAACGCTACGTGCAGGCGTTCGAGCAGCTCACCGGTGAGCGCTTCTGACTCACTCTGACGCCCCCCGAGCTCAGTGGGTAGGGTGAAAGCCCGTCACACCCGAGGAGAAGTCGTGGGCAATCTCGCATCCCTGTTGGAGAACTCGGCCGAGACGTACGCCGACCGCACAGCGATCGTGTTCGGCGACACTCGCCTGAGCTACGCGCAGGTGAACGGTGCGGCCAACCAGGTCGCCAACCTGCTGGTCTCTCGCGGCGTCGAGCCCGGCGACAAGGTCGCGCTGTCGTGCCCGAATCTGCCGTACTTCTCGATCATCTACTACGGCATCCTCAAGGCCGGCGCGACCGTGGTGCCGCTGAACGTGCTGCTCAAGGCACGCGAGGTGGCGTACCACCTCGACGACTCCGGCGCCAAGGCCTACTTCGCGTTCGAGGGCACGGCCGAGCTGCCCATCGGCGAGGCTGCCTGGGAGGGCTTCCAGTCCACCGACTCGTGTCAGGAGTTCTTCCTCATCAAGCTCGACTCCGAGGCGCCCGCGCCGGTCGAGCCACCGGAGTACTACGCGCCGCTCGTGTCCGGCCAGCCCCCCACGTTCGACACCGTCGAGACCGATGACGACGACACCGCCGTCATCCTTTACACGTCCGGCACCACCGGCCAGCCCAAGGGCGCCGAGCTGCGGCACCGCAACATGCGCGACAACGCGCACGCCGGTGCCGACCTGTTCGGGGCCGACGCCGACAACCCCGACACCTACCTGTGCGTGCTGCCGCTGTTCCACTCGTTCGGCCAGACGGTCATCCAGAACGGCGGGTTCGCGTTCGGTGGCACCGTCGTGATGCTGCCTCGGTTCGAGGCCGAACCTGCGCTCGGGCTGATGCTGCGCGAGAGCGTCACGTTCTTCGCCGGAGTGCCGACAATGTACTGGGGCCTGCTCGGCGCGCTCGACGAGGGATACGACGTCGAGTCCCTGGCCGAGAACCTGCGCGTCGCTGCGGCCGGTGGTTCTGCTCTCCCGGTCGACATCCACAAGCAGTTCAAGGACCGGTTCGGCGTCACGATCCTCGAGGGCTACGGACTGTCGGAGACGTCGCCGGTGGCCAGCTTCTCGCCGCACGGGCAGGAGCCCCGGGTCGGCTCCATCGGCATCCCGATCCCGGGTGTGGAGATGAAGCTCATCAACGACGACTGGTCCGACGTGCCTGAGGGCGACGACGAGATCGGCGAGATAGCCATCAAGGGCCACAACATCATGAAGGGCTACCACAACCGGCCCGACGCGACCGACGAGGCGATCCGCGACGGCTGGTTCCGCTCCGGCGACCTCGGGCGCAGGGACTCCGACGGCTACTACTTCATCGTCGACCGCTCCAAGGACATGATCATCCGGGGCGGCTACAACGTGTATCCGCGCGAGCTCGAGGAGGTGCTGATGGAGCACCCGGCCGTCTCGCTGGTCGCCGTCATCGGCGTCCCGCACGAGTCGCACGGCGAGGAGATCAAGGCCGTCGTCGTCAAGAACAAGGATCACGACGACGTCTCCGAGGACGACCTCGTCGCCTGGGGCAAGGAGCAGTTCGCCTCGTACAAGTACCCACGCCAGGTGGAGTTCCGCGACGAGCTGCCCATGACGTCGACGGGCAAGATCCTCAAGCGAGAGCTGTCCTGACCCTCCCGCGACGTGTCGGATCGGGCGCAGATCGCGGTGAGGGTGCACCGTAGGATGGGTGCATGCCGCGAGTGATCGTCGATGTGATGCCCAAGCCCGAGATCCTCGACCCGCAGGGCAAGGCCGTGCACGGCGCGCTGCCGCGGCTGGGGTTCGACGGCATCACCGACGTCCGGCAGGGCAAGCGGTTCGAGCTCGAGGTCGACGAGGCCGACGAGGCCACGCTGGCCGAGGTCCACGAGATCGCCGAGACGCTGCTGTCCAACCCGGTCATCGAGGACTTCACCGTGCGAGTCGAGTCTGGCCGGGTCGACGGATGAGGATCGGCGTCGTCACCTTCCCCGGCTCCCTCGACGACGTCGATGCCCAGCGCGCCGTCCGCCTCGCCGGCGGCGAGCCGGTGGCGTTGTGGCACGGCGACCACGACCTCCCCACGGGCCGGCACGGTGTCGACGCGATCATCCTGCCGGGGGGCTTCTCCTACGGCGACTACCTCCGGTGCGGTGCGATCGCGCGGTTCGCGCCGGTCATGACCGAGGTCGTCCAAGCAGCGCGCGGGGGGATGCCGGTGCTCGGCATCTGCAACGGTTTCCAGATCCTGTGCGAGTCCCACCTGCTGCCCGGCGCCCTGATCCGCAACGACCACCGCACCTTCATCTGCCGCGACCAGATGCTCCGGGTCGAGAACGCGTCCACGGCCTGGACGTCGTCGTACCGCGAGGGTCAGGAGATCCTCATCCCGCTCAAGAACGGCGAGGGCGGGTTCGTCGCCGACACCGACACCCTCGACCGGCTGGAAGGGGAGGGCCGAGTGGTGTTCCGCTACGTCGACGTCAACCCCAACGGCTCACTGCGTGACATTGCCGGCATCGCCAACGAGCGTGGCAACGTCGTGGGGCTGATGCCGCACCCTGAGCACGCCGTCGAAGACCTCTGCGGCCCCGGCACCGACGGGCTCGGGTTCTTCACATCTGCGCTGGCTGCATTGACGGCGTCTTGACGTCCGGCTTCCGCACCACGTACGACAGCACGGCAGCCACGGCACAGAGACCGGCACCGCCGATCCACGCCCACGTGTAGGAGCCGGTGGCGTCACGCACCACCCCCGCGGCAAGTGCCGCCGCGGCCGCGCCCAGCTGGTGGGAAGCGAAGACCCAGCCGAACACGATGGTCCCGTCCTCGCCGAAGATCTCGCGACAGAGCGCGGCCGTGGGCGGCACGGTGGCCACCCAGTCGAGCCCGTAGACGACGACGAACAGCACGATGCTCGGATGGATGGCGTCCGAGAGCAGGGATGGCAGCAGCATCAGACCGACACCCCGGAACGCGTAGTAGCCCACCAGCAGGTAGCGGGGGTCGATGCGGTCGGTGAGGTAGCCCGAGCCGACGGTGCCGATGATGTCGAAGATCCCGACGACCGCGAGAAGGGTGGCCGCCGTCGTCTGGGACATGCCGTGGTCGTGGGCCGACGGGATGAAGTGGATGCCGACGAGTCCGTTGGTCGTTGCGCCACAGATGGCGAATGCGGCCGCAAGTGCCCAGAACGAGCGGACGTGCGCGGCGGCCCGTAACGCGTCCACGGCGCGACGTGCCGCTCCGCCGGTCGAGCGCGCAGGCGGGACGTAGTCGTCGGGTGCGCCGTACGGCGTGGTGCCGCGGTCGACAGGATGGTCGGCCAGTGTCAGCAGGACGAGCGGCACCACGGCGATGGCCGCCGCGGCGATCACGAGCGACGCCGTGCGCCAGCCGACGTTCTCGGCGAGGTAGGCGACGGGAGGGAGGAAGATCAGCTGGCCGGTGGCGCTGCCCGCGGTCAGGATGCCCATCACGAGCCCGCGCCGCTCGACGAACCAGCGGTTGGCGACGGTGGCGGCGAACACGAGCGCCATCGACCCCGTGCCGAGTCCGATCAGCAGGCCCCAGGTGAGCAGCAGCTGCCACGACGCCGTCATGAAGACGGTGAGCCCGCTGCCCAGCGCGATGAGAACGAGGGCCGCAGACGTGACCTGCCGGACTCCGAACCGGTCCATGAGCGCCGCCGCGAACGGTGCCGTGAGGCCGTACAGGACGAGATTGATGCTGACCGCGGCCGACATCACCGACGTCGACCAACCGAACTCATGGTGCAGCGGCACGAAGAGCGCACCCGGAGCGGCGCGGAACCCGGCCGAGCCGATCAGCGCCACGAAGGCCGTGCCCGCGACGAACCAGGCGGGGTGGATGCGAGTACGGATCATCGGGTGGCGGCTTCTGTCGGCGTCAGTACGTTGAACAGATGAGCACCACCGCGGTCGTCCATATTCCCGAGGCCGGGCGGTACGAGATCCACGTCGACGGCAGGAGCGCCGGCTTCACCCAGGCGAAGGATCGCGACGACGGAACCGTCCTCTTCCCGCACACGGTCATCGACGACGCCTACGAGGGACAGGGGCTCGGCTCCATCCTGGTCGCCGGCGCGCTCGACGACGTGCGGCGCAGCGGCAAGCGCATCCACGTCACGTGCGAGTACGTGAACGGCTTTCTCGAGAAGCATCCGGAGTACGAGGACCTCCTGGCCGAGCAAGGGTGACCAGCGCCACGCTGCGTCGATGCAGGTCAGATCACATCTGACTGCTAGTATGTGAATTCGTGAACGTCGCGCATCAGCGCGCGTCACCCGCCCGGCACGGCGCGCAGTCAGCGCGACCAGGATCTTCCGGGCTTTCACTGAGTCTGTGAGTTCTGTGTCCCACCCTGTTCGCGACGGCTCGTCGCGCTCCTTTTCCGATCTTTCCCTCGACCGCGCGCTCGTCGACGTCCTGCGTCGCCGCGGCATCTCGGTCCCCACGCCCGTCCAGGAAGCCGTCATCCCCGATGCCCTGGCCGGCCACCACGTGCTCGGCCGCGCCCGTACCGGCTCGGGCAAGACGCTGGCCTTCGGCCTGCCCATCCTCACCCGTCTCGCCGGTGGCACCAGCCGTCCGACGCATCCCCGTGGCCTCGTGCTGCTGCCCACCCGCGAGCTCGCGAACCAGGTGGCGGAGGCTCTCGAGCCGCTCGCGTCCGCGGTCGGTCTGAAGATCGCCGTGGTCTACGGCGGTACGTCGATGGGCAAGCAGATCACGCAGCTTCGCCAGGGCGCTGACGTCGTGATCGCCACGCCGGGCCGCCTCGGTGACCTCATCGAGCGTCGCCAGTGCCACCTCGACGCCATCGAGGTCACGGTGCTCGACGAGGCCGACCACCTGTGCGACCTCGGGTTCTACAAGCCGATCGACAAGCTGCTCGCCTCGACGCCGCAGGACGGACAGCGCCTGCTGCTGTCGGCCACGCTCGACGGCCAGGTCGACAAGCTCGTCCGTCGCCACCTGCCCCAGCACCGTCTGCACGAGGTCGACCCGGTCGACCAGCACCCCGACACGACGGAGCACCACCTGCTCGTCGCCGAGCAGACCGAGCGTCTCGCGGTGGCCCGCGATCTGGTCACCGCCAACCCGCGCTCGATCGTCTTCACCCGCACTCGTCGCGGTGCCCAGCGGCTCGCCAAGCAGCTCAGCAACGGCGACGTCGTTGCCGTCGACCTGCACGGCGACCTCTCGCAGGGCCAGCGCGAGCGCAACCTCAAGCGGTTCCGCTCCGGTGCCGCCTCCGTCATCGTGGCCACCGACGTGGCAGCGCGCGGCATCCACATCGACGGCATCGGCCTCGTTGTCCACTACGACGCCCCGGCCGAGCCCAAGGCGTTCACCCACCGGTCTGGCCGCACGGCCCGCGCTGGCGAGTCGGGCGCCGTCGTCACCATGACGACATCTGCCGCCGTCGACGACGTCTTGCGCATGCAGCGCAAGGCCGGCGTGGCCGCTCGTCGTCACGACGCCCGCCGCGCCCCGCGACCCCTGACCGTCGAGGCCCTCGCCGACAGCGGCCAGGAAGCGACCGCAGCTCCGCAACGTGTGTCGCCGAGCAACGGGAACGGCAACGGAAACCGCAACGGAGGTCGCAACCGCAACCGGAATCGCAGACGTCGCCCACAGGGAGTCCGCTGACCCGAAATTCCCTGCGCTTTCTGGGAAAAGCCTAGTTCCTCGAACACCCGTTCAGATACGATGTAGCCATGTCGGGGGACGTCAAGACCACCATCGCGACCTTGCGGCACCAGCGTCCTCGGGAGTGGGCTGCCCTCGGACAACGGGATCCGCCGCACGTCTTCGTCACCGTCGAAGCCGATACGCTCCGGGCGATGGCCAACCTGCAGGCCGCAAGGACTCTCGACCTCGATCTGAAGCCCGCCGACCTCGAAGGTTTCGGCCCGGTCGGATCGTCAATCCTCAAGCACCTGATGCGCGGAGCCGAGATCACCCCGTTCCTCATCAAGACCATCGGCAAGAACACCGAGGTCCTCGACGTCGGCCGCACCGAACGACGCGCCACACCACGTCAGGCCAAAGCGGTCCGGCTCCGCCAGCACGGCGTGTGCGCCGCACCCGGGTGCAAACATCCGATCAGTCACCACCACCACACGATCTGGTGGTCAAACGGGGGACCCACCGACCTCGATCTCCTGATCGGGCTGTGCCGCAAGTGCCACACCCCAGTCCACGCCGGCCGTCTCAAGCAGCCCGCGGCTCACCGGTCCACGCACGCGCCGCCTGGCGGGTGAGGCTTGCGCGGTAGCGTTCTTCTTCATGTCCAGCACACTGCCGGTGGTCCGCCGACTGACGTTGCTCGGGCCCGCGTTCGTGGCGGCGGTGGCGTACGTCGATCCCGGCAACGTGGCCACCAACGTCACCGCGGGCGCGCGCTTCGGCTACACGCTGGTGTGGGTCGTGGTGCTCGCCAACGCGATGGCGGTGCTGGTGCAGTACCTGTCCGCGAAGCTGGGCATGGTCACCGGGGTTTCCCTGGCGACGCACGTCGGACGACGCCTCAGGCGCGGGCCGCGTCTTGCGTACTGGCTGCAGGCCGAGGCGGTGGCCATCGCGACCGACCTCGCCGAGGTCGTCGGCGGGGCCATCGCGCTGAACCTGCTCTTCGACCTCCCGCTGCTGCTGGGAGCGGCCATCACTGCGACAGTCTCGATCCTCATCCTGCGGATCGGGGACGTCCGTGGGCAGAGCGCGCTCGAGCGGGTGATCGTCATGTTCCTCATGCTGATCGCCGTGGGCTTCCTGGCCGGCCTGTTCGTCAACCCGCCCGAGCCGGGCGCCCTCGCCGGTGGGCTCATCCCGCGCTTCGACGGCTCGGACAGCGTGCTCCTGGCCTCCGGCATCATCGGCGCCACGGTGATGCCGCACGTCATCTACCTGCACTCGAGCCTGACCGTCACCCGCCTCGGCGATCGCGGCCGCAACGTGTCCCTGCGAGACCTGCTGTCGGCGACTCGGGCCGACGTCGTGCTCGCTCTCCTGCTGGCCGGCCTGCTCAACCTGTCGCTCCTCGTCGTCGCGGCCGCCGGGCTGCAGGGCCTCCCGGGAACGGACACGCTGAACGGCGCACACGCCGTCGTCTCGTCCGAGCTCGGCGCGGGCGTGGCGCTGCTGTTCGCCGTCGCCCTGCTGGGGTCGGGCCTCGCATCGACGTCGGTGGGCAGCGCCGCCGGTGCCGAGGTGATGCAGGGGCTGCTCGGCCTGCGAGTCCCGATGATCGTCCGGCGGGTCGTCACCGTGATCCCGGCCCTGGTCGTCCTCGCGCTCGGAGCAGAGCCGAGCGGGGCGCTGGTGGTGTCGCAGGTCCTGCTGTCGCTCGGCATCCCGTTCGCGCTCATCCCTCTCGTGCGGCTGACCTCGGACAGCGAGGTGATGGGTGATCACGTCAACCCGCGGGCACTCACCGCGGGCGCATGGGTGGTCGCGTCGATCGTCGTCGCGCTCAACCTCGCCCTGCTGGTCCTGACATTCACCTGACGGCCTGCCAGACTCGGCTCGTGGCACTCCCGACCCTGCGCATCCCGCGTGATCTTGGCTCCGCGGCGACGAACATGCGTGACAAGCTTCGCCGCGAGCCGATCGCCGATCTGCGTCAGACGCCACGCGAGCTCCCGCGCACACCGTGCACGCCGACCTCTCCCGGTACGACGTCGTGCCGGGCGTCGAGCAGCGGGGCAAGCCGCTCCTCCTCGTGCCACCGCTCGCCGCACTCGCGCTTGCCTTCGACCTGCGGCGCGGCTGCAGCGTCGTCGAGTACTTCGTCGAGCAGGGCCGCCCGGTGTACCTCGTCGACTACGGGCCGGTGAAGTTCGGCGACCGCGGCCTCGGCATCGAGCACTGGGTCGACGGGGTGCTCCCGGACGCGATCGAGGCGGTCAGCAAGGATGCCGGGGACGATGTCCACGTGGCCGGCTGGAGCCTGGGCGGCATCTTCACGATGTTCACGACGGCCGCCCACCCCGAGCTGCCGATCGCGTCGGCCACGGCCGTGGCCAGCCCGTTCGACCTGCATGCGGTGCCGATCCTCGCGATCGCCCGGCCGTTGAACCGCGCCGGCGTGCGCATCGTCCACAGCACCTACCGCCTCGCCGGCGGCATCCCGGCGCCGCTCACGCGTCTCGGCTTCCAGCTGTCGGCCATCGACAAGTACCTCACCAAGCCGATCGCGATCCTGACGCACGCGGATGACCGTGAGTTCCTCGCGCAGATCGAGGGCGTCGACCGGTCATGGGCAACATGTACGCCTACCCCGGCCGGACGTTCGGCCAGCTGTACCACGTGGTCATGCGCAGCAACGAGTTCGCGACCGGCACGATGCAGCTCGGCGGACGCGCGGTCGAGCTTGCGGCGATCGACAAGGCGGTGCTCGTCGTCGCAGGGCTGAACGGCACCCTCGCCCCGATGCCGGCCGTGACCCACCTGATCGACCTCGTGACCGGGTCACCGGACGCCGACCTGGTGACGGCGCCCGGCGGACACCTCGGCGTGCTGACCGGTCGCGCTGCCCGAAGGACCAGCTGGCCGGACATGGAGGAGTTCTACGCGCGCCACGACGGCTAGGTGTACTCGGACGTCAGGGAATGGTGGCCGGCTCCGGCAGTGAGAAGGCGGCGCCGAAGCGTTCGAACGGGACTGACGGGTCGACGTGGTGGTCACCAGCCGACCACTGCGTCGATTCCTTGGGTCCATTCCTTGGGTCGATTCCTTCGTTCGGACGCACGGAGGGACGCAGGTCCTAGGCTTGGTCCGTGCCGGAAATGCCTGAGGTCGACGCACTCGTGGCCGACCTGCGCGGCCGCGCGGTCGGGGCGGTCGTGGCGGAGATCGAGCTGGCGTCCATCTCCGTGCTCAAGACGTTCGACCCACCGGTCAGCGCGTTCTCCGGGCTTGAAGTCACCGGGGTCGAGCGGTTCGGCAAGTTCGTCGACTTCGAGGTCGACGGCCTGCACCTCGTCATCCACCTGGCGAGGGCCGGCTGGCTCCGGTGGTCCAACCACCTCTCCGACAAGCGACTCAAGCTCGGCAACGGACCGCTCGCCGTGCGGGTGCGCCTCGACGCCGGCGACGGCCCCCACGTGGGGTTCGACCTCACCGAGGCCGGTACCCGCAAGGGCCTCGCCGTCTACGCCCTCCGCGACCCGAGCGACGTCCCGGGCATCGCGGCACTCGGCCCCGACCCCCTCGCCGACGGTTTTGAGCTGACACCCCTGCTCGAGGGTCGCCGCATGCAGGTCAAGCGGCTGTTGCGCGACCAGAAGGTCGTCGCGGGCATCGGCAACGCCTACAGTGACGAGATCCTGCACGCCGCGAAGCTGTCGCCGTTCGCCATCGCGGCCGACCTCGACGCCGAGCAGGTGGCGCGCCTCGAGTCCGCGATGCGCGGCGTGCTGGGGGAGGCGCTGACCGAGGCCCATGGCAAGCCGGCGGCCGAGCTGAAGGACAACAAGCGTAGCCGCATGCGTGTGCACGGCCGCGCCGGCGAGGCGTGCCCGGTGTGTGGCGACACGGTGGCCGAGGTCGTCTTCGCCGACTCCTCGCTGCAGTACTGCCCGACGTGCCAGACCGGTGGCAAGCCGCTCAAGGACCGCAGCACCAGCAGGTTCCTGAAGTAGTCAGGGCTTGTCGTACTTCGTCAGGACGACCTTCTCCTCCTCGCCCTCGACGGCGCGCTGCTCGACCGGTCCGACGCCCTTGGCGTAGAACTTGTGCTCGACCAGGTCGGGCTCGAGCGGAGTGGTGTCCTCGGTCTGGAGGACGCCGGACCAGCTGCCGGCGGGTCCCTTGACGGACTCGTCGGTGCTCAGGATCTTCGCGCGGTCCTCGGCCTCGCCCTCCTGGTACATCTGCCGGTACACGTCGCCCATCTTCGGTTCGGCCAGCATCGCGATCCCCGCCTCGGCACCATCGACCCCGGCCTCCCAGCCCTCCGTCTCCACCCTGCCGTCCTCGTAGGCCTCGGTCCTCTCGCCGAGGTTCCAGACGTTGCCCTCCGCGTCCTGGGCGTACCAGGTGTGCGAGTCTTCGATCACGGTGCCGTCCTCGGTGACGCGCTCGTTCACCCCCGTCGCCTTCACGCCGTCGATCGTCTTCTTCTCGTCGGTGACGGTCACCACGACCTGCTCGCGCCCGTCCTCGGTCGTCTTCTCGTAGGTCCACTTCGCACCCACTGCCATGGGGAGCCACGGGTTGTCGATCGTGTCGCCCCACTCGGTGGGGAACTCCCGGGCGGGGATGTCGGCGGGCTTCTCGGACGCCTTCTTCGCGGTCGGCTCGGCGTTGCTGCCGCATCCGGCCACCAGCACGAGGGCGGTCACGGTCAGGAGAGTTCTCATCGTCATGCGACAGAACCCTAAAGGGGGCGGGTCACCCGAGAGCGACGAGGGTGACAGCGGCGGCCGCGAACGCGAGCCCGACCGCCTGCCATGCGTGGATCTTCTCCCGCAGGATGACGGTGGCCAGCACGACGGTGCCTGCGGGATAGAGAGCCGCGATGACCGACACGACCGACAGCAGTCCGTACTGAGTGGCGTAGAGGAACGCGCCGGTTGCCGCCGCGCCGAGCGGTCCCATCCACATGGCCCGCCACGGGGCACGACCACGCGGGACGAAGGCCTGGCGCAGCGTCACGGCCGTCATGATCACGGCGAGCACGGCGAACGCCTGGGCGAGCGCGAGCGGCATGAGCCCGGCGTCGTCGCTCATCTGACCGATGCACGCGAACAGCGCGCCGAAGCCGAGCCCCGCGAGGATGCCGTCGATGACGCCGCCTCGGTGGCTCGGGTCCTCGTCGACCACGAGGGAGATGAGATACATGGCCGGGAACGCGCACACGATCCCGATGACCGCCAGCGTGGACGGTCGGTCTCCGGTCACGAGACCGACGGCCACGGGCACCAGTGCCGACCCGACCGCGGACAGCGGTGCGACCACGCCCATCCGGGCGCCGGCGAGCCCGCGGTAGAGGAACACCGCGCCGAAACCGCCACCGAGGCCGGCGAACGCGCCCCACATCCAGTCGCTCGCCATCGGCGACCCGCCGATGACGAGGGCGGCGAGGACGTTGAAGAACGTCGACGAGGTCTGCGCGACCACGGCCACCTGCCAGGGCCCGGCGCGTTTGGAGAAGATGCCGCCCAGGAAGTCCGACACGCCGTACGCCAGAGCCGACAGCAGAGCCAGGACGATCGCCACAGATGCAGGCTAGTGGCCTGCTCCCAGGGCACACCTCCTCGCCCCGATCCGGCTCACGGGCCGTCTCGTCCCGACCGGCGGCGTTGTCGTCCGTCGTTGCACAACCCCAGTGCGCCTCCCTCCTCGGCCTTGCCGGCTCGGGCGCGAGCGACCCGCTCGCTGATCGAACCGGGGCAAGGAGGCGCACCCTAGAGTGGACACATGCAGAGCAGGCGGCCCTCGTGGGGCTCTCGGGCCAACCGGGGCTTCGACGACATGGCGTCGCGCGTCGACGGTCAGACCGGTGAGGTCGCCCAGCGCGCGACGGGGGTCATCGTGCTCGCCGTGCGGGTGCTGCGCATCCCGACGCTGCTGCTGTTGATCGCACCCGTCCCGTTCATCGTGGCGACGCTGCTGCTCGCCCTGAACGCCGAAGGTGGCGGACGCGTGGTGGGTCTCGTCCTGGGGCTGCTGATGGCGCTGGTCTCGCTGGCGTTCGGGGTCCGTCGCCAACGCATCCTGCGGGCGGTCGAGGAGCCGACGGCGCTGGCCACCGAGCTCGGCATCGCGGTGAGCCTCAGCGGCAAGGTCGACGAGACTCGTACCGCGCTGACGCAGATCGCCGGCGGCGGAGGCTGGCGCGTCCTGTCCCGGCTGCGCGGTGTGTGGGGCGGTGTGAGCATGACCGGACGCTGGATCGACGGCGTCGGCGACCTGCCCCGCGCCCGCTACTTCGTCCCGCCCAAGATCGGCACCACCGTCACGATCGCCATCGCGTCGCTCTGGCTCGTGCCAATCTCGGCCGTCGTGGCCCTGTTCGCCGTCATCGGCTCAGTGGCCGGCGCCCTCTGAGCCGTCCATGAGTCGCTGCAGCGACGGCGCATAGCGGCGCACCACCTCGCCGATGCTCGTGTCCGCCAGCGGCTGGAGCCGCAGGACGTACCGCGCCACCGCCATCCCGAAGAGCTGGGCGCCCACGAGCGACGCCCGCAGCTCCCGGTCCTCGCCGTCCAACGCGTCGGCCAGCGTGTGGGCCACGACGTCGCGGATGAGCATCGGCATCTGCGCGTCGGCGCCCGCGAGCTGCGTACGCACCATGGTGCTGAACACGTCGCGGTGCGGGTCCCACGCGGTCAGGAACGTGTGAAGGAGCCGCTCAGCCATGCCGTCGAGACCTCCCGCGACGACCTCGGTGAGCTTCTCGATCGGATTGACCGGGAGATCCATGGTGGCGACGAGCAGCCGCGACTTGTCGCCGAAGTAGTGGCTGATCAGGCTCGCGTCGACGCCGGCCTCGCGGGCGATCGAGCGCAGCGACGTGCCGGCGAATCCCTGGGTGGCGAACTGTGAGCGGGCCGCCGCGAGGATGGCAGCCCGGGTGTCGCCTGACGACCCGCCCGCCGGGCGCCCCCGCGCACGCGTCGTCACGGGGTGCGGCGGCGCAGGGTCAGCGACGCGAGCGCCACCGACACGACGATGAACCCGACCAGCACCACCAGGTCGCGGGCCATCGCGCCGGTGAAGGAGTCGGCGGTGCTGAGCTCGGTGAACGCGTCGGTGGCGTAGCTGAGCGGCAGGACGTCGGAGATGAGCTCCAGCACCCGGGGCATCAGATCCCGTGGGAGCAGCAGGCCGCACAGCAGGATCTGCGGCAGCACGACCAGTGGCATGAACTGGACCGCCTGGAACTCGGTGGTGGCGAACGCCGACATCAGCAGCCCGAGGGCGGTGCCCAGCACGGCGTCGACGACCGCGAACAGGGCGATCGCCCACGGGATCTCGACGTCGAGCCCCAGCAGCCAGATGGCGACCGCCGAGCTGACCACCGACTGGACCAGGGCGGCGACGCCGAATCCCAGCGCGTAGCCACCGATCAGCTCGCCCCGCTGCAGCGGTGTGGTGAGCAGGCGCTCGAGGGTGCCGGACGTGCGCTCGCGCACCATGGTCACGGACGTCACCAGGAACATGATGATGAACGGGAACAGTCCGAGCACCTGCGGACCGATGCGGTCGAAGACCTGCGGCGTGCCGTCGTAGACGTAGCGGAACACGAGCAGCAGCACCGAGGGCATCAGCACGATCAGCGCGACGCTGCGGTGGTCGTGGCTGAGCTGTTGCAGCACGCGTCGCGCGCAGGCCAAGGTGCGCCCCAGGCTGCTGCTGCTCCGCGTCTTGTGCGGGTGGGTTGTCGTGGTCATGCCGCGCTCCTCTCGGCGAGCACGAGGAACGCCTGCTCGAGGTCGTCGGTGCCGGCGTCGAGTCGCAGCTCGTCGGGCGTCGCGTTGGCGATCAGCTCGCCGTCGCGCATCAGGAGCACGCGGTCGCAGCGCCCGGCCTCATCCATGACGTGGCTGGAGACGAGCAGCGTGCGGCCGTCGGCGGCGAGGCTCCTGAACAGGTTCCACAGGTCGCGGCGGAGCACGGGGTCGAGCCCGACGGTGGGCTCGTCGAGCAGGTAGACGTCGGGGTCGGCGAGCAGGGCGGCTGCCAGTGAGCCGCGGGTGCGCTGCCCCCCGGACAGCTCGCTGGTGAGCGAGCCGCCTCGATCGGTGAGGCCGACCTGGCCGAGGGCCCGCTCGACGTCGTCGGCGTTGCTGCCGCTGAGGGCGGCGAAGTAGTCGAGGTTCTGCCGGACCGTGAGGTCGGGATAGACCGAGCTGGACTGGGTGACGTACGCGACGCGGGCCCGGTTGACAGGCGTGCCGGCCGGTTCGCCGAGGACACTCACCTGTCCACGTTGGACGATCTGGATGCCCGCCAGGCACCTGATGAGTGTGGTCTTGCCGCACCCGCTGGGGCCGAGGAGCCCGGTGACCGAGCCTCGCGCGATGGTGACGTCGAGCCCGGGGATGACGAGGGTGCCGCCACGCTCCACCCGCAGGTGGCTCACCTCGATGACGTTATTCATCATGCGTTGAATATATGGCTCCACGGCGGGTGCGTCAAGAGGGAGCGGTGATGTCAGACGTCCGCGAGAATCGGCGGTGCCACGTTGTCGTCGTCCGCCGGCTGGGCGTGCTTGGGAAGGTTGGCGATGTCGATGGCGTCGAGCACCAGGCAGGCACGGCAGAAGTCCTCGCCGAACGGGGTCAGGTGGATCGACCGCCGCACGATCTTGGCGTAGCGAACGGAGTGCATGGCCTCCAGCACGTCGGGCTGGGCCTCGACGACCTGGTACGGGTGGACGTCGCGCAGGGTCTCGCGGGAGAACCAGACGAGCCCCAGGCGGAACAGGTTGTTGAGGTAGGCGGGAACCTGGTCCGTGTAGCGCAGCCCGGCGCGGGGGCCGATCATGGTCAGTCCCGGGGCGATCAGGTGCGAGCTGAGGATCCCGATGGGGCCGCCGGTCCGGACGTCGACGCTCGGCTGGGGCCCTTTGCTCAGGAGCAGCATGAGCACCCGCCCTTCGTCGGGCGCCAGCTCACTCAGGATGCGCTCGTAGGCCGGGTGGGCCTGCTCCTCGTTCCAGACGTCGCGAGAGCGACGGATCAGGTCGGCGCCGGTCTCCTTCAGGGTCGGCAGGCCGAGCGGTGGCGGGCTCGCCAACGGTCCGGAGACCAGGCTGCGGAATGCCTTGGTCGCGGCGTCCAGGACCTCGTTCGACGACCGTGCATCCTCGAACCGGCGGGCCACGCCGCTGATCTCCGCCAGCTCACGCACGGCCCGTTCGGCGTCGCGGACCAGGCCGCGGGCCGGTTCAGGTGTCAGGGCATCGACGACGCGCCGCCCGGTGCGCAGGTACGTCCGGACACCCCATCCCGCCGTCTGCAAGGTCGCCGATGCGGCCAGGCGCAGCGCCGCGGCCAGCTCGTCGGTCTCGACGCGCGTGCCCGGCCCGGGATCGCGGAGGTCAGCCACCGGAGACCCCGAAGATCGCCAGGTGGAGGAAGCCGCCGGCCAGTCCCATGATCGCCCCGTGCGCGTAGAGCATCCACTCATCCTCCTTGATCGCCGAGCGCAGCATCTCGACGAAGTCCTTGTACGGCAGCTCCTTGGTGCGCGACGCGAACAGGACGCGGATCTTGTCGCTCTGGCGCCTCGAGAATGCCGGGTCCTGGAACGGGGTGATCGTGCGATCGACGGCCTCGGATGCGAAGGAGTCGCGAATCGAGTCGAACTCGCGGCCGCCGACGGCGACGCGAGCGGCCGCCCGGGCCGGACCCGCGGCGCGGTCGATCGCCGGACGCATCGCGCTCGCGAGCATCTGGCGGGTGCGATCGCCGCGGGGACCGTCCATCAACGTGGTGCCGATGTTCTCGAGGGTGACCACGTCGTCGGCGATGATGCCCGCGTAGACCTCGGCCACCTCGGGTTGGCGGCGCAGGAACAGGCCGTGCATCGTGAACGGGCCGTACTTCTTCGGCTCGATCGGCTCGAAGATGAGCTTCATGCCGAGCAGGTTCGTGGTCCACCCGACCACCACACCGAGGATCGGCAGGAGCCACCACTGGTGGAGCGTGACGTCGATGACCGCGACCGGGATGCCGAGCAGGAAGCCGAAGACGAACCCGACGTTGACCATCAGGCGCAGCTCCTTCTTGCCGATGTCGCGGAAGATCCGGACGACGAGGTCCGGGTTCTTCTCGAAGTGGTCGATGACCATCAGCTTGGGGTCGAGCAGCTGGTCGATGTGGACACCGATCTCGTCGGTGATGCCCTTGACGATCCCCGGCAGCTGCTGCTTGACCCGGTCGTAGACGGCCTGCTTGACGCGCGGCGGGAGGTTGTCCCACAGATCGGGCTGCTCCTTGCGCATGACGCCGTCGACGACCTCCGGGATCTGCGGCTCGAACATCAGGACGATGTGCTCGGCGATCTGGTCGGGCTCCAGCTGCTGGTAGAACTCGGCCGGTGTCCCGAGCTTCGAGATCGCCTTGTCAGAGGCGATCGACCCCATCTTCGCGGCGCGTGCGGGGACGATGCCCTGCCAGCCGACGCGGCCGTCCATGATCCCGGGGATCTCCTGGATCTTGCGCGGCACCAGGGTGGCCAGCTCCTTCAGCCCCGGGATCTTGAAGCCGTGGAACCGGATCGGGCTGAAGAGCATGATGAGCCCGGTCCAGTTGATCAGCCACCCGATGACGGCGGTGAAGACCGGGATGGACGCGAACGCGACCCAGTCGAAGCCGCCTTCACCACCCGCGGCCTCCAGGAGTGTGGTCAGATTCACTGCGGCAGCGTATCCCGATCGCTGATCGAGTGGACGGGCACGCCGTCATGGAGGACGTTGATCCCATGGACATCGTCATCATCGGCGCCGGGTTGGCAGCAGCGAAGGCCGCCATCGCGTTACGCGAGAACGGGCACGAAGGTGCCATCACGATCATCGGCGACGAGGAGCACCCGCCCTACGAGCGTCCGCCGCTCTCCAAGGACCTGCTGATGGGCAGGTCCAGCTTCGACGACGCTGTCGTCGAGCCGACCGGGTGGTACGACGAGCACGACGTGCGTCTGCTCATCGGTCGCACGGTCGAGCAACTCGACACGGTGGAGCACCGAGTCGAGCTGGATGGCGGCGAGGTGATCGGCTACGACCTCGCCGTGCTGGCCACCGGTGCCCGCCCGCGGGTGCTCGACATCCCCGGCGCCGAGCTCGCCCGAACGTTGCGCCGTGTCGAGGACAGCGAAGAGCTCCGCGAGGCGTTCGGGTCGTCGTCGAAGGTCGTCATCATCGGCGGTGGGTGGATCGGCCTGGAGACCGCGGCCGCGGCCCGGGAAGCGGGCGTCGAGGTGACGGTGCTCGAGGCCGGGCCCTTGCCACTCCAGCGCGCGCTCGGCGACGAGATGGCCGGCTACTTCGCCGAGCTGCACCGCAAGCACGGCGTCGACCTGCGCACCTCGGCCGCCGTCGACGAGATCAGCGGCGCCGGACCGTACTCCGTCCGGGTCGGCGGCGACGTCCTGGAGGCCGATCTGGTCCTGATGGGCGTGGGCGCGATCCCGAACACCCGACTTGCCGAGGAAGCCGGTCTGATCGTCGACAACGGCGTGGTCGTCGACGAGCGCTTCGCCTCGAGCGATCCGGACGTGCTGGCGATCGGCGACGTCGCCAACGCCCGGAACACCGCGCTGGGCGAAGCCGTTCGCGTCGAGCACTGGGACAACGCGATCCGCCAGGGCAAGGCGGCCGCCCGGGTGCTGCTCGGCGAGGACGTTGCGTACGACTGGCAGCCGTACTTCTACACCGACCAGTACGACCTCGGCATGGAGTACGTCGGTCGCGGTGACGCGAGCGACGAGGTCGTCATCCGCGGGGACAAGGACTCGGGCGAGTTCATCGCGTTCTGACTGGACGGCAACCGGGTCACGGCCGGCATGAACGTCAACGTCTGGGACGTCAACGACGACATCCGTGTGCTGCTCGGGCGTACCGTGGACCGTCAGCGGCTCGCCGACCCCGACGTCGCGCTGACGGAGGTCATCGATGGAGCCTGACCCGAAGCGATTCAAGCGTCTGCCCACCCCGGTGCGCCTCGAGGACACCGTCGAGGAGTCCGACACGCGTCCGGTGCCCGACCCCGAGGGTGGCCGCGACACCGACCGCGACTTCCTGATCCGCTACGGGCTGGGCGGCCTGTGATCGACGACCAGTGCTCCTATGAGGAGTTCGGCGCCCTGTTCTTCCGGGCCGCCGTCACCCCCGAGCGCATCCTGGGTGCCGTCGACGGCATCGCCGGCGAGCCGATCGACTTCGGGCCGATGGGGGTCGGTCCCGGCCGGATCGCCCGGGTCACGGCGAAGGGACAGATCGGCGACGCGACCGCGACCGAGCTGCCCGGCATCCCGATCTCGTACCGTCTCGTGGTGCCGGTGGCCCTCGACTTCACCGTCGACCTGCAGGTCGAGAAGCACCGCTTCCATGCGGACGTGGAAGTGCCGCTCACCGTCACGGCGCACGCCACGCGGGACCTGCGCATCATCGTCGACGTCACCCCGCCCAACCCGGACGAGTTGACGCTCGACCTTGCGGCCGAAGGCATGCGCGCCACTCTGCTCAAGCGCGTGGCCAACATCGACGGCGAGCTGCGGCGCTTCGTCGCCAAGTACGTGGCCCGCGAGCTGGAGAAGCCCCACATCGTGGCGACCCGCGTGATCGACGTGGGTGTCTCCATCGACGTCGCGTGGGCAGGCATGGCACCGCGACGCGACTCCGAGGACGTCGCCTCCGCTCGGTAGGCTGGCTGCGTGACGGACGCCCCCACCTTGCATGTCGTTGTGGACACCGTTGACCACGCCGCCGAGACGCCCGACCGCGAGCAGCCGTGGGCCGAGCTCGGGCTCAAGGCCGACGAGTACCAGCGCATCCGCGAGATCCTCGGCCGCCGACCCACGTCGGCCGAGCTGGCGATGTACTCGGTGATGTGGAGTGAGCACTGCTCCTACAAGTCGAGCAAGGTGCACCTGAAGAAGTTCGGCGAGCTGCCACAGGAGACGCCGCTCGGCAAGACTCTCGCCGGTATCGGTGAGAACGCCGGCGTCATCGACATCGGCCAGGGCTACGCGGTCACGTTCAAGGTCGAGTCGCACAACCACCCCAGCTACGTCGAGCCCTACCAGGGTGCGGCCACCGGCGTCGGCGGAATCGTCCGCGACATCCTGGCGATGGGGGCCCGCCCGGTGGCGGTCATGGACCCGTTGCGGTTCGGGCCGCTCACCGCCGACGACACCCGCCGGGTGATGCCGGGCATCGTGGCCGGCATCGGGGGCTACGGCAACTGCCTCGGGCTGCCGAACATCGGTGGCGAGGTCGTGTTCGACCGCTCCTACCTCGGAAACCCGCTGGTCAACGCCCTCTGCGTCGGCGTCCTGCGGCACGAGGACCTCCACCTGGCGCACGCCTCCGGGGTCGGCAACAAGATCGTGCTCTACGGGGCGCGTACCGGGGGCGACGGAATCGGCGGGGTCTCGGTGCTCGCCTCCGAGACCTTCGATGCCGACGGGCCCGCCAAGCGCCCCAGCGTCCAGGTGGGCGACCCGTTCATGGAGAAGCTGCTCATCGAGTGCACGCTCGAGCTGTTCGGCGCCGGCGTCGTCGCCGGCATCCAGGACCTCGGCGGTGCCGGCCTGTCCTGCGCCACCAGCGAGCTGGCCAGCGCCGGCGACGGCGGCATGCACGTCGAGCTCGACACGGTCCGACTCAGAGATTCAACACTTTCGCCTGAAGCGATTCTCATGAGTGAGTCGCAAGAAAGGATGATGGCGGTCGTCGAGCCTCAGCACCTCGATGCGTTCATGGCCGTCTGCGCCAAGTGGGAGGTCGAGGCGGGGGTGGTCGGCGAGGTCACCGACGGCGACCGGCTGGTGATCGACTGGCACGGCGAGCGCGTGGTCGACGTCCCGCCCCGATCCGTAGCGCACGACGGGCCCACCTACGAGCGGCCGTTCGCCCGCCCCGCTTCGCAGGACACCCTGCAGGCGGACGCCGCCGAGGCGTTGCCCCGGCCGATGTCGGGCGACGAGCTGCGCGACACCTTGCTGCGTCTGGTCGGCTCGCCCAACCTGGCCGACAAGTCGTGGGTCACCGACCAGTACGACCGCTACGTGCAGGGCAACACCGTGCTCGCGCAGCCCGAGGACGCCGGCATCATCCGGGTCGACGACGTGAGCCACCTCGGCGTGGCCGTCTCGACCGACTGCAACGGCCGCTTCGCCCAGCTCGACCCATATGCGGGCGCCCAGCTCGCCCTGGCCGAGGCGTACCGCAACGTGGCCGTCACCGGGGCACTGCCGTTGGCCGTCACCGACTGCCTCAACTTCGGCTCGCCCGAGGACCCGGCCGTCATGTGGCAGTTCGAGCAGGCCACCCACGGACTCAAGGACGCCTGTGCCGAGCTCGGCATCCCGGTCACCGGCGGCAACGTGTCGTTCTACAACCAGACCGGCGAGACCGCGATCCTTCCCACGCCGGTCGTCGGTGTGCTCGGCGTCATCGACGATGTCCGCACCCGCGTCACGCAGGGATTCTCCCGTGGCGGTGAGCATGTGCTCGTGCTCGGCGAGACCCGCGAGGAGCTGAGCGGCTCCACCTGGGCCGACGTCGTCCACGACCACCTCGGCGGACGTCCGCCGGTCGTCGACCTCGCGGCCGAACGGGCGTTGGCTGAGCTGCTGCGGGAGCTGGCCGGTCGGCGCCTGCTCTCGGCCGCGCACGACCTGTCCGACGGCGGCCTCGCGATGGCCATCGTCGAGGGCTGCCTCGGCCATGACGTCGGCGTCCACGTCGAGCTCGACGGTACTGATCTCGGGCCCTTCGTCGAGCTGTTCAGCGAGTCGTCCGCCCGCGCCCTCGTGGTCGTGGCCGAGGACTCGCACGAGGAGGTCGTCACGCTCGCCGAGGAGCTCGGCGTCGAGCTGACCTCCATCGGACGCACCGGTGGCGACGCGCTCGAGGTTGCAGGTGAGTTCAGCCTCTCGCTCACCGAGCTGCGGGCTGACTGGGAGGCCACGTTGCCGGCCGTTCTCGGCCCGACGTTGGGCTGACCAGTGGCGCGCCGGCTCACCTTGCTCGCCGACGACGAGTTCGCGGCCGTCTGCGCCCGGATCGACGCCGGCAGCACTGATCGCGAGGACCTCCGGGCCGCCACCAAGCACACCCTCGCCCTGCTGCAGCGCAAGGCTCCCGGTCACAGCGTCGAGGTGCGGGTACCGCCCTTCGCTGTCACCCAGGTGATCGCCGGCCAGCGTCACACCCGTGGCACCCCACCGGCGGTCGTCGAGGCCGACCCGGTGACGTGGATCGCCCTCGCTCGTGGCCGACTGTCGTGGGGGAGTGCCAGAGTGAAGGCGTCGGGGGAGCGTTCTGACCTGTCCGATCTGCTCCCGCTCACCGACGTCTGAGCACCGGTCCCTCGACCTCAACCTGCGTTCAGGTTCTACGGTCGGTGGCGGCATGAAAGAGGAGGCACCGTGAGAGACCGTGCAGTGGCCAGGCGACTGCCCCGGGCACTGCAGCCGTTGCGGCACGAGCCCTACCGGTGGCTGTTCGGCACGCTGGTGGTGTCGATGCTCGGAGCCGGCCTGCTGATCGTGGCCCTCGTCTGGCAGGTGGTGGCGCTCGGAGGCGGGCCGACGCAGCTGTCCGCGGTCACGAGCGCGAGTGCCGTCGGCATGCTGGTCACCACCCTCCTCGGAGGTGCGCTCGCCGACCGGATCCCGCAGAGGCGCATCCTCCTCGGAGTCGAGCTGGTGCAGGCCGCCGCGATCGGCGTCATCGCCGCACTGTCGCTGGCCGGCCTCCTCGACATCTGGCACCTCTCCGTGGTCTCCCTGGTCACCGGTCTCGCCGCCGGGTTGTACTACCCCGCGTACTCGGCCCTGCTGCCGTCGCTCATGCCGGCGGAGGACCTGCTGGCGGCCAACGGGCTCGAGGGCGTGCTGCGTCCCACCCTGATGCAGGCGGCCGGACCCGCCCTGGCGAGCGCCCTGATCGCGCTGTCGTCGCCCGGGCTCGCGCTTCTGGCCGCGGCCGTCGCCGCGCTCGGCGCCGGCCTGCTGGTCGTGGGTCTACCCAGCACCCCGGTTCGCCGGGAACTGGTCGACACCGGACAGAGCCCCGTCGCGGCGGTGCTCGCCGACGTGCGCGAAGGCTTCGTCTACATGATCCGTACGCCATGGCTGCTCGCCACGTTGCTGTACGCGTCGGTGATGATCCTGGTGATGATGGGCCCGTTCGAGGTGCTCGTCCCGTTCGCCATCAAGGACATGGCCGGCGGCGGTCCCCAGGAGCACGCGTACGTGCTGGCCGCCTTCGGCATCGGTGGGGCGATCGGCTCCTTGACGGTGGCCTCCTTCCGGCTGCCGCGCCGCTACCTCACCGTGATGAACCTGCTGTGGGGCCTCGGATGCATCCCGCTGGTGGCCTACGGACTCAGCTCCCAGGTGTGGGTGATGGTCGTTGCGGGGTTCGTCATGGGCGCGATGTTCAACGGCGGAATGGTGATCTGGGGGACCCTTCTGCAGCGCCGCGTCCCACCGGAGCTGCTCGGCCGGGTCTCGAGCCTGGACTTCTTCGTCTCACTCGCGTTCATGCCGGTGTCGATGGCCCTCGCCGGGCCGGTCAGCGAGCTGATCGGGCTGGAGGCGACCTTCATGATCGCCGGCCTGGCCCCGACCGTCCTGGCCGTGGTGGCGATCCTGGCGGCGCGACTCCCGGCCGACGAGATCGCCAACCCGCTCGACGCGGTCGCTCGTGACCCCTCAGCCGAGCTTGCCGCGCTGGAGCAACGACCAGACTGACGACTCGGTCGTGTCATACGACGACAGGCCGTTCGCGCTGCGGTACGCCTTGACGGCCGACACCGTCTTGCTGTCGTAGACGCCGTTGATCGTCACGCTCGTCCCCGCGGTCCGGAGGGCTCGCTGCAGACGCCACACGGACTCGCCGACGGAGCCGCGCTTGAGCACCCGCGGCTTGGAGCCGGCCGCGTGCAGGGCCGTCCAGGTCGGGTTGGTCGTGTTGCCGCCGGTGGGCGCCCAGCCGAGGGTCTTGCGAAACGCGTCGATGGCTCTGGTCGTGCTCGAGCCGAACTGACCGTCCACGCTCAGCGAGTAGCCACGTTCCTTCAGCAGGCACTCGAGGGCATGGACCGCGGCCCCCGTGTCACCCTCGCTGAGGCGCGGATAGCTGCTGAACGACATGGTGACCGAGCACGGCTTCGGCTCTCTCGTCGCGACCGAACCCTTGCCGACGTCCATGAAGTTCTTGTCGATCGTGACGCTGTGTCCGCCGTAGCCGATGGTGACGTTGTTGTGGTACTGGTGAATGCGCTGGTGGTCGTTCCAGAAGGAGTCGCGCACATACGGCCCGCCGTCGGTGTTCGCGACCTTGTTCGTCCACGCGATCCACAGGTGGTCCGGGAAGGTCATCCGGCGACCATCGGCCTTGGCGTCGTCGAGGGCGGCGATGGCCGCGGAGCCGCTGGAGTAGACGCCGGACTTGAAACCGGCGGCGTGGAGCTTCTCGGTCCAGACGTCGGTGAACTCGAGCACCGCGTTGTCGCACGTGGTGGTGCGGCCGTAGTACTCGATGTCGAGATAGGACACGGCGCCGGACCTGAAGCCGTACTTCTTGAGGGCGGCGATCGTCTCGGCGGCGTCGCTCGCCGCCTGCGACCGGGCGGTCGAGATGTTCGTCGACATCCGCTTCTTCTGCACCCGGCTGCTGGGGTTGTTCCTGAAGCACGGCGACTGGTAGCCCACGTGGATCGGCATGAAGCGCCAGCCGTTGGACGCGTTCTTGGCCACCCACGACTCGCTCAGGTTCGGCTGGTACCGGTCGCCGCAGTAACGCGAGTTGCCGGAGATGTAGATGCCGATCGCCGAGTACGGTGAACGGAGGTTCCAGGCGTCCATGACCTTCTGGCTCGGCGCGACGCAGGCGTCGAACCCGAACCCGGTGAAGTCACCCGGTGCCGGCGGGTCGGCGGCGGAGGCCATGGCCGGGAGGGCGAGGGCGGTCATCGTGCCGACGAGGGTGCCGGCCCATGCCGCCCGCGTGGGGGAAGACACGCGCATCTGGCCAGCGTACGTCCCATCCGTCACATCTGTCACGGAAACCCCATAGAATCTTGCGTGGCGCTGCACCGAAGGTGATGCCTGATTGCGCCCACCGCCACGCAGAATTCGGTCGGGGTCAGACCTGACGCTCCTGGTTGGACCAGTACTGCTTGCGCAGGTCGCGCTTGAGGATCTTGCCGGAGGGGTTGCGGGGGAGCGCCTCGACCACGTCGATCGTCTTCGGTGCCTTGTAGCGGGCCAGACGTTCGCGGGCGTACGCGATGAGCTCGTCGGCGTCGACCGTCTGATCCGGGTGGAACGCGACGACGGCCTTCACGGACTCGCCCCAGCGGTCATCGGGCACGCCGATGACGGCGAGCTCGGCCACGGCGGGGTGCTCGGCGAGCACGCGCTCGACCTCCGGGGAGTACACGTTCTCGCCGCCGGTGATGATCATGTCCTTCACGCGGTCCTCGACGAACACGAAGCCCTCGTCGTCGAGGCGTCCGACGTCGCCCGTGCGGACCCACCCGTCGTCGGTGATGAGCTCGGCCGTGTCGTCGGGCTTGCCGTGGTAGCCGGGCGTCGTCTGCTCCGTGCGGAACCACAGCTCGCCGGACGTGCCGGGCTCGACGTCCTCGAGTGTCGCCGGGTCGACGACGCGGACCTCGACGCCGGTGATCGGCCGGCCGGCCGAGACGAGACGCTCGGGGTGGTCGGCGTCGCGGTGGGCCTCGTCGCCGAGGATCGTGACGACGCCGCCGAACTCGGTCATGCCGTACACCTGGTAGAACTTCGTGCTCGGCCAGGCTTCCAGTGCTGCTCGGAGCACTGGCAACGGCATCGGCGCGGCGCCGTACGAGAACGCCTTGAGCCGGCTGAACAAGCCCATCGCCTCGGGACCGGCCTGGATCAGCGCCGCCACCACGGCCGGGACGAGGAAGGCGTGCGTGACACCGGACATCATCGCCTTGGCCAGCAGCTGGGGGTCGACCTCGGGGATGATGTAGCCGCCGGTGCCGGTGGCCGGCCCGAAGAGCGCGTACGACGATCCGCCGACGTGGAACATCGGCATGGCGATGAGCATCAAGTCGCCCTCGCCGTACTCGATGTCGCCGATGGCGTTGGCGGTGTGCGTGACCATGTTGTGCTGGGTGAGCACGACACCCTTGGGGCGTCCGGTGGTTCCCGAGCTGTACATCAGGAGGCAGGGGTCGGCGGGCGACACGTCGTCCTGGCGGTCGATCGGCTCGCCGGCGGCCAGCCAGGCCTCGAAGTCATCGTCCTCGCCGCCGACGACGATGATCTTCTCGACGTCGGTGAGACGGTCGCGGATCAGCTCGATGGACGGCATCAGCTCGTGCCCGACGAACAGGACGCGCGCGCCGGTGTCGTTGATGACGTAGTCGAGCTCGTCTCCGGCGAGGCGCCAGTTGACGACGGCGTTCGCGGCGCCGATCAGGCACACCGCCTGCGTGGCGGTGAGGACCGCCGGGTTGTTCTTGTCGAGGAAGGCGATGCGGTCGCCGTGGCCGACACCCTCGGCACGTAGCGCTCCGGCGAAGCGGCGGACGTCGGCCCACGCCTGCGCCCACGTCCACGTGCGGTCGCGGAACGTCCAGCAGTGCCCGTCGGGGTCGTTCTCGGCGCGGTATTGGTGGAAGTCGCTCAGGTAGGTCGCTTCGGGGACGTCGGTCGACATGGCACTCCTCGGGACGTGACGGGGGTCACGTCAGCGTACAACCGAGCCGACCGTCAGAGACCGGGTGTGAACGGCTCCGTGCCGAGGGCCAGGGTGAGGCCCGACTGGCCGTTCGCCTGGGCGTAGGCCAGCTCCTTGGCGAGGTCGCCCACACCGTTCGAGCCGGCGAGCGGAGCGAGCTGCACGGTCGAGAGGGTGCCAAGGGCGCGACCCCGGTCGTCGATGAACGCGCTGCCAGAGTCGCCCGGGATGCCCGGGGTCACGGTGTAGACGTTGTGCGACCAGCCTTCGCCCTCGTCACCGAGGCTCCTGCCCTGCTTGGGCGACAGCGGCTCGGCGCCGCCGCGGAGGCTGGAGTTGCCGTAGGTGTAGACCGTGTCACCGGCGACGGTGCCGTCGGTGTCGATGCCCGTCGGGCCGCCATAGGACGGGATGCTCGGGTTGACCTTGGAGACGTCAGCGGCATCGACCTCGACGACTGCGAAGTCGTTGTAGTCGCACGCGTTCGGGTCGGTCTCGTTGTTCTGCTGCATCGCCAGCCACGACGAGTAGACCAGGCTGCCTCCGCCGACCCGGGTGCCGCCGCTGACGAGGCTCCCGCCCTCGACGAAGTCGACCCTGGTGCCGAGCGGTAGCGATCCGGCGTCACAGCCGTTGGTGTCAGTGGCCGCACCGGTGCCGGCGCAGTGGGCGGCGTACCCGACGTAGACCGAGGCGCCGTTGGTGAAGACGAAGTTGGCGGTGCACTGCGCTCCGTCGGTGTACATCATGGTGCCGGGGTGAATCTGAGCCGACTCGGCCGGTGCCCAGGCGACCGCTGCTTCGGCCGTGTGGGCTGAGGCGACGCCGGTGACGACGAGGATCGCGGTGGCGGCGGACGCCAAGAGGCTGCGTGACAAGCGCATGGGAGTACCTTCCCACGAAGTGAACGCAGCGGATGTGCGGTGGTGTGCCCAGCGACACCCCGCCGGTCGGGTTACGCGGTGCGGGAGCTCAGGCGGCGATCGCGGCGGCGATCCGGTCCATCGTCTCGGTCGTCGCCTTCTCGTTCTCAGCCGGCATGAACGATTCAGCAGGGCGACCTGCTCGTCCTCCGACACGTCCCACGTCTCCCGAACGAGCGTCTGACCGTCCGGCTGGGGCTCCAGCTCGTAGCGCCAGATGCGTCCGCCGATCCGCCCGCCGAGGCCGGCCGTCTGCCAGGCGATGAGCCGGTTCGGCTCGAACTCGACGACCTCGCTGCGGGTCCGGTACGAGAGGCCCATCTTCATCGACAGGCCGAACGTCGAACCCAGCTCGAGCGGCACGGACTCCTTCCGCATGTGAGCACTCAGCCCAGCAGGAAGGCGACGAAGAACCCCAGCGCGGTGGCGAGACCGACCCACCAGCCGCCCTCCTTGTACGCCTCGGGCATGAGGGTGTCGGCGAGGACGGCGATCGTCGCACCACCGGCGAATGCCTGGGCAGTGGCGATCGACGTCGGTCCCACCGCGTCTGCGGCGCCGAAGGCCACCACGGTCACGACGACGAGCACCACACCGACGAGCGTCCACATCAGGAGCCCCCGCCGAGCGCCGATGCCCGGCTGGTCCCTGAGGATGGCTGCGCTGCCGATGGCCTCCGGGGTGTTGCCCACGGCAATCGCCACCAGGAGCGCCACCGACCCACCGGACATGGAGACGCCGAGGGCGGTGTTCTCCGGCACGCCGTCGAGGATCGCGCCCAGCATCAGGGCCCATCCGACCGACGCGGCCCCGAGTCGAACCTCGATCAGATGGCTCGCCACCACGTAGACGCCGGCGCCGAGCAGGAGGGCGGCGCCCACGAGCGCCGCGGGACCGACGTCGAAGGCCGGACCGAAGAGCTCTTCGCTGGCGGCCGCAATCATGGTGCCCGCCCCGAACGCCATCAGACCCGCGATCACACGCTTCGGGATCTCCCAGCGCAGGCCGATGGCGACGCCGACGACGAGGGGCACCGCTGTACCGAGTCCGTAGAGCAACGCCCTGAGCACAACGGCACGATAGCGCCCGTACACTGGTGACGTGCCCCGCGGAGACGGTCGTCTGACCCACGACCTCGATCCTCAGGACGTCGGACCCCAGGACGCCTGCGGCGTGTTCGGCGTCTGGGCACCCGGCGAAGAAGTCGCCAAGCTCACCTACTTTGGCCTCTACGCGCTGCAGCACCGCGGTCAGGAGTCGGCCGGCATCGCGGTGAGCAACGGTCGGCAGATTCTCGTCTACAAGGACATGGGCCTCGTTTCCCAGGTCTTCGACGAGGCGACGCTCGAGTCGCTCAAGGGCTCGGTCGCCATCGGCCACTCGCGCTACAGCACCACCGGTTCGAGCGTCTGGCAGAACGCCCAGCCCACGTTCCGGCCCACGTCCACCGGCTCCGTCGCACTGGCGCACAACGGCAACCTCACGAACACCCACGACCTCGTCGCCCTGCTGGGACAGCGCACCGCCGACGCGACCACCGCAGACGCCGGCCACCAGGGCAACGGCAAGGCCGAGACCACGACATCCGATACCGGCGTGATGGCGAGCCTGCTCTCCTCGCTCGACGACCGCTCGGTCGAGGAAGCAGCCATCGACGTGCTGCCACGTCTGCGAGGAGCGTTCTCGTTGGTCTTCATGGACGAGACCACGCTCTACGCCGCCCGCGACCCGCAAGGCATCCGCCCGCTCGTGCTCGGCCGACTCGAGCGCGGCTGGGTCATCGCCAGCGAGACCGCGGCGCTCGACATCGTCGGTGCGTCCTACATCCGCGAGGTGGAGCCCGGCGAGTTCCTCGCCATCGACGAGAACGGTCTGCGCAGCGAGCGGTTCGCCGAGGCGGCGCCCAAGGGCTGTCTGTTCGAGTACGTCTACCTCGCCCGACCCGACACCACGATCTCCGATCAGCGGATCTTCACCGTCCGGGCCGAGATCGGTCGCCGGCTCGCGCGCGAGCACCCCGTCGACGCCGACCTGGTCATCCCGGTGCCGGAGTCAGGCACTCCCGCCGCCATCGGCTACGCCGAGGAGAGCGGCATCCCGTTCGGGCACGGCCTCGTCAAGAACTCCTACGTCGGGCGCACCTTCATCCAGCCGTCGCAGACCATCCGCCAGCTCGGCATCCGGCTCAAGCTCAACCCGCTGCGTGACGTCATCGCCGGCAAACGGCTCGTGGTCGTCGACGACTCGATCGTGCGTGGCAACACGCAACGGTCGCTGGTCGCCATGCTCCGCGAGTCCGGGGCAGCCGAGATCCACGTCCGCATCTCCAGCCCGCCGGTCAAGTGGCCGTGCTTCTACGGCATCGACTTCGCCTCGCGCGCCGAGCTGATCGCGAACGGCATCTCGGTCGAGGAGATCTGCCGCTCCATCGGCGCCGACTCCCTGGCCTACGTCGACCTCGACTCACTGATCGAGGCCACCAACGTGCCCAAGGACGACCTGTGCCGCGCCTGCTTCGACGGTATCTACCCGGTCGCCCTGCCCGAGGACGACCTCATCGGCAAGCACCTGCTCGAGAACCCCGGCGCCAGCTCGCTGACGGTGGTCAATCCGTGACGGACTACGAGTCCGCCGGCGTCTCGATCGAGGCCGGCGATCGTGCGGTCGAGCTGATGAAGCAGTGGGTCGAGAAGGCCCGTCGCCCCGAGGTCGTCGGCGGCATCGGCGGGTTTGCCGGTCTCTTCGACGCATCTGACCTCAAGAGCTATCAGCGCCCGCTCCTGGCCACATCCGCAGACGGGGTCGGCACGAAGGTCGCCATCGCGCAGGCCATGGACGTCCACGACACGATCGGCTTCGACCTCGTCGGCATGCTCGTCGACGACCTCGTGGTGTGCGGCGCAGAGCCGCTGTTCCTCACCGACTACATCGCCTGCGGCCGCGTCGTGCCCGAACGCATCGCCGACATCGTCAAGGGCATCGCGCAGGCATGCGCCGAGGCCGGCACGGCGCTGCTCGGCGGTGAGACGGCGGAGCACCCGGGGCTGCTCGAGCCCGACGAGTACGACGTCGCCGGCTCCACCACGGGTGTGGTCGAGGCCGACGCGTTGCTGGGCGCCGAGCTGGTGCGCGAGGGCGACGTCGCGGTCGCGATGGCGTCCTCGGGCCTGCACTCCAACGGCTACTCGCTGGTGCGGCACGTCCTGTTGCAGGGCGCCGGCTGGTCGCTCGACCGTGACGTGCCCGAGCTGGGCCGCAACCTCGGTGCCGAGCTGCTCACGCCCACCCGCCTCTACACGAAGCCGTGCCTCGACCTGGCCGGCCGCACCGAGGTGCACGCGATGTCGCACGTCACCGGGGGAGGGCTGGCCGCCAACCTTGCCCGGGTCGTGCCCGACGACGTCTCGGTGCGCGTCGACCGTTCCACCTGGACCCGCCCGCCGGTCTTCTCGCTGGTCTCCGACGTCGGTGACGTGGCTCAGGCCGATCTCGAGGAAGCCCTCAACATCGGTGTCGGCATGGTCGCCATCGTTGCACCCGACAACGCGGACGCCGCCGTGCGCCTGCTCGCCGAGCACGGCGTCGATGCATGGATCGCCGGCGACGTCGCCGCAGCGGGCGTGCACGGGTCTGGCGGGAGCGTCACGCTCACCGGTGCACACGTCTGACCCGATACCGATTCTGTTGGCGACTTTCGGTAGGCTGGACCGCACGACATACTGACTATTTCTGTGCGAGGGGGTCGAACCTCATGGGGCGCGGCCGTGCGAAAGCAAAGCAGACGAAGGTTGCACGCGACCTGAAGTACCGAACGATCGATCCGGACTTCAGTGATCTGCAGCGTGAGCTTCACGGGGAGTCGGGCGATCCGATCCCCGACCAGTACTCCGACCTCGCCGACGAGCGCGAAGGCCCGGCCGCCAGCTAGGCACCCAGGCCCGCACCTCGTTCTCGCGCCCGGCGTCAGCTGGGCAGCCACATGGAACGCAGACGTCCGACGTCGCGCATGCGCTGCTCGGCCTCGCGGTCGGCGGCGATCGACGGCGGCACGCCCTCGGCCGCAGCACGCTCCAGCACGCCCAGCGTCGTCTCGAAGATGCCGGCAGCCCTCATCTTGGCCCGGCCGAAGTTGAACCCCTCGAGCTCGTCCGCCACCTGGATGAGCCCACCGGAGTTCACGCAGTAGTCGGGCGCGTAGGTGATGCCTCGCTCGGCCAGCCGCTTCTCGATGCCGTCGTGCTCGAGCTGGTTGTTGGCCGCGCCGCAGACGATCGACGCGCTCAGCACCTCCACGACCTCGTCGCTCAACGCGCCACCGAGGGCGCAGGGCGCGTAGACGTCGAGCGGTTCGCTCACCAGCCGGGTGGCGTCGGGCACGACCTTCACCTGCGGGTGTGACTCCACGACCGCGGCCACCGCCGCGTCGCTCACGTCGGTGATGACGACGTTCGCGCCTTCCTCGACGAGGTGGGTGACGAGGTGGTGGCCGACCTTGCCGACGCCGGCCACGCCGACGGTGCGACCGCCGAGGTCGGTGTCACCCCACACGTGCTGTGCCGCGGCGCGCATGCCCTGGTAGACACCGAACGCGGTGAGCACGGACGAGTCGCCGGCGCCGCCGTGCTCGACCGTGCGGCCGGTGACGTACTCGCACTCGCGGGCGATGACGTCCATGTCAGGGCTGAATGTGCCCACGTCGCACGCGGTGTAGTACCGGCCGCCGAGCGACTGGACGAAGCGCCCGTAGGCCCGCAGCAGAGCCTCGGACTTCATGGTGGCCGGGTCGCCGATGATGACCGCCTTGCCGCCGCCGAGGTCGAGTCCGGCGAGGGCGGCCTTGTAGGCCATGCCTTGGCTGAGGTTGAGGACGTCGCGCAGGGCGTCGGTCTCCGTGGCGTACGGGTAGAAGCGCGTGCCGCCGAGCGACGGGCCGAGGGCGGTGGAGTAGATGGCGATGATGGCCTTGAGGCCGGAGTCCTCGTCGTGGCAGAAGACGACTTGCTCGTGGCGACCCCCGAAAGCAGACAGGGCGGGGGACACGGCAGGAGGATCAAAAGGGCGATCGGTCACGGTGATGCTCTCTCTCGTGGTGGCGGTCGGGCGGTGGTGGGCCCTTCCATCGGGTGTCGCGGGGTGGTGCGACATCTCCTCGACTGTATCTCGTTCGCAGGGCTAGCCTGTGGTGGACGTTCTTCGACAGGAGTGGGCCATGCCGAGCACGCGTTTCGACTGGATCCTCGTCGCCTTGGCGGCCGCCTTCACCGCGCTGTTGCTGGTGGTCGTCGCCCCGACGTTCTTCGGCGACGGACTCAACGTCCTCACCGCCGTCGACGAGATGTTCGCCAACCCCTACGCCGCTGGCGTGTCCCTCGACATCATCTTCACGTACGCCGTCCTCGCGGCGTGGGTCGTGTACGAGAACCAGTACCGCGGGGTGCGGCACGGGTGGACCGCCCTCGTGCTCGGCCTGGTTGTCGGGGTGGCGGTCGGCCTCGTCGTCTACCTCCTCATCCGACACCGTGACATCGGCCCACAAACCTGGCGGTAGAGCACGGCGCCAGCCAGATGGCCGAGCCTCGGAGCTCCCTCACTCCGAGACCCGACCGTGACCATGAGGAATCGAGGCATCGGGTGGCGCCACCGGTACATGCCGGTCGTGCGCCCGGTGTTACACGCGTCACGTCGCCTGTAACGATCACGGCGCTCGTGTCATGAGCACAACGATGGACACGTCGGAATCGGAGCTGCGTGCTCTGGTGGAGCGGGCACGTGGTGCTGATCCGGGTGATGGACCGCATCGTCGACTTCGTCACGACGGGAGCAGGGATCGACGGCTGGTTGTTCGACATCACGCGGAACGTCGTTGACGAGTCGTACCGCGACTCGTCACGGACGACACCGGTGGCCCCCGCCACGGTGCCGGAGTCGCACGAGCGGGAGCCGAGCCCGTTGGACACGATGATGCGCCGCGAGGAGAAGGGAGCTGGTCATGGAGGCCTTCGGACGACTGCCGATCGCTGACCAGGAGCTGCTGGAGATGCGTGTCGTCTCCGGCCTCAGCTCCGAGCAGGTCGCCTCCATGACCGGTCGCCGCCCCGGCGCCGTTCGCACGCGCAGTCGCACGCCCTCGCTCGACTGCGCGTGGAGTTCGAGGAGCTGACGACATGACGGAAGGACGCACCCCATGGAAAGACGAGCAGGACCTCGACAAGCTGGGCAGAGCCTTGGGCCTCGACCCTGACCGCGAGCCGCCGGCCGACCGCATCGCTTCCGAGCCGGCGCGCCACGGTCGCGGGTCCGCCGACCGAGAAGATCGTCCTTTCGTGGCGTTCCCGACGGCGTCACCGCCGACGCCCGACTCATCAGCCACACCTGGGGCACCGAGCTGCTGCTCGACGTCAGCGGGTTGCCGGCCGGAAAGGACTACCAGCTCGTGTACCGCGACCGCGACGGGAAGCCGGTTCCTGCGGACTCCTTCGTCAGCGTCGCGGACGTCGTCATGGTGTGGCGTTTCAACGCGGCCCCCTGCGCGAGGACGTGCAGGCCATCGACATCCTCGATCAGGAGGGCGGCAGGGTGATGCGGGCCGTGCTGGCCTGACGTCAGCGGCGGCGCGTCCGGCGGGCCAGCGAGGCGTCCATGCGGCGGAACAAGGGTCGGGTGGCCGCGGTGAGCACTCCCGGAACCGTGGCCATGCCGAGCGCACCGACCGCGCCGGTGAGGCTCGTGACGCGCGTCGGCCGTGAGTCGGCCGCCTTGACCAGCCAGCACGCTGCCTTGCGGGCGCTCATCATCGGCATCGCCTGGTAGATGTCGGTGGCGTCGGACATCTCCGTGCGCACCATCGGGAAGTGCACGATCGTCGTGGTGACGCCGCGGTCGCCGAGCTCGGCCGAGAGCGATCGGGCGAACGACTCGAGCGCGCTCTTGCTGGCGAGGTAGGCCGAGAACAGCGGGATCGGGATCTGCGTGGACATGGACGTCGACACCACCACGTGCCCGTGGCCCTGCTCGAGGAACCGGGGCATCAGGCCGAGTGTCAGCCGCACCGCCGCGAGGTAGTTGATGTTGATCGTCCGCTCGTAGTCGTGCACCCGGTCGAGCGACTCGGTGATCGGCCGGCGGATCGAGCGAGCGGCGTTGTTCACCAGGATGTCGATGCGGGGGTGGTCGGCGAGCAGCTGCTTGATGACCGCGTCGGCCGCGTCGGGGTCGACGAGGTCGACCGGATAGATGTGGGCGGTGCCGCCGGCGGACGTGATGCGGTCGCGGACCTGCTCGAGCTCGTCGGCGCGACGGGCCAGCAGGCACAGGGTGGCGCCGCGGTTGGCCATCTGCCGCGCTGCGTGGGCGCCGATGCCGCTCGAGGCGCCGGTGACCACCACGGTGCGACCGTCGAGGCTCACTCCGCGTTGCCTCCGAGCAGGGCGGTGAGCAGGCGGACGCAGCGTTGCATCATCGCGGCCGCGGACTCGTCCGGGTGCTCCATCCACCAGTTCATGAGGGAGTCGACGATACCGAGCCAGACCGCCGTCATGGCGGAGATGTCGACCGGGTCGGTGTTTCCGGCCAGACCCATCAGCTCGGAGACGCCTTCGTCGGCCAGCTTGGAGATCCGCTGCGTGTAGTGGTCGACGGCGTCCGCGACGGCTCCGGTGGCCGGTGCGGTCGGGTCGTAGGGGAGCTTCCACAGGTAGGGCTGCGGTTCGAGGATCGTGAACATCCCGTCGAGGGTGCGCATGCCGCGCTCGACGCCGACGGCATCGCTTTGGGCGATGCGCTCGATCTCGTCGGCCACGATCGTGCCGGCGTGCTCGAGGCAGGCGAGGAAGAGGCCTTCCTTCGATCCGAAGTAGTTGTAGACGAGGGGTTTGGAGATGCCTGCGCGCTCCGCGACTGTCTGGATGCTGGTGGCCGCGTAGCCGTCGGTGCCGAACACCTCGGACGCGACCTGCAGGATCTGCGACTCCCGCTCCAGCCGGGGGACGCCCTTGGTTCCTGCGTTTGCTCGTGCCACGAAGACACTCTAGCGTAGGATATGAACTTGTGGTAACTTACCCGGAAGTCATATTTGCTGTGTCTCGAAAAGTAGGTCAATGATGTACGAGCTGCTCGACCCCCTGAAGAACCCCGTCACGTACGCGGCGCCGTTCTTCATCCTGACCATCTTCATCGAGCTCGGGGCGCTGAAGTGGCTCGACCACGACGACAACGTCACCGGATACGCCCTCAAGGACGCGCGAACGTCCATCTCGATGGGTGTCGGTTCGCTGTTCTTCCTGACCGCCTTCAAGGTGGCCACCTTCTTCGGCTACATCGCGATCTTCACCTACCTCGCGCCGTGGCACCTGCCCACGGACACGTGGTGGTACTGGGTCCTCGTGACGCTCGGGCTCGACCTCGGCTTCTACTGGCACCATCGCTTCTCGCACCGCGTGCGCATCGGCTGGGCCGGCCACCAGGCGCACCACTCCAGCGAGTACATGAACTACGGCACCGCGCTGCGACAGAAGTGGAACCCGTGGTTCGAGTTCTTCTTCTGGCTGCCGCTGCCGCTGCTGGGCTTCGCCCCCTGGACGCTTTACGTGGCCTTCGGGGTCAATCTGATCTTCCAGTTCTTCGTGCACACCGAGATGATCGACAAGATGTGGCGACCGATCGAGCTGGTCTTCAACACGCCGTCGCACCATCGCGTGCACCACGGCAGCGATCCGGAGTACCTCGACAAGAACTATGCCGGCATCCTCATCATCTGGGACCGCATGTTCGGAACGTTCACCCCGGAGCGTCAGCGCCCCACGTACGGCCTGACGTACAAGGTCGACACGTACAACCTCCTCAAGCTGCAGTACGGCGACTACGTCCAGATGGCCCGCGACGTGCGCAGCGCCAAGCGCTTCCGCGACAAGCTGAGCTACGTCTTCGGTCCGCCGGGCTGGGCCCCCGCGCACCAGGTCGGCGGCAAGGATGCCGCGCGGCAGCTGGCGCACGAGGCCGAGCTCGCGCAGCCCAAGTCCTGAACCGCTTTCAGGTGTTCGTGGGCGCGGACCCGCGCCGCTTCAGCTCCTCGATGATCGCCGGCACGACCTCGTGCATGTCGCCGACCACGGCGTAGTTCGCCTTCGTCATCATCGGCGCCTCCGCGTCGGTGTTGACGGCGAGGATCACCTTGGAGCTCGCGCAGCCGGCCCAGTGCTGGATGGCGCCGCTGATGCCGCAGGGGATGTAGAGCTCGGGCGCGATCCGGCTGCCGGTCTGGCCGACCTGCTCGTGGTGCGGGCGCCAGCCGAGGCTGGTGACCACCCGCGACACCCCGAGTGAGCCACCGAGCAGGTCGGCGAGCTCGCTGACCGGGCCGAACCCGTCGGCGCTGCCTGCCCCACGACCGGCGCCGACCACCACGCGCGCCGACTTCAGCGAGTCGGAGTGGTCGACCTCCTTCTGGCCGGTCGCCGTGACGCGGGCGAGGAGGTCGTGCTCGTAGATCTCGGGGGTGAGCTCATCCCATGTCGGACTCGTCGGGCCCTCGGCCGGCGTGGCGCTCCAAGAGTGACCGGCGACGGTGAAGACGGCCGGCGACTCGTCCAGGGCCACCTCTTCCAGCGCCGCACCGCCGACGACCTGCCGTGTGACGACGAACGGCGACGATCCGGCGACGCCGATCGCGTTGGCGGCCATCGGCACGTCGAGGCGAGCCGCGAGATGGGCGAGCACCTCGCCACCGCGCGGCGTGCCACCGGCCGTCACCACCGATGCACCGGTGGAGGCCTGCACCTGCTGCAGGGCAGCGGCCCACGCGGCACCGGCGAACGACTCGAAGGCGCCACCGACGGCCTGGTGCACCGCGTTGACGCCGTGTTCGCCCAGCTCGGCGGTGAGGGCGTCGCGGTCCGGCACGTCACCGATGACGACCGCGTCGATGCTGTCGGACCCGAGCGACCGGGCCAGGGCGAGCGTCTCCAGCGAGACCTCGTTCGCCGAACCGTTCTCCAGCTCCACCAAGACGAGGATCATCGGACGACCGCCAGACGCTCGAGGAGGTCGACGACCGCAGCCGCAGCTTCCGGGCCCGCGCCCAGCACGTCGACGGAGCTCGACTCGGCCGGCGGGAGCAGCAGGCGCACCCGATGGGCGCCGACGAGCTCACCGGTGGTGGAGCGAGTCTCGATCTCGATCTTCTTCGCCGCCATCCGGCCCTTGAGGGTGGGATACCGCGGCTCCACGCCACCCTCCAGCACGGACGCGACGGCAGGCAGCGGGACGGTGTACCTCTCCTCGCCGTCGGGGCCGTCGACGTGGGCGACCATGGTGGAGTCTGCGACTTCGATCGTGGAGGCCCCGGTGACGATCGGCTGTCCGAGGGCGTACGCGAGCCGGATCGGGACCTGAAAGTCGCCGCTGTCGGCGGCGTCGTTGCCCAGCAGGACCAGGTCGTACGTCGTGCCCGCGGACTCGTGGTCGGCGACCACCTGGGCGATCTCGCGGGCGATGTCGGCAGGGCCGATGGCCATGGGGTCGGCCTCGACGAGCACCGCCGCATGACCACCGAGGGCGAGCGCGCCGCGGAGCTGTTCGGTGGCCTCGGCCGGCCCGACGGTCAGGACCGTGACCGTGCCCCCGGTAGCGTCGGCCACCCGGATCGCCAGCTCGATCGCGCTGTTCTCGTGGTCGCCGATCGTGAAGCCGACGAAGCGCGCGTCGATGCCCTGCGCGTCGTCGGTGATCAGGATCTGCCCGGACGAGTCCGGCACCCGCTTGACGCAGACGAGGACGCTGGTCATCTACCTGATCCGCTCGTTGTCGGGGTCGAGCACCGGGGTGGCGTCGACGGACTCGATCGTCACGGGGTACAGCTCCTCCATGTAGGAGACCGCGAGCTGGTTGCCGACCGTGGCCTGCTCCGGCGGGAGGTAGGCCAGCAGCAGGTGCTTGCCCAGGGTCGGCGCGGACCCGGCCGTGGTCACGTAGGGATGGTGACCGTGACCGTCGGTGAGCGTGCCGCCGCCGGCGGTCAAGATCGGTTCGCCGCCGAGCATGTAGCGCTTCACCCCGCCCGCCGACGTGTGGTCGTCGACCGACATCGTGCACAGCACGGTGGCCGGCTTGCTCTCGCGCTGCGCGACGTAGGCCTCGCGGCCGACGAAGTCGGCCACCTTCACCTTCGGTCGCTGCATCCCCGCCTCGATGATCGAGCGCTCGGAGTCCAGCTCGAAGCCATAGGCGCGATAGCCCTTCTCGATGCGGCCGGTCGTGCCGTAGACGCCGATGCCGGCCGGACGCGCACCGTGCGGGGCGCCGGCCTCGAGCAGGGTGTCCCACAGCGCGGCCGCCGATCCCATCGGCACGTACAGCTCCCACCCGAGCTCGCCGACGTAGGAGATTCGCGACGCCAGCACGGTCAGGGACTCCTCGCCGATCCCTCCCACCGTGATCTCGCGGCAGGTGAGGAAGCCGAAGCCCTCGTCGGACACGTCGTCCGACGTCAGCGACGCCAGGATCGTGCGCGCCTTCGGACCCCACAGTCCGATCGTCGACACGTCGTCGGTGCGGTCGGTCAGTGTCGTGCTGCCGTCGTCAGGCAGCTGGTCGGTGAACGTCTTGCGGTCGACCATGCCGTGGGCGCCGCCGGTGACCACGCGATAGTGCTCCTCGCCGAGGCGCATCACGGTGAGGTCCGAGACGAAGCCGCCCTTGGGGTCGAGCACCGGCGTGTAGATGACCTTGCCGACGGCCACGTCGCACTGCGCCACACAGGTGCGCTGCACCGTGTCGAGCGCGCCCGGGCCGACGATGTCGAGGATCTGGAAGGCGGTCAGGTCGATGACGGCCGCCGCCTCCCGCATCCGCAGGTGCTCGGCGTTGATGATCGGGCTCCACCAGCGGGAGTCCCACTCGTGCTCACGTGGCATCACGGCGTCGCCGTACACGTCGAGCAGGTCGCTGTTGGACTCGTACCAGTGCGGACGCTCCCAGCCGGCGGTCTCGAAGAAGAACGCCCCGAGCTTCTTCTGCGAGTCATGCATCGGGGCCAGTCGCTGCTCGCGGTCGGACTCGTACTGCTCGGACGGGTGGATGATCCCGTAGGTCTTGATGAACGCCTCGGTGGTGCGCAACCGGGTGTGCTCGCGGCGCATCTGGTGCGGGTGGAACCGGGCGACGTCGCTGTGGTTGATGTCGATCTCGCTGTGGCCGTGGGTCATCCACTCCGCCACCGCGCGGCCCACGCCCGGGCCCTCCTTGATCCAAACGGCCGCGGCCGTCCACAGACCCTTGACCAGGCTCTCGCCGAGGATCGGGTTGCCGTCGCAGGTGAGCGAGAGCAGGCCGTTGATCGCGTACCGGATCTCCGCGCCGTCGGCGCCGAGCAGGTCGGGCATCAGCTCGAAGGCCCGCTCGAGCTGTGGGTCGAAGTCGTCGGACGTGAACGGCATCTCCGTGGGCGAGAGCTTGGCCTGCTCGAGAGTCGGGATGTCCTCGGGCTCGTGCAGGATCGCGCGGTGGGCGTACGAGCCGACCTCCATGTCGGCACCGTGCTGGCGCTCGTAGCAGTACGTGTCCATGTCGCGCACGATCGGGATGGAGATCTCGCCCTCGGTCTCGGCCAGCTGAGGGCACGGGCCGACCGAGATCATCTGGTGCACGGCCGGTGTGAGCGGGATGGAGATGCCGGCCATGTCGCCGATCTTCGGGCTCCACACGCCGCACGCGATGACGACCGTGTCGGTCTCGATGTCGCCGTTCGGCGTCCGCACGCGGCGGATGCGGCCTTCTTCCACGTCGAGCCCGGTGACCTCGACGTTGGGCACGACGGTCAGCGCACCGGCCTCCATGGCCCGCTCGCGCATGATCGTGCCGGCCCGCAGCGAGTCGACCACGCCGACGCCCGGGGTCCAGAACGCGCCGACGAACTGGTCCTCCTCGATGAATGGCACCTTCTCCTTGACGAAGGCGGGCGAGACCAGCTCGGCCTCGATGCCCCAGGTCTCGGCGCTCGACATCCTGCGACGGAGCTCCTCCATCCGTTCCTGGGTGCGGGCGATCTCGAACCCGCCGGACTGGGTGAAGACGCCCATCTCCTGGTACTGCTCCACGGAGTCGAGCGTCAGGTCGGTGATCTCACGGGAGTGGTCGACCGTGAAGATGAAGTTGGAGGCGTGCCCGGTCGACCCGCCCGGGTTGGGCAGCGGCCCCATGTCGAGCTGCACGATGTCGGTCCAGCCGAGCCGGGCCAGGTGGTGGACCAGGCTGTTGCCGACGATGCCCGCGCCGATGACGACGGCCTGGGCGTGGGTGGGGACTTCGCGGTTCGAACCAGCGGCCATGGGCATCTCCTGTTGCATGATACGCAACCTAGTGCGCGATACGAAACAACACTAGGATCGACGCCACCCCCGCACCGTGTCAAGGCGCGCTGCCAAGGCACGGGGCGGGGGTGATCGTCCGATCCGACTACCCGAGCCAGGCCTTGACCTTGTCGGGGTTGTCGTCGACCCACTTCTTCGCCGCGTCCTCGGGCGACATCTCGTCCTTGGAGATGTACGTGGAGACGACGTTCTGGTCGTCGTTCGTCCACGTGAAGTTCTTGACCAGGTCGACGGCCGGGGACTTGGAGTCCTCGAACTTCTTCGCGATCAGCTTGTTCAACTCGTACGGCGGGTAGTCACAGGCGATCTTGGCCGCATCCGCGTCGCAGCCCTCCTTGTAGGGCGGCAGATCGATGTGGACCAGCTTCATCTCCGAGAAGAACCACTGCGGCTCGTAGAAGTACGCGAGCAGCGGCTTCTTGTTCTTCTCCGCGGACCGGAAGCTCTGGATCAGGCCGGCCTCGGAACCACCCACCACGACCTTGTAGTCGAGCTTCAGGTTCTTCACCAGCGCCTCGTCGTTCGTCACGTAGGACGGATCGCCGTCGAGCAGCTGGCCCTTGTCGCCGGACTCGGAGGTCTTGAACATGTCGGCGTACTTGTTCAGGTTCTTCCAGTCGGTGATGTCGGGGTACTTCTCGGCCATCCACGGCGGCACGTACCAGCCGATGATGCCCTTGCCACCGGTCGGACCGGCGTCCACGACGGTCTTCTGGTCGGTGATGTACTTCTTGATCAGGTCGTCGTGACCCCAGTTCTCGACCACCGTGTCGATCGACCCGGACGCCATGCCCTGCCAGGCGACTTCTTCCTTCACGTCCGGGTAGGTGACGTTGCAGCCGAACTCGGTCTTGGCGACGTGGCCGATGACGTGCGCGTTGGCGACGTACCCGGTCCATGGGTTCACCGCGATGCGAAAGTCACCACAGTCGCCGTTTCCGGACGTCTGTGTGTCTTCGATGCCGCCGCCACCGCAGCTGGCGAGCCCGAGGCTCGCCACCGCGACGAAACCGACCAACCGTCTGCGACCCCGTGTTCTGAGTCCTCCAGCCATGCCGTTGTCCCTTCCTCTGCTCCACGGACGACCCGTGAAGACGTCTGTTTTCCCTACTTGCCGGCCCGTGCCGCCGCGTGGCGGGCGATCCGGTCGAGCATCACGCCGAGCGCGGTGATCGCGATACCGGCCGCGAGCCCCTTGCCGAAGAGCTGGTCCTGCGAGAAGCCGGAAACCACGATGTAGCCGAGGCTGCCGCCGCCGACCATGCCGCCGATGACCACCATCGAGAGCACGTAGAGGATGCCCTGGTTGGTGGCCAGCACGAGCGCCTCGCGGGCCATCGGCAGCTGCACCTTCGTGATCATCTGCCACTTGGTGCTGCCACTGGCGTTGGCCGCCTCGACGGTGGTGGGTGAGACGCCGCGGATCCCGTCGGCCACCAGCTTCGTGGCGATCGGCACCGCGTACGCCAGCGCCGCCATGATCGCGGTGAAGCGTCCGACGCCGAAGAGGGCCAGGGCCGGCACGAGGTACACGAAGGGCGGGATGGTCTGGAAGGCGTCGAGGAATGGCCGGATGATCGTGTCGGTGCGCCTGCTTCGCCCCATCCCGACGCCGAGCACGACGGCGACCGCCATCACGAGCACGGTGGCGATCAGCGTCATCGCGAGGGTGACCATCGAGTCGTTCCACAGGCCGGTCGCGTAGATGATCGCCAGGCACACCGCGGAGATGATCAGCGGCCGCACCCCGCCGAGCACGTACGCGACGCCGAGGATCACCAGCGCCATCAGCCACCACGGCGAGTCCGCGAGCAGGTCCTGGAACGGGTTGATCACCCCGTTGGTCACGCCGTCCTTGAGGGCGAGGGTGACGGCGTCGACCTTGTCGATGACCCAGTCGGACAGATTGTTGATCGCGGACGTCAGGCTCTGTCCGTCGATGGGCTTGATGAACGGCCACACCGTGCGGTCCGGGAAGTTGGCCAGGTTGATCTGGCTGCGGGAGAGCACCACCGCGACGATGACCGGGATGAGCCACAGGCCGCGCACCATCCAGCGTCCGGCGTTGGTCAACCGGGGCTGTCGCACACCCTTGCCCGCATCCTCCTTGGCCCATCGCGGCAGCGCCTCGAGCGCGATGCCGGCAAGCATCACGCCGGGTCCGCTCACCGAGGCCACGCCCGAGCGGCCCTGGCTCTCCGAGCGCTCGCTCGCCGCCGTGGTGGTCCGGTCGAGCATGATCGCCATCAGCACGATCGCGATGCCGGCCACGGAGGCGGCGCCGATGTTCTGCACCTGCAGCGCCGCGACGACCGGCTTGCCCAGGCCGGGCCCGTTGACCAGCGCGGCGATCGTCGCCATCGAGAGCGCGGCCATCATGCTCTGGTTGACCCCGACCACGATCGTGCGGCGCGCCATCGGCAGCTGCACCTGGCGCAGCATCTGCCGGTTGGTCAGACCCATCGACCGCGCCGCCTCGATAGTGGTCGCCGGGACCGAACGGATGCCGTGCTCGGTGATGCGGACGAGCGGAGGCAGTGCGTAGATGACGGTCAGCACGATGCCGGTGGTCGGGCCGATGCCGAAGCCGAGGGCGATCGGGGCGAGGTAGGCGAACGGCGGCATGGTCTGGGCGATGTCGAGCAGTGGAGTGATGATCGTCGACACGGTCTTGTTGCGGGCCATCAGGATGCCGGTGGGAAGCCCGATCACGAAGCAGACGATGACCGAGAGGATGGTGACCAGCAGCAGGTCCATGCTCTCGGACCAGAGGCCGAAGACACCGAAGAACAGCATCGAGACGGTGACCAGGATCGTCGAGCGGATGCCCGCGACGGCCCAGGTGACCCAGGCGGCGATGGCGACGACGCCCAGCCAGCCGATCTCCGGCACCGGCCGGGGCGAGGCCGGGATGCTGATCAGCTTCTGCAGGAACTCGAAGACGGCGTTGAAGACGTCGCCGATCGTGCCGAGCACGCCGTTGAAGAACCAGTTGTTCGGGCCGTTCAGCTGCACCCAGTCGCGGACCTCGTTGAGCCACTGGTGGAACCCGGTGGTGTCCTGGAAGCCGAGCTCGCGGGTCTGGGTGCCGCGCAGGATCAGCCAGAGGACGATCCAGACGGCGGCGAGGGCGAGGAGCTTCAGCCCGGTGCGGCGCTTCTTGCCGAGCTCGACGTACGGCTGCTCCTCCTTGGGAGCCGGTTTCGGGGGTGCGGTGGTGGTCGCCATGTCAGGGCGCTTCCTCGGCCACGACCACGCGGAGGATGTCCTCGTCGTCGACCACGCCGACGATCGTGTCGCCGTCGGCCACGCGGCACGCACCGGCGGTGTCGAGCACGACGCGGGCGGCATCCTTGACGATCTGGCCGACCTGCAGCACCGGGCTGTCGCTGCCCGCGCTGCCGTCATCAGGACGCATGACCCACTTCAGAGTGAGAACGTGCGACTTGGGGACCTCGCTGGTGAAGTCGCGGACGTAGTCGTCGGCCGGGGCCCCGACCACCTCGTCGGGTGTGCCGATCTGGACGATCTCGCCGTCGCGCATGATGAGGATCCGGTCGCCCAGCTTGAGTGCCTCGGCGAGGTCGTGGGTGATGAAGACCATCGTCTTTCCGACCTCCTCGTGGAGCCGGATCACCTCGTTCTGCATGTCGCGTCGGATCAGCGGGTCGAGTGCCGAGAACGGCTCGTCGAACATCATCACCGCCGGGTCGCCGGCGAGCGCGCGGGCCAGCCCGACCCGCTGCTGCATGCCGCCGGAGAGCTGGTCGGGGAAGTTGTTCTCGTATCCGGACAGGCCGACCAGGTCGACCATCTCCTGGGCCCGGTTGCGCCGCTCGCCCTTGCCGTCCCCGCGTACCTCGAGGCCGAAGGCCACGTTGTCGACCACCTTGCGGTGGGGAAGGAGCCCGAAGTGCTGGAAGACCATCGAGACCTTGCGTCGCCGCGTGTCGAGCAGCGCGGAGTCGGCCATCCCGGTGATGTCGTCGCCGTAGAGCTCGACCGTGCCGTGGGTGGGCTCGATCAGGCGCGTCAGCAGACGGACGAGCGTCGACTTGCCCGAGCCGGACAGACCCATGACCACGAACACCTCGCCCGGGGCGACCTCGAACGAGACGTCTCGGATGCCGACCACGTGACCGGTCTTCTCCTGGAGCTCCTTGCGGGAGAGGTTCGCCTGATCGGTCCCGATGATCTTGTCGGCGCGGGGCCCGAAGATCTTCCACAGGTTCTCGACACGTACCGCTGGAGTGTCGGACGCGCTCGTCGTCGTCTCGGTCGTGCTGGCCGTCGTCGTCATGCATCGTCCTCACGGTTGCGGCTGTCGCCTGGCGGGTGGAGAGGTGTGCCGTCCCGGTAGCGGTAGTAAGCCACATCCGCGGGCTCGAGCGGGGTGTTTCCCGCGATCAGGTCGGCCGCCTTCTCGGCGGTCATCATCACGGGGGCGTAGATGTTGCCGTTCGTCACGTACGGGAAGACCGAGGCGTCGACGACCCGCAGGCCCTCGAGGCCGTGCACCCGCATCGAGCCCGGATCGGTGACGGCCAGCGCATCCTGCTCGATGTCGCCCATCTTCGCGGTGCACGACGGGTGCAGGGCCGTCTCGGCGTCGTCGCGCACCCAGTCGAGGATCTGCTCGTCGGTCTCGACCGACGGACCCGGCGACAGCTCGCCGTCGTTGTAGGGGCCGAACGCCGGCTGGTTGAGGATGTCGCGGGCCACTCGTACGGCCTCCACCCATTCCTTGCGGTCCGTCGGGGTGGACAGGTAGTTGAACTGCATCGACGGGTGGACCCTCGGGTCGGCCGACGTGATCCGGACGTGGCCCCGGGTGTCGGCGTACATCGGGCCGATGTGCACCTGGTAGCCGTGACCCTTGGTGGGGGCGGACCCGTCGTACCGGATCGCGATCGGCAGGAAGTGGAACATCAGGTTCGGGTAGTCGACGTCGTCGTTGCTGCGGGCGAAGCCGCCGCCCTCGAAGTGGTTGGTGGCACCGAGGCCGCTGCGGTGGAACAGCCACTGGTAGGCGATCTTCGGCCGCTCCCGGTAGCGCAGTCCGGGCGCGATGGAGACCGGCTGCTTGGACGCGTACTGGATGTAGACCTCCAAGTGGTCCTGGAGGTTCTCGCCCACACCGGGCACGTGCTCGACCACGTCGAGGCCGTGCTGCTCCAGCAGGGACTTGTCGCCCACCCCGGAGAGCTGGAGGATCTGCGGCGTGCTGATCGCCCCGGCACAGAGGATCACCTCGCCGGCGGTGGCAGTGGTGTGCCGCCGACCGGCCCGGGTGTAGTTGACACCCACCGCGCGGTTGCCGTCGAAGTTGACCTTGGCGACGAACGCGTGCGTCTCGATGCGCAGGTTCTTCCGGTCGCGCACCGGCCACAGGTAGGCGCGGGAGGCCGACATGCGTCGGCCGCGGTGGATGTTTCGGTCGAACTTCGCGAAACCCTCCTGCCGGTAACCGTTGACATCGTCGGTCAACGGGTACCCCGCCTGCTGCGCCGCGCTGAAGAACGCGTCGAACAAGGGGTTCTCGGCCGGTCCGCGCTCGAGCACGAGCGGGCCGTCACCACCGCGCCAGTCGTCGGCACCGGCCAGGCAGTTCTCCATGCGCTTGAAGTACGGGAGGCAGTGCAGGTAGTCCCAGTCCTCCAGGCCCGGCTCCGCAGCCCAGCGTTCGTAGTCCATCGGGTTGCCGCGCTGGAAGATCATCCCGTTGATGCTGCTGGAGCCGCCCAGCACCTTGCCGCGGGCGTGGAAGATCCGTCGCCCGTTCATGTTCGGCTCGGGATCGGTCTCGTACTTCCAGTCGTAGAGCCGGTTGCCGATCGGGATCGGCAGGGCGGCGGGCATGTGGATCAGCGGGTCTTGGCGGTAGTCCCTGCGTCCGGCCTCGAGCACGAGCACCGTCGTGGACGGGTCGGCACTGAGCCGGTTGGCGACGGCAGCTCCCGCAGAACCGCCGCCGACGATCACGTAGTCCCAATGATGTGTACTGCGCGTCATGACGAGAACCAGTGCTGTGGCTCGGGGGCGATGTTGTGCCAGATGTGCTTGGTCTCGCGGTACTCCTCGAGTCCGGCGTGCCCGAGCTCGCGACCGATACCCGACTGCTTGTAGCCGCCCCACTCGGCTTGGGCGACGTACGGGTGGTAGTCGTTGATCCACACCGTGCCCATGCGGAGGCGGGCCGCCACCCGCTGGCCCCGCCCCGCGTCGCCGGTCCAGACAGCGCCGGCCAGCCCGTAGATGCTGTCGTTCGCGATGCGGACGGCATCGTCCTCGTCGGTGAACGTCTCGACGGTGAGCACCGGCCCGAACGACTCGTCCTGTGTGACGCTCATCGAGCTGGTGCACCCGTCGAGCACCGTGGGAAGGTAGTAGAAGCCGTCGGCCAGCGCGGGGTCGTCCGGTCGCCTGCCCCCGCAGCGGAGCTCGGCGCCCTCGGCCACACCGGCCGCGACGTAGGCCTCGACCTTGTCGCGATGAGCGGCGCTGGTCAGCGGGCCGGTCTCCGCCTTGTCGTCGAAGGGGCCGCCGGGACGGATGCGCTGGGCCCGCTCGACGAGGTCGTCGACGAACCGGTCGTGCAGCGACTCCTCGACCAGCAGTCTCGCGCCGGCCGAGCAGACCTGACCGGAGTGGAGGAACACCGCGGTCAGGGCGAAGTCGAGCGCCGTGTCGTAGTCGCTGTCGGCGAAGACGATGTTGGGGTTCTTGCCGCCCAGCTCGAGGGCGATCCGTTTCACGCTGCCCGATGCCGCTGCCATGATGCGCTTGCCGGTCGCGAGCCCGCCGGTGAACGAGACCAGATCGACCCGCGGGTCCTCGCTCAGCAGGGCGCCGGCGTTCGCGCCGTCGCCGAGCACGAGGTTGGCGACACCGGCCGGGAGGCCGGCCTCGTCGAGCAGCTTCATCAGGTGGATCGCGGAGTGCGGAGTGAGCTCGCTGGGCTTGAGAACGAAGGTGTTGCCGGCCGCGAGGCACGGGGCGACCTTCCAGGCCACCTGGAGCAGCGGGTAGTTCCACGGCGTGATGAGGCCGCACACGCCGACCGGCTCGTGGACGATCCGGCTGACCACACCGGGGTTGCCGGTGTCGACCATCCGGCCGGCCTCGGCATCAGCGATGTGCCCGAAGTGCCGAACGACCGAGACCACGTCGGCGACGTCGAACTCGCTCTCGACCAGACGTTTCCCGGTGTCGAGCGACTCGGCCTTCGCGATCAGGCTGGTGTCGCGCTCGAGGAGGTCGGCGAGCCGGAGTAGCAGGTCGCCGCGCTCGCGGGCGGAGGTGTCGCGCCAGGGGCCGGAGTCGAAGGCGTCGCGGGCCGCGGCAATCGCGGCGGCGGTGTCGTCGGGGCCGGACTCGTCGACCTCAGCGACCAGGGAGCCGTCAGCAGGGCAGCGGATCTCCCGGCGCCCACCAGCGTGGGCGCTCACCCATGACCCCGCGATCCAGTTGTCCGGCACCGGACTCGCTTTCCCTCAGTTGCGTATGGTGCACCTCATTGCTCTGGACGCAACTTCGACCTTGCTGCAGCATGGTCCGTCACGCGTGCCGGCGTCAAGGCGTTTGCGGGATTGGTGCGCCTACTCGACCGTCCTACTCCTACGCGTACCCGTGGTCGACGCTCGACTCGCGCCCTCGCTCCGCGTGAGATCGAGCGTCAGTGATCCACGCGAACCCGTCAACTGTACGTGCTCAGCGATGACCCCATCCAAGTCGGTGGGAGATCTCCAGGGCCGCGTCCTGCAGCCGCGGGATGACCTCCTTGGTCTTGGCCTCGTCGAGCCGGAAGGTCGGACCGCTGACGCTGATGGAGGCGATGACGTCACCGTGGGCGTTGCGGATCGGCGCCGCGATCGCGGTGAGCCCCTCCTCGAGCTCGTCGACGGCGACGGCGTACCCCTGCTCGCGGACGAGCACGAGCTCGCGGCGCAGTGCCGACCGCTTGGTGACGGTGAGCTTGGTGAACGCCGGCAGCTCGTGGAGCACGTCGTCGAGCTGGTCGTCCGGCACGCCGGACAGCAGGACCTTGCCGTTGCTGGTCGCGTGCAGCGGGATGTGCTGGCCGACCCAGTTGTGGGTCTGGATCGCCGAGGAGCTGGCGACCTGGTCGAGGTAGAGCGCGGACGACTCGGAGAGGACCGCGACGTTGACGGTCTCGCCGGTATCGGCGGCGAGCGCCTTGCAGATGGGGCGGGCCTCCTGCACGACATCGAGCCGCGCCGTGGTGGCGCCGGCCAGCCGGAGCAGGCCGATTCCGAGGCGGTACTTGCCGCGGTCGCCGGTCTGCTCGACCAGGCCGTGTCCCTCCAGCGTGCTGACGAGCCGGAAGGCGGTGCTCTTGTGGACCCCGAACTCGGCTGCCATCTCGGTGACACCGACCTCGCCTCGCCGCGCCAGGACCTCGAGGATGGTGATGGCCCGATCGACGGATTGAACGCCTCCACCATCGGTCGCTGTGTTGCTCATGACGCAACACTAGCGGGAAAGCTGTTGCGCATCGCAGAATGCGTTTCAGAAGACGCAACGAATCGAGGATGCGATGTCAGAACCCGTGCCGGCGTCGGGCACCCGTGCGGCTCCCGACGGCACCGTCTTCACCGCCCCGCCCGGCCAGGCGTCGGGTGACTTCGTGCTCACCCTGGCTTGCCCGGACACTCCCGGCATCGTTCACGACGTGTCCGGCTTCCTCGCTCAGCGGGGCGGCAACATCGTGGAGAGCCAGCAGTTCGGCGACCAGCTGACCGGTCGCTTCTTCATGCGCATCGACTTTGAGATCCCCGGTCCGGCCATCGCCGACGAGCTCAGGGTCGAGTTCGCACCGGTCGCCGCGCGATACGGCATGGAGTACGAGCTGTGGGCCGCGGATGCGCCCTACCGGACGCTGATCATGGTCTCGAAGCACCTGCACTGCCTGAACGACCTGCTCTTCCGCTGGTCGACCGGCTCGGTGCAGATCGAGATCCCGGCCGTGGTGTCCAACCACCCCGACGCCGGGCGGCTCTGCGACGCCTATGGCTTGGCGTTCCATCACATCCCGGTCACCGCCGAGACCAAGCCGGAGGCCGAGGCGAAGCTCTTCTCACTCATCAAGGAGCACGGCGTCCACCTGGTGGTGCTGGCCCGCTACATGCAGGTGCTTTCTGACGACCTGTGCGGCACGTTGGCCGGCCGGATGATCAACATCCACCACTCGTTCCTGCCGAGCTTCAAGGGAGCCAAGCCCTATCACCAGGCGCACGAGCGCGGGGTCAAGCTGGTCGGCGCGACCGCGCACTACGTGACTCCCGACCTCGACGAAGGTCCGATCATCGAGCAGGACATCATGCGCGTCGACCACTCGTATGGTCAGGACCAGCTCGTCGCCGCCGGCCGCGACGTCGAGGCCCAGGTGCTCTCGCGCGCCGTGCGCTGGCACTCGGAGTCCCGCGTGCTCCTCAACGGCCACCGCACCGTCGTGTTCCGCTAGGGAGCTTCGCTACTTCTCGAGGAACGTCAGCAGCGCTTCGTTGAACTCGGTCGCGTGGCTGACGTTGCAGCCGTGTGGTGCGTCCTCGAGCACCACGAGCTCGCTGCCGTCGATGGTGTCGTGGGTGCGCCGTCCCGAGCCCTCGAACGGGACGATGGCGTCGCTGTCTCCGTGGATGACCAAGGTGGGGACGGTGATCGCCGGCAGATCCTCGCGGAAGTCGGTCGTGCCGAAGGCCTGCATGCAGCCGAGGGCCGCCTCCTGGTTCGACTTCTTGCACAGCGAGACCGCTTGCTCCCGCTGCTGCTCCGACACCTTCAGGTCATCGCCGGCGCTGAAGAACGTGGTGACGAAGTCCTCGAAGAACGCGTCCCGGTCGTCCTCGAGGCCCTGGCGCATCTCGCCGGCCGCATCCTCGGTCAGCGGGCCGTCCGGGTTGTCGTCCGTCTTGAGCAGGAACGGCGGAATCGCGGCGGCGAACACGACCGAGTGCAGGCGCTCCTCACCGTGCCGAGACGCGAATCGCGCCACCTCGCCGCCGCCCATCGAGAAGCCGACCAGGGTGACGTCGGTCAGGTCGAGGTCGGTGAGGACGTTGTCGAGGTCGTCGGCCAAAGCGTCGTAGTCGTACGAGTCACCGGGATCGGAGTCTCCGAACCCGCGCCGGTCGTAGGCCACGGCACGGTAGCCGGCGCCCGTCAGGGCGGAGGTCTGCTCCGACCACGCCTCACCGGAGAGGGGCCACCCGTGGATCAGGACGACGGGCCGCCCGTCACCCCCGGTGTCGCGCACCTTGAGGTTGTGGTCGCTGCCGTTGTCGTCGTCGTCTGCCATGGCACCGAGGCAACACGCACCTCCCGGGTTTCGCAACCCGAGAAGGGCCCCGTGTCAGTCGCCGAGCTCCTTGCGGCGACGGACGACGTACTCCTCGAGCTCCTGCCGGATGGCGTCGTCGAGGGGCGGGGGCTCGTAGGCCTCCAAGGTGTCCTGGTAGATCTTCTCGGCGCGGTGGGCCGCGTCGATGCCGCCGCCGCGCATCCACCGCTCGTAGTTCTCCGAGGAGGAGAGCAGGGGGCGGTAGAAGCAGGTCCTGAACCTCTCCATGGTGTGCGCCGCGCCGAGGAAGTGGCCGCCGTGCCCGACCTCCTCGTGGGCGCCGAAGGCCATCGACTCCTCGGTGATCTCGAGCGGGGTGAACTCCGCCTGCATCATCTGCAGGATCTCGATGTCGACGATGAACTTCTCGTACCCGGCCACCAGGCCACCCTCGAGCCATCCGGCCGAGTGCATCACCCAGTTGGCGCCGGCCAGGAACGTCGGCAGCATCGTCATCAGCGCCTCGTATCCGGCTTGCGCGTCGGGGACCTGCGACGACGTGAGGCCGCCGCCGGTGCGGAACGGGAGACCGAAGTGCCGCGCGATCTGGCCGGTGCAGAGCAGGCCGATGCCCGACTCGGGTGTGCCGAACGTCGGTGATCCGGACTGCATGTCGATGTTGGAGAGGAACGACCCGAAGATCACCGGCGTGCCGGGGCGGATGAGCTGGGAGAGGGCGATGCCCGACAGTGCCTCGGTGATTTGCTGCACCAACGCTGCCGGGATGGTCACCGGCGACATCGCGCCCATCAGGATGAACGGCGTGAGCACGACGGGCTGGCCGGCGGCCGAGTACTCGAACTGTGCCTCGAGCATCCGGTCGTCCCAGCGGAGCGGGGAGTTGCAGTTGATCAGCGAGATCGAGGCCGGCGTCTCCTCGATCCTGTCGCGCCCGCCGAACAGGATCGAGCCCATCGCGATGGTGTCGGCCGCGTTGACGCCCGAGACCACGTTGCCCATGTAGATCTTGTCGGTCAGCGTCTGGAGCGCGTAGGTCATGTCGAGATGGCGGCTGTCGAGCGGGGTGTCGTTCGGCTCGCAGATCACGCCGCCGGCGGAATCGAGGGCCGAGAAGCTCTGGGCCAGACGGGTGAAGTTGCGGAAGTCGTCCATCGTCGCGTCGCGACGCACGTCGCCCTGCCGCACGAACGGGGGGCCGTAGACGGCGCCGAAGGCCATCGAGTCGCCGCCGATGTGGACGTTGTTCGCCGGGTTGCGCGCCTGCACGTCGAACTCGCGGGGCGCCTTCGCCACCTGCTCGAGCACGAAGTCGGGGTCGAGGAAGACCGTGTCCTCCTCGACCTTCTGTCCGGCCTTGCGGAAGAGCTCGAGGGCGCGCTCGTCGAGGAACTCCACGCCGATCTCGGTCATCAGCTTGCGCCAGCCCGTGTCGAGGGTGGCCATGGCGTCCTGCGAAAGCACCTCGTAGCGGGGCATTCGATTGGTGAACATCAGACCTCCTGCTTGACCTGAGCTGAATCCAGCCTCACGATATGGGTATACCGTTCCACATCATGGAACTCAACACAATGAATTGAGTACCACCCCTACGGAGGAACCGCGTGGCCACCACGACCAGCACCGGGACCCAGGCGATCGATCGCGCCATGTCCTTGGTGGCGGCGGTGATCAAGGCCGACGAGCCGCTCACCTACCCCGAGCTGCAGGACGAGTGCGGCCTGGCGAAGTCGACCACCTCGCGGTTGCTGGCAGCACTGGAGCGAACGGAGCTGCTCGAGCGCAACGGCGACGGCGGGTACGTCGCCGGCCCGCTGTTCTGGCTCTACGCGACGCGCCACGACCCGTGGGAGGAGCTGGTGCGCATCGCCCGTCCGACCATGGAGCGGATCGGCGACGACACCCGCGAGACCGTCAACCTGTCGGTGAACCGGGGCGACCGTGTCGTCCAGGTGGCCCAGGTCGACTCCACCTACATGCTGGGCACGAAGGACTGGACCGAGGCCGACGTGCCGGTGCACGCCTCGGCCCTCGGCAAGGTGCTGCTGGCCTACGGGACGCTCGAGCTCGGCTCCGGGCGGCTCGAGCAAGTCACGCCGCACACCATCACCGATCCGGACGTGCTCCGGCGCGAGCTCGGCTCCGTGCTTCGCCACGGCTGGGCCAGCACGATCGACGAGCTCGAGATCGGCCTGACCGGCGTGGCCGTCCCGGTGCGCGGCGTGGACGGCGAGGTGATCGCCGCGCTGGGTGTCTCGGGCCCGACCCCGCGGCTCGATGACCGGATCGGCGACATCGGACGGAAGCTGGACGAACGGGCGAAACGGCTGTCCGGGCTCCTTCGCCGGGGAACACACAAGAGAGGTGCGGCATGACGCCTGAGGAGATCCTGCAGGGACTGTACGACGAGACCTTGGTCGGCAACGCGCCGCGCGTGCTCGAGCTGACCGACGAGGGGCTCAAGCTGCAGATGGAGCCACAGACCCTGCTCTTCGATGCTCTGATCCCGTCGTTGGAGGAGGTGGGCGCGCGCTTCGAACGGGGCGACTTCTTCGTCCCCGAGATGCTGATCGCCGGGCGGGCGATGGCCGGTGCCATGGAGGTCCTCCGCCCCCTGCTGGCCGAGACCGGCGTGCAGACGGTCGGCAAGTTCCTGATGGGGACCGTCAAGGGCGACGTGCACGACATCGGCAAGAACCTCGTCAACATCATGCTCGAGGGAGCTGGCTTCCAGGTCTTCGACCTAGGGGTCCAGGTGCCACCGGAGAGGTTCGTGGAGGCCATCAACGAGTACAAGCCCGACATCGTCGGATTCTCGGCCTTCTTGACCACCACGATGCCGATGTTCAAGGCCAACATCAACGCCCTCGAGAAGGCCGGCATCCGCGACCAGGTAGTCGTGATGGTCGGCGGCGCTCCGGTGACGCAGGAGTACGCCGACGCGGTCGGGGCAGACGCCTATGCAGCGGACGCTTCTCAGACCGTCAAGAAGGCCAAGGAGCTGATCAAAAAGAAGCGCAGCCGGGTATCGGCGTGAGAGGTCGTGCACCACGCCCGCCCTCCCCGTCACGTCCGACTTGTCAGACTCTCGGCTGGTCAGGGCCAGCCGACATTCTGACTTGTGAGATCTAGAAAGGCCACCGTGTGCACACCGTCTTGAGCTCGGCCGGCAAAGA
>JBPCJE010000013.1:0-29891 GCA_051005615.1 Aeromicrobium sp.
TCTTGTACTCCATCGCGGAACTGTGAGCGAACTCCTTACCGGCTTGCCCCTTGCACGAGTAGAGGCCCACACCGAGCGTCCTGGTGACGTCCTCGACCAGCATCGAGGTCGAGTCCGACTCGGCCCATACCTCGACCCGTCGCGGCTGCGACGCCCACATGTTCCGCCGGTATGCCTCGTGTGTGCGATCGAGAGCGTCGCTGACGGACTCGTACATCGTGTCGATCCGCACGTACCTGCCGGTGTCGACAAGCCATCCCCACGGCAGCTCACCACGTTCGCGCATCACTCCGAGGTTGCGCACTACGTCGTTGTACGAGGTGCGGTCGTGTCCGCGATCCTTTTCCCAGAGCCGCCCCGCCCCGACGTAGTAGACCTGCCGTACCGAGCAGGGGCGGTTCGACGCAACGATCTCGAAAAGCTCGGATCGCAGCCGCTCGATCTCCTCCCGACTGCGGCGTCTGCGGCGTATTGGGCTTGCAGAATATGTCGTCATCAAGCCGCTCCGTCCGTGGGGCGGAGATCAAGATCGGGATCGCGGCGACCATCGCGAAGGGGAGGCAGACGGCGAGCGGCATCCTGTCGACGCCGGATCGCGGTAAGATTCGTGATATCGCCGACCAGCGACTCCGAGGACGCCTCCGCATCGCGGGGGCGTTCTTCTCGTTCAGGACGCAACCGGATCACCGGACTTTGCGGCTTCGAGCCAGGCAGCGACGTCGGCGCGGTCGTACAGGACGCGGCGCCCGACCTTGAAGCTGCGCGGGCCTTTTCCGATGTGGCGCCAATACCGCACCGTCTCCGGTGAGGTTCTAAGGAAATCCGCGACCTCGAGAGTGATCATGTGCTCCGGCAATTCGTACTTCTCCGGCATCTTGGGCTCCTTTCAACTGGTGTTCCCGTTGACAGTGTGACCAAGATCTGACTAGGTTGTCCTTGACGATGCATGAGAGATTGGTGGCGAAGTGGCTGGCTTCATTAGGCGAATCCGACTCACGACGGGGTGGGCGGAGTGGGACGAGCTGGAGCGGACGCGGATCGGAGACCGCCTCGTTCCCGACAAGATCAAGGTCACCTTTCCGAGCACCGCTGATCGGTGGCCGGCGGTCTACATGACCATTGAGGTGCGCAAGGGCGTGCCCCATTGCACGGAGCTGAGAATCGAGGCCCACCCGGAGGGTCGGGAAGTGCGCAGCGGTGATCTGAAGTCCGCAACGATCGAGCAGTGGGTGGACAACATCGTGGCCGAAGCGGCTGTCACGGCAGTTGATCTCCCGAGCGGGGACACGTCCTGGACAATGACCATCAACAAGTCCGACGAGGACTTCGAGGCCGACAAGAAGGTCATCAAGTATGTGCGCCGTGGCACCCGACGCACCGTGACTGACGAGATGCTGGCCGAGGTTGCCCGCATCTATCGCGAGAATGTAGAGGGCCGGCCCCTCGAAGCGATCATGGCCGCGTTCGGGGTGGAGCATCGGACGGCCGCTCGATACGTCCAGCGCGCACGGAAAGCCGAGCCTCCACTGCTGCCAAAGACCACACCTGGGAAGAAGAGGGCGTAGAGATGGCGAGTATCAAGAAGCGAACCGACGGCCGGTACCGCGCGCGGTACCGCGACGACGCTGGCAAGGAACACGCCCGGCACTTCGATCGCAAGGTCGACGCACAACGCTGGCTCGACGAGGTCACCGCCGACGTACTCACTGGCATGTACGTGGACCCGCGTGCCGGCAAGATCACGTTCGGCGAGTACGCGACGAAGTGGCAGGCGTCCCAGATTCACCGCCGCAACACCGCGGCGATGGTCGACGTTGCCCTTCGCGTTCATGCCTTGCCGCGATTCGGCGATCTCCCGCTGGCGTCGATCCGTCAGTCGGATATCCAGCAGTGGGTGTACGAGCTGAGCATGAAACTCAAGCCGTCCACCGTGAAGGTCACCTACCAGCACATGCGAGCAGTGTTCCGTGCTGCCGAGGCGGACCGAATCATCGGCAGGAGCCCATGCCAACGCATCACGCTCCCGGCCATAGAGAAGCCTGAGGTCGTCCCGCTCGACACGGGGATAGTCCTCGCCATCGAGCGGCACATGCCCGACCACCTGGGCGCGCTCATCACGTTGATGGCGGGCACCGGCATGAGGCCGGGGGAGGCGACCGCCGTGACCCTGGACCGCGTCGACTTCTTGCGGCGCACGGTCCGCGTAGACCGTCAACTTCTGACGCGGACCCATACGTTCGGGCCACCCAAAACGAAGGCGAGCCATCGCACGATCCCGCTGCCCCAGGTGGTTGTCGACTCGCTTGCGGCACACATTGCCGAGTGGGGGAGCGGGGTCGACGAAATGCTGTTTACGGCGGTGAACGGCTCCATGCTGAACCGCGATTACGTGTCCCGAGCGTTCAGCCGAGCGGCGGTCAAAGCGAACGCGCCAGCAGGTACGCACCTGCACTCTTTGCGTCACTACTACGCGTCGCTCTTGATCCGCCACGGGGAGAGCGTGAAGGTCGTGCAGGCTCGCCTCGGCCATTCGTCTGCCCAAGAGACGCTGGACACGTACTCACACATGTGGCCCGATTCTGAGGACCTGACCCGAGCGGCTGTCGACGAGGTTCTTGGAGCAAGTGCGGACTATTTGCGGACCGCGGGGGAAGAGCCGTGACGTTTGCGCAGGTCAGAGTGGAAGAGCTGCCGCCAGTGCGTACTTGTCGAGGAAGTTCTGCAGCACGGATCCGCGGGCCCCGCCGCCGGAGACGGGCTCGGGGATGAATGGGGTGTAGTTGTCGGTGTCGACCTTGCTGGTGCCGACGATGATGACGAGCACGACGGCCGTCAGCTTGACCGAGACGATCGTGGCCAGCACTCGGCCGGACAGCTGGGTACCGGCCATGACGAGCAGCGTCAGGATCACCACCAGCAGCAGAGCCACCCATCCGACCCCCTGGTCGACCATCGCGTGATCGGTGATCGCAGCGGGCAGGGCGACGTCGAAGCCCTCGACCGAGGCGACGAAGTAGGCCGCCCAGACGCGCGAGACCAGAGCCGCGGCCACCACCAGCTCCAGCACCAGGGCCCAGCCGACGACCCACGCCCAGATCTCACCGAAAGCGACGTAGGTGAAGGTGTAGGCGCTGCCGGCCACGGGGATCGTCGACGACAGCTCCGCGTAGGACAGCGCCGCCAGCACGCACACCACCGCCGCGACCAGGAACGAGATGATCACCGCTGGGCCTGCCATGGTCGCCGCCTGCACACCGGCCAGCGAGAAGATGCCGGCGCCGATCATCACGCCGAGCGCGAGAAAGATCAGTAGACCGGTGCCGAAGACCGCGGGCAGTCGGTGACGGGCATTGGTGACGCGGAGCATCACGAGCTCGACGGGCAGACGCCGCGCACGACCGCCTTGGGGCTTCTCGGCCATCCGTGCAACGTACCGATGACGGCAGGAGGCTGTCAGTCGCCCCCGACGTCAGGAGGTGCCCCGGGAGTCAGCCTGGCCTGGGTCATCGGCAGGAAGAACTGCACGGTCGGACCGATCGCCAACGCGTAGAGCACCGTGCCCACGCCGACGGTGCCACCGAGGAGGAATCCGACGACGAGCACCGTCAGCTCGATGGTCGTCCGCCAGAGCCGGACGCTGTGCCCGGTGCGACGCACCAGCCCGAGCCACAGTCCGTCGCGCGGTCCGGGCCCGAGATGGGCGCCGATGTAGAGCGCGCCGGCCAGGCCGTTGCCCACGACGCCGGCGACGAGCAGGACGATTCGCAGCCAGAGCTCGTCGGGTCGATCGACGACGGCCAGTCCGGCATCGGCTGCCAGGCCGATGATGATGACGTTGAGCACCGTGCCGAGGCCCGGCATCTGCCGCAGCGGGATCCACAGCAGCAGCACGACGGTGCCCACCACGATCACGACCTGACCGAACGTGAGCGGAACGTGACCTGCGACCCCCTGGTGGAACACGTCCCACGGGTCGAGGCCGAGGTCGGCCCGCACCATCAGGGCCATCGTGAAGCCGTACAGGACGAGCCCGATGACCAGCTGTGTGACGCGACGCGGAAGGCGCCCGGCACGGAGCTGCTCCACCGACCCCAGGTCGGTGGGCTGGTAGGTGGCCATCAACGCGGCGTCATCGACGAGCCGAAGTCGCGGATCGGCAGGCCCCAGGAGTCGAGCGGCTCCTCCTCGGCGTGGTGACTGCGAGGTGGTGGGCGCCGGCCGTATCCGTCCTCGGCGACCGCGCGAACCAGCGCGACGAGCATCGCCGCGAGGGCCACGAGAGCGATCAGCAAGAGAACCATGACTCCATGATGCTCCAAATTGGCCTTTAAGAACATAGCCAATCGTGAGACAGTGGCCCCATGTCGGTCACGTTGTCCGCTCCGCGCCTCGCGGCGGCCCTGACCCCTCCGGTCGGAGTGGCGTACCGCGACCTGGCCGACCAGATCCGTCTGCTGATCGTCGACGGGCGCATCACCGCCGGCGCCCGCCTGCCCAGTGAGCGCGAGCTCGCCGCCGCCACCGGCGTCAGCAGGACGACCACGGCGCGGGTGTACGCCGAGCTCCGCGAGGCCGGACTGCTGCGCTCTCGTCGGGGGTCGGGGAGCGTCGTCTGCGTGCCGTTCGCCGAGTCGAGCGCGAGCAGCCTGATCGCGACACCCGACGACGACTCGGGGATTGCCATGACCTACGCCGCGCCGGTGGCCCCGGTCGGCCTCGGTCGCGCCTTCGAGACGGCCATCGACCGGTTGCCTGGCCTGCTGTCGACGACCGGCTACCTCCCGGACGGTCTGCCCGCTCTTCGCGAGCTGCTGGCAGAGCGGTACTCGGCCCGCGGCCTGCCCACGACGCCCGACCAGATCGTCGTGACGAGCGGAGCCCTGGGCGCGGTGTCGCTCATCGCGAGAGCCTTCGTCGGCCACGGCGACCGCGTGGTCGTCGAGTCGGTGAGCTACCCGCACGCCCATGAGGCCTTCGCCGCGACGGGCGCCCGCCCGACGCCCATGCCCGTCACCGACGATCCGTGGGACGTCGAGACGGCGACCGCGATGCTCGCCTCGGGTCATCGGGGCGCCTACCTGATTCCGGACTTCCACAACCCGACGGCCGCCGTGATGGACGACGCCACCCGCGGAGCCCTCGCCCGCGCGATGCGCCAGACCGATGCCTGTGTCGTCATCGACGAGTCGCTGCGCGACATCAACCTCGACGGCGTCGACCTGCCGCCGTCGTTCGCCTCGTACCACCGCGACGTCTTCCTCGTCGACTCGGCGTCCAAGATGTTCTGGGGTGGCCTGAGGGTCGGCTGGATCCGTGCTCCACGCGAGCTCGTCATGCCGATCGTGCAGACCCGCATGACGCACGACCTCGGCACGTCCGCGTTCGAGCAGCTGGTCCTCGCCGAGGTCCTGCGCGACCCTGAGCCGGTCCTCAACAGCGCGCTCCAGTCGTTCCGCGCCCAGCGCGACCACTTGGTGGACCTGCTTGCCGCGCATGTGCCCGAGCTCGACGTCGATCGTCCCGCCGGGGGCCTCTCGCTGTGGCTCGACCTCCCGGAGCACAACTCCACCCGGCTCGTGGCCGCGGCGCGAGAGCACGGGCTGCTCCTCACGCCGGGCTCTCGCTTCTTCACCGGAGCGCCCGTCGCAGGCGAAGCTCACCTCCGACTGCCGTACACCCAAAGCCTCGCCGTGCTCGAGGATGCCGTGCACCGGCTGGCGAAGGCCTACGCCGGTCGGCGCGCCGACGATGCGCCGGACGGACCGCGACTGGACCTCATCGCCTGAGCTGCGCTCACCCGTGGCCGGCGGCCACTCGTCGGCAGATACTGTCGAAACCCGCCGGCCGAAGCGGCCCGCAAAACCCACAGCAGGAAGGTTTGTCCGTGCGACGTCAGCGCACGTCCGATCGACCCGAGTCCACGAACGAGCGGCTGGCTCGGGTCGAGGGTGAGCAGAGCGCCGTGCTCGAGGCGCTCGCGCGCCTGGAGGGCAAGCTCGATTCGCTCGACTCGCGGTTCGGGCACTTCAACGACGACAACAAGGGCAACTCCCTGCGGAACAGGGTCGCGGCCGACATGGCGGCCGTGGCGGCGTTGCACGATGAGAAGCGCGGTCATCTCCCCATGGCAGCGGAGATCATCCGGCGGTGGAGCGAGCTCTACCACGGCCGGATTCAGCTCGAGGGCATGGTCGACCGGGCCGCGGTGCTGCGGATCGGGCCACCGGACCCGACGTCCTGACCGCTTTGCGATCTCAGAGCGTGCGCAGACGCCGGAAGCGGCGGGCGCTGCGGCGAGCCGCGGCCCGGTACGGCGTTGTGGGCGACCAGGTCCTCATGCGGCAGCGCTCCTCTGCAGCCGCGACGTCACGTGCGCCCACCCCTCGAACAGCCGGCGTTCATCCATGTCGACCAGCGTCATGGGGTGCGAACATGCCCGACGACGGCAGTGCCATCGAGGTCGTCGGACCGGACGAGCCTGGGGTCGAGGCCGTGTCGCGTCATCGCCTCCCGGGTCTGTGAACCCTGGCTCCGGCTCGTCTCGACGACGAGGTGCCCACCCGGCCGCAACCATCGGGGTGCCTCTGCGGCCACTCGCCGATGGATGGCGACGCCGTCGGCACCGCCGTCGAGCGCCGGCCGCGGTTCATGATCCCGAGCCTCCGGTGGCATCATCGCGATCTCTGCCGACGGCACGTAGGGGGCGTTCACGACGATCACGTCGACGCGTCCCGCGAGGTCCTCGGGCAGTGCAGAGGTGAGGTCACCCTGGTGGACGATGCCGATGCCGGCGAGGTTGCGGCGAGCGCAGTGCGCCGCACGGGGCTCGATGTCGGCGGCGTGCAGCTCGACACGGGCCACCGCGTCATGCACGGCCATGGCGACTGCTCCCGTGCCGCAACACAGGTCGACGACGACGGGCTGCTGCACACCCGCCAGGAGCTCGACAGCCTGCTCGACCAGCAAGGCCGTGCGTCGTCGCGGCACGAAGACGCCCGGCTCGACGGCCACGCGGAGACCGTGGAACTCGGCCCAGCCGAGCACCTGCTCCAGCGGAAGACCTGACACGCGCCGACCCACCATCGACTCGAGCTCGTCGGGCGACCCGGCGGTCTCGACGATCAGCGCCGCCTCGTCCTCCGCGAACACGCAGCCCGCCGCCCGGAGGCGAGCAGCCACATCGGAGTCGCCAGGGGTCAGCGTGCGGCCGATCCCTCGACGTAGTCGGAGTCATCGGTCTTGACCCAGGCCATCAAGCCGCGAAGCTCCTTGCCGACGGCCTCGATCGGGTGCTCGGCGCCCTTGCGGCGCAGCTCCTTGAACTCCGGCGCCCCAGCGTCCTGGTCGTCGATGAAGCGCTGGGCGAACGAGCCGTCCTGGATGTCGGCGAGGATGGCGCGCATGTTCTCCTTGACGTGCTCGTCGATGACGCGCGGGCCGGAGACGTAGTCGCCGTACTCAGCGGTGTCGGACACCGACCAGCGCTGCTTCGCGATGCCGCCCTCGTACATCAGGTCGACGATCAGCTTGAGCTCGTGCAGGCACTCGAAGTAGGCGACCTCGGGCTGGTAGCCGGCCTCGGTGAGAGTCTCGAAGCCGTACATGATCAGCTGCGAGACACCGCCGCACAGCACGGCCTGCTCACCGAACAGGTCGGTCTCGGTCTCCTCGGTGAACGTGGTCTTGATGGCGCCGGCGCGCGTGCCGCCGATCGCCTTGGCGTACGACATCGCGAGGTCCCACGCCTTGCCGGTGGCGTCCTGCTCGACCGCGATGATGTCGGGCACGCCCCGACCCTCGACGAACTCGCGGCGCACGAGGTGGCCGGGTCCCTTCGGGGCGACCATGCAGACGTCGACGCCGGCCGGCGGCTTGATGTAGCCGAAGCGGATGTTGAAGCCGTGGCCGAAGAACAGCGCGTCGCCGTCGACCAGGTTCGGCTCGACCGACTCGGTGTAGAGCTGACGCTGCTTGTGGTCGGGCGCGAGGACGACGATCACGTCGGCCTCCTCGACGGCCTCGGCCGGGGTGAGGACGCGCAGGCCCTCGGCCTCGGCCTTGGGACGGCTCGCGGAGCCCTCGAGAAGACCGACGCGCACGTCGACGCCGGAATCGCGCAGCGACAGCGCGTGGGCGTGGCCCTGGCTGCCGTACCCGAGCACGGCGACGTTCCGGCCCTGGATGATGCTGAGATCTGCGTCGTCGTCATAGAACAACTCTGCTGCCACTGGTTCTCCTCGGATCGTGCGGCTGTGTCAGCCAGCCTGGGCGCCGGGGACGGCGCGCAGTGTGCGGTCGGTGATGGAACGGGAGCCGCGGCCGATGGCCACACGTCCCGACTGGGCGATCTCCCGGATGCCGAACGGCTCCAGGACGTTCAGCATGGCGGTCAGCTTGCCCGCGTCGCCGGTTGCCTCGATGGTGACGGCGTCGGTCGCGACGTCGACCACCTTGGCCCGGAAGAGCTGAACAGTTTCGAGGACTTGACCTCGGGTTTGGGCGTCAGTCTTGACCTTGATGAGCATCAGCTCGCGCTCGACCGCCGAGCCTGAGTCGAGCTCGACGATCTTGAGCACGTTGACGAGCTTGTTGAGCTGCTTGGTGACCTGCTCGAGCGGGAGGTCGTCGACGTTCACGACAATCGTCATGCGCGAGATCTCGGGGATCTCCGTCGGCCCGACCGCCAGCGAGTCGATGTTGAAGCCGCGTCGCATGAACATGCTCGAGACGCGCGCGAGAGCGCCGGGGGTGTTCTCGACGAGAACACTCAGGGTATGGGTACTCATATGTCGTCCTGGTCCCACTCGGGCGCGAGGTCACGCGCGATCTTGATGTCGTCGTTGCTGGTGCCGGCCGCGACCATGGGCCACACCATGGCGTCGCGCTCGACCACGAAGTCGATGACCACGGGCGCGTCGGTGATGCTCATGGCCTTCTCGATCGTCTCGTCGAGGTCGGCCTCGCTCTCGCATCGCAGACCGATGCAGCCGTAGGCCTCGGCGAGCTTGACGAAGTCGGGGATGCGGCGGGCACCGATGTCGGCACCACCGGTGTCGAGGTCGGTGTTGGAGTAGCGCCCCTCGTAGAACAGCGTCTGCCACTGCCGGACCATGCCGAGCGAGGAGTTGTTGATGATCGCGACCTTGATCGGGATGCCCTCGATGGCACAGGTGGCGAGCTCCTGGTTGGTCATCTGGAAGCAGCCGTCGCCGTCGATGGCCCACACGACGTTGTCGGGCTCGCCCACCTGGGCGCCCATCGCCGCGGGCACGCAGTAGCCCATCGTGCCGGCGCCGCCGGAGTTGAGCCACTGGCGCGGACGCTCGAAGTCGATGAAGTGCGCGGCCCACATCTGGTGCTGACCGACACCGGCCACGTAGGTCGCCTCGGGCCCGGCGATCTCGCTGATCCGCTCGATGACCTGCTGCGGGGCGAGTCCTTTCTCGGGCTTGTCGTAGCCGACCGGGAACTTGGCCTTGACGCCGAGCATCTGCTCGCGCCACGCCGTGTAGTCGCCGACGAGCCCGTCCTCATCGGCCTGCTTGCGCAGCATGACGATGAGGTCGGAGATGACCTCGCGGCAGTCGCCCACGATGGGGACGTCGGCGACCCGGTTCTTGGAGATCTCCGCAGGGTCGATGTCGGCGTGGATGACCTTGGCCAACGGGGCGAACGTCGAGAGCTGGCCGGTGACGCGGTCGTCGAAACGAGCCCCGAGCGAGATGAGCAGGTCGGACTTCTGCAACCCGGCCACCGCCGCGACCGACCCGTGCATGCCGGGCATGCCCAGGTGCAGCTCATGGGAGTCAGGGAGCGCGCCCCGCGCCATCAGCGTGGTGATGACCGGGATCTGGGTCAGGTCGGCGAGCATCGCCAGCTCGGCCGAGGCCTCGGCCTTGATGACACCGCCGCCGACGTACAGGACCGGACGCTTGGCCTCGGCGATGAGTCGGGCCGCCTCGCGCACCTGCTTGCCGTGCGGTCGTGTCGTCGGCCGATAGCCGGGGAGCGCAAGCTCGCTCGGCCACGTGAACGTGGTGGTCTTCTGCAGCGCGTCCTTGGCGATGTCGACGAGCACTGGGCCGGGACGTCCGGTCGAGGCGATGTGGAACGCCTCAGCAATCGTGCGCGGAATGTCGTCGGGGTCGGTGACGAGGTAGCTGTGCTTGGTGATCGGCATCGTGATGCCGCGGATGTCGGCCTCCTGGAAGGCGTCCGTGCCGATGGACCCGCTCGGGACCTGCCCGGTGACCGCGACGATCGGCACGGAGTCCATGTGGGCGTCCGCGAGGGCGGTGACGAGGTTGGTCGCACCGGGGCCGGACGTGGCCATGCAGACGCCGACGCGACCGGTGACCATCGCGTAGCCCTGCGCGGCGTGGCCGGCGCCCTGCTCGTGGCGGACCAGGATGTGACGGATCGTGTCGGAGTCGAACAGGGGGTCGTACGCGGGCAGGATCGCCCCGCCCGGGATGCCGAAGATCACTTCGACACCTGCGTGCTCCAACGACCGAACGAGGCTCTGCGCCCCGGTCATCGGTTCAGCCGTCTGTCCAGGGCTGCCATCGATCTGCCCGGGCGCCTGCCCGGTGGCCTGTCCCGTCATCGTCCGTCCTTCTCCCGTGTGCATCCATGGTGGACCGTCTGTCTACATGAAAAAACCCCTCCGCCGGAAGGCATGACGAGGGGTGACGCGCGACCGGTGGGTTCGCGCGTCAGAGAACTACGACAAGGAGTTCTGCGTGCACCGGGCCAGTCTCGCCTGCAGAGACCGGGTGGTCAAGTCGTGAGACGACTCGTTCCAGCATGTGGATCGGGTCGCACTCAGAACCCAGCGCACAGGTCGCGCGTGATCTCCCCGGCGGTGGACTCCCGGCACGCGGCCGCGTTCTGACCGGCCCACAGCGGCGAGAAGTCGGAGGATCCGCGGTCCTCGGCCGTCGTCCGGAGCGGCATGATCGCGCCGCCGGCCAGTGGGAAGGCGGGCGGTTCGGCGCCCATCGCCCCGAGCTCCCGCATGAGCCGGTTCACGATGCTCCGGGCGGGACGTCCGGTGAAGAGGTGCGTGACCGCCGTGTTCCCGACACCGGGCGAGGCCAGTGCCGCGCGATGGAGCGGCGCGGTCATCGCCTCGGTGCTCAGCAGGTAGACGGTCCCGGTCTGGACGCCGGCCGCACCCAGGGCCGTCGCCGCCCGGACGCCCTTCGGTGTCGAGATCCCACCGGCCGCGATCACCGGCACGGCCAGCGTTCCCGCCAGTCGTTCGACGAGGGCGAAGGTGCCGACCTGCGTCGTGACGTCCGTGGTCAGGAACATGCCGCGGTGTCCTCCCGCTTCCAGACCCTGCGCGATGACGACATCGGCGCCGTTCGCCTCGAGCCACTGCCCCTCTTCGAACGTCGTGGCCGAGGAGAGGACGACGGCACGCCAGCGCTTCACACGGGCCAGCAGGTCTGGTGCCGGCAGGCCGAAATGGAAGCTCACGACCCGCGGCGGGTCACGGTCGAGCAGGTCGGCGATGTCGTGGGTGAACGGAGCGCGAACCGGGGCCTCGGGGATGGTCGACGGGTCGACGCCGAGCTCGCGGTAGTACGGCGCCAGCTGCGCGCGCCACGCCTCTTCGCGAGGTGCGTCGGGCGCAGGTGGCTCGTGGCAGAAGAAGTTGAGGTTGAAGGGCGCCGACGTCGCGGCCCGGATCGCGGCGACCTGCGTCTGGAGCGTCTCCGGGGACATCAGGGCGGTCGGCAACGACCCGAGACCACCGGCGTCGGCGACCGCGATCGCCAGACGACTGTCCTGGCTGCCGGCCATCGGTGCTTGGATCAGCGGGGCCTCGATGCCGAGCAGCTGCTCGATGGTCCGCATCGCGTCACCTCTCAGCCACAAACAGCGCCATCGGCCGCCGAGCTGACGAGCTTGCGGTACTTGGCGAGCACACCTGTGGTGTACCTCGGGGCCGGCGGCGCCCAGCCGTCCTGACGGTTGGCGAGCTCGTCGTCGTCGATCTCGACCTCGAGGGTGCGGTTCGCCATGTCGAGCGTGATGGGGTCGCCGTCCACGACGAACGCGATCGGACCGCCGTCGGCCGCCTCGGGTGCCAGGTGGCCGACGCACAGGCCGGTGGTGCCGCCCGAGAACCGGCCATCGGTGAGCAGCAGCACGTCCTTGCCGAGCCCGGCGCCCTTGATCGCACCGGTGATCGCCAGCATCTCGCGCATGCCGGGGCCGCCCTTGGGACCCTCGTAACGGATCACGACGACGTCGCCGGACGTGATCGTGCCGTCCTCCAGCGCGTCCATCGCCGCGCGCTCGCCGTCGAACACCCGTGCCGTGCCGCGGAAGACGTCGGAGTCGAAGCCGGCGCTCTTGACGACAGCCCCGTCAGGAGCCAGCGAGCCGCGCAGGATCGTGATGCCGCCGGTCTGGTGGATCGGGGCGTCGAGCGGACGGATGATGTCGCCGTCGATGCCGAGGTCGATCTCGGCCAGGTTCTCGGCCATGGTGCGTCCGGTGACGGTGAGGCACTCACCGTGCATCAACCCGGCGTCGAGCAGGGCTTTCATGACGACCGGTATGCCGCCCACCCGGTCGACGTCGTTCATGACGTAGCGGCCGAACGGCTTGAGGTCGCCGAGGTGAGGCACCTTGTCGCCGACCCGGTTGAAGTCGTCGAGCGTCAGTGCGACCTCGGCCTCGCGGGCGATGGCCAGCAGGTGCAGCACCGCGTTCGTGGAACCGCCGAGCGCCATGACGACCGTGATGGCGTTCTCGAACGCCTCCTTGGTGAGGATGTGACGCGCGGTGATGCCGCGGCGCAGCAGCTCGACGACGGCTTCGCCGGACTTGCGGGCGTACTCGTCACGGCGGCGATCGGGGGCGGGCGGGGCAGCGGAGCCGGGCAGGCTCATGCCGAGCGCCTCGGCGGCCGAGGCCATCGTGTTGGCGGTGTACATGCCGCCGCAGGCGCCCTCGCCCGGGCAGATCGCCCGCTCGATCTTGTCGACCTCCTCGGGCGTGATGAGCCCCTTGATGCACGCGCCGACGGCCTCGAACGCATCGATGATCGTGACGTCCTTGCCGTCGACGCTTCCCGGCATGATCGACCCGGCGTAGAGGAAGACGCTCGAGAGGTCGAGACGGGCGGCGGCCATCAGCATGCCCGGCAAGCTCTTGTCGCAGCCGGCCAGGAGCACGGACCCGTCGAGGCGTTCGGCCATCATGACCGTCTCGACGGAGTCGGCGATGACCTCGCGGCTCACCAGCGAGAAGTGCATGCCCTCGTGACCCATGGCGATGCCGTCGGAGACGGAGATGGTCGCGAACTCCAGTGGGTAGCCGCCGGCCGCGTGGACGCCCTCCTTGGACGCCTTGGCGAGCCGGTCGAGCGAGAGGTTGCACGGCGTGATCTCGTTCCAGCTCGAGGCCACACCGACCTGCGGCTTGTCCCAGTCGTCGTCGCCCATGCCGACCGCTCGCAGCATGCCGCGCGCCGCGGTCTTCTCCAGGCCGTCGGTGACGTCGCGGCTCCGCGGCTTGATGTCGACGCCGCTCGCGACTGGCTTCTCATCGGTGGGCATGGGCCAAGATTACGACTACTTGCGGATGCGAGGGGTGCCTTGCCACGCACCGGGCGATCTTGCCCTGTCGCGCTTCACATCCGGATGCCTAGAACAGCGGGACGAAGACGAAGGCGAGGGCCCAGCTGACGAAGCTGCCGACCAGGACGTACTCGGCCCGAGAACCACCCGGCTCGTCGCGGGAGATCTCCGGAAACCGGAGGATGCCCTTGGCCGCGACCACGGCGCCCAATGCGGCGTACTCGCCGGCGAGCGCCATGGCCAGGATGAAGACACGCTCGATCGGACCCAGGATGCGTCCGCCCTGCAAGGTGTTCTCGGTGGCGATGACGCTCGGGCCGGTGCCGATGAGCATCAGCCGCACGACGATGTTGGCCGACTCGACGAGGAACACCACGCACGCTGCCCCGAGCACGAACTGTTCGACCGGGACGTCGGCGAGCACCCGGACGTCGAGCCCGTCGTACCAGCGGACCAGCCAGCCTCGGTTGACGCTGGGCTGGGGCACCGCGAGAGCCGCGAGTGCGGTGCGCGAGCCCGGCGACCGGCCACGGACGATCGGTCTGGACGACGCCGACCGGGGTGAGCAGGATCCAGGCGATCAGCAGCACGAGGCCGACGGGAACCACCGCCCAGGCCGCCGATCCGATGGCCAGGCCGGAGACGAGCAGCACCAGGACCGCTCCCCCGACGACCCCGGCCACGACCCCCTCGACCCGCGACGAGGCCCGGTTCTCCGGACGTACGAGGTCGGCGGTGCCGAGCATGGCCAGCAGGAGCGCGAGCAGGATCATGATGGACTCACCAGATCGGTGGCTCCGAGCAGGGCGAACGCCCCGGCCCGCTGGAGACTCTGAGAGACAGCCGAAGGCGAGATGCCTTCGCTCACCGCGAGCTCCTTCTGGCTGGTGCCGCGCAGGACGCCCAGGACCAGGCGCCGCTTGCGCGAGTCGAGGCGGCTCACGAGCTCGTCCCGGCAGAGCAGGAACGCGTTGACGAGCCCTTCGTCAAGACCCACAGCGACACCGGCCTCTACAGTGACTCCCGTGACCATCGCCTTCGCCACCAGCGACCCGCACCGCGACTTCGACGTCGACCTGCCCCTGCTCCGGGACGCGGCCACGCGCCGCGGCATCGACGCCGACATCGTCGCGTGGGACGACGCCTCCGTCGACTGGTCGACGTACGACGTCGTCGTGGTGCGATCGTGCTGGGACTACGTGGACCGCCGCGACACCTTCCTCGCCTGGGCCGCGCAAGTACCGCACCTGCTCAACTCCGCCGCCATTCTGGCCTGGAACACCGACAAGGTCTACCTCCGCGAGCTCATGGACGCCGGTGTGCCCGTGATCGATACCCGCTGGGACCTCCGCGACGGCGACGATCTTCCTCGTTCCGGCGCAGACCTCGGGGAGTGGGTCGTCAAACCGGCCATCTCGGCCGGCTCGCGCGACACCGCCCGCTGGTCGAGCATCGAGGAGGTGTACGCCCACAGCGCGGAGCTGAACGCCGCCGGACGCACCGTCATGGTGCAGCCGTACATCCCGTCCGTCGACAGCGACGGTGAGACCGGGCTCGTCTATCTCGGTGGCCGGTTCTCGCACGCCATCCGCAAGGGGCCACTCCTCGGACGTGGCGAAGGCGTGCGGCAAGATCGTGATCGTCGCGAGGTCATCACCCCCCGCGCTCCCACGGCGGCGCAGCTCGACGTCGCCGAGCAGGTGCTCGCCGCCGTGCCTGCGGAGCTGGGCGGCGCCGCCGCGCTCGCGTATGCACGCGTCGATCTCGTCACCGACGTCGATGGCGCACCTCGACTCATCGAGCTCGAGCTCACCGAACCGAGCCTCTTCCTCGACCACTCCGAGAACGGTGCGGAGATGCTCGTCGGCGCCCTGGCCGTCCACACGGACTGAACCACCCGCCATGACGTCGGACGTCATTGCTCCCGTGACCTCCGGTTGCCACCGTGGTGCGCACACCCACGAGACGAAGGAGCACCTGATGAATCACGACAACGAGGCCACCACGTTCTCCGTCGCCGCCTGGGCGGCTTTCTGGGACAGCCCGAGCGTCGAGGGGATCGGTGACGTTCTCGCACCCGACATCGTCGGGCAGTGGCCGGGACAGGAGACGGTCACCGGTCGCGACGCGTACGTCCGGGCGATCGGTGAGCTCCTCACGATGGTCCCCGACCTCCGCGCGCAGGTCGTCGAGAGTGCGCACAGCGGTGACGTGATCTTCATCCAGTGGCGGGCCGGCGCCACGGGACCGGACGGGCCGTTCGAGCTCACCGGCATCGACCGCATCCGGGTGCGCGACGGGAAGGTCGTCGACAACCTGATCCGGTTCGACACCGCCGAGCTGATGGCCGGACTGGGGGCGGGCGCGGTCGTCTAGACCTCGACGTGGTCGCCCGACAGTCGTTCGGGCGGGCGCGGCGGAGGCCCGTCCGGGAAGCGCGACACCCACTTCTGGCCGGCGGCGTAACCAGCGTCGAACAAGCCCTGCTGCTGCTCGTCGGTGAGGTCGAAGTCGGTCCAGCGAACCCCGGTCGGCTTCGCGAAGATGCTGCGATCGACGTTGATCGGTTCGCTGACGTGCCGCACCTGGGTCGAGTCGACCGTCGTGTAGATCAGGCTCTGGATCAGCGAGACCGGGCCGGTGACCGGTTTCGCCGCCGCACGCTCGCTGGACGGTGAGCTGAGGCGGATGCCGATGGTCGGCCACCTGTCCGGCTTGCCGTCGTGGCGGTCGAAGATCTCGATGGGATAGCTGCGCAGGAGTGACCCGTCCGCGAGCGTCGAGACGCCGAAGGCCGAACGGAGCCGCACCGGCTCGAACATGAACGGAATGGCGGCGGACGCCCGAACCGCCCGGGCGACCGAGAAGGACGCGGGGTCGATGCCATACGCCCCCAGATCCCAGGGCAGGTACATGAGACGCTGCCGGCTCAGGTCGCTCGCGGTGACGAGCAGGTGGTACGACTGCTCGGGTGCGAGCGCCGATCCCGGGTCGTCGAACTCGAGGTCGGAGAACGTCCGTACACCGAGGTCGGCCAGCACGCCCCTGGTCCACTGCGTCATGTAGTGCCCGCGGTACATGCCCAGGTGAAAGATGACCCCCCACGCGTCGGCGGCCCGAGGCCACCACCTCAGGGCACGACCTCCCGTCCGGCGGTCGAGCATCTTGCGATAGTCGAGGGTGCGCACGATCTCGTCGACGTTCTTCATCGGCTCGCCGGCCAGCTGCATCGCGGCGATCACGGCCCCCACCAGCGAACCGGCCGACGATCCGGCCACCCGCACGAAGCGCCAGCCCGCCTCGTCGAGTGCGGAGGCCGCCCCCACCAGGGCGATGCCCTTGACGCCGCCGCCCTCGAGCACGAGGTCGGCGGTGCGCTCACCGGCGGGGGTGCCGGGACGTGGGCGGCGGACAGCACCGGACGGCGTGTCGGACGTCATGTGGGCGACTCTACGGAATCGCGTTGCGGCCGACTGTCTCCACCGGGGAGAATCGTCCTTTGTGACCAGCGCAGGAACGACCCGAGTCCGGTACCACGACGTCTACAGTGCCGACGGCACCCGGCTCCGTGCCTGGACGAACGACGCCGACGGGCCGACCGTGCTGCTGGTCAACGGGCTCGGCGCCAACCCGCACGCGTGGCCGTCGCTCGCTGTTCCCGACTGCGGCGTGCGGATCATCTCGTGGAACCACCGCGGGGTCAGCGGGTCCGACCGACCGACGGACCGCAGCCGGGTCGACCTCGACGCGTTCGTCGACGACGCCCTCGCCGTGCTGGACGACGCCGGCGTCGAGTCGTGCGTCGTGATGGGCTGGTCGGCCGGCGTGACGGTCGCCTTCGAGCTGGCCGGACGTCACCCGGAGCGGGTCAAGGGTGTCTTCGCCGTCGCCGGGGTCCCCGGCAACACCCTGTCGACCGTGCTCGGGCCCCTCGGGATCCCGCACATCCTGGCTCGTCGACTCTCGGTCGGCGCAGCGCAGGGCGCTCGGGCCACGGGACGTCTGTGGGGTCCAGTCACCACCCGACTGCCTTGGACCACCGGCACGGCGAACGTGCTGCGGTGGACGCGCTTCATGGACAAGTCGGCCGACCCTGCGGTCATCCGCGACCTGATGCAGGAGATCCTCTCGACCGATCCCGACTGGTACGCCCGTCTCGCGCTCGGCGTGGCCCGGCACCGGCGCGTCTCACTGTCGGCGGTCAAGGTGCCGGTCACGTTGCTGGCCGGATCTCGCGACATGCTCACCGGCGCGCGCGACATGCGCAGTGCCGCTGAGCGCATCGAGGACTCCGTCTACATCGAGATCGACGCCAGCCACTTCATCCCGTTCGGCGAGCCGCAGCTGGTGCTCGACGAGCTCAAGGCCCTGATCGAGCGGGCCGGCTGACCGCCTGCCAAGCATCGTCAAGCAGGTCCTCGACGGCCGTCCAGTCGGTGGCCGCGCCGAGGCGCATACCGATCCATCCACGGGTGCCGACGTAGGGCGGGACGAAGTAGACGTCGGGGTCGCGCTCGACCAACGAGTCCTGGACCCCCGCCGATGCCGCGGCCCAGATGGCCACCCAGTCGCGTCGTGGTGGTGGTCGGTGAACGTGGCGAACATCGGCGCCTTGCCGACGAACCACGACGGCGAACCATGACTCGTCCGCTCGGCTGCGTCGGGGAGTGCCATCGCGATTTTCGGGTCCGATCGAGGATCTCGGGGATCTCCACGTCCCGACCGTATCGGCACGGTCTTCGTAACCGGACCTGCACCACATCGTTGACATGTCATGCGCTTTGCTCGCCCGAGCGTCGTCGCGACGATGCTCATCACCATCTCCCTGACCGGCATGGTCTCCCCCGCGGCTGCGGCCGACGATCCGCTGTCGCCCGACGTCGTCGCCCAGCTGATCTCGCCGCGGCCCCTCGACCCCGTGATCGGCTTGCTGCCTGCGCTACCCGTGAAGCACACCCCGTACGTGGGCGAGGTCTGCCCCGGCGGCGCACCGTCGTGCATCGACGCCACGATCGCCGAGATGAAGCGACGGCTGGCCGTCTCGGCTGCGAGCTGCGACCACGACGCGATCTTCGACCTCGCCTATCTGCGGGTGACCGAGGACGTCCGCCTGGCGGTGGAGTCCGGCGTGTTCACCGACCGGGTGTGGCTGGGCCAGGTCGACGCCGTCTTCGCGAAGCTCTACTTCGACTCGATGGACACGTGGCACTCGGGCGACGCCGCCGCACGTGCCTCCGTGCCGAAGGCGTGGCAGATCGCCCTGAAGGCCGCCGACGACCGCACCGTGACGGGGCTGGGCAACTTCCTGCTCGCGATGAACGCGCACATCAACCGCGACTTCTCCTACGTTCTGGCCGAGGTCGGCCTCACCGGCTCCGACGGCAGGTCGCACAAGAAGGATCACAACGCCTACAACCGGCGCCTCGACGGCCTGTACGCACCGGTCTTCGCCGAGGAGGCGGCGCGCTTCGACCCGACGTTCGACGACATCGACGTTCTGACGGTGGAGGAGACCGGGGCCGGCGCGATCATCCGTGGCTGGCGCGAGATGGTGTGGCGCAACGCCGAGAACCTCGCTCTCGCCAAGACTCCGGCCCAACGCCGGCTGGCCGAGCAGCTGATCGAGAACTACGCCGCCACGCAGGCACAACTGATCCGTGGGACCTTTGCGTCCGGGGCGAAGGCCACGGCCGCTCGGGACGCGTGGTGCGCCGACCATCACGGCTGACCGGCCGCGCGATCAGCCCAGCTTCTCGAGGATGAGCTCGCGCACGCGGCCGGCGTCGGCCTGACCGCGCATCTCCTTCATGACCGCGCCGATGAGCGCACCCGCCGCGGCGATCTTGCCGTCGCGAATCTTCTGGGCGACGTCGGGGTTGGCCTCGATCGCGCGGTCGACGGCGTCGCCGAGGGCACTGTCGTCGGAGACGACCTCGAGACCGCGGGACACCACGACTTCCTCGGGCGACCCTTCGCCTGCCAGGACGCCGTCGAACACCTGTCGAGCGAGCTTGTCGTTGACCCGTCCGGCGTCGATGAGCGCCTGGATGCCGGCGACCTGCTCGGGCGTGATGTGGAGGGCGTCCAGGTCGACGTCCTGCTCGTTGGCACGACGGGCCAGCTCGCCCAACCACCACTTGCGGGCGGCCTGGGGCGGGGCGCCCGCCTCGATGGTGGTGGCGACCAGCTCAAGCGCACCGGCACCGATGGTGTCGCGCATGTCGAGGTCGCTGAAGCCCCAGTCGGTCTGCAGCCGGGCGCGTCTGGTGGCCGGCGGCTCCGGCAACGTTCCGCGCAGCTCCTCGACCCACTCGCGTGACGCGGCGATGGGCGCGAGGTCGGGCTCGGGGAAGTACCGGTAGTCGTCGGCGTCGGACTTCTCGCGGCCCGGAGACGTGCTGCCGTCGCTCTCGTGGAAGTGACGCGTCTCCTGCACGACCTTCTCCCCCGCGTCCAGGATCGCGGCGTGCCGCCGGATCTCGTACGTGGCGGCCCGCTCGACCGAGCGGAACGAGTTGACGTTCTTGGTCTCCGAGCGGGTGCCGAGCACCGAACTGTCCGATCCTGGGCTGCCGATGGGCTTGAGGGAGAGGTTGACGTCGCACCGGAGCGAGCCCTGGTCCATGCGGACGTCGGAGACACCGAGGCCACCGATGAGATCACGCAGGTGCGAGACGTAGGCCCGGGCCACGGTGGGAGCCTGGTCGCCCGGCACCTCGATGGTCTTGGTGACGATCTCGATGAGCGGGATGCCGGCGCGGTTGTAGTCGACGAGGGAGTGGTCGGCACCGTGGATGCGTCCGGTCGCGCCGCCGACATGCAGAGACTTGCCGGTGTCCTCCTCCATGTGCGCGCGCTCGATCTCGATGCGCACGGCAGTTCCGTCCACCTCAAGCTCCACCCATCCATCGGACGCGATCGGCTCGTCGTACTGCGACGTCTGGAAGTTCTTCGGCATGTCCGGGTAGAAGTAGTTCTTGCGCGCGAATCGGCACCAGGCGGCGATCTGGCAGTTCAGCGCCAGTCCGATGCGGATGGCCGACTCGACGGCGGTGGCGTTCACGACCGGAAGCGCACCGGGTAGCCCGAGGCATACCGGGCACACCTGGGTGTTCGGCTCGGCCCCGAACGTCGTGGCGCAGCCGCAGAACATCTTGGACGCCGTGTTCAGCTCGATGTGGACCTCGAGGCCCATCACCGGCTGATAGCGCAACAGCGCGTCGTCAAGCTCGACGAGTGAGGTCGTCATCGGGCCACCTCCAGCGTCGGTGCCTGGCCGAGGATCGGCCCGCCCCACCGCTCCTCGAGGAGCCGCTCGAGGGCGGCACCGGCGTTGTAGAGCCGTTCGTCGGCGGTGGCCGGCGCAAGCAGCTGGAAGCCGGTCGGCAGCCCGTCGGAGGCCAGCCCGGACGGGAGCGACAGGCCCGGCACGCCGGCGAGGTTGGCCGGGATGGTGGCGACGTCCTGCGCGTACATCGACAGCGGGTCGTCGAGCTTGTCGCCGAACGCGAACGCCGTGGTGGGCGACGTGGGCGAGGCGAGCACGTCGGCCTGCTCGAACGCGGACTCGAAGTCCAGCGCGATGAGGGTGCGGACCTTCTGGGCCGAGCCGTAGTAGGCGTCGTAGTAGCCGCTCGAGAGCGCATACGTGCCGAGGATGATGCGGCGCTTGACCTCGTCACCGAAACCGGCGTCGCGGCTGGCCGCCATGACTTGCTCAGCACTCGGGCCGTCGACGCCGTCTGGTCGGACACGCAGGCCATATCGCATCGCGTCGAACTTGGCGAGGTTGCTGCTCGCCTCGCTCGGCAGGATCAGGTAGTACGCGGCGAGCGCATGGACGAAGCTCGGGCAGGAGACCTCGACGATCTCGGCACCGGCGCCCTCGAGCAGTGCCAGGGACTCCTCGAACCGGGTGACGACGTCGGGCTGGAAGCCCTCCCCACCGAGCTCGCGCACGACAGCGATCCGCAGGCCTTCGACGTCGGCGCGGCGAGCGGCCTCGACGACGGGCGGCACGGGACGGTCGATGCTGGTGGAGTCGCACGGGTCGTGGCCGCCGATGACCTCATGCAGCCGCGCGGCGTCGAGAACCGACCGCGTGACCGGGCCGGCCTGGTCGAGGCTGCTGGCCAGGGCGATGAGCCCATAGCGCGAGACCCCGCCGTACGTCGGCTTGACGCCGACCGTGCCGGTCATGGCGCCGGGCTGGCGGATGGAGCCGCCCGTGTCGGTGCCGACGGCGAGTGGGGCCTCGAACGCCGCGACTGCGGCCGCTGAGCCGCCGCCCGAGCCGCCCGGGATGCGGCCGGTGTCCCACGGGTTGCGGGTGGGGCCGTAGCCGGAGTGCTCGGTGGACGAGCCCATCGCGAACTCGTCCATGTTGGTCTTGCCGAGGATCGGCAGCCCGGCAGCCTTGAGCCGCCGCGTGACCGTGGCGTCGTACGGCGGTACCCAGCCCTCGAGGATGCGCGAGCCGGCCGTGGTGGGCATGCCCTTGGTGGTGATGACGTCCTTGACCGCGATGGGCACGCCGGCCAGCGGATGCAGCACCTCGCCGGCCGCACGGCGGTCGTCGACGTCGCGCGCCGTGGCAAGCGCGCCGTCGGCGTCCACGTGCAGGAAGGCGTGGATCTCGTCGTCGACGGCCGCGATGCGGTCCAGGTGACGACCGGTGAGCTCGACCGACGTCAGCTCGCGCGCGGCGAGCGCCCGGCTCATCTCGCCGGCCGAGAGCTGGGTCACGTCACTCACTGCTCGTCACCGAGGATCCTCGGGACGAGGAAGCGCTGCTGCTCGCTCTCGGGTGCACCGGCCAGGGCATCGTGGGCCGTGAGGCTCTCGCGCACCTCGTCGGTGCGGAAGACGTTGCTGACCGGGAACGGGTGGCTCATCGGCGTGACGTCGTCGCCGGCGGCGCCTTCAACGACGCGGACGTGCTCCAGGATCGCCGGCAGCTCGGTGGCGAGGTGGTCGAGCTCGTCGTCGCTCAACGAGATGCGCGCGAGGTCGGCCAGGTGGGCGACCTCCGCGCGCGATATACCCGAGACGGGGTCCGACATGCAGATTCCTTCGACGACGGCGGGGTGCCGACCCATCCTAGTGACCGGTGTTCAGCCGACCTGCAAGAGTGGGTTCGTGACTCCCGAGCGCCTGACCGAGCTCCGCAACGACGACCTCGTCCTCGACGTCATCGATGCCGGACCGTTCGACGGCACGCCGGTCGTCCTCCTGCACGGCTTCCCGCAGCGCGCCACGTCGTGGGACGCCGTGACGCCGTACCTGAACGAGCGTGGCGCGCGGACGTACGCGCTCGATCAGCGTGGGTACTCGCCGCGTGCCCGGCCACGCGGACGGCTCGGATACCGCGCTCCTGCGCTGGTTTCCGACGTCCACGCGCTCATCTCGGCCATCGGCGAGCCGGTTCACCTCGTGGGCCACGACTGGGGCGCGGCAGGAGCGTGGGGAGTCGCCGCCCGCCACCCCGAGTCACTCCTCACCCTGACGGCCGTCTCGGTGCCTCATCCGAGCGCCTTCCTCCGCTCGTTCGCCCGAAGCGGGCAGGCGCTGGAGTCGTACTACATCGCGCTGTTCCAGCTGCCGTTCCTCCCCGAGTGGCTGCTGAGCCGCCGGGGCGGAATCGGCGACTGGTTGCTGCGCAACAGTGGCATGACCGACGAGATGGTCGAGACGTACCACCAGGAGATCGTCGAGGACGGTGCGCTCCGCGGCGCGCTGGCCTACTACCGCGCCCTCCCGGTCACGAGCCCCCGCGAGCTTCCCGGCAGGGTCGCGACGCCGACCACCCTGGTCTGGAGCGACCGTGACGTCGCGATCGGCCGGAAAGCGGTAGAGATGACGGAACGGTTCGTCACCGGCGACTACCGGCTCGAGGTGATGCCTGGGAGGAGCCACTGGCTCCCCAACGAGAAGCCGGCCGAGCTCGCCGAGATCATCGCCCGGCGCGCAGGGCTGGTCGTGCTGTGACAGCGAGGAACGACGAACCGCAGGTCGGATTCGCCGACATGGTGGCCTTCGCGTGCGAGCTGGCGATGTTTGCTCTCGTGCTCGCCTCCGTGAACCACCTCGTCGACGGCGGGCGAAGCTGGCTGATCGGCATCGCGGTCGCCCTGGTGGTCGCCATGATCTGGGCCAGGTGGATGGCACCGAGCTCGTCGCACCGGCTCTCCGATCCGGGGCGGTATGTCGCACAGGCGGTGCTCTTCGTCTCGGTGGGCGTGCTTGCGGCCGTCTCCGGCCTGCTCTGGCTGGGCGTGGTGTTCACGGTCACCTCTCTCGTGGCGTTCGCATTCTCGCGAACCGAGGACCATGTGCGACAGGGCTAGGCCCCGTGCTCGAGCAGCTTCTCGAAACCGGCTTCGTCGAGGATGGGGACGCCGAGCTGTTCGGCCTTCTCGGCCTTGGAGCCGGGTGAGTCGCCGACCACGACGTAGTCGGTCTTCTTCGAGACCGAGCCGGATGCCTTGCCGCCGCGGGCGATGATCGCCTCCTTGATCGAGTCGCGGGTGAAGCCTTCCAGGGATCCCGTGACGACGACCGTGAGGCCCTCGAGCGTGCGGGGCACCGAGGCGTCGCGCTCGTCCTCCATGCGCACACCGGCCGCGGCCCATGCTTCGACGATGCCGCGGTGCCAGTCGATGCCGAACCACTCGACGACGGCCTCGGCCATCGTGGGACCGACACCATCGGCCCCGACCAGCTCGTCGACGGAGGCCTCGGCGATCGCGGGCAACCGGGCGAAGTGCTCGGCCAGGGCACGCGCCGCCGTGGGACCGACATGCCGGATGCTGAGTGCCACGAGCACCCGCCACAACGGCTGGCCCTTGGCCTTCTCGAGGTTCTCCAGGAGCGCGATGCCGTTGGCGCTGAGCACCCGGTCACCCGCGCCGTCGGCCTTCTCGGCCTTCTTCGCAGCCCGCGTGTAGAGCGGGACGCTCAACAGGTCGTCCCCGGTGACGGCGAACAGGCCGCCTTCGTCGACGAGCACACCGGCGTCGAGCAGGGCAACGGCGCCCTCCCAGCCGAACACCTCGATGTCGAACGCCCCGCGGCCACCGACGTGCGTGAGCCGCTCGCGCAGCTGCGATGGGCACGATCGCGTGTTGGGGCAGCGGATGTCGGCGTCGCCCTCGCGGGTGGGCGCCAATCTGGTGCCGCACGCCGGGCACTTCGAGGGCATGTCGAACTCGCGCTCGCTGCCGTCTCGCAGGGCGACGACCGGCCCGACGATCTCCGGGATGACGTCACCGGCCTTGCGCAGCACCACCATGTCGCCGATGAGGACGCCCTTGCGCTTGACCTCGTGCTGGTTGTGCAGCGTGGCCATCTCGACCGTGGAGCCCGAGACTCGAATCGGCTCCATGACTCCGTACGGAGTGACGCGACCGGTGCGGCCGACGTTGACGCGGATGTCGAGCAGCCGCGTGTTGACCTCCTCGGGCGGGTACTTCCAGGCGATCGCCCACCGCGGCGCCCGCGACGTGGATCCGAGCCGGTTCTGCAGATCGACCTCGTCGACCTTGATGACCACGCCGTCGATCTCGTGGATGACGTCGTGCCGGTGCTCGCCGTAGAACTCGATGAACTCCCGGACGGCCGCGAGATCAGGGAGGACCTTGGCGCGATCGCTGGTGGGCAGACCCCAGGCCTTGAGCGCGTGGTAGGCCTCTGACTGGCGCTTCGGGCTGAAGCCCTCGCGGTAGCCGATGCCGTGGCAGACCATCGAGAGCGGACGACCGGCGGTGACCGAGGCGTCCTTCATGCGCAACGACCCCGCGGCCGCGTTGCGAGGGTTCGAGAACGGGGTCTTCGCCGACTCCGCCCACGCGGTGTTGAACTCCTCGAACGCCGCGGTGGGGAAGAAGACCTCGCCCCTGACCTCGACGTACGCCGGAACCGGGTACTTCTTGGAGGCCTTGAGCCGGGGCGGGATGACGTCGATGGTGCGGACGTTGTTGGTGACGTCCTCGCCGACGCGGCCGTCGCCACGGGTGACGCCGCGGGTGAGCATGCCGTCCTCATACGTGAGCGAGATGGCGAGCCCGTCGACCTTGAGCTCGCACAGGAAGTCGGCCTTCTCGGCGCCCTCGCGAACGAGCCGCGCGTGCCAGGACTCCAGCTCGTCGGGGCTGAAGGCGTTGTCGAGGCTCATCAAGCGCTCGCGGTGCTCGTACGACTCGAACGTGGACGATGCGTAGCCGCCGACGCTCTGGGTGGGTGAGTCGGGCGTGCGCAGCTCGGGCAGCTGCTCCTCCAGCGCCTCGAGCTCGCGCATGAGCGTGTCGTACTCGCCGTCGGAGACGGTGGGCGCGTCGTCGAGGTGGTAGCGGGTGCGATGCTCCTCGACCTGCTCGGCGAGCTCCTTGTGCCGTTGCCGGAGATCGTCGGTCGCCATGCTCCGAGCCTATCGCCGTGAGGTGACTGTTCGGGCTGCGTGGCAGCATGGCTGCAAGCGAGGAAAGGGGCCACCGTGGTCGATCACCGGACCGGTTCGCAGAAGCTGTGGACCACTGTTGCCGGAGTCGTGCTCCTCCTTGGCGGAGTGGCGTTGGCAGGGATCTTCTACGGACATGTCGTCCTGACCGTCGGTGGCGGGATCCTTGCCGTGATCGGACTCGCTCTGCTGCGCTACGCGTTCCTTCGTCGGACGCGAGCGCGCCGTCAGCCGTCCTGACGGTCGGCGTCGGCCACCCGGTGCGCGAGAGTAAGTGCTCGCAGCGCCCAGGCCGGTGAGGCCGCGGCGAGACCGCAGGTGGGCGTGATCACGGTGCGCGGCACGTAGACGTCCTCGTCGAAGCCGAGGCGTGCGAAGAACCGCTCCAGGTCTCGACGCAGCTGAGCCTCGGTGATCTCGGTCTCCACCGACGGCACGGCCCCCGGCCACAGGTCGGTTCCCGCCTCGAACACCTCGGACCACGTGTCGTCGGGCTCGGCGAGGCCGGCGTCGAACGACACGGCCGTGAAGCCGGCTCCGGCCAGGAGCGCCACCGGGACGTCGCCGGCGCAGGAGTGCACCACCGGGCGGGCGCCCGCAGCGGTGATCGCATCGACGACGTGGCGCAGCAGGGAGTCCGCCTCGGGCGGATGGACGCTTCGGTGTCGGCCGAACTCGCTCGCGGTCGGGATTCCTCCACCGAGCACGGCGGTGATGCTCGGTTCGTCGACCTGCACGACGACCTGCTCGGCCCATGAGAACCGGCGGCGGACGTCGGCCACGTGCGTCGTCAGACCGGCCGCGAGCGATTGCGCCAGCTCGCGTCGGGCTCCGTGGTCGCCCACCAGCTTCTCGCCACGTGCCCGCTCGACGTGGGCAGCAAGGGTGAGGGGCCCGGTGACCTGCACCTTGAGCGGACCGGCGTGATCGGCGAACAGCTCCTCGGCGCGGTCGAGATCCTGCGCGAGCAGCGAGCGGGCACGTCGCAGGTCGCTGCCCGAGCCGACGCCGAGACGCCAGCCACCGGGCTGGAGGTCGCCCTCGAGTCCTTCCAGGACGGCCAGCGCGCGGCCGATCATGCCGGCGTGCGGGCCACGAGCCGGCAGCTCGGGTACGAACACGAAGTCGCCGACCTCGCCCCGGATCATGCGCAAAGCCTCCCGGACGTCCACGCCAGGCATCGACCCGACGCCCGTGCCTTCGCTCACATCCTCACGCGACGCGTCTCGGCAATCGTGGCGGAACCGACGACACGGGTGCCGTCGTAGATGACGCAGGCCTGACCAGGAGCGATGCCGTAGGCCGGATCATGCAGCTCGACCTGCACCTCGGCGTCGTCGATCTCGACGGACGCCGCGTGCTCGTCGCCGTGGGCGCGAAGCTGAACGGTGCAATCGAGACGTCCGTCCGGGACGCGTCCGCTCCAGAGCGGCCGGACGCCGGCGAGGGCGTCAACGCGAAGGTGCTCACGCGGGCCGACGGTGACCGTGCCGCTCGTCGGCTCGATGTCGAGCACGAACCGCGGCTTGCCGTCGTCGGCCGGCACACCGAGCCGGAGGCCGCGCCGCTGGCCGATCGTGAACGCGTAGGCCCCGTCGTGCTCGCGCAGCGTCGCGCCGGACTCGTCGACGATCGCGCCGTGCTTGGGTCCGAGCTTGTCGCGAAGCCAACCTGCGTTGTCGCCGTCGGCGACGAAGCAGATGTCGTGGCTGTCGGGCTTCCGGGCCACCTGGAGTCCGCGTCGCTCGGCCTCGGCCCTGACGTCGGTCTTGTCGCTCCCGCCGAGAGGAAACAGCGAGTGCGCGAGCTGTTCCTGGGTCAGCACGCCCAGCACGTAGGACTGGTCCTTGCCGTGGTCGACGGCGCGATGCATCTCGACGGTGCCGTCGTCGGCCATGCGCAGCTGTGCGTAGTGACCGGTGACGACGCCGTCGAAGCCGAGCGCGAGGGCCCGGTCGAGCACCGCCGCGAACTTGATCTTCTCGTTGCAGCGCAGGCACGGGTTTGGAGTGCGGCCGGCGGAGTACTCGGCCACGAAGTCGTCGACCACCTCGTCGGCGAACTCCTCACTCATGTCCCAGACGTAGAACGGGATGCCCAGCACGTCGGCCGCACGCCGGGCATCGCCGGCGTCCTCGATCGAGCAGCAGCCACGTGCGCCCGAACGGTACGAGCGCGGGTTTCGGCTCAGTGCCAGATGGACACCGGTGACCTCGTGCCCGTCATCGACGGCCCGGGCCGCGGCCACCGCGGAGTCGACGCCACCGGACATCGCGGCAATGACTCTCACGAGGCGCTCCTCACGGTGCCGTCGAAGGTGCTCCGCGCTGTGCTGGCCGCGAGCGCGCGCTCATGGACCGCCGGCAAGGCGGCGATGAGCGCGTCGACGTCGGTCTCCGTGGACGTGTGGCCGAGGCTGAACCGCAACGAGCCTCGCGCCGCGGCGTCGTCGTAGCCCATGGCGAGCAGGACGTGACTGGGCTGGGGCACTCCGGCGTCGCAAGCAGAGCCGGTGGAGCACTCGATGCCCTGGGCGTCGAGCAGCATCAGCATCGCGTCACCCTCGCAGCCGGGGAAGGTGACGTGCGCGATGTTCGGCAACCGGTGCTGCGGGCCCGGCTCGGGGTCGCCGTTGACGATCGCGTCCGGCACAACGCGGCGGATGCCGTCGACCATGCGGGCGCGCAGCGTCTCGATGCGCACGGCCGACTCGTCCTGCTGGCCGACGCCGACCTCCACGGCTTTCGCGAACGCGGCGATGAGCGGGACGCCGATCGTGCCCGAGCGGAGGTCGCGCTCCTGGCCGCCGCCGTGCAGCAGCGGCGTCGGCGCCAGCTCACGACGGATGACGAGCGCACCGATGCCAACGGGACCGCCGAGCTTGTGTGCGGTGACGGTCATCGCGTCGAGTCCGGAGGCGTCGAAGTCGAGCGGGATGTAGCCGGCCGCCTGCACGGCATCGCTGTGCACGGGGATGCCCTGCTCGCGGGCGATCGCGACGACGTCGGCGATCGGCTGGACGGTGCCCATCTCGTTGTTGGCCCACATGGTGGTGACGGCGGCGACACTGGCCGGGTCGGACTCGACCGCCTGACGAAGAGCGTCGACGACGATGCGACCCTCGCGGCCGACCGGCGTGGTGTCGACGCGGGCACCCTCGTGGGTGGCGAGCCACGTGACCGGATCGAGCAGCGCGTGGTGCTCGATGGAGCTGAAGACGATGCGATCGCGACGCGGGTCGCTCTCGCGCCGGGCCCAGAACAGACCTTTGATCGCGAGATTGTTGGCTTCCGTGCCACCGGAGCAGAAGACGACCTCGCTGGGGCGGGCACCGAGCTTCTCCGCGATCAGCTCACGCGCCTCCTCGACCGTGCGACGGGCGGCCCGCCCCGACCCATGCAGGCTGGACGCGTTGCCCGTGCGGGCGAGCTCCTCGGTCATCACCGCGATCGCCTCGGGGACCATCGGCGTGGTGGCCGCATGGTCCAGGTAGACGGTGCTGGGTCGCTTGATCATGACCGCACCAGCCTAGTCGGCGACCCCATGCGACGGCGGGCCTCCTCGCGCAGGAGGCCCGCCTCGCCGTGCCGGCGATCAGAGCGAGTTGCCGAACACGAGTCCGTCGACGATGTAGATCGTCAGGTAGCCGAGGACCGACAGCACGCCGATCAGCATCGCCGCGATGGAGAGACCGGATCCCCTGGCCGCACCGCGGCCGGCGTATCCGACGAGTGCGCCGGCGGCGCCCAGCACCAGCGGAAGGCCGGTCCAGTACGCCGGGAGGGCGGTCAGCGCGGCGACCACGGACATCGCCAGCGCCGTCTTGGGTGCGGCATCCT
>JBPCJE010000014.1:0-100132 GCA_051005615.1 Aeromicrobium sp.
GCGTTCGTGATGCACTCGATCTCGATCGCCATCCCCGCCGAGGCCGTCGACCTGCTCCGTGACCTCGCCCGACGCGAGCGACGCAGCCCGCGCCAGCAGGCCGCCGTCCTCGTTCTCGCCGCCTCACCCGCTCGTCTCCTACCGCTGTTGGGGAGGCGCGGGCGCCTGCTCGGGCTCGGGTGGCGCGGACGACGTGGATGCGGGCTCGGCTTCTGCCTCGTCCTCATCCTCGGACGACGACTCCGGCTCCTCCTCGGGCTCCTTCTCAGGCTCGGGCTCGGGCTCGGCTTCCTTCTTGGGTTCGGCCTCCGGCTCGGGTTCGGCGTCGTCCTCGGAACGCGCGGAGCCAGCATCTCCGATGATCGCGAGCTGGGCTCCGACCTCGACGGTCTCGTCCTCTTCGGCCTTGATCTCGAGCAGCGTGCCGGCGACGGGGGAGGGGATCTCGGTGTCGACCTTGTCGGTGGAGATCTCGAGCAGGGGTTCGTCGACGGCGACCTCGTCGCCGACGGCCTTGAGCCACCGGGTGACGGTGCCCTCGGTGACGCTCTCGCCGAGCTCCGGCAACGTGACGGCCGTGCCCTCGCTGGTCTTCTCGGTCTCGAGGTGCGGCTCCTCCTCGGCGTCGCCAGAGGAGGCGTCGTCGGAACCGGCCGAGTCGTCGGATGCCGCGGGCTCCCCGGTGGCGTCCTGCTCCTGTGGCGCGTCGTCGTCACCAGACTCGGGCTCCTCCTCAGCGGGCTCCTCGTCCTTGCTCTCCTCCGCGGTGTCGGTCTCGGCGGCGGTGTCGTCCTCGGTCGAGGTGTCCTCGGACGCGTCGCCTTCGTCGCGACCGGACGATTCGCCGGACTCCCCGATCACGGCCAGCTCGGCGCCGACCTCGATCGTCTCGTCCTCCTCGGCCTTGATCTCCAGCAGCGTGCCGGCCACGGTCGACGGGATCTCCGTGTCCACCTTGTCGGTCGAGATCTCGACGATCGGCTCGTCGACGGCGACCTCGTCACCCACCTGCTTGAGCCACCGGGTGACAGTGCCCTCGGTGACGCTCTCGCCGAGTGCGGGAAGGGTGACAGACGTGGCCATGGTGTCCTCAGATCCGGTTCAGGCGTGGGCGTGGAGGGGCTTGCCGGCCAGAGCCAGCGACGCTTCTCCGAGGGACTCGTTCTGGGTGGGGTGTGCATGGACGAACTGCGCGACGTCCTCGGGGAAGGCCTCCCAGTTGACGATCAGCGAGGCTTCCCCGACCTGCTCACCGAAGCGGGCACCAATCATGTGGACGCCAACGATCGGGCCGTCCTTCTCGCGCACGAGCTTGACGAACCCGGCCGTCTGCAGGATCTGGCTCTTGCCGTTGCCGCCGAGGTTGTACTCGTAGGTGTCGACGTCGCCGTACTTGTCGCGCGCCTGTGGCTCGGTGAGGCCGACCGAGGCGACCTCAGGCTCGCAGTAGGTGACGCGGGGGATGCCCGAGTCGATGACGGGCTGCGGGCTCAGGCCGGCGATCTCCTCGGCCACGAAGATGCCGTGCGCGAAGCCGCGGTGCGCCAGCTGCAGGCCCGGCACGAGGTCACCGACGGCGAAGACACCGTCGACGTTCGTGTGCAGGCGCTCGTCGGTGGGCACCCATCCACGGTCGGTGGTGATGCCGGCCTCCTCGAAGCCCAGGCCTTCGGAACGGGGTCCGCGGCCGACGGCCACGAGAACGAGCTGCGTGTCGAGCGTGTCGCCGTTGTCGAGCGAGACGGTGACGCCGGAGTCGTTCTGCTCGACGCCACTGAACTTGACGCCGGTCTTGAAGTTGATCTTGCGCTTGCGGAAGGCGCGCTCGAGCTGCTTGGCGAGGGCCGGGTCCTCCAGCGGGACGAGGGTCGGCAGCGCCTCGACGATCGTGACCTCGGAACCGAACGACTTCCAGACCGACGCGAACTCGACGCCGATGACGCTGCCGCCGATGATGACGACGTCGTCAGGCACCTCGCTCATCGTCAGCGCTTCCTCGCTGGTGATGACGCGTCCGCCGATCTCGAGGCCCGGCAGCGTGCGGGCGAACGAGCCGGTGGCGAGCACGAGGTTCTTGCCCGTGTACCGCGTGCCGTCGACCTCCACGGTCTTGTCACCGACGACCTTGCCCTCGCCCTCGACGACGGTGATGCCGGCCGCCTTGATGAGTCCTTGCAGACCCTTGAACAGGCGGGAGACGACACCATCCTTGTACTTGTTGACCTGGGGCATGTCGATGCCGTCGAAGGTGCTCTTGACGCCGACTGCGGTGCCTTCACGGGAGGCGTCGGCGACCTCGGCCGCATGGAGGAGGGCCTTCGTGGGGATGCAGCCGGTGTGCAGGCACGTCCCTCCGAGCTTGCCCTTTTCGACCAGGGCCACCGACTGGCCCAGCTGGACTGCTCGGAGCGCGCAGGCATAGCCGCCGCTGCCGCCCCCGAGAATCACGATGTCGAAGTTGTTGGTGTCCGCAGGGCTGTCCGCCACTGTCGCCTCCCGGGTGATGAATCGTTCGTCTGCATCTTGTCACCACCTCGGGCGACACTGCCACCGGGCTGGTTCGGTGATGCGGCTCCACCCGGTCGGGCACACTTGGCCCATGGGTTTGTTCAGCCGTCGTCGCGGCGTGAGGGGTGACCGCAAGGCCACCAAGGACGACCTCGCCCAGCTTCGCGAGTGGGCGACGGCGCGCACGGGCGTCGAGGCCTTCGTCGAGCCCCAGACGTCCGTGACCCAGACGACGCTGCTCCTCGTCGCCGGCGACGGAGAGTTCACCCGTCGCCGGGTCGCCTCACCACAGGCGGCCGCCGACTTCGCTCGCAAGATCGGCATCCCTGTCTACGACACCAACCGGGTCGGCTACCCCCAGCGGATGCGCGACTACTCGATCCGCGTCACCGGTCGCGGTGGGTCGTCCGCCCCGTCCGGCCCGCGCGCGACCACGACCGCGCGCTCACGGCGGGAGCGCTCGGCCATCGCTGCCCTCGAGGCGATCGCCGGCGTCGGTGAGACCTCCGGCGAACCGGACGACGAGGAGCTGAGACGCATCTGGCGGCTCGCCCGGTCGCGCGCGCATCCCGACCGCCGCGGGGGCGACCGCACCGCGTGGGACGAGGTCGAGACCGCCGCCCGGACTCTCGGCCTGCAGGGCGAGCGACGCTAGAGAACCTCAGTCACTGTCGGCGAGCTCGGTGGCGATGGCGACCAGGGTGCGGACCCCCACGCCGGTGCCTCCGGTCGGCGTGTAGCCACGGGCGGAACCGTCGTTGAACGACGGTCCGGCGATGTCGAGATGGGCCCACGACGTGCCGTCGACGAACTCGCGCAGGAACGCCGCGGCGAACAGGGCGCCGCCGGAGGGCTTGGGGTTGTGCTGCCGCAGGTCGGCGACGTTGGACGAGGTGACTTTCTCCTTCATCTCCTCGGTGATCGGCAGCGGCCACATCGGCTCGCCGCTGGTCTTCGACGCGGTGAAGACCAGGTCGCGGAAGTCCTCGTCGTTGCCGAGGATGCCTGCGGTGAGGTCGCCGAGGGCCACGACGCACGCTCCGGTGAGGGTCGCGACGTCGACGATGTGATCCGGCTTCGCCTCCGCGGCGAGCGCCAGGCCGTCGCCGAGCACCAGCCGCCCCTCGGCGTCGGTGTTGAGGACCTCGACGGTCGCGCCGTTGCGCATCGTCAGCACGTCGCCCGGACGTGTGGCGGTGCCGCTCGGCATGTTCTCGGCGATGCAGGCGAACGCCGTGATCTTGAGCGGCAGCTCGAGCTCGGCGATCGCCACGGTCGCCGCGACGACGGCCGCTGCGCCGGCCATGTCGAGCTTCATCGTCTGCATCGACGTTCCGGGCTTGATGGAGAGTCCGCCCGAGTCGAAGGTGATGCCCTTGCCGACCAGCGCGAGATGTGCCGTGGCGTCCGGCGGGTCGTAGGTCAGGCTCACCAGGCGCGGTGGGGCGTCGGACCCGGCGCCGACGCCGAGGATGCCTCCACACTTCTCCCTGGCCATCCGCTTCTCGTCCCAGACCGTGACCTTGACGGTCTCACCGGCGTACGCGGCGATCGACTCGGCAAACGCCGGCGGCCGGAGGTCGCCGGGTGGAGTGTTGGTCCAGTCGCGGGCGGTGTTGACGGCCTTGGCCACGGTGGCAGCGCGGTCGACCGCCCTGGTCGTGGTGCTCTGGCGGGCGAAGGCGCTCAGTACCACCGCGGACGTGAGCTTGACGTCCTTCTTGCCCTTTGCCTTCCCCTTGCCCTTGCCGCGAGCGCCTCGACCGCTCGACTTGTACGCGTCGTACTTGTAGGCGCCGAGCTCGATGGCCTCGGCGATCGCACCCACCTCGTCGACTCCGGCCGGGTGCAGCGCGACGGCCACGGACGTCGCGGACGCCTTGACCGCGGCCCGCACGCCGTCGCCCGCGGCGCGGCGGAGCTCTTCAGCCGTCGGCTCGGCGGGAAGGGCCACCGCGACCACGACCCGGGCTCGGGCGAGATCGCTGCCGGGGAAGGTGACGACCTGGCCCTTCTCGCCGGTGAAGCCGACCGCCTCGAGACTGGCGGCGAACACGTCGCGGTCGTCATCACTCCTGATCCCGAGCACGAGGGCATCGGCTCGGGCGGTCGTCGCCTTGGATGTGCTCAGGGAGACGGAGACCATGGCGCCACTGTAGGTGAGGGTCGACTGCCGCTCCGCGATAGGTTTGCAGGCATGGATCTGCTCCACTCACCCCTGCACGACCGACACGTCGCACTCGGTGCGAAGTTCGCCGAGTTCGGCGGCTGGAGCATGCCTCTGGAGTTCGCCGGCGGGGGTGTGCTGGCCGAGCACGCTGCCGTGCGCGACGCGGTGGGACTGTTCGACGTGAGCCACCTCGGCAAGGCCCTCGTGCGGGGTGGCGGGGCGGCGGCGTTCGTCGACTCGTGCCTCACCAACGACCTCAGCCGCATCGAGCCGGGCAAGGCGCAGTACACGCTGTGCTGCGACGACGACGGCGGCACGATCGATGACCTCATCGTCTACCTCCGCAGCGAGTTCGAGGTCTTCCTCGTGCCCAACGCGGCGAACACCGCGACCGTCGTCGAGCGGCTGGGCGCCGCGGCACCGGAGGGGCTCGAGGTCACCGACCAGCACCGTCAGCACGCCGTGCTGGCCGTCCAGGGCACGCTGAGCGACGAGGTGCTCACGGCCCTCGACCTGCCCGTCGACCACGAGTACATGTCGTTCGCCGACGGCAAGGTCGCCGGTCACGAGCTCACCGTGTGCCGCACCGGCTACACCGGCGAGCGTGGCTACGAGCTGATCGTGTCGTCCGAAGGGGCGCTCGACGTATGGGACGCGTTGGTCGAGGCCGGCGAGCCGTACGGCATCCGGGCCTGCGGGCTCGGCGCCCGCGACACGTTGCGCACCGAGATGGGCTACCCGCTGCACGGCCATGAGCTGTCGGCCGAGATCAGCCCTGTCATGGCGGGCGCCGGCTGGGCGGTCGGCTGGGACAAGCCGGCGTTCTGGGGCAAGGACGTCCTCGAGCAGCAGCGCACCGAGAAGACCGTGCCGACGATCCGCGGTCTCCTCGCGCAGGGGCGCGGCATCCCGCGTCCGGGCATGACGGTGATCTCCGACGACGGCGGTGCCGCGATCGGCGAGGTCACGTCGGGCACGTTCTCGCCGACGCTGCGTCAAGGCATCGGTCTGGCCCTGCTCGACCGGTCGGCCGAGAATGGCTCGACGGTGCTGGTCGACGTCCGCGGGCGCCAGGAAGCCTTCACCGTCACCAAGCCTCCGTTCGTGGAGCCGAAGACGCGCGAGGACTGATGATCGCCCATCCGAAGACCAAGTACGCGCGCTCGGGCGACGTGTCCATCGCCTACCAGGTGGTCGGCGACGGCCCCATGGACCTCATCTACGTGCCCGGCTTCGTGTCGCACGTCGAGCTCAACTGGGAGGTACCCCCCATCGTCCACATCATCGAACGCCTGGCGTCGTTCTCCCGGCTGATCATGTTCGACCGGCGCGGTTCAGGATTGTCCGACCCTGTCGTCGGGGTGCCGACCCTCGAGGAGCGCATGGACGACGTGCGTGCCGTCATGGAGGCCGTCGGGTCGGAGCGCGCAGCCTTGCTGGGCGTGTCGGAGGGCGTGCCGATGTCCATCCTGTTTGCCGCGACCCACCCGGACCTGACGACCGGGCTCGTGCTGTACGGAGGCATGGCGCGATCGACCTGGGCGCCGGACTATCCCTGGGCCACCCCGGCGGACGCGCTGTTGGAGTCCTCGGCCGAGATGCAACCCCATCTGTATGACGGAGCCATGATCGAGATCATGGCTCCCAGCCTCTCTGACGACCCCCGGTCCAGGGAGGTGTACGCCCGCTTCCTGCGGTACTCGGCGACGCCCGCGATGCTCATGCAGTCCTATCTCATGTTCCTCGACATCGACGTCCGGGCCGTGCTTCCGACCGTCGACGTGCCGACCCTCGTCCTGCATCGCCGGGGCGACCAGGCGGTGAACCGTCGCGGAGCGGAGTGGATGGCGGCGCAGATCCCGGGAGGCAAGTACGTCGAGCTGGCCGGAATCGACCATGCGCTGTTCGCCGGCGACACCGACGCCGTCATCGACGAGGTCGAGGAGTTCCTGACCGGCGTCCGGCGCGCGACCGAGATCGACCGCGTCCTGGCGACGGTGATGTTCACCGACATCGTCGACTCGACCAAGCGTGCTACCGCGATGGGCGACCGTCCGTGGCGCGATCTGCTCGAAGGGTGCAACGGGGCGATCCGACGCGAGCTTGCCCGCTTCGGTGGACGCGAGATCAAGACCTTGGGCGACGGGATGCTCGCCACCTTCGACGGCCCGGCGCGCGCCATCCGTTGCGGGCTCGCCGTGACCGGGGCCGTCAAGCCGCTGGGGATCGAGGTGCGGGTGGGACTGCACACCGGCGAGGTCGAGCTCGTCGGCGACGACGTGGCCGGCATCGCCGTGCACATCGCTGCGCGGGTCGGAGCGCTCGCCGAGACCGGCGAGGTGCTGGTCTCGGGCACGGTCAAGGACCTCGTCGCGGGATCGGGGATCGCCTTCTCCGAACGTGGCGAGCACGTCCTCAAGGGTGTCCCCGACACCTGGCGGCTCTTCGCTGTCGATCGCTGACCTGAAGGCTCAGGCGCAGACCTCACCGGCACAACGTGGGTTGTTGAGACATCGTGTTCGCCACCGGGTGCCGCAAACTACGGCATGCTGGAGATCCGATGCTTGTGCTGAGGTGCACCGACATTCGCCGAGCCGTCGACCAAGGAGATCTGCCATGAGCTGGACATGGACCCTCGAGAAGGACGATGGCGAGTCCGTGGGCCGATCTGAGTCCTTCGACAGCCGCAGCGACGCCGAGTCGTGGGTGGGGGAGTCCTTCGGTGAGCTGGTCGAGCAAGGTGTCGACCAGGTCCGTCTCCTCGACGGTGACACCGAGGTCTACGGACCGATGTCACTGCACCCCGAAACTTGAGGCACATCTCCCTCACCGCTGGTCAGTATCTGTCGGGCAGGGCAGCGCCGCGGGGGATCTGGGCCTTCGGGAGCCGGAACCGGCGCATCTGGGTGCTGCGCAGGAGCGTGTACAAGGTGATGCCCTTGGTGCTCTCGCCGGGGAATCGCCGGGCCAGCTCCTTCTTCAGTGAGCGCACGAGCAGGAACTCGTCGATGATCGTGAGCAGGGTCGTGCCGAGCCAGACCACCAGTCCGATGCTTGCCCATGGCGGCGGCAGCGCGGTGATGACGAACGAGACGACCAGGATCGGCAGCAGGTACTCGGCCACGATGCGGCGGCGGTCGATGTGGTCGCGGGCGAAGCGGCGAACCGAACCCCGGTCCCGCAGAGGCAGGAACTTCTCCTCGCCGGACTTGAGGGCCGCCTGCTGGCGCTCGCGGATCTGGGCGCGCGCCTCACGTTCGCGCTTCAGCTGCGCCTTACGAGTCACCGGCGTCTTCATGGCCTTCTTGCGGGCCGCCTCGGCCTCCTTGCGACTGGGCGTTGCCCGACCCTTGTTGATGTCCTTGGCGTCGGCGGTGTTCTCGTCCACGCGGTCACCCTACCCGGGCAGCCGTAGGCTGGGCTCATGGGAATCGGTCGCCGAATCGCGCAGATCTTCCGCTCCCGCCGCAACGGCGACGAGGACGTCGAGGCGCTGGCCGACCGTCTGGCCGACACGTACCGCACGCAGCTGAGCCACCTGCAGAAGGTGCGACGTGGCGTGGCCGACGTCGCGACCAGCCGCAAGCGTGTCGAGGTCCGGCTCGCCCGTCTGTCCCAGGAGGCCGCCACGCTCGACGCGGAGGCACAGGCCGCCGTAGCGCGTGGTGACGACGACGCCGCGCGCGCGTCACTCACCCGCAAGGTCACGCTCGAACAGGCCGCGGGCGACCTCCGCGAGCGGCATGAAGCACTGCTGTCCGACGAGCAGAAGCTCACCAGCACCGCCGACGACCTCGAGCAGCGCATCGAGGACTTCCGTCGCCGCAAGGACACCCTCTCGGCCCGGCACTCCGCCGCCGCCGCCCGTGCCGACATCACCGGGGCCGGCACCGGCATCGCCTCGTCCATGAGCGACGTCAACCAGGCCATGGAGTCGGCCGAGCGCCACACCCGGGAGCTCGAGGCCAAGGCCGACGCCGTCGACGAGCTCGTGGAGGGCGGCATCATCAGCGCGCCGGGCGAGAGCGCCGACGAGGCCGAGCGGCGTCGTTTCGAAGCCGCTCTGGGGGAGTCGCGCACAGAAGGGGACGGCGATGGCCCGCACCAGATTTCGCAGTGACCGGGGGCTGAGCCTGCGCATGGGCGGCGTCGGCCTGGGGCTCGGGGCGCTCTACGTCGCCTTCGGCGTGGTGCTCATCTACTACTCCGGAAACGCCGTCCTTGGACTCGTCATCACCGTCGCCATGGCTTGGGGACAGTGGTACTTCTCCGACCGCCTCGCACTGAAGTCCATCGGCGGCCGGGAGGTCTCGCCGGAACAGGCGCCCGAGCTGCATGCCATGATCGATCGGCTGTGCGTCCTCGCCGACATGCCCAAGCCGCGCGTGGCCGTGGCCGTCACCGACATGCCCAACGCGTTCGCCACCGGACGCACGCCGAACCACTCGGTCGTCTGCGTCACCACCGGAATCATGCAGCGCCTCGACGCCGACGAGCTCGAGGGCGTGCTGTCGCACGAGCTCGCGCACGTCGCCAACCGCGACGTCTCGGTGATGACCGTCGCGTCGTCGCTCGGACTGCTGGCCGGTTTCATCACGCGCTGGGGGATGTACATCGGCGGCGGCCGCAACCGCGACGGCGGTGGCGTGCCGTTCCTGGTCGTGTTCCTCGTGAGCATGGTCGTCTACTTCGTCAGCTTCGTGCTCACCAGAGCGCTGTCGCGCTACCGCGAGCTCAGTGCCGACCGCAGTGGCGCCTACCTCACCGGCCGGCCGTCCAAGCTGGCGTCCGCGCTGGTCAAGATCTCCGGCGAGATGAGTCGCATCCCCAACCGCGACCTCCGCGACGCGCAGGCGCTCAGCGCCTTCTTCATCGCGCCGGCCATCAACCGCGAGTCGATCGGCGCGATGATGTCGACCCACCCGCCGCTGCAGCAGCGCCTCGACCAGCTGGCCAAGGTCGGCACCGAGCTCGGCGAGCCGGTCTGATCGATGGGTTTCCTCGACGCCATCCTCGGCCGTTCCGCCCCGCCGCCGGCGGATCTCGATGTGCTTTTCGCGGTGCCGCAGGCGGCGCTGTCGCTCGAGGTCGCGGGCTTCGCCGCCACTGGTCGCGGTGCAGTCTGCTTCCGCGACACCGAGGGCCAGGCCGACGACACGGTCGTCGACGACGCGCGCTCACTGATCACCACCGACGACTCGGTGAAGGTCGAGCTCAGCGACGATGCGCACGGCTTCCGCTGGCTCGCGGTCACCAGAGCGCCCGGCGACGTCACGGGCCTGGTCACCGACCTGCACGCGGCCAACTCGTCGCTGGTCGACGCTCGGTTCGGCGCTGGCCTGCTCTGCTCGACGGTGCTCTTCACGACACCCACCGGCGGCCCGTGCGCACTCGTGTACCTGTTCAAGCAGAGCTCGTTCTACCCGTTCGTCCCGCTGGACGGGCAGAACCGCGACAACTCCCTCGAGCTGCAGATGCGCGGGCTCGTCGGCGACGACGTCCCGGTCGAGCCGAAGCTCGACCGCTGGCTGGCGCTGTGGGGCGCTCCGGGGCTCGATCCGGGTGGTCGAACCGCGGGATAGGTTGGACGCGTGACGTTCGACTCCCTCACCCGCGACCAGGTCCAGGCACTGCACGACGAGCATCTCGACGCGTATCGCGCCCTTCAGGACTCCGGCCTGAAGCTCGACCTCACCCGTGGAAAGCCGTCACCTGCACAGCTCGACCTCTCCCTCGACCTGCTCTCCCTTCCCGGCGACGACTTCAAGGATGCCAAGGGCACCGACACGCGCAACTACGGCGGACTGAACGGCTTGCCCGAGCTGCGCGAGATCTTCGCCGACATCATGCAGGTGCCGGTCGACCAGGTCGTCGCCGGCGACAACGCGAGCCTCGCGATGATGCACGACACGCTCGTCTTCTCCCTGCTTCGGGGGACGCCCGACTCGTCGCGTCCGTGGGTCGAGGAGGACGAGGTCACGTTCATCTGTCCGGTTCCCGGCTACGACCGCCACTTCGCGCTCACCGAGCGCTACGGCGTGCGCATGGTGCCGGTCGAGATGAACGACGACGGCCCCGACATGACAGCAGTCCGAGAGCTGGCGGCCGATCCGTCGGTCAAGGGCATGTGGCTCGTGCCCACGTACGGCAACCCGTCTGGCGCCGTGGTCAGCGAGGCCGTCGCCGCCGAGCTCGCGGCCCTCGAGACCGCCGCGCCGGACTTCCGGATCTTCTGGGACAACGCCTACGTCGTGCACCACCTGACCGACGAGCGCACCAAGACCGCCGACATCGTCGGACTCTGCGCCGCGTCCGGGAACCCGAACCGCGCGATCGTGTTCGCCTCGACGTCCAAGATCACCTTCGCCGGCTCGGGCGTGTGCTTCCTGGGCAGCTCGGCGGAGAACGTCGAGTGGTACCTGGGCAACCTGGGCAAGCGCACCATCGGGCCTGACAAGGTCAACCAGCTGCGGCACGCCCGGCACCTCGGTGACGTCGACGGGGTGCACCGGCTCATGGACCAGCACCGCGAGATCCTCGCTCCCAAGTTCGAGGCCGTGCTCCGGATCCTGCGCGACCGGCTCGGACCGCACGACGTCGCCACTTGGTCCGAACCCAAGGGCGGCTACTTCGTGAGCCTCGACGTCCTCGACGGCACCGCGAGCCGCGTCGTGGAGCTGTGCGGCGGGGCCGGCATCGCGATGACGCCCGCGGGTGCCTCGTTCCCGTACGGCCAGGACCCTCGCGACCGCAACATCCGCATCGCGCCGAGCTTTCCGTCGCTCGACGAGCTGACCACGGCCATGGACGGTCTCGCCACCTGCGTCCTGCTCGCCGCCGCCGAGCAGCACCTCGGCTCGTAGATGCGGGTGGTGGTGGCGCCGGACGCGTTCGCCGGCACGCTCACCGCTCCAGAGGCGGCGCGGGCCGTCGTCGAGGGCTGGGCCAGACACGCTCCCGACGACGAGGTCACTGCCGTGCCGATGGCCGACGGCGGGCCGGGGTTCGTCGACGTCCTGCACGACTCGCTCGGCGGCGACCTCGAGGTCGTCACCGTTGCGGGGCCCCTCGGCCGTCCTACGCCGGTCACCATGCTGTTCCTGGACGGTGCTGCGTACATCGAGTCGGCGCAGGCGTGTGGCCATCCGCTCCTCGACGCCCCCGATCCCTGCCGCGCGACGACGGCCGGCGTCGGCGAAGCTGTCGCCGCAGCTGTCGATGCCGGGGCGACCACGATCGTGATCGGCCTCGGCGGCAGCGCCACGAACGACGGGGGTGCGGGGCTGCTGGGAGCACTCGGCGCGACCGCCGACGTGCCCCTCGACCACGGGCCGACCGGCCTCCGTGGCATCAGCCGCCTCGACCTCACGCCGGCGCGCGACCTGCTGGACGGGGTCACGCTCGTCGCGGCCATCGATGTCGACGTCCCGCTGCTCGGCATGTTCGGCGCGACCAAGACGTTCGGTCCGCAGAAGGGCCTTGCGGAAGCCGACATCCTCGTCGTCGACCGCATCCTCGACGAGCTCGTGGTCGCGGCGTGCGGCTCGTCTCCTGCCGATCGACGCGTCTCTGAGCAACCCGGAGCGGGTGCTGCCGGCGGGCTGGGCTTCGCGCTGCTGCTGCTCGGCGCGAGCACGCGTCCCGGCGTCGAGCTGGTGTCGGACGCGGTAGGCCTCGCTCGAGCCTGCGCCGAGCACGACCTGGTCGTCACCGGTGAGGGCACCTACGACCACTCGTCCCGCAGCGGCAAGGTCGTGCACGGGGTGGCGACGACGGCCGCCGCTGCAGCACGCCCGTGCATCGTGCTGGCGGGACAGGTCACGGTCGGCGCACGGGAGATGCGGGCCATGGGCGTCGAGTCGGCCTACGCGGCCGCTGACGTCGTGGGTGTCGACCGCTCCATGGACGACCCATACGGGTCGCTGGCCGCGCTCGCCCAGCGCGTCGCGCGCACCTGGTCACCCCGTCGCCGGCGATGATCGGGGTGGAGTCAGGCCCCGGCGCCCTCACCCCCGCGTCCCTCGCCTCCGGCGAAACGGGCGGCGCCGAGCACGCCGGTGATGACCGATGGTCGGCCGAGGCGCTCCTCCAGCGCGAGACCCTCGTCCAGCGAGAGACCGGCGCCTTCGATCGCCGCGGCACGGTCCGAGAGCATCGTCTCCTGTGGGAACGATGCGAGTGCCTCGGCGATCTCCAGGGCGCGAGTGACGTGGCCTCCCTCGTTGACGACCTCGTTGACCAGGCCCCAGGTGTGGGCCTCGGCGGCGTCGATGATGCGTCCGGTCAGGATCAGCTCGAGCGCACGACCCATGCCCACGACGAGGGGCAGCCGCTGCGTGCCGCCGTCGATCAGCGGGACGCCCCAGCGTCGCTCGGGGTACCCGAACCTGCCGCTCTCGGTGCAGATCCGCAGGTCGCACCACGACGCCAGCTCGAGCCCGCCGGCCAGGCACCAGCCCGACACCGCGGCAATCGTCGGCTTGGTCGACGTGAGGCGCGTGAAACCGAGTGGCCCGGCCGGCACCGCGTCCAGCCACGCGTCCACGGCGGACTGCGGGTCGTCGCCAGTGAAGGCCGCACCACGCTCGGCCACCGCTTTCAGATCGGCGCCGGCGCAGAACGCTTCGGGCCCCTCGCCCGTGAGGACGAGGACGCGAGCGTCGGCGTCAGACTCGAATCGGCGGTAGGCGTCGAGCATCTCTGCCGCCGTGTCAGCGTCGACCGAGTTCCGGCGCTCGCGACGGGTGATCGTGAGAACGGCGGCCGCTCCCGCTCGTTCGTAGGTCGTGTTGGCCATTCAGGCACTCTAGGGCGTGTCTCCGTGCTGGAACGTTCATCGTGCAAAGACCTCTGTACCATGGAATGAAGTCCGCACCACGCGCGTTGAAACCTACGACGCGACCCCCACCAGGGAGAAACCAGATGACAGTCGACAGCACGAGCACGGATGCCACGACCACAACCGACGGCGTGAGCCTCAGCGAGGGTGCCGCCTCGAAGGTCAAGAGCCTGCTCGAGCAGGAGGGTCGCGACGACCTCGCGCTCCGCATCGCCGTCCAGCCCGGTGGCTGCTCCGGCCTGCGCTACCAGCTCTTCTTCGACGAGCGCACGCTCGACGGCGACGAGATCCGCGAGTTCGACGGCGTCAACGTCGTCGTCGACCGCATGAGCCTGCCGTACCTGCACGGAGCCTCCATCGACTTCGTCGACACCATCGAGAAGCAGGGCTTCACGATCGACAACCCGGTGGCCACCGGCTCCTGCGCCTGCGGCGACTCCTTCCACTAGAACCACCAGAGGCGCAACCGCCTCCGACGACCCCCTGCGATCGCAGGGGGTCGTTGTCTATCCTGTGCGGGTGCGCCTCGCCATCTGCGGTTCCATCGCGACCGACCACCTGATGACCTTTCCCGGCAAGTTCGCCGACTCCCTCGTGCCCGAGGAGCTCGACAAGATCGCGTTGTCGTTCCTGGTGGAGGATCTCGACGTTCGTCGCGGGGGATGCGCGGCCAACATCGCGTTCGCCCTCGCCAAGCTCGGACACCGGGCGCTGCTCGTCGGTGCGGTCGGGCACGACTTCGACGTCGAGTACCGCGGCTGGCTCGACGACGCCGGCGTCGACACGTCGGGTGTCCGGGTCTCCGAGACTCGTCACACGGCGCGCTTCGTCTGCACCACGGACGCCGCGTTCGCCCAGATCGCGACGTTCTACGCCGGCGCGATGTCCGAGGCGCGCGAGATCGATCTCGCCTCGCTGGGCGAGGACTTCGACCTCGTGCTCGTCGGCCCCGACGACCCCGAGGGCATGCAGCGCCACACCCAGAGCTGCCGCGACCGCGGCGTCGCCTTCGCTGCCGACCCGTCGCAGCAGCTCGCCTGGGCCGACGGCGACCTCATCCGAGATCTCATCGACGGTGCCGCCTACCTGTTCAGCAACGACTACGAAGCCGCGCTCATCGAGCAGAAGACCGGCTGGACGTCAACGGACGTGCAGGCGCACGTGGGCACCCGCGTCGTCACCCGCGGCAAGGACGGCGTCTCCGTCTATCCGACCGACGGCCAGGCCGTCGAGGTGAAGGCCATCGAGGGGGTCGTGGCTGTCGATCCCACCGGCGTCGGCGACAGCTTCCGGGCTGGCTTCCTGGCGGGCATCGCCGCCGATCTGGACCTCGAGCGATCCGCCCAGATCGGCTGCACCATCGCTGCCAGCGTCGTCGAGACGAAGGGCACCCAGGAGTACGAGCTCACGCGTGACGGCTTCCTCAAGCGCCTCGGTGCGGCCTACGGCGACACGGCGGCCGCCGACGTCGATGCCGCGCTCAAACTGGGGTGATCGCTGCAGTAGGGTGCTGGTGTCATCGAACGCTGTGTCATCGGATGGTGGGCATGGATCAGAAAGGCATCCCGTGGGTCGGATGAAGCTGGCGGGTCTGACCGCCACCGTGCTCGTGCTGAGTGGCTGTTCTCCCGTCGACGACAGCGAGCTGAAGCGGCTCGCCCTCCCGGTGGCCGGCAGCGACCGCACTGATCCCATGTGGGACCTGTGGCTCGGTGCCTGGATCTCGGTGCTCGTGGTCTTCCTGCTCGTGTTCGCCGGGATGCTCTACGCGATGATCCGCTACCGCCGCCGCAGCGACGACGAGGTGCCGGGGCAGATCCGCTACAACCTGCCGATCGAGGCGCTCTACACGATCGCGCCGATCATCGTGGTCGCCGTCTTCTTCTTCCACACCGTCAGCTCGCAGAACGAGATGCTCGAGAAGGTCGAGAACCCCGACCACACCCTCACGGTCGTCGGCAGCAAGTGGCAGTGGGCCTTCAACTATCTCGAGGAGGACGCCACCCAGGGCGACGACGTCTTCGAGGTGGGCACTCCGGCCGATCCCGCCGAGCTGTGGCTGCCGGTCGACGAGTCCGTGCGGTTCAACCTCAAGTCGCCCGACGTCATCCACTCCTTCTGGATCCCGGAGTTCTACTTCAAGCTCGACGTCGTCCCCGGACGCCTCAACTCCTTCGACCTCACGCCCACCCGCGAGGGCACCTTCACCGGCCGGTGCGCCGAGCTCTGCGGGCTCTACCACTCACGCATGATCTTCGAGGTCCATGTCGTCTCGCGCGCCGAGTACGACGAGCACCTGTCCGAGCTCAAGGCCGCCGGCGACGTCGGTGCACCTGAGGGCGCCTCCGAGGCCGACACGATCGCCGGCACCGAGAACGGAGATGAGAACTGATGGCGACCACAGCCGCTTTCGAAGCCCGCGCCGATTCCCCGGTCCGCGAACACACCCTCGGGCAGAAGATCGTCATGGTCATCACGACCACCGATCACAAGGTCATCGGCAACCTGTACCTGGTCACGTCGTTCCTGTTCTTCATCTTCGGCGGCATCCTGGCCCTCCTCATCCGCGCCAACCTCGCCCAGCCCGGCTCCCAGGTCGTCAGCGACAACACGTACAACCAGCTGTTCACCATGCACGGCACGATCATGCTGCTGTTGTTCGCGACGCCGTTGTTCTTCGGCTTCGGCAACGCGGTCATGCCGCTGCAGATCGGCGCGCCCGACGTCGCGTTCCCGCGGCTGAACATGTTCAGCTACTGGCTGTTCCTGTTCGGCGGGCTCATCGTTGTCAGCGGGTTCATCGCGCCGGGTGGAGCAGCGAGCTTCGGCTGGTTCGCCTACGCACCCTTGAGCGACGCGGTCAACTCACCGGGCATCGGCGGTGACCTGTGGGTCATGGGGCTGTGGATGGCCGGTCTCGGCACCATCCTCGGTGCCGTCAACTTCGTCACCACGATCTTCACCATGCGTGCGCCAGGCATGACGATGTTCCGGATGCCGATCTTCGTCTGGAACACCCTCGTCACGAGCATGCTCGTGCTGATCGCGTTCCCGATCTTCGCGGCCGCGCTGCTCTCGCTCGAGGCCGACCGCCGGCTCGGTGCCCACGTGTTCGATGCGGCCAACGGCGGCCCGATCCTGTGGCAGCACCTGTTCTGGTTCTTCGGCCACCCCGAGGTCTACATCATCGCGCTGCCGTTCTTCGGCATCATCACCGAAGTCCTCCCGGTCTTCAGCCGCAAGCCGATCTTCGGCTACATCGGTCTCGTCGCGGCGACCCTCACCATCGCGGTCCTGTCGGCGGCCGTCTGGGCGCACCACATGTTCGTCACCGGCGCCGTCGACCTTGCGTTCTTCTCCTTCATGACGTTCCTCATCGCCGTCCCCACCGGGGTCAAGTTCTTCAACTGGATCGGCACGTTATGGGGGGGAAGTGTGTCCTTCGACACCCCCATGATCTTCTCCCTGGGCTTCCTCACGACGTTCCTCTTCGGTGGGCTGACCGGCATCATCCTGGCTTCGCCCACCCTCGATTTCCAGCTGTCCGACAGCTACTTCGTCGTCGCGCACTTCCACTACGTGGTCTTCGGCACCGTCGTGTTCGCGATGTTCGCCGGCTTCTACTTCTGGTGGCCCAAGCTCACCGGCCGCATGCTCGACGAGAAGCTCGGCAAGATCCACTTCTGGCTGCTGTTCCTCGGCTTCCACATGACGTTCCTCGTGCAGCACTGGCTCGGCGTCGAAGGCATGCCGCGTCGCTACGCCGACTACGGGGTCAACGACGGCTTCACGACGCTGAACGAGATCTCCTCCATCGGCGCATTCCTCCTCGGCGCCTCCACGCTGCCGTTCCTCTACAACGTCTGGAAGTCCCGCAAGAGCCCGCTGGTCGGGCTCGACGACCCGTGGGGGTGGGGCCGTTCGTTGGAGTGGGCCACGAGCTCACCTCCGCCGCGGCACAACTTCACCTCCCTGCCGCGCATCCGCTCCGAGAGCCCTGCCTTCGACCTGCACCACCCGGAGATCGCCGAGCTCGAGCTTCTGCAGAATCCGGCCGAGGGTCAACCAGGCAAGGTCGCCGACGCTCCTGACGTCAACGGTCGCGGCGATGCCATCTCCGACGCGAAGGGTGACCGCTGAGCCATGAAGGCCGAATACTGGACCATCGCCGGCTGCGCGATCTTCTTCGCGTTGACCGCGCCCATCTACTGGTTCCTCACGTACGACCCCACCGGCACCACGGCGCTCGTCATGACGTTCCTGCTCTGCGCCCTGCTGGGCTTCTACCTCGGCGTCGTCGCCAAGCAGATCCCCGATCGTCCAGAGGACCGGAGCGAGGGTGAGATCGCGGAGGGCGCGGGGGAGCAGGGTTTCTTCCCGCCCTACAGCTGGTGGCCGCTGTTCTGCGCGATGGCGCTTGCGACCGTCGTGCTGGGCGTGGTCATCGGCTGGTGGCTGTTCATCATCGGCGCCGGCATCCTTGCGCTGACGACGAGCGGCTGGATCTTCGAGTACTACCGGGGCGTCCACGCGCACTGACCTGTTTGGTGACCGAACTGCAAGGAGTCGGTGATCGTGGTCGGGTCCAGCGAGGGATCGCTTCATTGCGACTTGTGCAGCGCCTCACAACGTGGCGAACGGCACGTCCAATCGATTCGGGAGAGTTCGCGTCCCCCCGTACGATGTCATCGTGAACTCCCGCTCGATTCTCCCCATAGCCGTCGCGGCCGCGGCTCTGCTCCTGACCAGCTGCTCGACCAGCAAGGTCAAGGACGCCGTCGCTCCCGAGGAGCCGATCTCGCTCTCGGCCAGCGTCAAGGACGACGCCAAGGACGTCACGGTCGACTCGATCGTCACGGCGGATGTCAAGCACGGCACCATCGCGGAGGCGACCCTCGCCACCGCCGACGGCAAGACCGAGATCGGCGGCCGTGTGACCGGCCAGCAGTGGGTCGCCTCCGGGCGCCTCGAGCCGGGCACCACGTACATCTTCACCGTCAAAGGCACCGGAGACGACGGTGAGGAGGACACGCTCGAGCGCAAATTCACCACCGAAGCCCTCACGCTGCAGCAGCAGACCTACCCAGCGGTCGCGCCGCTGAAGGGCGAGACGGTGGGCGTCGGCATGCCGGTCATCGTCACGTTCGACCTGCCGGTCAAGAGGAAGAAGCTGTTCGAGCGCAACATGTCCGTCACGACGGACCAGGACGTCGAGGGCTCCTGGTCGTGGATCAGCGACAGCGTCGTGCACTACCGGCCCAAGAACTACTGGCCAGCCGGTACCAAGGTCTCGGTCGACCTGAACCTCAACGGACTCCCAGCCGGCAACGGCATCTACGGACAGCAGGACCAGAAGGTCCCGTTCAAGATCGGCAGCAAGGTCGTGAGCACGGTCGATGTCGCCGGGAAGAACCTCAAGGTCGACATCAACGACAAGAGGGCGCGCACCATCCCGGTCAGCACCGGCGACGCCAAGCACCGCACCCGGCAGGGCACGAAGATCATCATGGAGAAGCTGCCGTCGGTCGACATGGACGCAGCGACCACGGGCGTCGACTCCGAGGACCCCGACTACTACGACATCGAAGACGTCAAGTGGGCGATGCGCGTCACCAACTCCGGTGAGTTCCTGCACGCCGCACCGTGGTCGTCTGCCTCGCATGGTCGGGCGAACGTCAGTCACGGCTGCACGGGCATGAGCACGGCGAACGCCAACTGGCTCTACCAGCGCTCCAAGCGGGGTGACGTCGTGGAGTTCGAGAACAGCCCCCGCGGCCTCGAGGATCAGAACGGCTGGACCGACTGGAACGTCTCGTGGGACGACTGGCAGGCCGGTTCGTCGCTCAGCTGATCGGGTCGAGCCGAGAACTCAGTGCTGGCGGGGGATACCCGTCTCGGTGACGCCCTGGAAGTCCTCGCCGATGGCGACCGGGTGGCCATCGTGGTCGGCGAGGTGCTCGGCCGCATGCTCCACGTCGTGCTCGGTCGGCTTGTCGACCGCGCCGTGGTAGTAGAACCGGCGGAAGCGCGCCCGCAGCCGTTCCTTGCGACCGTGGGGTGCGGGGACGCCGTTTGCGTCGGCCGTCTTCGGCTCCTCGAGCTCGGGCAACCGGTCGTGCGTGGTGAGCACGAACTGCTCGGGCACCGACAGCGGAGCGTGGCGCTCGGCATAGCCGCCGTCGGGTGACCGCTCGATGATGCCGGTCTCGTAGCCGTGCAGGATCCGGTTGGCGTCGGCCCGCTGCAGCCCGATGCAGATGCGCTTCGTGATGATGAACGCGAGGACCGGGAGGACGAACACCCCGATCTGCACGAACCGGGTGATGTCGTAGATGTCGAGATTGAACTTGACTGCGATGATGTCGTTGCCGCCACCGATCCAAAAGACCCCGTAGGCCGTCATGCCGGCCACGCCGAACGCGGTGCGGGTGGGGGCGTTACGCGGGCGCTCGAGCAGGTGGTGCTCACGCTTGTCACCGGTGATCCACTGCTCCACGAACGGCCACGCGCCGAGAGCTGTGAACAGCACGCCCATGAGCAGCACGCCGGGGATGAAGACGTTCAAGGACCACGTGTAGGAGAGGAAGTCGAACTCCCAGGCAGGCATGACGCGGACCGCGCCCTCGACGAATCCCATGTACCAGTCGGGCTGCGACCCGGCCGTGACCTCGGACGGGTTGTACGGGCCGTAGACCCAGATCGGGTTGATCTGCAGGGTCGCACCCATCAGGGCGGTGAATCCGAACACCACCAGGAAGAATCCGCCGGCCTTGGCCGCGTACTGGGGGAGCAGCGGGTAGCCGACGACGTTGTTCTCGGTGCGTCCGGGCCCGGGCCACTGCGTGTGCTTCTGGTAGACGAGCAGCAGCATGTGGGCTCCGATGAGACCCAGCAGGAGCGCGGGTAGCAGGAGGATGTGAGCCATGTACAGGCGCGGGATGATGATGTCGCCCGGGAACTCGCCGCCGAAGATCCAGAACTCCAGGTACGAGCCCACCAGCGGGATGGACCGGATGAGGCCGTCGACGAAGCGGAGGCCGGTGCCCGACAGCAGGTCGTCGGGGAGGGAGTAGCCGGCGAAGCCCTCGACCAGGCCCAGGGTCAGCAGCCCGAGACCGATGGTCCAGTTGATCTCTCGGGGCTTGCGGTACGCGCCGGTGAAGAAGACACGCAGCATGTGCACGAGCATCGCGGCGACGAAGATGGCGGCCGACCAGTGGTGGATCTGACGAATCAGCAGGCCACCGCGGACGTCGAAGGAGATCTCGAGCGTCGAGGCGAAGGCCCGCGACATCTCCAGGCCGCGCAGCGGCTCGTATGGGCCGTCGTAGACGATCTCGGTCATGCTCGGGTCGTACCAGAAGGTCAGGAACACGCCGGTGACGAGCAGGACCATGAACGACCACAGCGCGATCTCGCCGAGCATGAACGACCAGTGCTCCGGGAAGACCTTGCGCACCGGCATGAGCTTGCGGCCGGCGCCGGCCAGACCCAGCCGGTCGTCGAGCCACTGCACCGGGCCGGACGCCTTCTTGCCGAAGGAGGTGTCCTCGACGTTGGTGTGTTCACTCATAGCGCTCATCCAACTTCTTCTGGTCGCGTGCCAGCTCCGGATAGCTCGGCGCGACGATCTCCTGGAAGTCGCTCATCGCGATGAGGTAGCCCTCTGAGTCTACGCCGAGCGGCAGCTGCGGGAGCGGTCGAGCCGCGGGGCCGAAGATGACCTTGCCCGCATCGGCGAGGTCGAACGTCGACTGGTGGCACGGGCAGAGCACGTTGTGCGTCTGTTGCTCCCAGAGGCTGATCGGGCAGCCGACGTGGGTGCAGATCTTGGAGTAGCACAAGATGCCGTTGATGCCCCAGTTCTCGCGGCTCTCAGCGGGCGTGATGTCCTCGGGGCGCATCCGGACCAGGATGACGGCCGCCTTCGACTTGACCTGGAGCACCTCGGTGCCGTGGATGACGTGCTCGCCGTCCTCGTCCACCTCGAACAGGATCGCCGGCTCGGCGTTGACGAGCTGGCCGACCTCGAGCTCGGCCGGCTTGATCGGAGCTCCGGAGACGTCGTTGACGATCCGCATGCCTTTCTTCCAGACGGTGTCGCGCTGGCCGTAGGGGAGCGGACCGAGGTCGGCAAGCATGACGACGGTCGGGATCCCGAGCGCACCCACCGACGCGAGCAGCGTGTTGCGGATCATCGGACGACGTCCGATGCCGGACTCAGCGAGGCCGGCGTTGATGTCTTCCATGACCCCGGCACGATCCTCGTCGGACGAGCGGACGGGATGGCGCATCTCGACGATCTCGTGGTCGCCCATCAGCCTCTTGGCCCACTGGATGATCCCGGAGCCCATCAGCAACATCGCACCGCCGAGGCTGGCGCCGAGGGCGAAGTTCTGGGCTGACCAGCCGAGGAAAGTCTGGTTGTCGTCGATCAAGAAGTACGCGAAGGCGAAGAGCACGAGCAGCACGGTGGCGAGTCCGAACATGGCCGAGATCTGCAGCTCGGCACGGCGCTCCTGGTGCTGGTCGACGTCGGTCGGGCGCCACTGGTGAGTGGGCAGGCCTGGGTCGTCGATCGGCTCTTTGCTTGTCCGATCTGGGTTCGCGCGGTCGAGTTCGTCGCTCATTTCTGCTTCTTCACTCTCGTTCCGTGGGCGCCGATCCAGACGGCGAACCCGACGAGCCCGGCGATGCCGATGATGAACGTGAACATGCCGTCGACCACCGGGCCGAGGCCGCCGCCGGCCAGTCCGCCGTAGTCGGGCTGCTCCTCGAGGGTCTTGACGTAGGCGATGACGTTGCGCTTGTCCTCGGGGGTGATGACGTCGTCGGAGAACAGCGGCATCTGCTGCGGCCCGACGAGCATGGCCTCGTAGATGTACTTGGCCTCGACGCCCCGGATGTCGGGAGCGGACCGGCCGTTGGGCAGGGCACCGCCTGCGCCGACGGAGTTGTGGCAGGCCGTGCAGTTGGTGCGGAAGAACTCGCCACCCTCGCGGATCTCCTCGGTGTTCGCCTCCTGCCAGTCGAGGTACTCCTGTTCCGGGACGGCGGGACCGGGGGCCAGCGACGCGATGTAGGCGGCGAGCTGGCTGGTCTCCTCGGCGGTGTACTCGGGATCCTTGGGCACAGCCTGCGGCCCCGTCTGGGCCATCGGCATGCGTCCGGTGCCGACCTGGAAGTCGACGGAGGCCGCGCCCACGCCGATCAGCGATGGACCGTAGTTGCCGCCTGACTTGGTGGCGACGCCCTCGGCGTTCTTGCCGTGGCAGCTGGCGCAGCCGATGAGGAACAGCTGACGTCCGGCCTCGACGTCACGTGCCGAGGATTCCTGAGCGGTGGCTGCCTTCGGCGCGAAGGCCGAGTAAAGACCGCCGGCCACGACGAGCCCCACGAGGAGGACGACGAGGCCGGCGAGGGGATGCCGGCGACGGGTCGAGAGTTTCCGCACCGAGAACCTCATTCCTGGTTTGGTGACTCAGCGTACCGAGCGGAACACCATGTCGGGGTCGTTAGGTCGGCCTTGCTAGCGGATCATGTAGATGGTGGCGAACAACCCGACCCAGACGATGTCGACGAAGTGCCAGTAGTACGACACCACGATCGCGGAGATGGCCTGTTCGTGCGTGAATCGACGCGCCATGAAGGTGCGGCCGATGACCAGAAGGAAGGCGATCAATCCGCCAAGGACGTGCAGTCCGTGGAAGCCGGTGGCGAGGTAGAACATCGAGCCGTACGGCGAGGAGGAGATCGTGGTGTTCTCCATGACGAGCGCGGCGTACTCGGTGGCCTGGCCGGCGACGAAGACGGCGCCCATGAAGTAGGTGAGCACGAACCACTCGCGCATGCCCCACTGGGTGAACTGCCAGATCCCTCCGGTGCGCCCGGCTCGGCCTCGCTCGGCGGCGAAGACGCCGTACTGGCAGGTGACCGACGAGAGCACGAGGATCACGGTGTTGACGGTGGCGAACGGGATGTTGAGCTTCGCGGTCTCGAGGTCCCAGAGCTCCGGCGCCACGTTGCGGATCGTGAAGTACGCGGCGAACAGACCCGCGAAGAACATCAGCTCGCTGGAGAGCCACACGATGGTGCCCACCGTGACCATCGACGGACGTCCGTCGGTGCCATGGAGTCGGGACGCGGGAATCACGGAAGTAGTCGCCACGCGAACATTATGTACGATTCGATCGTGAGTGAGCACAAGCCCCTGCGTGTCCTGGTCTACAGCGACGATCGAGACGTCCGCGCGACCGTCATCTCCGCGCTGGGCACCCGCCCCCATCCCGACCTTCCGGCCTTCGAGTACGTCGAGTGCGCGACCGAGCCCGTCGTGTTCCGCCACCTCGACGAGGGAGGCCTCGACCTGGTCATCCTCGACGGCGAGGCGGTCCCGGCCGGGGGGCTGGGCATCGCTCGGCAGATGAAGGACGAGATCTACCAGGCGCCGCCGGTGCTCGTGCTCACCGGACGCCCGCAGGACGCCTGGCTGGCCACCTGGTCACGAGCCGAGGCCGCGCTGCCTCACCCCATCGACCCGCTTCGCCTCGCCGAGACGGTCATCGATCTCGGCCGCGGCGTGCTGCAGTCGGCCTAGGGCCATGTCGACGACATGGCCGGACGTCCTGGCGACGCTGGTCGCGGGCGACGACCTCGACGCCTCGTCCACGTCATGGGCGATGGAGGAGATCCTGTCCGGCAGCGCGACGCCGGCCCAGATCGCTGGGTTCGCCGTCGCGCTGCGCAGCAAGGGCGAGACGCTCGCTGAGATGCAAGGCCTCGTCGACGCGATGTACCGCCACGCGGCGCCCATGACGGTTGAGGGTCGCGCGGTCGACATCGTCGGCACCGGCGGCGATCGCGCGCGCACCGTCAACATCTCCACGATGTCGGCAGTCATCATCGCCGGGGCGGGGGTGCCCGTCGTCAAGCACGGCAACCGGGCGGCCACCAGCGCGAGCGGCTCGGCCGACGTGTTGGAGGAGCTCGGCGTGCGCCTCGACGTCCCACCGCTCAAGCTCGTCGAGGTGCTACGGACCGCGGGCATCACGTTCTGCTTCGCGCCGGTGTTCCACGCATCGTTCCGGTTCACCGCAGTGCCGCGCCGCGAGCTCGGCATCCCCACCCCGTTCAACTTCCTGGGGCCGCTCACCAACCCGGCACGTCCGGACGCGATGGCCGTGGGCGTGGCCGACGCCCGGATGGCGCCGATCATGGCCGGCGTGCTCGCCGGCCGCGGCGCCGACGCCCTGGTATTCCGCGGCGACGACGGCCTCGACGAGATCACCACCACCACGACGTCTCGCGTGTGGGTGGGCGACCCGGCCACCGGTGATGTCACGGATCACGAGCTCGACCCGCAACGCCTCGGGGTCGACCTGTCCGAGCCGGCGGCGCTCACCGGCGGCGACCCGGCCTTCAACGCCGCCGTGTTCGAGCGAGTTCTGGACGGCGAGAAGTCGGCCGTGCGTGACGCCGTGCTGCTCAACGCCGGGGCCGGCATCGCGGCGTTCGAGGCCGCTGACGGCGAGCTCGAAGACCGGCTGGCCGCTGGTCTCGAGCGGGCCCGCGAGTCGATCGACTCCGGTGCCGCCCGCCGCGTCCTCGACCTGTGGGCCAGCACCACCCAGTCGCTGGTCTGAGCCCAACCGGTCAGAGACCGATGCTGAAGGCCTCTTCGAGATCGTGGTGGCTGAAGGTTCGGAAGGCGATCTGCGTCTGTGTGGAGAGCACGCCGTCGACCTTGTTCAGCTGGTCGGCGACGACGTCGGAGATCTCATCGTGGGTGCGCACCCGCACCATCGCGAGGAGGTCGAGGTCGCCGGTGACCGAGTAGACCTCGCTGACGCCGGGGATGTCGGCGATGCTCTCGGCGATCTCGGAGAGTCGGGAGACGTCGGCCTGGATGAAGACGATCGCGGTGATCACGACGTCAGACTAGTCGCCTTGGCGCGGGCCGCGAGAGCGGTGAGGCGCTCCAGGTGGCGAGCGCCGCTCGCCAGCGGCGCGACCCACGTGCCTCTCACGACCCGTACTCCCGGTGTGTCGAGCCAACGAAGCAGACACTCCGTCTCCTCGGCCGTGGCCGCCGGGATCGGTCCGTAGCCGGCGTCGACCGACTCGGCCGTCGCCAGCAAGGCGTCGACCCAGCCGGCCGGATGGGTCCCGTGCGGCATGATCCCTGCTGCGGCCAGCCGGCCGTGGCGCAGCACGTGGATCTCCCAGCCGTCGGAGTGCGGCGCCGCGGCGATGAGCTCGGAGACGGCGGTGAGCTCGGCGAGGCGTTGCGTGCGCACGACAGCGCGCAGCAGCGCCGTGAGGCGGTCGCGCCATCGCGCGGCGTCCTCGAACCGTTCGTGCTCGGCGAAGTCGGTCATGCGACGACCGATGGCATCGACCAGCTCGACCGGGTCAGCGGTCATGGCGCGCTGCACGCGCAGCACCTCGGCTGCGTACGTCTCCGGTTCGACCGACCCGTCACACGGCGACAGGCAGTGGCCCAGCTCGGCGAGCGCGCAGGCGTGGCGACGGGACCGCTTGGCCAGCTTGGGCGTGCACTGGCGGATGCGGAAGGTGTCGTGCAGAGCGGCGAGGGCGTCATCGGCAGCGGACCGGCTGCCGAACGGACCGATGTAGTCGGCGTCGTCGTCGAGGACGCGCTTGACCACCGACAGACGCGGCCACGGTTCGCGGGTGAGCTTGAGCCAGGACAGGCGGTCAGGGAACTTGGAGCGTCGGTTGTAGGGCGGCCGGTGCCGCGCGATGAGGCGGAGCTCGCGGACCTGCGCCTCGAGAGTCGTGGCGCACACGACGCCCTCGACGCGGTGCGCCAGCATGACCATCTCGCCCATGCGGGTACGTGTCTCGGACTCGGTGAAGTAGGTGCGGACCCGCGCCCGGAGCCGTCGGGACGTACCGACGTAGAGGACGTCGTCGCGCAAGTCGCGGAACAGGTAGACACCGGGCGCCTGGGGCAGGTGCTCGGCCAGGTGCCGCTTCTTGCGTTGGGCCGGGGTGACCCGTGCCGTGAAGGTGGCGACCTCCTCGAGCGTGGTGACGCCGAGCGGGCCGAGTCGCTCGAACAGGGCATGCAGGACGTCGACGGTGGCACGGGCGTCCGAGAGCGCCCGGTGGTTGGGCGTGGTGGTGGCGCGAAAGACGCGGGCCAAGGTGGCGAGCTTGACGTTGGGTACCTCGTCGCGCAGCAGCGTGCGACGGGCCAGCACCGCGGTGTCGAGCACCTCGAAGCGTGGCCACGCGATGGCGAGCACACGGCTGAAGTGCTTGAGGAAGCCGGTGTCGAACGGGGCGTTGTGCGCGACGAGCACCGTGCCGCGCGCGAACTCCAGGAAGCTGGGCAGCACTTCGGCGATGCGAGGCTTGTCGATGACCATGGCGTCGGTGATGCCGGTCAGCACGGTGATGAACGCCGGGATGGTCTCGTCGGGGTTGACCAGCGTCTGGAACTCCCCGAGCACCTCGCCGCCGCGCACCTTGACCGCGCCGACCTCCGTGATCTTCGAGCCCCGGGCAGCCGAGCCACCGGTGGTCTCGAGGTCGACCACGCAGAAGGTGACGTCGGACAGCGGACGGCCGAGATCGTCGAACGAGACCTGGACTGCATTCACGGATCGAACATTAGTTCGACCGTCTGACACACTGGTGTGACTGGAGTGACTGGAGTTTCTGTCCGACGTGCCGTCTAGCGTCGTGGACATCCACCAGGAGGTGTTCCCATGACCGATCCGACCGATCCCGTGGTCGTCGACTGCGACCGCTGCCTCGTCCGCAGCCCGGTCGCCTGCGGCGACTGCGTCGTCACCGTCCTGCTGGGGTGCCCACCTGCCGGGATCGAGCTCGACGGCGACGATGTCGCAGCCCTCGAAGCCCTCGCCGACGGGGGCCTGGTGCCGCCCCTCCGGCTCGTGATCCCAGTCACGGCACCCGACACGCATGCGGTGGGAAGTTGATCGCTCCATCGTCCACCCCTAGAGTGGGCGCTTGTGCGCCCGGAGAATGGGCGGCCGACCTGGCCGTCATCGGGTGCACCGCCGAAATGTCGCGGATGTGGGGAAGACAACCGCGACGTGCCGGGGAACCAAGGTGTGTGGGGTGAATCGGCTCGCACGTGAGCCGTAGGGCGTCCTTGGCCCGAATCCGTCAGCTCACCCGGTAGGCGTCGAGGAATGTGTAGGAGTTGTGCGTGCGCCTTTCGCGTATCCGTACTGTCCATCATGCTGCTTTGGCGGTCGTGAGTGTCTCCATCGTGACGATCAGTCTCGTCGGCGGCGCGCAGGCCGAGCCGAAGGTCAACGAGAAGGACGTCGAGCGGGCGTTCCACGAGGCCGAGGCGGCCAACGAGCAGGTGAACCAGCTCTCCGTCCAGATCAAGCAGACCAAGCAGGAGATCTCCGACCTCTCCGGCGACATCGACCGTCAGATGGTCGGCTACCGGGAGCAGAAGGACGCCTTGAGCTCGGCCATCGTGCAGCAGCACATGGACGCCCCGCTCGGCCCCACGGTCAACCTGCTCGGCAGTGGTGACCCCGAGGAGTTCCTCGACGGGCTCGGTGCCGTGCAGACGCTCAACAGCACTCGCGCCGACCAGCTGGAGAAGTTCGGCAAGACGGCCAAGCAGCTTCAGAACCGCCGCGACCAGCTCGAGGATCGTCAGACCTCGCTGACCGCCGACAAGAAGGACATGGCCAAGGAGCGCGACAAGATTCGCGCCAAGCACGACGAGGCCAAGCGCAAGCTCGCACTACTGAGCGACGCGCAACAGGCTGCCTTCAACTCCAGCAACACCGAGATCAACTTCGACATCTCCGCCAGCGGGAGAGCGGCGAAGGCGATCGGCTTCGCCAAGGCCCAGCTCGGCGATCCGTACGTGTACGGCGGCACCGGTCCGAACGGTTGGGACTGCTCGGGCCTCATGCAGGCGTCGTGGCGCGCCGCGGGCGTGTCCATCCCGCGCGTGGTGGGGCCGCAGTACTCCGCGAGCAGGAAGATTGCGATGAGTGATCTCCAGCCGGGTGACCTCGTGTTCTACGGCGACATGTCGCACGACGGCATGTATCTCGGCAACGGCAAGGTCATCCACGCACCCCGACCGGGCAAGAGCGTCGAGATCACCGGTCTGGGCGGCTACAGCAGAGCCGGGCGGGTTGGCTGACTCAGGGTCGACCGAGACTGGGTCACCCGGGAGGCACCCGTCGCCGAATCTGGTCGCCGGGGTACTCCTGCTGCTGCTGGCCGCCGCGCTGCTCCTGTGGCAACGCCCGTGGGAGTCGTCGACGTCCGACGACGTCGTTCCCGTGCCCGACGACGCCGCGGCGGTGCTCATCGAGCAGTTCCGCGAGTTGAGCGGAGCCGACATGCGGAAGGACTTCGTGACCGCGGCCGGCTCCGGTTCGGGCGCCCGGACCTTCGCGGCGAATGCCTGGGACGCGAGGACGGCACTCGACGTCGCCGATGTCGAGCTGCGCTACCTGCGCGGCGGTGAGGTGACCGACCGCGCCGACGGCTCCACCGTCGCTGAGGTGGCAGTCTCGTGGCGCGTCGGCCGCGACTCCGCGGTCACCGGCACCTCCGTCCGTGACGCCACCGTGAGCTTCCGGCTCGACCCGCGACGCGACGGAACGTTCGCGGTCCGTTCCGCCTTCGCACGAGATGCGTCGCTGCCGATCTGGCTTGCCGGACGTGTTGAGGTCGAGCGGTCACCCGGGGTGCGGGTCGTCACGGTCGACGGGGGAGTGCCCGACCTCGACGTCACGGCGATGGGACGAGTCGCACGCGACGACGTTCGCGAAGTCGTTCGCGGGGTCGACGGAGACGTCACGATCATCTCGCCTCGGACGCGCGACCTCGCCGCCGGGCTGGTCGGCAGCCCGCAACGCGAGATGGCTCCGATCGCGGCCATCACCACCACCGTCGACGGTGGGGTCGGCACGGCCCGCGTCATCGTCCTCAACCCGGCCCAGTTCGCGACGATGGACGAACGTGCCGCCCAGGTCGTCATCAGCCACGAAGCCACGCACCAGCTCACCGAAGCCGTCGGCACGAAGACCGAGGCCTGGGTGGCCGAGGGTTTCGCCGACTTCGTGGCGCTGCACGACGACACGGCGCCGCTGTCGCTGAGCGCCGGGCAGGTGTTGCGCCAGGTGGCGGACGGCGGACCGCCCGAGGCACTGCCGTCGGCCGACGACTTCGGCCAGGCCGGGCGCGGCCTCGGGTCGGTCTACGAGTCGGCCTGGATGGTGTTCCGGATGCTCGGCGAGCGCCACAGCGACGCGGCCATCGTGCGGTTCTACCGCGACGTGATGTCGGGCACCGAGGTGAAGACGGCGGTGCGCCGGGCCTTCGACCTGTCCGTCCGGGAGCTGACCGCGCAGTGGCGCGACTACCTGACGAAGAGTGCCTCGACGGTGTCGTGAAGGTCGCGCAGCACGGCGTTGCGCTTCACCTTGAACGACGGCGTGAGGTAGCCGTTCTTCTCGGTCCAGTCATCGGGCAGGATCACGAACTTGCGGATCGACTCGGCCTGCGACACCTGGGCGTTCGCGTCGTCGACGGCCTCCTGCACCGCGGACTCCAGCGCCGCATCATCGAGTGAGCCGGTCCATGCCTCTCGGTCGATCGTGACGAGCGCGGCGACGAACGGCTTGCCGTCGCCGACCACGAGGCACTGGCTCACGTACGGGTGGGCGCGCACGCGGTCCTCGAGACCCGCCGGGGCGACGTTCTTGCCGCCGGCCGTGACGAGGATCTCCTTCTTGCGTCCGGTGATGCGGATGAACCCGTCGTCGTCGATGTCACCGAGGTCACCGGTCGAGAACCAGCCGTCGGCGTCGAGCGTCTCGGCGGTGGCGTCGGGGTTCTTCCAGTAGCCGGTGAACACCTGGGGTCCCCGGAATCGCAGCTCGCCGTCCGAGGCGACCTCGACCTCGGTGTCGGGGAAGGGGCGCCCGACCGAGCCGATGCGCTGGTGCTCGGGCGTGTTGACGGCCAGGGCCGCCGTCGTCTCGGTGAGCCCGTAGCCCTCGAGCACCGGCACGCCGATGCCGCGGTAGAAGTGCGCGAGCCGTTCGCCCAGGGGAGCTCCGCCGGAGATGGCCCACTCGGTGTGGCCGCCGAGGGCCGCGCGCAGCTTGCCGTAGACCAGGCGGTCGAAGAGGGCGTGGCGCGTGCGGAGCGCGACGCCGGGCTTGCCGGAGTCCTGGGCCCGGCTGTACGAGATGGCGGTCTGGACGGCACGGTCGAAGGCCTTGCCGCGCCCGTCGGCGTACGCCTTGCTGCTGGCGGTGTTGAAGACCTTCTCGAACACCCGGGGGACGGCGAGGATGAACGTGGGTTCGAACTCTCCGAGATGATCCACCAGGTCCGTGATGTCGGCGGTGTGACCGAGCTTGGCGCCGGCGCGGATCGCCCCCACCTGGATGATGCGCGCGAACACGTGGGCGAGCGGGAGGAAGAGCAGGGTCGACGCCTCTTCGCGGCCGAACACCTCCGGCAGGCAGTCCATCGCTCCGGAGAGCTCGCCGCGGAAGTTGCCGTGCGTCAGCTGACATCCTTTGGGGCGACCCGTGGTGCCGGACGTGTAGATGAGGGTCGCGAGTGAGTCCGGGCCGAGGGCCTTGCGGCGCCCTTCGAGTGCGTCATCGCCGACATCGGTTCCGGCCTGGGAGATGATCTTGACCGCCCCGCCGTCGACCGGCTCGTCGATCGTCCAGACGGGGCCGCCGAGGTCGGGTGCATGCTTGCTTGCTTCTGACACGCGCTCTGCGTGCGCACCGGACTCCACCACGGCGGCAAAGGCTCCGGAGTCGGCCAGGATCCAGGCGATCTGCTCCATCGACGACGTCTCATACACCGGCACGGTGACCGCGCCGGCCCACCAGATCGCGTAGTCGAAGAGTGTCCACTCGTAGCGTGTCTTGGACAGCAGCACGACCCGGTCTCCCGGCTGCACGCCGTTGGCGATGAGGCCCTTGGCGAGGGCGGTCACCTCGGCGTGGAACTCGGCGATCGTGACGTCGCTCCACGTCCCCTCGACGCGCCGGGAAAGTGCCACGGCCTCGGTGTCGATCGCAAGCCGGTCGAGGACGTCGTCGGTGAGGTTGCCGTCTGCGGTCGGGTACGTCTGAGGCACGTACGGCAGGCTACCCTCACGCTCGCGTCGTGCCGAGGGCGGCGAAATGGTGCCTGCTCGACGGACGGCGGACGCGGCGGTTCAACGCAGGTACTGGCGTCATGACGTCGGCCGCCCCGCAGGAGTCGTGCCGCACACGGCCACTACGATGGACCAGACCGAGGACGAGGAGACCTGATGGCTCGCACGACCAGCGACATCGTCATCGGCGCTTCCCCCAGCCGCATCATGGATGTCATCGCCGACTTCGACAAGTACCCCTCGTGGGCCACCGGTGTGCGGGTCGCCGACGTCGTGTCCACCGCCGACGGCCGTCCCGAGCGCGTGCACTTCGTGCTGGAGGCGGCACCCATCAAGGACGAGTACGACCTCGGCTACGTCTGGAATGGCGATCACTCGGTCTCGTGGCACCTGGTCGAGCGCGGCTCCATGCTCAAGTCGATGGACGGCAGCTATGAGCTCGAGCCCTTCGACGCCGACAGCACCCGCGTCACCTACCAGCTCTCCGTCGACGTCTCCATCCCGATGCTCGGGATGCTCAAGCGCAAGGCGGAGAAGGTCATCATCGACACCGCCCTCAAGGGGTTGAAGCGGCACGTCGAGGGAACTCGTGGCTGAGTCCGAACCCGCGGGGCAGGACAGCGTCGGCTCCTTGGCCCAGGAGACCGCCCGACTGCTGCACGTGCTGGCCGCGGAGGCCCGACGCCCGACCGGCGAGGACACCGAGAGCGCGGCCGGCGACCACGTCTGCACCACCAGCTGGTGCCCGATCTGCCAGGTCGTCGGCTACGTCCACGACCATCCCGAGGTCGTCGAGCAGGTCACCGACGCGGCCGTGCAGTTCGGCCGCACGGTGCGCGACGTGCTGGAGCGCACCCTGCCGCCCACCTCGACGGACGAGGCATGAGCTCGGCGCCCTCCAAGAGTGCGCACGGCATCGGTGTCGACATCGGTGGCACCAAGATCGCGGCGGGGCTCGTGGCGGCCGACGGCCGCATCGAGCGGGCGGACAGCGAGCCCACCCCCGACGACGCCACCGCCATCGCAGCGGTGGTGGCCACGCTCGTCGAGCGCCTGCTCGCGGCGGAACCCGACGACCTCGAGGTGGGTGGCATCGGCATCGGTGCGGCGGGCTTCATCGACGTCGACCGTGCCACGGTGAGCTTCGCCCCGAACATCGATTGGGTCGACGAACCACTCGCCGAGGTGGTCTCCAAGCAGGTCGACCTCCCGGTCATCGTCGAGAACGATGCCAACGCCGCCGCCTGGGGTGAGTACCGCTTCGGCGCCGGCGAGGACACCGACGACCTGCTGTTCGTGACCATCGGCACCGGCGTGGGCGGCGGTATCGTCCATCGAGGGAACCTGTTCCGTGGCGGTTTCGGTGCCGCGGCCGAGATCGGCCACCTGCGCGTCGTGCCCGACGGGCGTCTGTGCGGCTGCGGCCAGCGCGGGTGCTTCGAGCAGTACGCGAGCGGCCGTGCGCTCGTGCGCGACGCCCGAGAGCGCGTCGAGGCCGGCGACCCGCAGGCCGAGCCCCTGCTGGAGGTGGCCGGCGGCATTGCCAACATCACCGGACCGATGGTCACCGACCTCGCTCAGCAGGGCGACCCGATGTGCGTCGACCTGCTCCGCGACGTCGGACAATGGGTCGGCGAGGGTGTCGCGACGCTCGCGGCCGTGCTCGACCCGAGCGTCATCACCATCGGCGGCGGTGTGGCCGATGCCGGCGACCTTCTGCTCGACCCGGTGCGCGCGGCCTTCGAGACGCACCTGCCTGCCGCCGAGCACCGCAAGATCGCCGAGGTGCGCCTGGCCGCGCTGGGAAACGATGCCGGCATCATCGGGGCCGCGGACCTGGCCCGCAAGGGCTCCTGAGCGTCGTGTCCGACCAGCTCACCATCGGCATCGACATCGGCGGCACCAAGATCGCGGCTGGCGTCGTCGACGAGGACGGACACGTGCTCGCCCGTGAGCGCACTGATACGCCGAGCACCGACCCCGCGGCCGTCCTGGAGACGATCGGCGGGATCGTCGAACGTCTCCGGCGGGAGCACCACATCACGGCCGTCGGCATCGGCGCCGCCGGGTTCGTCGACGCCACCGGCTCCACCGTGCTGTTCGCGCCGCACCTGGCGTGGCGCAACGAGCCGCTGCGCGATGCCGCCGCCCGGCGAACCGGCCTGCCCGTCATCGTCGAGAACGACGCCAACGCCAGCGGTTGGGCCGAGTGGCGGTTCGGAGCGGCGCAGAACGAGCCGGACGTCGTGCTGGTGACGCTCGGGACCGGGATCGGCGGCGCGATCGTCATCGACGGCCGCCCCTACCGCGGGCGGTACGGCATCGCGGGGGAGTTCGGGCACATGCAGGTCGTGCCTGACGGCCTGCCATGCGAGTGCGGCAACCACGGATGCTGGGAGCAGTACGCCAGCGGCCGCGTGCTCACCCGTCTCGGACGACAGGCGGCCGACGACGGGACCGAGCTGGGCCGACGCCTGCTCGAGGATGCCGGAGGCGGGTCCGAGGACATCCTCGGTCTGCACGTCACGGCCGCCGCTCTGTCGGGCGACGAGGAGACGATGGGGTGGGTCACCGAGGTCGGCGACTGGCTCGGGGTTGGCCTGGCGAACCTGGCGGCGGCACTGGACCCGGGCGTCATGGTCGTGGGTGGCGGGGTCAGCGACGCTGGCGAGCTGCTGCTCGGCCCGGCGCGGACGGCGTTCTCACGCACGCTCACGGGTCGGGGCTTCCGCACCGAGGCACGGATCGTGACGGCTCACCTCGGGCCGGAGGCGGGCCTGATCGGTGCGGCCGACATGGCCAGGCTCACAGCGCAGCCCAGATCATAGGGCGGCCCAGATCACAGGGCGGCACCATCGTCCGGCCAGTCCGGACGGCCGGGTCCGTGTTCGGGGAGCTGCGAGATCAGGTAGATCGAACCGGCCACGAAGGTGAACCCGATGCCCAGCAGCACCGGTTTGGACAGCCAGACGTGCAGGAGCGTGAAGATCATGATCGCGACCGGTGACCCGAGCACTGCGATCCACGCAAGGGTTCGCCCGCGGTGCCGTGGCCGGATCGGCGCCGGCTGGACCCGCCGGTAGAAGGGCTCGGCCTCCGGGTCGTCGAAGGTCGGATCCTCGTCATCAGCCGGGAGACGGGGGCGCTTCATGTTGCGCACGCTGGGGTGCTCCGGGTCGCGCGTCGGTCGCTCCTCCTCGGGGAAGGAGAGATCGAGATCGAGGCGCTGCACGATCTCGTCGAAGTCGTCCGGCTTCTCACCCATCAGCGGCCCTCGCGTGCTCGGCGATGAAGGCGGCGGAGCGTTCGAAGATGGTCGGGGCATCGTGGTCGAGCGTGGCGACGTGGTAGCTGTTCTCGAGCATCACGTACTCGGTGACGGTCGACGACACCCCGGACCTGATGAGGCCGAGACTGGTCGCGTCGACGAGGTGGTCGTCGCTCGACCGGAACACCAGCAGGGGAGCGGTGACCTTGCCGAGGTCTCCGCAGATCTCCCGCCACCCGTGCAGCTGCGACGCGAGGGCCCTGAGCGGCGTCTTGTCGTAGCCGACCTCGTCCACGTCGGGCTTCTTGATGTCGTTGCCGATGCCGGGCATGGCCGGCACGACCCACTTCAGGGCCGGCACGAGCTTGAGCTGCCAGTTCTTGACGCCGATCGCCGGGTTGACGAGCACCAAGGCGTCGACATCGTCCGGACGGACCTCCGCGAGACGCAGCGCGATCCCTCCACCCATGGACAGTCCGCCCACGGCGACCCGCTCGCAGCGCTCCTTCAGCTCGGTGAGGGAGGCGTCGACGGTGGCGTACCAGTCGTCCCAGCGGGTGCGGTTCATCTCCTGCCAGGTGGTGCCGTGTCCGGGCAGCCGTGGCACCCGGACGGTGTGTCCGCGCTCAGCGAGAAACCGCGCCCACGGAGTCATCGACGCTGGTGAGCCGGTGAAACCGTGACTCAAAAGCACCCCGACCGGGCCCCCGTCATGGCTGAACGGCTCGGCTCCGGGCACGACGGAAAGGGTCTCGGTCATGACCCCATTCTCGCGCATGCCGCGGTCATCGCGCAGGCGGTGTTCAGAGTAGAGTCGCGATCACGCTGAAGGAGGCGACACGTGTTCTATTGGTTCCTCAAGTTCCTGGCGCTGGGTCCGCTCATCAAGCTGATCTTCCGGCCGTGGGCCGAAGGAACCGACAACCTCCCCAAGGAAGGTGCGGCCATCCTGGCCAGCAACCACCTGTCTTACAGCGACTGGCTGTTCATGCCCGTGGTCGTGCCACGCCGCGTCACGTTCGTGGCGAAGGCCGAGTACTTCGAGACGCCCGGCATCAAGGGATGGTTCCAGAAGAAGTTCTTCTCCGGAGCGGGCCAGGTGCCGATCGACCGCACCAGCGGCAGCGCGGCCGCCGGTGCCATCAAGACACAGCTGCGGTTGTTGGCCGACGGAGAGGTCTGCGGCATCTACCCCGAGGGGACGCGGTCGCACGACGGCAAGCTGTACCGCGGTCGCACCGGTGTCGCGCGGCTCGCGCTGGAGGCCGGGGTGCCGGTGATCCCCGTGGCCGTCATCAACTCCGACGTGATCGCCCCGCCCGGCAAGGTTTTCGGCACAATGGCGCGCCCGGGGGTGCGGTTCGGCAAGCCGCTCGACTTCAGCCGCTACGACGGTCTGCAGGACGACCGCTACATCCTGCGTGCGATCACCGACGAGATCATGTACGAGATCATGCGCCTGTCCGGACAGGAGTACGTCGACCTCTACGCGCAGGACGCCAAGAAGCGAGACCGCGAAACCGAGCGCGAGGAGGCCAAGGTCGCCGCGCGCGCCGAGGCCGACGAGGTCTGGGAAGAGATCAAGCCCGACTGAGTGGCCTGACAGTCCACAACACAGCAGGAGGAACGATGCGAGTCGGCATGCTGACCGGTGGCGGTGACTGCCCGGGGCTGAACGCGGTGATCCGCGGCGCGGTGCGCAAGGGCGTCAAGGCGCACGACCATGAGTTCGTGGGCTTCCGCGACGGCTGGCGCGGCCCGCTCGAGGACGACACGATGCCGCTGGGCATCAACGAGGTGCGGGGGATTCTCCCGCGCGGCGGCACCATCCTCGGATCGTCGCGCACCAACCCGTTCGCGATCGAGGGTGGCGTCGAGCGCATCAAGGACAACCTCGCCTCGCACGGGTGCGACGCCCTGATCGCCATCGGTGGCGAGGACACGCTCGGTGTCGCCACGAAGCTCTCCGACCTCGGGGTCAACGTGGTCGGTGTGCCGAAGACGATCGACAACGACCTGTCGGGCACCGACTTCACGTTCGGCTTCGACACCGCGGTCAACATCGCTGTCGGAGCGATCGACCGTCTGCACACCACCGCCGAGTCGCACCACCGGGTGCTCGTCGTCGAGGTGATGGGACGTCATGCCGGCTGGATCGCGCTGCACAGCGGGCTGGCGGGTGGCGCGAACATCATCCTCATCCCGGAGCGTCCGTTCGACATCGACAAGGTGTGCGACCAGGTCGAGAGCCGCTTCGCGACGCACTACTCGCCGATCATCGTCGTCGCCGAGGGCGCCACTCCCGCCGAGGGCACGATGGAGATGGTCAGCGGCGAGAAGGATGCGTTCGGCCACGTGCGGCTCGGAGGCATCGGCGACCGGCTCGCGCACGAGATCGAGGAACGCACCGGCAAGGAAGCCCGTGCCGTCGTGATCGGCCACGTCCAACGGGGCGGTACCCCCACGGCATTCGACCGGTGGCTCGCGACGCGCTTCGGTCTCCATGCCATCCAGGCCGTCACCGACGGCGACTTCGGCACGATGGTCGCCCTGCGCGGCACCGAGATCATCCGCGTGCCCCTCGCAGAGGGGACCAGCGAGCTCAAGGTCGTCCGTCCGGAGCTCTACGAGGAAGTGGAAGTGCTCTTTGGGTGAGGCAGGGGCTGCTCCGGGCCCGGGGCGGAGGACCGGCACCGAGGACGTCTGGCAGTACCCGCGGCCGCCGGCGGTCGTGCCGAGCTCGGAGCTCGTGGTCGTGGAGATCGACGGTGTCACGATCGCCGAGACCCGGATGTCGTTGCGGGTGCTCGAGACGAGTCACCCACCCGCCTACTACCTGCCCCGCGAAGCATTCGTACCGCACGCGCTGCGTGACACCACCGGCTCGACGGTTTGCGAGTTCAAGGGTGCCGCCGCCTACTTCGACGTCGTCGGTCCGCAGCGCGTGGCGCGAGCTGCGGCCTGGACGTACCCCGAGCCGAGAACGGGCTTCGAGGCCCTCGTCGACCATGTCGCGGTGTACCCGGGTCGCGTCGGCCGTTGCACGGTCGACGGCGAGGTCGTGCAGTCGCAGGAGGGCGATTTCTACGGCGGCTGGATCACGTCGCGTGTCCGCGGACCGTTCAAGGGCGGCCACGGCACGGGTGGCTGGTGAGCGGCGGCCGACCGAACCTGTACCGGCCGGTATCCTCGGGGGGTGAGCATCCCGAGTCTCGACGACCTCCACGCGATCGGCGCGGCCCAGCAGCCGACGTACGCCGATCGCGCTGCTCGCGACCGCGCGGTCGAGAAGCTGCGCCGGATGCCTCCGCTTGTCTTCGCCGGTGAGTGCGACGACCTGCGCGAGCGGCTGGCATCGGTCGGTCGGGGGGAGGCGTTCCTGCTCCAGGGCGGCGACTGTGCTGAGACATTCGAAGGCGTCACTGCCGAGAACGTCCGCAACAAGCTGCGGGTCCTGCTGTCGATGGCGGTCGTGCTCACGTACGCGGCCAGCGTTCCCGTCGTCAAGGTCGGCCGCCTCGCCGGCCAGTACGCCAAGCCGCGCTCCAGCGACACCGAGACCCGCGACGGCGTCACCCTGCCGGCATACCGGGGCGATGCCGTCAACGGCTTCGACTTCACCGCCGACGCCCGAGCCCACGACCCGCAGCGGCTCGTCGACGTCTACCACGCGTCGTCGTCCACCCTGAACCTCGCGCGTGCGTTCACCACCGGCGGCTACGCCGACCTGCGCCAGATGCACGAGTGGAACACCGACTTCGTCAAGCGCAGCCCCGTGGGTGTGAGCTACGAGCGCATCGGTGCCGAGATCGACCGCGCGCTCGCGTTCATGGACGCGATCGGCGTCGATCCCGACGAGTTCCACTCGGTCGACTTCTACTCCTCGCACGAGGCCCTGATCCTCGAGTACGAGCACTCCCTCACGCGCATCGACTCGCGCACGGACCGTCCGTACGACGTGTCCGGGCACTTCGTGTGGGTCGGTGAGCGGACGCGTCAGCTCGACGGCGCGCACGTGGAGCTCCTCAGCCACATCGCGAACCCCATCGGCGTCAAGCTCGGCCCCACGACCACGCCCGACGACGCCATCGCCCTGTACGAGAAGCTCAACCCGGAGCGCGTCCCGGGCCGCGTCACCTTCATCACCCGCTTCGGCGCGGGCAAGATCCGCGACCTCCTGCCCCACCTGGTCGAGAAGGTCACCGCAGCAGGGCTCGAGGTCGCCTGGGTGTGCGACCCCATGCACGGGAACACGTTCGAGGCGAGCAACGGCTACAAGACGCGCGAGTTCGACGACGTCATCGGCGAGGTGCGGGGCTTCTTCGAGGTGCACCGCTCGCTCGGCACCTGGCCCGGCGGTCTCCACGTCGAGCTCACCGGTGACGACGTCACCGAGTGCGTCGGCGGGGGAGCGAAGCTGTCGGCCGCCGACCTCTCGCACCGCTACGAGACGCTCTGCGACCCGCGGCTCAACCGCGAGCAGTCCCTCGAGCTGGCGTTCCTCGTCGCCGAGATGCTGAGCGGCCGCTGACTCAGCCCTCCGGCTGAACGCGCATCGTCATCAACGTGGTGGCGAGCGCGTCGTACTGACCGCAGAGCATCAGCAGCTCGATCGTCTCGGCCTCGTCGAGGTGGGCTCGCAGTGCCGCCCACGTGGGGTCGTCGATGTCCCGCAGGTGCACGAGCTGGGTCGCGGCGGTCAGCAATGCTCGCTCGCGAACGCTCCAGCCGTCCCAGGAGTCATCGCCGGCGTGCTCGATCTGCTCGGTGCTGAGCCCGACGCGGCGACCGATCCGCACGTGATGGCCGCGTTCGTACTCGCACCCCCGCAGGGTCGCGACGTGGAGGATGACCATCTCGGTCTCGCGGCGCGGGAGGCGTCCGCCGGGCATCATCTTCGCGCTGTACCAGAGCCAGGCCCGGAAGAGCCCGCGCTGTCGTCCGAGCGTGGTGAAGACGTTCGGCTTGGGCCCGCCGACGACGCGACCGGCCAGCGTGCTGATGACGTGGTTGACGATGCCCAGCTCGCGCAGGCCGCCGGGGGTGATCCGGGGGGTGGTCATGGCGTCAGGCTAGGCGGTCGGTGGGCGGGTCAGAACCCAAGGATGATGACGGTGCTGCCGGGCTTCGCCTTGTCGGCGGCGCCGGGCCGCTGCGCGACGACGGTGAAGTTGCCGCTACCGATGCTGCGGATCTTGAAGCCGGCGTCGTCGAGGACCTTCTTCGCCTCGCTCCTGCGTTGGCCGACGACGTTGGGGACCGGCACCTCCTCGGGGCCGCGGGAGACCTCGAGCGTGATCGTGTTGTCCTTGAATCCTTGGCCGTCGTCCGGCGACTGGCTGATGACGCGGCCCTGGTCGACGTCGTCGGAGTAGTCGCGGTCGACCTCGACGGTGAACCCGGCCTTCTCGAGCCCCGCAGTGGCCTCGCTCTCGGACTTGCCGGTGTAGTCGACGATCTCGATCGGCTTGCGGCCCTTGCTCACCACGAGATCGATCGCCGTCGCGCGCTTCACCTGCGACCCGACCTTGAAGTCGGCCGCCCTGACGACGTCACCCTTGCCGACCTTCTCGTCGAAGGCCCTGGCGATGTCGCCGACCTCGAGGTTCAGCTTCTCCAGAGTCGACGTCGCCTCGTCGACCGACTGCCCCTTGAGGTCGGGGACCGCATAGCGCTCCTTGCCCTTGGAGACGATCCCCTCGATCGTGCTGCCCGGCAGGATGCGGGCGCCCGGTTTCGGATCCGTCCGGATGACGGTTCCGAGTGGACGCGTCTCGGAGAAGGCTCGCTCGGCCACGGAGAACGAGAAGCCGGCTTCCTTGGCCTCCTTCACCGCCTGGGCCTCGGTGCGGCCGACCAGCTGGGGGGTGTCGACGTAGCGACCGATGCCCACGTACCAGCCGAGCGCCACGGCCAGCATGGTGGCGACGATGACCCCGATGAGCAGGTAGCGGCCCCGTCGGCTCTTCTCCTCGCCCTGACGGCTCTCGCGATACTGCTCGAAGCTCATGGGCGGGTGGAGTCCGCGCGGCGGCGGCTCCGGCTCCGTGCCGCCCCACTGGACGGTGTGCTCGGGGGGGCCGCCGCTGCCCGCACGGTCGACCAGCTCGGTGCGCGCTTCCACCCCGGCGGTTTCGGCGCCGACGACGGCCGCGGTGGCGGCGGACGGTGCGGCGAGCAGCGAGCCCGCGGCCAACGCACCGGCAGGCACGCGGACCTGTTCGGTGTCCTCCTGGACGCCCGCTGGGTGGTGATGCTGGGGGGTCGGCGTCAGGTCGGCGGTGAGGCCGGGGTCGTCCTCCAGGCCCTCCTCGAGGGCGCGTTGCACGAGACGCACCTGCTGGAGCAGCACCCGCGCGTCGGCCGACCGCTGGTCGCGGTCGCGGCAGGTGGCCCGGGCCACGAGGGCGTCGAGGTAGGGCGGGAGCTCGGGGTGGACCGCGGACGGGGCGCCGATGTCCTCGTGAACGTGCTTGTACGCGACCTGGATGGGTGACTCGCCGGAGTGCGGCTTCTCACCGGTGAGCATCTCGTAGAGCATCGCGCCGCACGCGTAGACGTCGGAGCGCGCGTCCGCCCCTTCGTTGACGACGATCTCGGGTGCGAGGTAGGAGATGGTGCCGATCAAGGTGCCACCGGTGGCGGTCGTGGCCGCGCTGACGGCGCGGGCGAGGCCGAAGTCGGCGACCTTCACCTCGCCGTCGGGGGTGATCAGCACGTTTTCGGGCTTGATGTCGCGGTGGATGAGGTGCGCCGCGTGAGCGGCCGACAGGGCCACCAGCACCTGCGCCAGGAGCCCGAGCGCGCGGGTCGGCTTCATCGGTGTCTCGTCGCGCATGACGTCGCGGAGCGTACGTCCGGGCACGTACTCCATGACGAGGTACGTGATCTCGCCGTCCGTCCCCTGGTCGAAGACCGATACGACGTGACGGTGGTTCAGCTGGGCCGCGGCCTGGGCCTCGCGCTCGAATCGCTGGGTGAAGGTGTCGCCGTCGCCGAGGCCGTGATGCATGACCTTGACGGCCACCGTGCGACCGAGTCGCTGATCGGTGGCCATGAACACGCTGGCCATGCCTCCGCGCGCGATGCGCTCGCCGATGAGATAGCGGCCGTCGAGCACGCGGCCTACGAGGGCTTCATCGCCCATCACTGCCACGGATCCTCCTCGGCCGGAATGGGGGTGGCCTTCTGCCGATTGTAAAGACCCTGACGCAGTCAAGCGCATCTCAACACGATGCGTGTCACGAGTGGCGGGTGATGTCGGCCACGCGCCCGGCGTCAGCGGCCCGTGGCCTTTACCGTGGTCGCATGACGGCCACCTTCGACTCGTTGCTTTCGGGAACGACCTCGCCCGGACTGTTCGACTGGCGCGGGCGGACCGATCGCGACCTGTTGGCCGAGGCGATCGACGCGGGTTGGTCGGCGTGGCCGCTCGACACCTCGGGCGTCTCCACTCCCGATTCGTTCTTCGACGAGGTCCGGGCGGCGTGGGGCCTTCCGCCCTGGTTCGGCGACGACCTCGATGCGTTGTTCGATGCGCTGGGCGAGATGGCCTCCCACCGTTGCCTGCTCGTCTGGGACGGGTCCGGCGAGCTCGGCCGCAGAGAACCCGATCTCGCCTCCTCCGTGCTGGCCGTGCTCCGGGACGCGGTGGATCAGGCCGACGCGCTCGCGGTCGTGCTGCGGGGCGACCAGATCGTCAACGCGACCGATGGGTTGCTGTGAGCATCAGCGGCTCGAGCAGCTCGCGCGAGCCGACCGGCAGGGCGTCGAGCGCGACGTCAGCCTGACCTTCGAGCCGCTCGATGTCGGCCTCGACAGCGGCGAGAGCGCCGGTCCGTTCCACGAGCTCGCGCAATGCGTCGACGCCGTCAGTGGTGCCGAGCGACCGTGCGAGAAGGTCGCGGTCGTCGTCCGTGCCCAGCTCGGCGGCTCGGGCGACGAGCACGGTGCGCTTGCCCTCGCGGAGGTCGTCACCGGCCGGTTTGCCAGTGATGTCCGGGTCACCGAAGACCCCCAGCACGTCGTCGCGCAGCTGGAACGCTTCGCCGAGGGGGAGCGCGACGTCGGTCAGAGCAGCGATCAGCGTGTCGTCGGCTCCGGCCAGGGCGGCGCCGAGATGGAGAGGTCGTTCCACGGTGTACTTCGCCGACTTGTAGCGGACGACGCGCATGGCCTCCTCGACCCCGACGGATGGACGGGTCTGGGCGAGCACGTCGAGGTACTGGCCGGCCACGACCTCGGTCTTGCACAGGTCGAGGTAGCGCAGCGCATCGTTGGTGCGGGGTAGGCCGCTGGACCGGAACTGCTCGTCGGCCCAGGAGAGCATCAGGTCGCCGAGCAGCACGGCGATGGCGGATCCGTGCGCGGCCGGATCGCCGACCAGCGCGCCGTCGCGGTGTCGTCGTTCGAAGTCGCGGTGGACGCTCGGACGGCCGCGCCGGGTGTCCGAGCCGTCCATCAGGTCGTCGTGCACGAGAGCGCTCCCTTGCAGCCACTCGAGTGCTGCGGCGGCGTGGTCGAGGCGGGAGTCGTCCGGGTCGCCGCCGGCCACCAGCCAGGCCGCCCGGCAGAACAGCGGTCGCAGCCGCTTGCCGCCACGGACGAAGTCGACGGCCGCGTCGATGAATCCGTCGAGGTCAGAGCCCAGATCGGCCAACACCTGACGCTGCTGACCGACGAACTCGGTGAGGGCCGCGTCGACGCGTGTCCGGAATGCGTCATCGTCTGCGTCCGTCACGATCCGGACGATACCGTTGACCCATGGTGGACCCCGGCCTCTCCCTCGCCGCGCATCTGCGCGCCGAGCACCCGAGCTTCTCGTTCGAGTTCTTCCCGCCGAAGGACGACGACGGCGAAGAGGTCCTGTGGCGCACCATTTCCGAGCTCGAGCCGCTCGAGCCGACGTTCGTGTCAGTCACCTACGGTGCGGGCGGCACCAGCCAGGAGCGCACGGTACGCATCACCGCCCGCATCGCCGAGCAGAGCGGCATGCGGGCCATCGGCCACCTCACCCTGGTTTCCCAGAGCAAGGGTGAGATCGAGTCGGTCCTCAAGCAGTACGCGGCGGCCGGCATCGACCATGTGCTGGCGCTGCGCGGCGATCCCAAGGGCGGTCCCCGTGCGCCGTGGGAGCCGCACCCCGACGGCATGACGTACGCAATCGACCTCGTCGAGCTGGCCGGTGACCTCGGCGGGTTCTGCATCGGCGTCGCCGCGTTCCCCGAGGGTCATCCCGATGCCGCGAGCATCGAGGCCGACGCCAAGATGCTGGTGGCCAAGGCGCGGGCCGGCGCCGAGTACGCGATCACCCAGTTGTTCTTCCGGGCGTCCGACTACTTCTCGCTGGTCGATCGGGTCCGCGCGCTCGACTGCGACATCCCGATCATTCCCGGCATCATGCCGATCCTGAACTTCGCGCAGGTGGCGCGCATGGCCGAGCTGTCGGGCGCGGAGCTCCCGCGCGAGGTGCTCGACCAGATCGAGCCGATCGCCGACGACAAGGACGCCGTGCGGGCCAAGGGCATCGAGCTCGCCACCCAGTTGTGCCGCGACCTGCTCGAGGGCGGAGCTCCCGGCCTGCACTTCATCACGCTGAACCGGTCGAAGGCGACGCGGGAGATCTTCGAGGTTTTGCGCTCAGAGGGCCTCGTCTGACCTAGCTGTACTGACCATGCACACCTAGCGGGGTGCCGGTCCGATCGCCTCGGCGATCGCGGCGGTGGCCGAGCCGATCTCCTCGATCGTTCCGCCCGGATGCGCGTGAGCACCGGCCATGAACAAGGTCTCGCCGAACCGCTGCTTCTTGCCGACGCCCGGTCGGTCGAACAGGGTCGTCCAGCCCTGCCAGGTCCAACCCCAGTGGCCGAGCCGCACGAGGTCGGTGGGGGACAGGTCGTGCTGCTCCACGACATGGTCCTTGAGCCGCACGCCGACTCGAGCGAGAGCGATCACCGGGTTCTCGGCGTTGTGGTGGGCCAGTGTCCACCGCCCCGAGCCATCGCCCCAGGCGTGGACCGGCGGGTTGCCGTGGGCGAGCAGGTCGAGCGGGAGCTCGGGCGCGTCGTCGTCGAGCGTGATCAGCGTGCGGCTCGCCGGGATGGCCGGCATGCCGCGCGGGCTTCGAAGGGGGGCGGGCCACGTGGGCGCGCACCACACGACGACGTCGGCGTCCAGCTGGTCGTCCTGAGTGACCACACCGGTGACCCGTCCCGCGGCAACCTCCAGCTCGTGGGCCAGAACGCCGGTGCGCACATCGACCTTGCGTTCCTCGAGCCGGGTCACGAGCGCGTCGGCCAGGGCGGGAAAGCCGCCCTCGACCCGCCAGCGTCCGAAGCTCCGCTCCACGTAGTGGTGAACGGCGGTGAACGCCGGCACGATCGTGGGGTCGTGGCCGTCCAGCCGGACGCCGTCGAGCACGAGCGCACGAAGCTGATCGAGCGGGAGGCCCTTGCGGGCGCGCCGGGCCAGCGAGCGGCGCACGGCCAGCGAGCGACGGGTGGACCGGTCGAGGTCGCCCCGGTCGTCGAGGAGGCGCTCGAGGACGTTGCGGCGCAGCACGTCCCACTCGTCTGCGAGACCGTCGACCCACGAAGACCAGACGTCAGCGCCGAAGGCCTCGACGAGTGCGTCGTGCTGGTCACCGCGATTGCCGAGCGGCAGGTCGAGCACGGATCGGTCGTCGAAGACGTGCCGACGTCCGTGGGTCTTGACGAGGTCGAGGGCGCGCTCGATCGGTCGCCCGGACTTGTGGAACAGGTCGCGCAGCACGCCGGGGAGCGTCACCGTGTCGGGACTCAGCTGCCAGGTGCTTCCGTCGATCGTGTGTCCGCGCAGCCGTCCGCCGAGCTTGTCACCCGCCTCGAGAACGGTCACGTCGTGGCGCAGCTTGGCCAGCCGCGCCGCGGCCGACATCCCGGCGAAGCCGCCTCCGACCACCACGACCCGCGCCATGGGCGCAGACTACTGCGCGCACTATCGGGCCGATGGTGGGGCAGAAGGCGGGGCCGTGGCGCGCTGTTCGCGGCGGGCCTCGCGGGCTCGTCGGATGACGCGGATCAGCAGGATCACCAGCACGATCCCACCCAGCAGCAGGGTGGCGCTGACACCGAGGGCGACCCACGGATGGGCCAGGGCGAGTGCCACGACGCCGACGACGCTGATGTCCTCGGCCGTGCTGACCGCGATGTTGGAGAACGGCTCCGGACTGGTGTTCACGGCCAGCCGCAGACCCGACTTCACCGAGTGTGAGGCGAGCGCGGTGGAGCCGCCGAGCGCGGTGAGCAACGCCTGGTCGATGCTGTCGGCGTCGCCGGCGAGCTGGTAGGCCACGACGCCCCCGACCACCGGACGCACGAATGTCGAGATCGCGTCCCAGGTCGAGTCGAGGTACGGCACCTTGTCGACGACGAGCTCGATGAGCACCATGACGCCGGCGGCCACGAGCACGTCGGTGCGTCCGAAGGCGTCCGGCACCGCGGTGATGTCGCTGAACCGGGCGAAGAGCCCGAGCACGAGCACGGTGACGTAGGCATTCACGCCACTGGCCCAACTGCTGCTGAACACCAGCGGGAGAAGGTCCATGACCATGTCCAGACGGTACTCGCGGCCGGGGTGCCGGGGCCCGGGCGGCGAAGTTGTGCTGTGGCACAGTTGCGCTCATGGGTCCGGTCCGCACCGAGGTGATGTGGCAGTCGGTGCTCGATGCGGTCGAGGCCGCGTCGGCCACGGACGGCGGACTCGACGTCTTGGACCTCGGGGGAGGCACCGGTGGCGACGCGGTTCGGCTTGCCCTCCTGGGTCATCGGGTCACGGTCGTCGACCCGAGTCCGGATGCGCTGGCATCGCTCGACCGTCGTGCGGCCGAGGCCGATCTCGATCCGTCCGGGGACAGGGGCGGTTCCGTCGTCGGAGTCCTCGGCGACACCACTGATCTGGCCGAACACGTTGCTCCGGCCTCGTTCGACCTCGTCGTGTGCCACGGCGTCCTCGAGCACGTCGACGACCCCGGTCAAGCGCTGGGCGCTGCTGCTGAGGCTGTGCGTCCCGGCGGATACGTGAGCGTCGTGGTCGCCGGCCGACTCGGTGCGGTCGTCTCTCGCGCCCTTGCCGGCGACTTCGCGGAGGCACAGTTGTTGTTCGAGTCGAGAGCCGACTCCTGGGACCTGCGTGCGGCGGGACCGCGCCGTTTCGTCGTCGACGAGGTGACCGCGCTGCTCACCGCACACGGCTTCAGACCGGTGCAGACGAACGCGCTGCGGGTCTTCGCCGACCTCGTGCCCAGCGCGATGGTCGATGTCGAGCCGGGCGCGCGCGACCGATTGTTCGCGCTCGAACGCCTGGTGCGGACTGCTCCGGACTTGACCGCGCTTTCGGGTGGTCTGCAGTCGATCGCCCGCCTAGACTTGGCAGCAGCACCGTCCGACCGAGGAGGCTCGCGTGCCGCTGTCTGAGGAAGAGGCTCGGCTGCTTCACCAGCTCGAGCAGTCGCTGGCCGCCGAGGACCCCGACTTCGCCTCCACCTTGCGTGGCTCGAAGTTCCTGGCGCACAACCGCCGGGTCGCGATCCTCGCCGTCCTCGGATTCCTCGGCGGCATCGCGCTGCTGTTCGGCGGTGTGGTCCTTGCCATGACGTGGGTGGGCGTGCTCGGCTTCGTCGTGATGCTCGGCGCGGCCTACATCTTCGTCACCGCCTGGCGTCGGGGCATCGGCCAGTCCGACGAGAGCAGCGACGAGGCGCCACCCCAGAAGCCGTCGGGCTCGTTCGTCGACCGGCTCGAGGAGCGCTGGCAGCGCCGCCAGGACGGCGGCGACGCCTAGGTCACGTCTTCCCTGGGCAACGCCTCCCTGGGCCCGACGCGCGGGCCCTGAAGCCGCCCCACTTCGCTCCACCATGAACAGGACCGTCCCGCCGGGGCGGTCTTTTCGCTGTGCCCAAGCGGCAGAGGTGCCGGCGACGCGTCGAGGCCACGGGGCGACACCTGGGCCCGATCGAGCGAAAAACGAAGACCAAGTGGAGGATGGTGGAGTACGGTGGTGTGAAGTGGAGCGCCGGACAGGATTGTGGAGCACGCGATCGTGGAGCGGCCGCGTGAGCGAGGAGGAGCGGGGTGAGCCTGGATGTCAACAACTTCTTCGGCACCTACACGCCGCGCCTGGACGACAAGTTCCGCCTGTTCCTCCCGGCGAAGTTCCGCCCCCGGCTCGAACGCGGTGTCGTCCTCATGCGCGGTCAGGAGCACTGCGTCTTCGGCTGGACCCCGGAGGCGTACTCGGCCTTCGCTGACCGGATGCGAAACATGCCTTTCACCAACCGCGAGTCTCGCAACTTCGTCCGTATGGTCTCCGCCGGCACCGAGGAAGTCGTGCCAGACAAGCAGGGCCGCATCTCCATCCCGCCAGTGCTGCGCGGCTGGGCCTCGCTCGAGCGTGAGGTCACGGTCATCGGGGCGATGGATCGCATCGAGATCTGGGACTCCGTCGCCTGGACGGAGTTCGTCGAGAGCCAGGAAGAAGCCTTCGCCGACATGTCCGACGAGGTGATGCCCATCCTCGACTGAACTGCCTCGACTGACCCTCCCTGACTGACCAGCCCGCGTGGCTCGATACCCGTCCGTCTGGATCTGACATCACTTCCCCGGTGTCAGAACCGTACGGACGGGGTTCCGGCCCCGCGGCGACCCCATCCCTGACCCAGACCCCCTGACCAGACACAGCGACGAACCGGGAGCGACCATGCAGGACGCGAGACGCGTGCGGCACGACGTCGCCGATGCTGTCGTGCTCATGGCCTTCTCGCTCGGCACGTCGGTGGTGCTGGCCGGAACCATCGCACTGGTCGTGAGGCTCGGATGAGCGCGGCGAGCCACGTCCCGGTCCTGCTCGACCGCGTCCTCGATCTCCTTGCGCCCCCTCTGACTTCAGAGCTCGCCCGCGACCGCCCGGTCGTCGTCGACGCCACCCTCGGGCTCGGCGGCCACACCGAGGCCATGCTCACGAGGTTCGGTGACCTCCACGTCATCGGCATCGACCGTGATCCCGAGGCATTGGCCCGGGCCGGCCGTCGGCTCGAGCCGTTCGCCGACCGGGTCACGCTCGTGCACGCCGTCTACGACGAGATCGCCGACGCGGTGCGCGACTCAGGCTTCGGGGCGGTGTCCGGCGTGCTCTTCGACCTCGGTGTCTCCTCGATGCAGCTCGACCTCGCCGAGCGTGGCTTCGCCTACGCCCAGGACGCGCCACTCGACATGCGCATGGACCCCGGAGACGGGATGACCGCTGCCGATGTCCTCAACTCCTATGCGGCCGACGATCTGGCCCGGGTGCTGTTCGCGTACGGCGACGAGCGGTTCGCACGGCGCATCGCGGCTGCGGTCGTCGCGGCGCGCGCCGACGAGCCGTTCACGTCGAGCGCGCGCCTGGTCGACCTCGTGCGCTCGTCGATCCCTGCGGCCGCGCGGCGCACGGGTGGCAACCCGGCCAAGCGCACGTTCCAGGCACTTCGTATCGAGGTCAACGACGAGCTGGGCGCGTACGAGCGAGCCCTTCCGGAAGCTCTCGGCGTGGTCGAGCCCGGCGGTCGGGTCGTCGTGCTGGCCTACCACTCGCTGGAGGACCGGCTGACCAAGCGTGCGTTCGCGAGCGTCACGACGACCGACGTGCCGCGCGACGTCCCCTTCGTTCCCGAGGGCCATGAGCCCGCGTTCCGTCTGCTGACCCGCGGCTCGGAACAGGCGTCCGAGGCAGAGATCGCCGCCAACCCCCGCGCCCGCTCGGTTCGCCTCCGGGCCGTGGAACGGATCGCGGCATGAACGCACTGCCCCACCTGGCCGCCCCGGGGGGGGGGCCCCCGAAGGGGCAGGCTCGGAAACGTGGACTCCGTCTGGTCGCGCCGGTCAGCAGCCGTGCGCGTCGGGCACCCTTCGTCGTCGTGGTGCTGACGCTGTTCGGCATGGGACTGGTGGGTCTCATCCTGATGAGCACGGTGCTGCAGGGACAGTCGTTCGAGATCGCCAAGCTCTCCGCCCAGGCCGATGCGCTCGAGACGCGTCAGCAGGCGCTCAGCCGTGAGGTCGACCGCATGCAGAGCCCCTCGAACCTCGCGAATCGCGCGATCTGGCTCGGCATGGTGCCGAGCGCCAACCCGGTCTTCCTACGGCTGTCCGACGGCGAGGTCGTCGGCAAGGCCAAGCCGGCCCCGCCGCGCACGAACGTCAAGCAGGTGACCCGGTGACGCGTCAACACCTGTCGCGACGCCGTACGCGGTCGTGCCTCGTGCTCGTCGTCATCTTGTTCAGCGTCTTCGGTCTGCGTCTGTTCCAGATCCAGGGGCTCGACACGAAGGCCTACGCGGCGATGGCGGTCGAGGCCGGGACCGCGCGCAGCACGGTGCCGGCGCCACGGGGGGAGATCCTCGACCGCAACGGCAAGGGGCTCGCCACCAGCGTCGACGGCGTGACGATCACGGCCGACCCGAGCATGACCGCGAAGAACGCCCCCCGCATCGCGCGAATCCTCGTGGAGAAGCTCGGCTCGGAGCGGGTCGACTACTTCGAGACGATCGACAAGCTCCGCAAGCCCGACTCACGGTTCATCTACCTCGAGAAGAGCGTGCCCGCCTGGTCGGCGAAGAAGGCGGTCGCGGCGGTGCGCAAGGCCGGGTTCACGGGCGTCTTCTCCGAGAAGGAGTCCCTGCGCTCCTACCCCGGCGGCCAGCTGGCGGCCAACCTCATCGGCTACGTCGACGGCAGCGGCAAGGGCGTCCAAGGCCTGGAGCAGCAGTACGACGAGCAGCTGACGGGTGAAGACGGGTCAAGCACCTACGAGGTCTCACCCAGCGGTCAGCGCATCCCGTTGGCCGACAGCACCGTCAAGGAGATGGTGCCCGGCGGCGACGTGCTCTCGACGATCGACCGCGACCTGCAGTGGTACGCCGATCAGCGACTCGCCGACGCCGTCCGGGCATCCAGCTCGGACTGGGGCCTGGCGGTCACCATGGACGTCCGGACCGGGCAGATCGTCCAGATGTCGCAGGCACCGACGTTCGACCCCGACCGGAAGGCCGGCATGCTCGACTACAACACGGTCTCGCGGGGTGTGCAGAACGTCTACGAGCCCGGTTCGGTCATGAAGACGATCACGATGGCCTCGTTGGCGGACCTGGGCAAGGTCACGCCCGAGACACCGATCGTGGTGCCGTCCCGCCTGACGATCGACAGGTTCCCCATCGGCGACTACTGGAAGCACGGGGTGCTCCATCTCACCGCCGCCGGCGTCATCGCGAAGTCGTCCAACCTCGGCACCATCGTGGCCTCACAGCAGATGAGCGACGAGCGGATGTACGGCTACTTCCGCAAGTTCGGTTTCGGCACCAAGTCCGGGGTCGAGCTTCCGGGCGAGTCCCAGGGCATCCTCAAACCTGGTAAGGAGTGGAGCAAGGCGAACCACGCGACGATCGCGTTCGGCCAGGGCATCTCGGTCACGGCGATGCAGATGGTGCGTGCGGTGGGGGCCATCGCGAACGGCGGGACGATGGTCGACCCCACAGTCGTCGACGGCTTCCTCTCCGCGGACGGCAAGCGCACCGACGCCGAGCCGACCAGGACGCGTCGGGTCGTCTCGAAGAAGGCGGCGTCGATGGTGACCCGCATGATGGAGGCCGTCACCGCCAAGGACGGCACCGCTCCCGCGGCGAAGATTCCTGGCTACCGTGTGGCCGGCAAGACGGGCACGGCGTGGCGCGTCAACCCCCTCACCGGCCGGTACGTCCGAGGTCAGAACACGGTCTCGTTCATCGGGTTCGCCCCGGCGGACAAGCCGCGATTCCTCACCTACATCGTCCTCGACCGTCCGTACTCGAACGCCGGTGGTGGCTCGACCGCTGGTCCGGTGTTCCACGACATCATGTCCATGGCCCTGGAGCGCTTCGGCGTCGTGCCGACCGGCTCGAAGTCACCCAAGGTGCGCCAGAACTGGTGACCCAGGGCGGATGACGGAGGGCGGTCGTGTGCCGCCGGTCGACGGATAGGGTCGAGATCGTGACGGACGTGATGCGGGTGAGGCCCAAGGACGCACCTCGCCACACCCTCGCGGAGGTCGCCGCCCACCTCGGCATCGTCGGAGGAGATGGCACCGACCTGACCGGCATCAGCCTCAACACCGCCCATGTCCAGCCCGGAGACCTGTACGCAGCGCTGCCGGGCGCGCGGTCCCACGGTGCCGAGCATGCGGCCGGCGCGCTGGACGCAGGAGCGCTGGCAATCCTCACCGATGTCGACGGTGCGGCTCGGGTCGAGGCGCTCGCCGTCCCGACGCTCGTCGTCGAGGAGCCCCGCGCCCTGCTGGCCGACCTGAGCGCCTGGTTCCACGGCCACCCGGCCGACGCGTTCACCACCGTCGGCGTCACCGGCACCCAGGGCAAGACCACCACCACCTACCTCGCCGAGGCGGCTCTCGGGTCGCGTCGTTCTGCCGTGGTCGGCACCATCGGCACCCGCATCACCGGCGTGCCGGCCGCGTCGTCGCTGACGACCCCCGAGGCACCAGCCCTCCAGGCCATGTTCGCCGTGATGCGTGAGGAGTCCGTCGAGGTCTGCGTCATGGAGGTCTCGAGCCACGCGATGGTGCAGGAGCGCGTCGACGGCTTCGTGTTCGACGTCGCCGTGTTCCTCAACCTCGGCCGTGATCACCTCGACTTCCACCGCGACCTCGACGAGTACTTCCTCGCCAAGGCCGCACTCTTCACGTCCGACCACGCGCGCCACGCCGTGGTCAACGCCGACGACGCCCACGGGCGACGCCTGCTCGAGCTCACCCACCTTCCGGTCACGACCTTCTCGACCGAGGGCCGGGACGCCGACTGGAGGGCCGCGAACATCCGTCCGCATCGCCTCGGCACCGACCTCGACGTGCTGGGCCCGGCCGGGGAGGAACTCGAGCTCTCGGTGCCCCTACCGGGTGTCTTCAACGTCTCGAACGCACTGTCCGTCGTGGCAGCGCTCACGACGGCCGGCTTCGACCCGGGCCAGCTCGCCGCCGGTGTCGCCGCGAGCACGGGTGTGCCTGGCCGGATGGAACGGGTCGAGGCCGGGCAGGACTTCACCGCGATCGTCGACTACGCCCACAAGCCCGACGCCGTCACCGCCGTGCTCACCGCGCTTCGCCCCGTCACACCCGGACGGCTGATCGTCGTGATCGGCGCCGGCGGCGACCGCGACCACGGCAAGCGACCGATCATGGGCGAGGCCGCGGCGCTGCATGCCGATCTCGTGGTCGTCACCGACGACAACCCGCGCAGCGAGAATCCTTCCGCGATCCGTGCCGACCTGATGTCGGGTGCTTCCGCCGGACCGGGGGTGGCCATCGAGGTGGCAGGACGGCGAGACGCCATCGCCCACGCGGTTGCCGTCGCGCATCGTGGCGACACGATCGTGGTGGCGGGCAAGGGTCACGAGCAGGGCCAGGAGATCGATGGTGTCGTGCACCCCTTCGACGACCGCACGGCGCTCCGCGAGCTCATCGACGGCAGCCTCGAGAATGGCGGTGGATCATGATCGTGATGAGCGTCGCCGACGTCGCCGACGTCATCGGCGGGCAGGTCCACGGCGACGGCGCGATACCGGTCATCGCGCCGGTCACCCTTGACTCGCGCGACGTGGAACCCGGGGGCCTGTTCGCCGCCCTGGCCGGCGAGCACGTCGACGGTCACGACTTCGCCGTCCAGGCTCTCGCCGGAGGCGCTGCCGCCGTGATCTCCTCCCGTGCCGTCGACGAGCCGTGCGTCGTGGTCGACGACGTCACGTCGGCGCTGGGACTGCTGGCGTCCCACGTGCTGGGCCGACTCGACCCGGTCGTCATCGCGGTCACCGGCTCGCAGGGCAAGACCAGCGTCAAGGACATGCTCGCCCAGGTCCTCGAGGACTCCGGCCCGACGATCGCACCGGTCGGCTCGTTCAACAACGACCTCGGTGTGCCGCTCACCGTGCTGAGGGCCGACCAGGAGACGGCCTACCTGGTGATCGAGATGGGCGCGCGCGGCCTCGGGCACATCGCGAGCCTGTGTCGCATCGCTCCACCCGACGTCGCCGTCGTGCTCAACGTGGGCCACGCGCACGTCGGTGAGTTCGGTTCGCCCGACGTGACCGCCCAGGCCAAGGGTGAGGTCGTCGACGCGCTCGACGCACACGGAACCGCGGTCCTGAACGCGGACGACGCCCGCGTCGCGGCCATGGCGTCCCGCAGCCAGGGGCGGGTGCTGACGTTCGGCGGAGGGGGCGACGTCGCGCTCGGAGACGTGCGCCTGGATGACGCCGGCGAGCCGTGGTTCACGCTCACTCACGCGGGCACGACCGTCGAGGTCCATGTCCCGCAGATCGGCGCCCATCACGCGGTCAACGCCGCTGCCGCCGCCACGACGGCGCTGGCTCTCGGGATCGACCTGCCGACCGTCGCCGAGCGGCTCGACCACGCGGATGCCCGGTCGCCCATGCGCATGGCGCGACACGTGCGTGACGACGGGCTCATCGTGGTCGACGACGCCTACAACGCGAACCCGGAGTCGATGGCCGCGGCGCTGCACGCCCTGGCCGGACTCGGTGCTCCACGCAGGTCCGCCTCCGGCGGGGGAAGACGCGTCGCCGTGCTCGGCGAGATGCTCGAGCTGGGCGACGACAGCCACGAGGCCCACGTCGAGATCGGACGGCTCGCCGCCGAGCTCGGTGTGGACCGCGTCGTGGCCGTCGGCGCAGGCGCCGCCGGGGTCGCCGCGGGCGCCGGCGAGGTCGGCACGGCCGTCGCGGACGTCGACGAGGCGGTCCGACTCCTCTCCACGTGGCTGGCTCCGACCGACGTCGTCCTCGTGAAAGCATCGAGGAGCGTCCGTCTTGAGCGGGTCACCGAGGCGTTGCTCAGCACCTGACGGCATACTCGACCAAGGCTTTCCAGCCACCGTTCGGACCGAGGAAAGGATCCGCAGCGCGATGTTGGCCATCCTGATCGCGGGCGCGTTCGCGCTTCTCGGTACGCTGATCGGCACGCGTTTCGCGATCAAGGTCCTCGTGGGCCGGGGATACGGCCAGCTCATCCGCGACGACGGTCCGACGTCCCACCACACCAAGCGTGGCACCCCGACGATGGGCGGGCTGGTCATCATCATCTCGGTGCTGACCGCGTACGCACTGGCCAAGCTCGCCACCGGCTTCGCCCCCAGCGCGTCCGCCATGCTGCTGCTCTTCCTGTTCTGCGGCCTCGGTGCGATCGGCTTCCTCGACGACTACATCAAGATCTCCAAGCAACGCAGTCTGGGGCTGCGCAGCAAGGCCAAATTCATCGGACAGGTCGTCGTCGGGCTCGCCTTCGCGATCGCGGCGATCGGCTGGGAGGACGACACCGGTCGCACCGTCATCACCCACGCCATCTCGTTCACGCGCGACTTCGAGGGCTGGGAGCTGCCCACGGTCCTGCTCATGGTGTGGGTCCTGATCCTCATCGCCGGCACGTCCAACGGGGTGAACCTCACGGACGGGCTCGACGGGCTCGCGACCGGTGCCGCCACCATGGTCTTCGGCGCGTACGTGTTCATCAACATCTGGCAGAGCAACCAGAACTGTCAGTACAACCCGGGACTCAAGTGCTACGAGGTCCGCGACCCGCTCGACCTGGCCGTCGTCGCGTCCGCCCTCACCGGCGCCTGCTTCGGGTTCCTGTGGTGGAACGCGTCGCCGGCCAAGATCTTCATGGGCGACACCGGGTCGCTCAGCCTCGGCGGCGCCATGGCCGGGTTCGCGCTGATGACCCGTACCGAGATGCTGCTGGTGGTGATCGGCGGCCTCTTCGTCGCCATCACGGCGTCAGTCATCCTCCAGGTCGCGTACTTCAAGTTCTCGAAGGGCAAACGGATCTTCCGCATGGCCCCGCTCCAGCACCACTTCGAGCTGGTCGGCTGGGACGAGATCACGATCGTGGTCCGCTTCTGGATCATCAGCGGGCTGTCCGTCATCACCGCGCTCGGCATCTTCTACTGGGAGTGGGTCACCGGGGTATGAACGTTGCCTCCCAGCTTGGACGGGCGTCGTCCTGGGAGGGCGTCCAGGCCGTGGTCTGCGGGTTCGGCGTGAGCGGGTTCGCCGCCGCCGACACCCTGGTTCACCTCGGCGCGGACGTCACCGTGCTGGACGACAAGGTTCCCGAAGACACCGAACAGGCGCAGCTGCTCGAGTTCCTCGGTGCGGACCTCCGGCTCGGCCCGGGTTCCACGGACGTCCTGCCCCATCAGGTCGACCTGGTCGTCACGTCGCCCGGGTGGCCGCCGTCCGCACCGGTACTCGTCGAGGCCGCCGGTCGTGATGTGCCGGTGTGGGGCGAGGTCGAGCTGGCGTGGCGTCTGCGCGGTGACGACGCGGCGCCGTGGCTGTGCATCACGGGCACGAACGGGAAGACCACCACGGTGCAGATGCTCGATGCGATGCTCTCCGCCGACGGTCTGCACTCCCGCGCAGTCGGCAACGTCGGTACGCCGGTGCTCGAGGCGGTCATGGATCCGGACGGCGCCGAGATCCTCGCGGTCGAGCTGTCGAGCTACCAGCTGCACTGGAGCTCCTCGCTGTCGGCGGAGGCGGCTGCCGTGCTCAACGTCGCCCCAGACCACCTCGACTGGCACGGCTCGGCGGAGGCGTACGCCGCCGCCAAGGGCCGCATCTACCACCACGTCTCGCGGGCCTGCGTCTACAACGTTCAGGACCCCTGGACCGAACGGCTGGTGCGCGAGGCCGACGTCGGCGAGGGCGCCCGCGCGATCGGCTTCACCCTCGGCCTGCCCGAACCGGGCATGCTCGGGGTGGTCGACGGCGTCCTCGCCGACCGCGCGTTCGTGGACGACCGTCAGAGCAACGCGGCCGAGCTCGGCTCGGCGCAAGACCTCGCCCCACCGGGCGGGGGGTCCGACGCCGGCGCCCCGGCGCCCCATGTCGTGGCCAACGCCCTCGCGGCGGCCGCACTCGCCCGTGCGCACGGGGTGAGTCCGCGCGCCGTTCGCGACGGGCTGCGGTCGTTCCGCGCCGGCCCGCACCGCATCTCCCTCGTCGCCGAGATCGGCGGCGTGCGCTACGTCGACGACTCCAAGGCCACCAACCCGCATGCCGCCCTTGCGTCGCTGCTGGGCGTCGACTCGGCGGTCTGGATCGCCGGCGGCCTTGCCAAGGGAGCGACGTTCGACGAGCTCGTGGAGTCGGCCCGAGACCGGTTGCGCGGGGTCGTGCTCATCGGTGCCGACCGCGCCGTGGTGGCCGAGGCGCTCCGGCGACACGCGCCGGATGTGCCGGTCGTCGAGGTCCTGACCGGCGAAGATGACGTCATGGATCGCGTCGTGGGGTCCGCGACGCAGATGGCACGGGCGGGGGACACCGTGCTGCTGGCCCCGGGATGCGCGTCCATGGACCAGTTCCGCGACTACGCAGCTCGCGGTGACGCCTTCGCCGAGGCGGTCCGGCGCCTCGGCGAACGACCCTGAAGGGCGGACACGTGAGCACCACCGCACCTCGACGTCCCGCCATCGTCGAGGCGACGCGTCGCACCCTCGATCGTCCGCTCGCGTCCTACCAGCTCGTGCTGGGCACGTCGGGCCTGCTGCTCGGACTCGGCCTCATCATGGTGCTCAGCGCGAGCTCGGTGTACGCCTACCACCGGTTCGACCGCAACTCCTTCGCGGTCATCGAGCGGCAGGCGATGTTCGCCGTCGTCGGCGTGATCGGGGCCGTCATCGCCGCCCGCATGCCGCTGCCGGTGCTCCGCAAGCTGATCCGGCCGTTCCTGATTCTGGCGGTGCTGCTGATCGCCCTGACGTTCGTCCCCGGCCTCGGCATGGAGATCAACGGCAACCGCAACTGGCTTCCGCTGCCCGGTCCGCTTCAGCTCCAGCCGTCCGAGTTCGCGAAGCTCGCCCTCGTGCTGTGGATCGCCGACCTCTACGCGCGTCGGCAACGACGGCTGGGCTCGGTGAAGTCGATCCTCATCCCGATGGTGCCGGTCGCGGGTGGAGTCGCCGCGCTCGTGGTGGGACAGCGCGACCTCGGCACGGCTCTCGTGCTCTTCGCAGTCATCATCGGCATGCTGTGGGTGGTCGGCCTGCCGGCCAGGCCGATGGGCGCCGTGGTGGCGGGGTTCGCGGTGGTGTGTGTGTTCTTCGTGGCCATCGAGCAGGAACGCGTCACCCGCATGCTGAGCTTCCTCAACCCGCTGGCCGACCCGGACCGGGCCGGTTACCAGTCCATCCACGGGATGATGGGGTTCGCGCGGGGCGGCTTCTGGGGCGTCGGACTCGGCGGCAGCCGGCAGAAGTGGGGGGCGCTGCCGGAGGCGCACACGGACTTCATCCTCGCCGTGATCGGCGAGGAGCTGGGCCTGATCGGCAGCTTCGTGGTGCTTGTCCTCTTCGCCCTGCTGGCAGTCGCCGGCATCCGCACCGCGACGCGGTCGTCAGATGCGTTCGTTCGTTACACCGCCGCAGGCATCGTCATCTGGATCCTGTCCCAGGCGATCATCAACATCGGCATGGTGCTGGGCCTGCTTCCGGTCATCGGCATCCCGCTGCCGCTGCTGTCGTACGGCGGGTCGAGTCTGCTCGTGACGCTGGTGTCCTGCGGCATCCTGCTCAACTGCGCCACCACCGAGCCCGGTGCCCGACGAGCCCTCGAGGCCGGCAAGGCTCGCCGGCAGAACAGGCGGGGCCACCGGGCCGTGGGCGGTAGACAGCCTTGGCGGGGCTCCCGGGCCGCGGGCGGGCAGAATCAGCGCAACGCCGCTGCCAGGAGGCGATGACCGGTGCGCGCCCTCCTCGCCGGCGGAGGCACCGCGGGCCACACGTCACCGATGCTCGCCACCGCCATCGTCCTGCGTGAGCGAGGCGTCGACATCACCTGCCTCGGCACCCCACGCGGTCTCGAGGTCACGCTTGTGCCGGAGGCGGGGTTCCCGCTCGAGCTGGTGCCGCCGGTGCCGCTCCCGCGTCGCCCCGGCAAGGCGCTGGCCCAGGTCCCGGTGAAGCTGGGCAGGGCCGCGAGAGCCACGGCCGCCGTCTTTGACCGGGTCGAGCCCGACGTCGTGGTCGGCTTCGGGGGCTACGTCTCTGTGCCGGCCTACCTCGTGGCGCGGCGACGTCACATCCCGATCGTGGTGCACGAGGGCAACGCGATCCCCGGCATCGCGAACAAGCTGGGAGCGCGGTTCACCGAGCACGTCGCCACCAGCTTCCCCGGAACCGACCTCCCGCACGCGACCTACCTGGGCCTGCCGATCCGGCGACAGATCTCCGGCCTCGACCGGGCAGCCATGCGCGACGAGGCGCGCACGTACTTCGGCCTCGAGCCCGACCGTCCCACCCTGCTGGTCACCGGTGGGTCCCAGGGAGCCCGCCGCATCAACCTGGCGATGGCCGCGTCCGCCCACGACCTCGCCGATGCCGGTGTCCAGGTCCTGCACGCCGCCGGACGCCCCGACGAGGTGGTGGTCGACAGCCGCGCCGGTGATCCTCCGTACGTCGTCGAACGCTTCATCGACCGCATCGACCTCGCGTACGCCGCGGCCGACCTCATCGTGTGCCGGGCCGGCGCCAGCACCGTCACCGAGGTCGCGGCGGTCGGGCTGCCGGCCGCGTTCGTGCCGCTGCCGATCGGCAACGGCGAGCAGGCCCACAACGCGCACCCCGTCGTGCGGGCCGGGGGAGCGCTGCTCATCGACGACGAGGCCCTGACGCCCACCTGGATCGACCGGGTGCTCGTGCCGCTGGTCACCGACCCCGGGCGCCTCGCCACCATGTCGAGCGCCGCCTCCGACCTCGTGCCTCGTGACGCGGACGTCCGGCTGGCCGACATGGTCATGGACTCTGCAAGTGACGGCTCTCCGCGGGGCGCTCGGTGAAGATCCCGATCCCCGACGACATCCCCCCGGCCGACCGGCTCGGGCACGTCCACCTCGTCGGCATCGGCGGTGCCGGACTGTCCGCGATCGCCCGGCTCATGGCACAGCAGGGCGTCGAGGTCAGCGGCAGCGACGCGGTCGAGTCACCTCTGCTCGAGGCCCTGCGCACGGAGGGCATCACCTGCTTCGTGGGCCACGCCGCCGACCAGCTCTCGGGCGTCGACACGGTCATCGCGTCCACCGCCGTCCGCGAGGACAATCCCGAGATCGTCGAGGCGCAACGTCGCGGGCTCCGGCTGTGGCCGCGCTCGGCCGGCCTGCGCTCGGTCATGGAGGGACGACGCACCGTGGCGGTCGCCGGCACGCACGGCAAGACCACCACCACGGCGATGCTCACGTGCGCACTCCTCGCGGCCGGCGCCGAGCCGTCGTTCGCGATCGGGGCGGAGGTCGGCGGTCTCGGCACCAACGCGCGCGTCGGGGCCGGCGACCTGCTGGTTGCCGAGGCCGACGAGAGCGACGGCGCCTTCCTCGTGTACGAGCCCGAGGCTGCGGTCGTCACCAACGTCGACGCCGACCACCTCGACGTCTGGGGCACCGAGGACGCCTACGCGAACGCCTTCGCCGACTTCATCGGCACCGTGGGCCGACTCGTCGTGCTGAACGTCGACGACGCCGGAGCGCGCGCGCTCGCCGCCGTGGCCGAGAAGCAACGGCTCGACGTCGTCACGACCGGCCTGACGGAGGATGCCGAGTTCAGGGCCACCGACCTGGTGGTGGAGCAGGGTCGCACGGCGTTCTCGGTGCTGCGTCACGGCCGGTCGCTGGTCGACGTCACCTTGGCCGTGCCGGGCGCCCACTACGCGCAGGACGCCCTGCTCGCCCTGGCCACCGGCGTGGTGCTCGGGCACGACGCGACGGCACTGGCCCACGGCCTGTCGACCTATGCCGGCGCGCAGCGTCGCATGGAGCACCTCGGCGACTCCGCCGGCGTGCGCGTCTACGACTCGTATGCGCACCACCCGACCGAGATCAGGGCCGACCTCGCAGCGGCCCGCGCACTCGCCGGCGACGGCCGGCTGGTGGTCGCGTTCCAGCCGCACCTCGTCAGCCGCACCCGTCTGTTCGGCGCCGCGATGGGCCGTGAGCTCTCCGCCGCCGACCGCGTGGTGGTGGCGGATCTCTACCTGGCCCGCGAGGATCCCGACCCCGCCGTCACTGCGCAGCTCGTGGTCGACGCGGTCGACGGCTCGGGGGCGTCCTCGGGAGGGCCGGTGTCGGACCTTGCGCAGGTGCTCCTGCCGGAGCTGCGGCCGGGCGACCTCCTGCTCACCCTCGGTGCGGGTGACATCACCACCGTCGGCCCCCGGGTGCTCGCACTTCTGGGGGAACGATGAGCGACCCTCGATTCGCCGCGAGTCGCCGATCCGAGCGATGGCGGCGCGCTCGACAGGTCTTCCTGGGTCTGCTCGGCGCCGGCGTCGTCGCCGGGCTGGTGTGGGTGATCTGGTTCTCGAGCGCTCTGGCGGTCGACCGGATCCAGGTCGCGGGCACGACCACGCTCAAGCCGATGGACGTACGCTCGCAGGCCGCCGTCAGGCTCGGTCGACCTCTGGTCCGTGTCGACACGCTCGCGATCGAGTCGAAGGTCGCCGCCATGGCGCGAATCGACCGGGTCGAGGTGTCCAGACAATGGCCGAGCACGGTCCGGATCGACGTCATCGAGCGCAAACCGGTCGCTTGGGTGATGTCGGGCGTGGCCATCCGCATGGTCGACCGCTATGGCGTCGACTTCCGCACGGTGCGCTCCGAGCCGAAGGACCTCGTCGAGGTGCGCGTCGAGACGCTCGACGCGCGCAAGCGTCAGCAGTCCCTCGAGAGCAGCGCCGCGGTCATCGACATGCTGCGCTCCGACGACCCCGGGCTGTTGAAAGACGACCCCGGGCTGTTGAAACAGGTGCGCCACGTGCAGGTCAGCTCCAAGGACTCGGTGCAGCTGGTCCTCGGCAAGAACCGCACGGTCACGTGGGGGAGCGCGACGAAGGGCGAGCAGAAGCTGCGGGTGCTGCGCTCACTGCTGAAGATCAAGGCGCGCGGCTACGACGTCAGCGCCCCAGAGCAGCCGACCACGCGGAAGTAGCCGGGCGGGGGTGCCGGCCCACGGGCGGCAAAGTAGTCGAAGTGCGGCGTGTCGTCGGCGAAGCCGGGTCGCGCGACCGTAACGTCATCTCCAACACCAGCTTGACATAACTATGAACCTCCACCTCAGGGTGAGAGTTCGACACGAAGGGACGCACCATGGCGGTACAGAACTATCTCGCCGTGATCAAGGTCGTCGGCATCGGCGGGGGCGGCGTCAACGCCGTCAACAGGATGATCGAGGTCGGCCTGAAGGGCGTCGAGTTCATCGCGATCAACACCGACGCGCAGGCACTTCTCATGAGCGACGCCGACGTCAAGCTCGACGTCGGCCGCGACTCCACCCGCGGCCTCGGAGCCGGGGCCAACCCCGAGATCGGCAAGCGTGCGGCCGAGGACCACGCCGAAGAGATCGAGGCCGCCATCAAGGGCGCCGACATGGTCTTCGTCACCGCAGGCGAGGGCGGTGGCACGGGCACCGGCGGCGCTCCGGTCGTGGCGCGCATCGCCCGCTCGCTGGGCGCACTCACGATCGGCGTGGTCACGCGACCGTTCACCTTCGAGGGGCGCAACCGCTCCGGTCAGGCCGACGTGGGCATCCAGGGGCTGCGCGAGGAGGTCGACACCCTCATCGTCATCCCCAACGACCGCCTGCTCTCGATCAGCGACCCCAACGTGAGCCTGCTGGACTCCTTCCGCCAAGCCGACCAGGTGCTGCACCAGGGCGTGTCAGGCATCACCGACCTCATCACGACCCCCGGCCTGATCAACCTCGACTTCGCCGACGTCAAGTCGGTCATGTCCGACGCCGGCTCGGCCCTCATGGGCATCGGGTCCGCGCGCGGCGAGCAGCGAGCCGCGGTGGCCGCGGAGATGGCGGTCTCCAGCCCGCTACTCGAGGCTTCCATCGAGGGTGCACGTGGTGTGCTCCTCTCGATCGCGGGCGGTTCCGACCTCGGCCTGTTCGAGATCAACGAGGCGGCCGGGCTCGTGGCCGACGCCGTCCACGAGGACGCCAACATCATCTTCGGCGCGGTCATCGACGACGCATTGGGCGACGAGGTGCGGGTCACCGTCATCGCCGCCGGGTTCGACGGCGGGGAGCCCAAGGTGCGCGACGCGTCGCAGCCGGCTCTGCTCAAGGACGCGCCTTCCGGTACGCCGCCGACGGCCGAGACCTACTTGTCGCCCGATCCGATCCTGGACGGTCCCACCCGGGTCACCGTCCCGGCCGATCCGCCCCCCACCGAGTACGGCGACGACCTCGACATCCCGGACTTTCTTCGCTGAGGGGTAGCGTCGCGGTGTGTTCTTCCACCACGACGTCAGCGGACCGGTTGAGCTCTGGTTCACCGATCGGTCGCTCGACCTGGCCGACGTGGCCGACACGATCCATGTCGACTCGCTGGCCGGCATGGAACAGCTTCACGGCGCTGACGTCGCCTGGGTGAAGGACGACACAGTCCGGCCCGCCGTCGATGCGCTGCTCACCGATGCCGTCGGCCTGGCACTTCTCGTCCGCGTGGCCGACTGTGTCCCCGTCGTCCTGGCGGCACCCGACGATGGTCTCGTCGGTGTCGTGCACTGCGGACGCCTCGGTCTCGTGACCGGTGTGGTGCCTGCCGCGATCGAGGCACTGCGAGAGCGGGGAGCACGACGACTCGCGGCCTGGATCGGTCCCCGCGCGTGCGGTCGCTGCTACGAGCTGCCAACCCAGATGGCCGACGACGTCGCAGCCGCGGTCCTCGAGGCGCGGTCGACGACCTCGTGGGGCACGTCCGCAGCCGACATCGGCGCGGGCGTGGTGGCCCAGCTCGCCGCCGGGAAGGTACAGGTCCACGACCTCGGCGCCGAGGTCTGCACGATCGAGGACGAACGTTTCTTCTCCTACCGGCGCGAAGGTGACCGGGCGGGCCGGTTCGGTGCGGTCGTCGTGCTGCGGGAGGAACCGTGAGTCGGCTCGACGAGCTGGCTGCGAACCTGACGTCGGTCGAGCAACGCATCCGAGACGCGTGCGACGTCGCTGGGCGCACTCGCGACGAGATCACTCTCGTCGTCGTCACGAAGACCTACCCGGCATCCGACATCGACCTGCTCGCCGAGCTCGGCATCACCGACGTCGGGGAGAACCGTCATCCCGAGGCGGAGGACAAGTGGGCCGAGGTGCGACGGTCCGTCCGCCACCACTTCGTGGGCGGACTGCAGACCAACAAGGCCGGCGCGGTCTCGCGTTACGCCGACGTCGTGCAGAGCGTCGACCGGTCGAAGCTGGCCCGGTCGCTCTCGCGTGGCGCCGAAGAGGCCGATCGAGAGCTTGGATGCCTGGTGCAGGTCGACCTCGGGTCAGAACCGTCGGGTAGTGCGGCGTCGCAACGCTCCGGGATCGATCCGTCCGGACTCGGCGAGCTGGCGGACCTGGTCGCCGGGTTGACGAACCTTCGGCTCGATGGCGTCATGACGGTCGCGCCGCTCGGCGTCGACCCGCGTCCGGTGTTCGACGACCTCGTGGCGCTGTACGCACGGATGCGATCCGATCATCCGGATGCCATGGTCGTCTCCGCGGGCATGAGCGACGACTTCGCGGAGGCTGTGAAGGCCGGCGCGACACACCTGCGCGTCGGGCGTTCGATCCTCGGAGAGCGGGCCGTGCTCCGGTAATGTCACACGTGTCACTTCTGGCACTGATCGGACGACGGAGAACACCATGGCTGGCGCAATGCGAAAAGTTGGCGAGTACCTCGGCCTCGTCGAACAGGCCGAATTCGACGACCTCTACGACGACGATCCATCGACGCCCGTGCCGGTCAAGCGCGAGCCCGAACGGCGTCCCGCTGTCGTCCGTCCCACCACCGTCTCGAACATCGAGGACCGTCGGGAGTCGCGGAACGATCGCTACGACCGCGCGCCGCGCGCCACCGACGCCCCGCGCTCCGATCTGGCTCGCATCGAGAAGGTCACGCCTCGCACCTACAACGACGCGCGCACCGTCGGTGAGCACTATCGCTCGGGCGTGCCGGTCATCATGAACCTCTCCGAGATCGACGACAACGACGCCAAGCGGCTGGTCGACTTCGCCGCGGGTCTCGTCTTCGCCGTGCACGGATCCATCAACCGCGTCACCGCGAAGGTGTTCCTGCTGTCGCCGGCCGACGTCGAGGTGAGCGACGAGGACCGGCAGCGTATTGCCGCGGGCGGCTTCTACGACCAGAGTTGACGTATGCAGGCAGTCGGCAATCTCATCCTGCTCGTCCTCTGGGTCGCCATCGTCCTGCTGCTCGCGCGGTTCGTGCTCGACTGGGTGCAGCTCCTGGCGCGCTCCTGGCGACCGCAGGGAGCCGTCGCGGCGTTGTGTGAAGCCATCTACTCGATCACCGACCCCCCGCTGCGCGCGGTCCGCGGGGTCATCCCGCCGATCCGTCTCGGAGGGGCCGCGCTCGACCTCTCGCCGATGATCCTGCTGATCGGCATCTACGTGATCCAGATCATCGTCACCCGCACGATGTTCTAGCCTCGCGACGCCCCGGCGGGGTGCCCTGCCCCGGGCGGCAGAGTGCCACCGTGTGCGTCTCACGCCCAGATGGGGGCACGTGTGGCAGAAGTGAAGTGCCACGGAGTACCGTGGGGCCACTACAGAGTTTTCGACTACCCGAATCACGAGGTGTACTCATGCCGCTGACGCCCGAGGACGTGCGCAACAAGCGCTTCACTCCGGTCCGTCTCCGCGAGGGTTACGACATGGGCGAGGTCGACCAGTTCCTCGACGAGGTCGAGGCCGAGCTCGAGCGACTCACGGTCGAGAACGACGAGCTTCGCGCCAAGGTCGCCGCCGCATCGTCCGGCGAGCCCACCGGTCTGATCCCGGTCCAGGAGACGGCGCCACAGCCCGCGGTCCAGTCGCGGATCGAGCCCGAACCGGAGCCGGAGCCCGAACCTGAGCCAGAGCCGGAGCCGACGCCCGTTCCGTCGTTCACGTCCGTGCCAACGGGCGAATCCGCCAGACCCGCCCCGACGATGGGCGACGCCTCCGTCGCCGCGGCTCGTCTGCTCGAGATTGCATCCACCAATGCCGACCAGCTCATGGAGCAGGCGAAGGAAGAGGCCGACCGCATCGTCGGCGAGGCCCGTGCCAAGGCGGAGCGCCTCACCAACGAGTCGCGTGGCAAGGCCGATCGCCTCGAGACCGATGCCCGCATCCGCGCGCAGAAGCTCGACGACGAGACCAACGAGCGTCGTCAGCAGGCGGTCGCCACGATCGAGCGCGAGCGTTACGAGCTCCAGCGCGAGGTCGAGCACCTCCGTGCCTACGAGCGTGAGTACCGCGCCCGGCTCAAGAACTACTTCCAGAGCCAGCTCGACCAGCTTGCGGCCAACGAGAACACGAACTCCTCGGCGACGCCGACTCCGGCCGACGCCTCACCACGCCGCCTCCGGTCGCTGCTCGGCGACGATGACACCGGCTCCATCTGAGTCAGCCCAGATCCGCACAGCTCCGGGAGGGCCGTCACCGCATGGTGGCGGCCCTTTCGTGCGTCTCAGACCTTCGCGAGCGAGAAGCGCAGACCGAGGCCGTCGTCGCCGTGACCCGCTGCCGCGTCGTCCTCGGTGACGCTGACCGCGAGCACTTCGTCGGCGATCTCGTCGGTGTGCTCGCGCAGCGCGGCCGAGACGTCGTCGGTACCCGTCCAGCGCAGGGTGATGCGGTCGGTGATCTGCAGGCCGGACGCCTTGCGGGCCTCCTGCACGGCGCGCACGACCTCGCGGGCCAGGCCGGCGCGGCGCAGCTCGTCGTCGAGCTCGAGGTCGAGCGCGACCGTCTCGCCCTGGTCGTTGACGACCGACCAGCCCTCGCGGGGGCGCTCGGCGACGATCACGTCGTCCGGACCGACCTGGACGGCTGTGCCGTCCAGGTCCACGACGGCTGAGCCGGTCGCCGCCAGCGACTCGGCGAGCTCTCGGGCGTCCGCGGCGGCGATGGCAGCCGCCACCTTGGGCGTGTCCTGGGCGAAGCGCTTGCCCAGGGCGCGGAAGTTGCCCTTGGCCGAGTGGTCGACGAGGTCGCCGCCGGCATCCGCCAGGGACTCCAGCGAACCGATGTTGAGCTCCTCGCAGACCTGCGCGCGCAGCTCGTCACCCAGCTGGGACCACGCCGAGGATCCGACGAGGGCGCGGCGCAGAGGCTGACGCGTGCGCACCTTGGCCTCCGCGCGTGCCGCTCGCCCGAGCTCGGTGACACGTCGGGCCAGGTCGACCTGCTCGGCCAACCCTTCGACTACGAGCTCTGGGTCGACCTCGGGCCACGTTGCGAGATGCACCGACGACGGAGCGCCCGGGGTGACCGGCGCGATGACGTCCTGCCAGACGCGCTCGGTGATGAACGGGGTGAGCGGTGCCAGAAGCCGGGTCAGGACGTCGATGGTCTCGTGCAGCGTGGCGAATGCAGCGGCGTCGCCGCGCCAGAACCTTCGGCGGCTGCGTCGCACGTACCAGTTGGAGAGGTCGTCGACGAACCGGGCGATGCGGGCGCCGGCGTCCTGGGTGTCGAAGCGCTCGAGCGCCATGGTGACGTCGCCGACCAGCGTGTTCAGCTCCGACAGCAGCCAGCGGTCGAGCACCTCACGCTCGGCGACCGGAGGCGCGGCGCCATCAACGGGGGACCATCCCTCGGAGCGGGCGTAGAGGACGTGGAAGGCGACCGTGTTCCAGTACGTCAGAAGCACCTTGCGGACGATCTCCGAGAGCGCGGTGTGGCCGATGCGTCGGGCCGACCACGGCGAGCCGGAGCAGGCCATGAACCAGCGCAGTGCGTCGGCGCCGTGCTCGTCCATGAGCGGCATCGGCAGCAGGATGTTGCCGAGGTGCTTGCTCATCTTGCGGCCGTCCTCGGCCAGGATGTGGCCGAGGACCACCACCGACTCGTAGGAGCTGCGGTCGAACACGAGCGTACCGACCGCCATCAGGGAGTAGAACCATCCGCGGGTCTGGTCGACGGCCTCGCAGATGTACTGCGCCGGGTAGGCCCGCTGGAACTTCTCGGCAGAGCCGGGTGCGTGCGGGTAGCCCCACTGCGCGAACGGCATCGCGCCGGAGTCGAACCAGGCATCGATGACCTCCGGCACGCGCCGGTAGGTGCCGGGCTCGCCATCGACCTCGAACATGATCTCGTCGATGAACGGGCGGTGCGGGTCGAGCTCTGAGAGGTCACGCCCGGTGAGCTCGGAGAGCCGGGCGAGGGAGTCGACGCAGATCATCCGCGACGGATCCTCGTCGTTGCGCCAGATGGGCAGCGGCGTGCCCCAGAAGCGATTGCGTGACAGGGCCCAGTCGATGTTGTTGTTCAACCAGTCGCCGTAGCGTCCGTGCTTGATGGTGCCGGGGTACCAGTCGGTGGCCTCGTTCTGAGCCAGGAGGTCGTCCTTGATGGCCGTGGTGCGGATGTACCAGGCCGGCAGCGCGTAGTACAGGAGCGGCGTGTGGCACCGCCAGCAGTGCGGGTAGGAGTGCTCGTACGGGATCTGGTGGAACAGCAGGTCGCGCCGCGTGAGGTCGGTGAGCAGGGCGTCGTTGGCGTCGCGGAAGAACGCACCGCCGACGAGGTCGAGCCCCTGCTCGAAGTGGCCGGCCTCGTCGATGGGGTTGACCATCGCGATGCCGTTGCGCCGCACTGACGCGAAGTCGTCCTCGCCGAACGCGGGGGACTGGTGCACGAGGCCGGTGCCGTCGGTGGTGGTGACGTAGTCCTCGGTGACGACGAAGTGGGCGCGTGGCTCGGCAGGTCCCTCGACTCGGTCGGGCCACTCGATGATGTCGAAGGGCCGCTGGTACGTCCAGCCGACCATGTCGGCCCCGGTGAAGGTGTCCTCGACCGTCCACCCGTCCCCGAGGGCGTGCTCGACCAGTGGCTCGGCGACCACGACGGTTTCCGTGCCGTTGGTGGCGGTGACGTAGGTGACGTCGTCCTTGACCGCCACCAGCGCGTTGGAGACCAGCGTCCACGGCGTGGTGGTCCAGATGAGCAGTGACGCACCCGCAGATTTCGGACCGCCGTCCGGGGCCGCGTACGGACCCGACGTGAGCGGGAACCGGACGTAGATGGAGGGGTCGGTGATGGTCTCGTAGCCCTGGGCGAGCTCGTGGTCGGACAGCGTGGTTCCGCATCGCGGACAGTAGGGGGCGACGCGGAAGTCCTCGACCAGCAAGTCCTTGTCGAAGATCTGTGAGATGCCCCACCACACGCTCTCGACGTAGGCGGAGTCCATCGTGCGGTAGGGGTCGGACATGTCGACCCAGTAGCCCATGCGCTCGGTCATTTCCGCGAAGAGGTCGACGTTGCGCAGCACCGCCTCGCGGCACTGGGCGTTGAACTCGGCAATGCCGAACGCCTCGATGTCGGGCTTGCCGTTGAAGCCGAGCTCCTTCTCGACCGCGATCTCGACCGGTAGGCCGTGGCAGTCCCAGCCGGCCTTTCGCTCGACGTGCATCCCCTGCATCGTCTTGAAGCGCGGGAAGACGTCCTTGAACACCCGGGCCTCGACGTGGTGGGTGCCGGGCGTGCCGTTGGCGGTCGGCGGACCCTCGTAGAACGTCCAGCGAGGTGCGCCCTCGGTGGCCTTCATGGTGGCCTCGAACGTGCCCTGATCGACCCACAGCTGCATGACCTCCCGCTCGAGCTCGGGGAGGTCGACGTGGGCCGGGACGGGGCGGTACTCAGGCCGCGAGGCATCGGTCGAGGTCACACGCGGAAGTCTACGGCTGTGCCGGTTTGTGTCTTCGGCGTGGGAGAGTTGCCAATCGCCCGTGGCCGGTCTACTGTCCCGGCATGCCGAAGACCACCCTGGCCGTGCGTGCGGACGAGAAGCCCTGGACCGCCGCAGAGAAGAAGGCCGTCCGCGCAGAGCTGGAGGAAGACCTCGTCCGGCTGCGCAGAGAACTCGATCTCTCCGCGAAGGAGCTGCAGGATCTCCTGCGTGACGGCGTCGATGGTGCGGGCAACGACCAGGCCGACGTCGGCTCCACCAGCCTCGAGCGCGACGCCGAGATGTCGCTGGCCGCGAACCAGCGCGAGCTGCTGCTGCAGACCGAGAAGGCGCTCGGGCGACTCGACAATGGCACCTACGGCCACTGCGAGTCATGCGGTGAGCCGATCGGCAAGGGCCGTCTCATGGCCTTCCCCCGCGCGACGCTCTGCATGACGTGCAAGCAGCGCGAGGAGCGTCGCTGACTCCCGATCCCGGACAGGTCCGCACCTCTGGCGCGGCGGTGGGTCTCTTCGGCATCGTCGCGGTATGCGTCTGGGCGCTCGACCAGGTCACCAAGGCGGCCGCCGTCGCCTGGCTCGACCGCGGCGAGTCGGTCACGCTCATCCCTGGCGTCTTCTGGTTCACGCTCACCCGCAACGCCGGCGCGGCGTTCAGCACCGGCACCGGGTTCACCCTGTTGCTGACGATCATCGCCGCCGTCGTCTGCGTGGTGGTCGTCCGGCTCGCCTCGAAGCTGCGTGACCGCGGCTGGGCGCTCGGGCTCGGCCTGTTGCTCGGCGGCGCCCTCGGCAATCTCACCGACCGAGTTCTGCGCGAGCCCGGACCGTTGCGCGGCCACGTCATCGACTTCCTGCACCTGACCCACTGGCCGGTCTTCAACGTGGCCGACATCGCCCTGACGTTCGCGGCGATCACGATCATCCTTCGCACCTGGCGCGGCGTCGCCCTGGACGGATCGCGATGACCACCGGGACGAGCGAGCCGCTCGACCACAAGGTGTTGTCCGTCCCCGAGGGGCTGGCCGGAGAGCGGGTCGACATCGCCCTGGCACGGCTGCTCGGACTCTCGCGCACGCGAGCGAGCGAGCTCGTGGCCGACGGACTCGTCATGCTCGACGGCCACCCGCCGCAGAAGTCGGAGCGGGTTCATCCCGGTTCCATCCTCGAGGCGTCCATCCCGGCGCCCCGCGCCGTCACCGTCGTGGCTGAGCAGGTCGAGGGCATGGACATCGTGTTCCAGGACGACGACGTCGTGGTCGTCGACAAGCCGGTCGGCGTCGCGGCGCACCCGAGCGTCGGGTGGGTCGGGCCGACCGTCGTCGGGCACCTCGCCGGAGCAGGTGTGCGAGTCTCGACCTCGGGCGCTCCCGAACGTCAGGGCGTGGTCCAGAGGCTCGATGTCGGCACCAGCGGCCTGATGACCGTCGCGAAGTCCGAGCACGCCTACTCGGTGCTCAAGCAGGCGTTCCGCACCCGCTCGGTCGACAAGACCTACCACGCGCTCGTGCAGGGCCATCCCGATCCGCACACCGGAACCATCGACGCCCCGATCGCCCGCCACCCCAAGCACGACTTCAAGTTCACCGTGCGCGCCGACGGACGGTCGAGCATCACCCACTACGACACCATCGAGGCACATCGCTTCGCGAGCCTGCTCACCATCAAGCTCGAGACCGGCCGCACGCACCAGATCCGGGTCCACATGAGCGCGCTCAAGCACCCGTGCGTCGGCGACCTGCAGTACGGCGCCGACCCGACGCTTGCCGAACGACTCGGCCTGGAGCGCCAGTGGCTGCACGCCGCCCACCTCGGCTTCGAGCACCCGCGCACGGGGGAGTGGGTCGAGTTCGAGTCGCCGTACCCCGACGACCTCCGGAGCGCGCTCGACGCGGTGCGCGACCTCGACTGATGGGCGTCTTCACGGTCGGGCGGCTCACGTCGGCGCCGGTCGCGTCCGCACCCGAGATGGTCGGGGCGCCCACCGTGGCTGCGCTCGAGCGGCTCGGCCTGCTCGACGACGTCGGGGTCGTCGAGATCGATCCCGACCTCTCCGACACCGCGCGGAACCGGGAGGCGTACGACCTCCCGCCCGAGGCGCTCGCCAACTGCGTGGTCGTCGCCGGCAAGCGTGAAGGCGTCGAGAGGGTGGCCGCGTGCATGGTGCTCGCCTCGACACGTGCCGACGTCAACAGCGTCGTGCGTACGAGGCTCGACGTCCGCAAGGCCACGTTCCTCGCGCGTGATGACGTCGTGGACCGCACCGGCATGGAGTACGGCGGCATCACCCCGATCGGGCTGCCGGACGACTGGCGCGTCCTCGTCGACGCCGCGGTCGCGGCCGCGCCCGTGCTGGTCATCGGCTCAGGCGTCCGCCGCTCGAAGCTCCTGCTTCAGGGCGCCACGCTCGCCGGCCTGCCGACTGCGGAAGTCGTCGAGTCCCTCGGTCGCTGAGAGACGGTGACGTCGGTGGGCCCGGCGGGTAGAGAGAACGCGGCGTGAGGACCACCGTGGACCCGGTGGTCGTCGCCCGGATCGGGCTCGGCGGATGGATGCTGATGATCGCGACGTTGGCGTTGCCCCGCTGGATCATGTCGATGTCCACTGTTCCGCCGTTGGTCACCACCGAAGTGCGGACGAATCCGGACCTGATCGACGACGGCGGGTGGCCCTGCGGGACGCCGACCACCGACGTGCGCGCATGCGTCGGAACCAGGTGCACGGTGACGACATTCGACGCTGACACGGAGATGTCGACCTGGCCGAGCGGCGTCTGCACGACCGAGTCGTCGGTGCAGATCCCGGTGTCTTGGTTGCACGTGAGCGCCGTCTGGCGGGGTTCGGCGACAATGCTCTGGGACAATGGACGGCATGTCCTCGCCGTTGCGCCAGTCCGAGAAGTTGAGGGATGTCCTCTACGACATCCGCGGGCCTGTCAGCGCGCGTGCGGCTGCCTTGGAGGCGGAGGGGCACCGGATCCTCAAGCTGAACATCGGCAATCCCGCGCCGTTCGGCTTCGACGCGCCGGCCGAGATCCTGCAGGACGTCATCGCCGGGCTCCCCACGGCGCAGGGCTACTCCGACTCCCGCGGCATCCAGTCCGCCCGTCGCGCGGTCGTGCACCACTACCAGCTGCAGGACGGCTTTCCGCAGATCGACATCGACGACGTCTGGCTGGGCAACGGCGTGTCCGAGCTCATCTCACTCGCCCTTCAGGCACTCCTCGACAACGGCGACGAGGTGCTCATCCCGATCCCCGACTACCCGCTGTGGACCGCCGTCACCAACCTCGCCGGCGGCGTGCCCGTGCACTACCGCTGTGACGAGGCGAACGACTGGAACCCGGACCTCGCGGATCTCGAGTCCAAGATCACCGACCGCACGAAGGTCATCGTCGTCATCAACCCGAACAACCCCACCGGCTCGGTCTACTCGCGCGAGACGCTCGTGGGGATCGCTGACCTCGCCCGCCGGCACGGGCTCGTGCTGATGACGGACGAGATCTACGACAAGGTCCTCTATGACGAAGCCGTGCACGTGCCGCTGGCGAGCGTCGCCGACGACGTCCTGACCTTGACGTTCAACGGCCTGTCGAAGGCATATCGCGTCTGCGGCTACAGGGCGGGATGGGTCGTCGTCACCGGGCCGCTGGAGAACGCACGCGACTACCTCGAGGGGATCACGTTGCTCGCGTCGATGCGGTTGTGCCCGAACGTGCCGGCGCAGAACGCCATCCAGGTGGCACTCGGCGGTTACCAGAGCATCAAGGAGCTGATCCTGCCCGGCGGTCGGCTGCTCGAGCAGCGCGACACCGCGGTGGCCGAGCTGCGCAAGATCCCCGGTGTGAGCGTCGTGGAGCCGAAGGGTGCACTGTACGTGTTCCCGCGGCTCGACCCGGAGGTCTACCCGATCAAGGACGACCAGCAGCTCGTGCTCGACCTGCTGCTGAGCGAAAAGATCCTGCTCACCCAGGGCACCGGGTTCAACTGGCCCGATCCCGACCACCTGCGCATCGTCACCCTCCCGTGGGCGCGTGACCTCTCCGAGGCGATCCAGCGCCTCGGTACGTTCCTGAGCACGTACCAGCAGGCGTGAGGTGAGTACCGGGTTCTGGGTGACCACGATCATCGTCACGGCGACGCCCGGAACAGGGGTGCTGTTCACGCTCGCTGCTGCCTTGGCGCGGGGCCACCGAGCGGGCGTGGTTGCGGCGTTCGGGTGCACCCTCGGTGTCGTGCCGCACATGGCCGCGGCCATCACGGGACTGGCCGCGGTGCTGCACGCGAGCGCCGTCGCGTTCTCGGTGCTGAAGTACCTCGGCGTGGCCTACCTGCTCTATCTCGCGTGGTCGACCCTGCGCGAGACCGGCGCACTCGCCGTCGACGCGGGCTCCGTGAATGAGGACTGGGCACCGCGGTCGGACCTGCGCACCATCGCTTCGGCCGTCGCGGTCAACCTGCTGAACCCGAAGCTGACGATCTTCTTCCTGGCGTTCCTGCCGCAGTTCGTCGCGGCGAACGAGACACACGTGACGATGCGCATGCTCGAGCTCAGCGGGGCGTTCATGGCAGTGACGTTCGCGATCTTCGTGGTGTACGGACTGCTCGCCGCCGCCGTGCGTGACCAGGTGGTCGGCCGGCCGCAGGTGATGACGTGGATGCGACGGGCGTTCGCGGGGTCGTTCGTGGCCCTCGGCGCCCGCCTCGCCTTCGCTCGCCAGTGACGCGAAGGTTGGCTCGCCGCTGAAGCCACGGTCCTGGCAGGGGTGCCGGGCCCTGGGCGGCGGACAGCTCAGCGCGTCTCCGTCAACTCGTCAGGGGCCTCGATTAGGCTGAAGCCCTTCCCCCGATCTGCCTGAGGAGGCCCCGCGTCGTGTCGAGCGATTCGTCCTTCGTGCACCTGCACGTGCACACCGAATACTCGATGCTCGACGGTGCCGCGCTGCTCGATCCGCTGTTCGAACGCACCGCAGAACTGGGCATGCCGGCCATCGCGATGACCGACCACGGCAACGTCCACGGTGCCTACGCCTTCTACGCCAAGGCCCGCGATGCGGGTGTCAAGCCGATCATCGGCATGGAGGCCTACCTCACGCCCGACACCCATCGCAGCGAGAAGAAGCGCGTGCAGTGGAACAAGGGCGGCGACGACGACGTCTCCGGTGGTGGGGCCTACACCCACATGACGTTGCTCGCCGAGTCCACCGAGGGCATGCACAACCTGTTCCGGCTGTCGTCGCGCTCCAGCCTCGAGGGCTACTACTACAAGCCACGGGCCGACCGCGAGCTGCTCCACGAGTACTCCCGTGGCCTGATCGGCACCACCGGATGCCCCTCGGGCGAGGTCCAGACCTGGCTGCGCATCGGCAGCTACGAGAAGGCGCGGGCGTCCGCCGCCGAGTTCCAGGACATCTTCGGGAAGGAGAACTTCTACCTCGAGCTGATGGACCACGGCCTCGACATCGAGACCCGAGTCCGCGAGGGCCTGCTGCGGCTCCGCAATGACCTCGACCTGCCGGTCATCGCCACCAACGACTCGCACTACACGGCGCCCGGCGACCACGAGGCGCACGCGGCGCTGCTGTGCGTGCAGTCCGGCAGCAACCTGTCCGATCCCAAGCGGTTCAAGTTCGACTCCGAGGACTACTACATCAAGTCCGCCGCCGAGATGCGCTCGCTGTGGGAGGACAAGCACGACCTCAAGGAGGCGTGCGACAACACCCTGCTGATCGCCGAACGGTGCCAGGTCGAGTTCACCGAGTCCAACGGCGGCTTCATGGCGCGGGCCGACGTCCCGGCCGGCCACACCGAGGAGTCGTGGTTCGTCGAGGAGGTGTGGCTGGGTATCCATGCTCGCTTTGGCAATGAGCCCTCAGCCGAAGTGCGTGAGCGTACGGAGATGGAGCTCCAGGTCATCCGCGACAAGGGCTACTGCGGCTACTACCTCGTCGTGGCCGACTTCATCAACTGGGCCAAGGACCACGAGATCCGCGTCGGCCCGGGCCGCGGCTCCGGCGCCGGCTCCATCGCGGCGTACGCACTGCGCATCACCGACCTGTGCCCACTGCAGCACGGCCTGATCTTCGAGCGGTTCCTCAACCCCGAACGCCCGTCGATGCCCGACTTCGACATCGACTTCGACGAGCGTCGCCGGGCCGAGGTCATCCAGTACGTCAGCAACAAGTACGGCTCCGAACGGGTGGCCATGATCGCCACGTTCGGACGCCTCAAGTCCAAGGCCGCCATCAAGGACGCGAACCGTGTGCTCGACTACCCGTTCTCGACGGGCGAGCGCATCACCAAGGCGCTGCCGGCCGACGTCATGGGCAAAGGGGTGGCCCTCAAGGACCTCTTCGACCCCACCCACCGGCGGTTCAGCGACGGCAAGGACTTCCGCGAGCTCCACGAGAACGACGTCGAGGTGCGCAAGATCTACGACACCGCCGTCGGGCTCGAGGGCCAGATCCGTCAGTGGGGCGTGCACGCCGCCGGCGTGATCATGAGCAGCGAGCCGCTCCTCGACATCGTCCCGATCATGAAGCGCGAGCAGGACGGCGCCATCATCACCCAGTTCGACTACCCGATGTGCGAGGCGCTCGGACTGGTCAAGATGGACTTCCTCGGGCTGCGCAACCTCACCGTGCTCGACGACGCGGTCGACAACATCAAGGGCAACCGCGACCTCGACCTGGTGCTCGAGGATCTCCCGTACGACGACGCCGACACGTACGCCCTGCTCGGCCGGGGCGACACCCTCGGGGTCTTTCAGCTCGACGGCGGGCCGATGCGACAGCTGCTGCGCGCCATGCAGCCCGACAACTTCGAGGACATCTCCGCGGTCATCGCGCTCTACCGCCCCGGCCCGATGGGCGCCGACAGCCACACCAACTACGCCAAGCGCAAGACCGGCAAGCAGGAGATCAAGCCGATCCATCCCGAGCTCGCCGAACCGCTCGAGAAGATCCTGGGCACCACATACGGCCTGATCGTCTATCAGGAGCAGGTCATGCAGATCGCGCAGGACCTCGCCGGGTTCACGCTCGGGCAGGCCGACAACCTGCGCCGTGCGATGGGCAAGAAGAAGGCCGAGATCCTGCAGAAGGAGTATGTGCCGTTCTCCGAGGGGATGGCGGCCCACGGGTTCTCCGAGCGCGCCACGAAGGCGTTGTGGGACACCCTGGTCCCGTTCGCCGACTACGCGTTCAACAAGGCGCACTCGGCGTCGTACGGCGTGCTGTCGTACTGGACGGCTTACCTGAAGGCCCACTACCCGGCCGAGTTCATGGCGGCGCTGCTCACCAGCGTCAAGGGCGACAAGGACAAGTCGGCCATCTACCTCAACGAGTGTCGCCGCCTCGGCATCCAGGTGCTTCCGCCCGACGTCAACGAGTCGTCGTCCAACTTCACCTCCGTCAGCGACGACATCCGCTTCGGGCTGTCCGCCATCCGCAACGTCGGCGACAACGTGGTGGCCGGCATCGTGGCCGGACGCGAGGAAGGCGGTGCCTACAGCGACTTCACCGACTTCCTCGACAAGGTGCCCACGCACGTGTGCAACAAGCGGGTGCTCGACTCGCTCATCAAGGCCGGCGCCTTCGACTCACTGGGCCACCAGCGTCGGGCCCTCACCACCATCGCCGAAGACGCCGTCGACCAGTACATCGACCTCAAGCGCAACGCCGCCATCGGCCAGGACTCGTTGTTCGGCGGACTCGACGACGCCTTCACCGGGGTCTCGGTCACGGTGCCGACGATGCCGGAGTGGGAGAAGACGCAGCTGCTGGCATTCGAGCGCGACATGCTCGGTCTCTACGTCTCCGACCACCCGCTGCTGGGGCTCGAGCACGTGCTGCGCGCCAGCAGCGACTGCACGATCGGCCAGTTGCTCGCCGATGCCGAACGACCCGACGGCAGCACGGTTCGGCTCTGCGGGCTGATCACCAGCGTCCAGCGCAAGCTCAGCCGCAAGGGTGACACCTGGGCCACGGTCACGGTTGAGGACCTCGAAGGGGCTCTCGACGTCCTCGTGTTCCCGGCTGCCTACCAGCTCGCCGCGCCGACGCTCGTTCCCGATACCGTCGTGGTCATCAAGGGCCGTCTTCGCCGCAACGACGACGGGCTCGACGTCACCGCGCTCGAAGTCACGATGCCCGCGATGAGCACCGGCGTCGACGCACCTGTCGTCGTCAGCCTGCCGGTCGCGCGCTGCACCAGCGACACCGTCAGCAGGTTCAAGCAGGTGCTCGCGGCTCATCCCGGCGTCACGGAGGTGCACCTCCGTCTGGTCGGCAACGACGGCACCAAGGCCATGCGACTTGACGACTCGTTGCGGGTCAAGCCCTCATCCGCGCTCATCGCCGACCTCAAGGAGCTGCTGGGGCCCCATTGTCTGTCAAGAGTCGAGTGCCTCACGTGAAGCGCCTCGCAGCCTGGTGCGCCCTCATGCTCGCGCTCGGCGTCGCCGGAGGGCTCTCGTGGTTCTGGCTGGCCGAGCCCGGGGAGTGGGTGGTCAACCCACAAGGTCTGGTCCGCTCGGAGGACGAGCTCCGAGGCCAGTTCGCCGGCCTGGTCACCTTCGTCCTCGTCGGCGTCGTCCTGTGCTTCGTCTGGGGATGGGTCGCCGGTCACGTGCTGCGCGACATCGGGTGGCTCCGGGTACCCGTCTTCGCGCTCGTCCCGGGGATCGCCGCCCTGATCGCCTGGCGCGTCGGCGTCGCCCTCGGTCCGTCCGATCCCCGAGAGCTCGTCGACGATCCACGATTTGCCGCCGGGCTGAGTCTCGGTGACCGGCTGCCCGCCCAGCTCGAGATCGACGCGGTGGCGCCGTTCCTGGTGTGGCCGATGTTCGCGCTCGCCGGCCTCCTGCTGGCCGCCTGGCTCGAGCGCAGCGAGGACGATCCGACCGCCGAGCCGATGACCCAGCGGGTCTGAGCCCCAGGGCACGTCTTCCTAGCGGGAAATCGGCGCCACGACCGCTCCGGTCAGCGTCACGAGGTCGGCCGGACCGAGCTCGACATCGATGCCACGGCGTCCGGCGGACACCAGGACGGTCGCCCATCCTTCAGCCGTGGCGTCCAGCACTGTGCGGTGACGCCGCTTCTGACCGAGCGGTGAGATGCCGCCGACCACGTATCCGGTCGCGCGCTCGGCCCGGTCGGCGTCCGCCATCCGGGCCTTCTTCCCGCCGAGCGCGGCGGCGAAGGCCTTGACGTCGAGCGAGCCGGTCACCGGGACGATCCCTACGCACAGCTCGCCGTCGACGTCGCACACCAAGGTCTTGAGGACGCGGGCCGGATCGACCCCGAGAGCCTCGGCGGCCTCCGTCCCGAACGACTCCGTGCGCGGGTCGTGGTCGTAGGGGCGGGGGGTGAAGCGATGCCCGCGCTGGTCAACGCCACGAACGCCGGCGTGGATTCGGACACGGTCACCTTTCGAGGGCTCAAGGACGGCCTCCTCGAGCCTCCGTAGACTACGCCCGTGATCCGACGACTCGATCTGCGCCACGACGACGGAGTGCTGCCACGCGCCCAGATCGACGTGGAGCACGCCCTGGAGGTGGTCGCACCCCTGTGCGACGACGTCCGTCGGCGCGGCGAGGAGGCGGTGCTCGACTACGGCGAACGGTTCGACCACGTGCGTCCCGCGACGCTCCGGGTCGACTCAGCCGAGCTGGCGCGAGCCGCAGATGCGCTCGACGCAGAGGTGCGCGCCGGTCTCCAGGAGTCGATCGCGCGCCTGCGTCTCACCTGCGAGGCCGAGCTCGAGCAGACTGTCGTCACCGAGGTGGCTGCGGGGGCAATGGTGGAACGCCGCATCGTGCCGATGGCGCGGGTCGGCCTCTACGTGCCCGGCGGACTGGCCCCGCTGGTCAGCACGGTGGTGATGAATGCCGTTCCGGCCCAGGTCGCCGGAGTGGGTTCGATCGCTCTGGCGTCACCGCCGCAGCCGGACTCGAAAGGGCTGCCGCACCCGACGATCCTCGCCGCGTGCTCACTCCTCGGCATCGACGAGGTCTACGCAGCCGGCGGTGCGCAGGCACTGGCGATGCTGGCCCACGGCACCACGGCCACCGGCGGGTCGGTCGAACCGGTCGACCTGATCACCGGTCCCGGCAACATCTACGTCGCAGCGGCGAAGCGCCACCTGCAAGGCACCGTGGCCATCGACAACGAGGCGGGACCCACGGAGATCGCGATCATCGCCGACGACACCGGCGACGCCACGCTCGTGGCAGCCGACCTGATCAGCCAGGCCGAGCACGACCCGATGGCGGCCAGCATCCTCATCACCGACAACGAGGCGCTCGCCGACGCCGTGGTGGCCGAGCTCGAGCAACAGGTGCCGGCCGCGAAGCACGCCGAGCGCATCCGCACGTCCTTGGGAGGCCAGCAGTCGGCGATCGTCGTCGTCCGCGATCTCGACCAGGCCGTCGACGTTGCCAACGACTACGCCGCCGAGCACCTCGAGATCCACACGGCGGACGCCGCCGACATTGCCGCGCGCATCGTCAACGCAGGCGCGATCTTCGTCGGCCCGCACACTCCTGTCTCGCTCGGCGACTACGTGGCCGGCTCCAACCACGTGCTGCCCACGGCACGAAGCGCCCGCCACTCATCCGGCCTCTCGGTCCGGGCGTTCTGCAAGAACGTGCAGGTCGTGACGTACACCGAGCAGGCGCTGCGTGACGTCGTCGACCACGTCGTTCACCTGTCAGCGGCTGAGGATCTCCCCTCGCACGGTGCAGCTGTGACAGCTCGCACCGATCGAGAGGGGGAGTGACGTGTTCCCCCTCCCCGACTGGGTGCCGGTGCGCGACGAGCTCCGTGAGCTCGAGCCGTACGGTGCCCCGCAGATCCGCGACGTGGTCAACCTCAACGTCAACGAGAACCCGTACCCGCCCGGTGCCAGTGTCGTTGCGGACATTTCCCGAGCTGTGGGTGACGCAGCAGCGAGTCTGAACCGATACCCCGATCGAGAAGTGAGAGAACTCCGGGCCGCCTTGGCGTCCTATCTCGGCCACGGACTCACCGCCGACCGCATCTGGGCGGCGAACGGCTCGAACGAGGTCATGCTCCACGTCATGCAGGCCTTCGGGGGGCCTGGTCGCACTGCTGTGTCCTTTGCGCCGACGTACTCGATGTACCCGGAGTACGCGCGTGACACCCACACGCGCTGGGTCACCGGGCAGCGTGAGGACGACTTCACGGTCGACGTCGATCGCGCCGTCAAGCTGATCAACGCGGAGCAGCCGGACGTGGTGCTGCTGGCCTCGCCGAACAACCCCACCGGCACCGCGCTGCCTCTCGTCACCGTCACGGCGGTGCTCGATGTGGCGCCGGGCGTGGTGGTGATCGACGAGGCTTACGCGGAGTTCCGGCGCGCCGGAACTCCCACCGCGCTCCAGCTGCTCGACGCCCACCCGCGGCTGCTCGTCTCGCGGACGATGAGCAAGGCCTTCGCCCTGGCCGGCGGGCGCATCGGGTACGTCGCCGCCGACGCGGCGATCGTCGACGCGCTGCGCATCGTCCGACTCCCGTACCACCTGTCGGCGGTGTCCCAGGCCACGGCACTCGCGGCTCTCCGGCACAGCGACGAGATGCTCGCCCGGGTCGACGAGCTGCGGTCCGCCCGTGACGATCTCGCCGTCTGGCTCCGGACCCGCGGTCACGCCGTGGCGGAGTCCGACGCCAACTTCGTGCTGTTCGGACGGTTCCCCGATCGCCACGCCGTCTGGCGGGGGCTGGTCGACCGCGGTGTGCTGATACGGGAGACTGGTCCTGAAGGCTGGCTGCGCGTGTCCGTGGGCACGCCTGACGAAATGACCCTGTTCCAGCGTGCACTCGAGGAGGTCACACGATGACCAGAACGTCCCGTATCGAGCGGAAGACGTCGGAGTCTCACGTCGTCGTCGAGCTTGACCTCGACGGTTCGGGTACGCACGACATCTCCACGGGCGTGGGGTTCTACGACCACATGCTCACCGCATTGTCGCGCCACTCGCTCATCGACCTCACGGTCCAGGCCGAGGGTGATCTCCACATCGACGCACACCACACCGTCGAGGACACGGCGATCTGCATCGGTGAGGCGCTGCGTGAGGCGCTCGGCGACAAGGTCGGCATCCGTCGTTACGGCGACGCCATCGTGCCGCTCGACGAGGCCATCGCGCAGGCCGTCGTCGACGTGTCGGGCCGCCCCTACTTCGTGCACTCCGGCGAGCCGGAGCGTCAGGTCACGGCGATCATCGGCGGGCAGTACTCCGGGTCGCTGACCGGCCACGTGCTGGAGTCGATCGCGCACCACGCTGCGATCACGCTGCACGTGTGCCTGCTCGACGGCCGCGACCCGCACCACATCGCCGAGGCGCAGTTCAAGGCCGTGGCGCGTGCCCTGCGCGACGCGATCGCCATCGACCCGCGCGAGTCCGGCATCCCGTCCACGAAGGGCGCTCTGTGACCGGACCGCGCGTCGCGGTCCTCGACTACGGGTCAGGCAATCTCCGCTCGGTCGTGCGTGCCGTCGAGCGCGCCGGTGCTGAGGTGACGCTGACCTCGGAGCCGTCCGTGGCCGAGGGCGCCGACGGCCTCGTCGTGCCCGGCGTGGGCGCCTACGAGGCGTGCATGCGTGGACTCCTCGCCGTGGGCGGCGACCGCATCGTGGAGCGCCGTCTCATCGCCTCACGCCCGGTGCTGGGCATCTGCGTGGGCATGCAGGTGCTGTTCGCCGAGGGCATCGAGCACGGCCTCCGCACGAAGGGCTGCGGCGAGTGGTCCGGCACAGTGGAGCGCCTGCGGGCGCCGATCGTGCCGCACATGGGCTGGAACACGGTGGAGCCCGCCGAGGGGTCGCGGATGTTCGCCGGGATCGGCGACGAGCGCTTCTACTTCGTGCACTCGTACGGCGTCCGTGACTGGGTCCTGCAGGCGAGCCCGCCGTTCCCGACGCCACAGGTGACGTGGACCGACTACGAGGCTGATCGCTTCGTGTCGGCCGTGGAGCACGGACCGCTGTGGGCGACGCAGTTTCACCCCGAGAAGTCCGGCGACGCCGGTGCCACGCTGCTGCGCAACTGGCTCGCCATCCTGTAACGGTCAGGCGGCGTCCAGGATGGCTCGGGACAGCTCGGTGGGTTTGGTGAACTGGGGCCAGTGGCTGGTGGGCAGCTCGACGACCGTGACGTCCTTGATGTGCGGAAGCTCGGCGAAGTACGGCACGCCTTGGGCCGTCCACTCCTCGATCTGCTGCGTGGTCATGGTGGTCGAGATCAGCGTGATGGGTACGTCGTGGCGGCGTTCGTCGCTCAGCACCTGCGCGTCCTTGGCGCCGCCACGCGGATGCGGGATCGCCCTGGCGCGGAACTCCTCGAGCTGCTCGTCGGTGAAGTCGGTGAGCTCACCGTCGAAGTCGTCCCAGCCGGGCAGTGGAACTTCGCCGTTCTCGTCCGGAACCTCCTCGTTGGTGCCCAAGCCCGCCGGAGTCGGTCCGGAGTCGACGTAGATCACCCGCGACACGCGGTCGGGTCGTTGGTCGACGGCGGCGTGGACGACCGTGCCGGCTCCGCTGTGTCCGACGAGCACGACCTGCTGGTCTGCCCCATCGATCTCGGCGACCACTGCCGCCACGTGGTCGGCCAGGCCGATGGACGAGCGGTCGGCGTCGGGTGACTCCAGTCCGGGCAGAGTGAGCGGGCGGACGTCGTGCCCGGCGGCCTCGAGCGGTGGTGTCACCTCGCTCCACGAGGAGGCGTCGAGCCAGAAACCGGGGACCAGGATGAGTGTCGTCATGGTTCGACGCTATCGTCCTGGACCGACAGTTCAGGGCCTCGTCCGGGCTGGCCCCTGAACGCGCCCTGAACTCCCGTCGAAACCCGTGTTGAGCAGCGCATTCGTCGACAAGGGTCGGACGTATGAGGTTGCAGAAACTGGGCCTGTGGACGCTCGCGGTCGTCCTCCTCGGCGCGTTGGCGTTCGGCGGGGCGATCGCGTACTTCTTCGTCGCCGCGAAGGTCGACACCGTGGGGAAGGTCGACTTCGACCGGCCCTTGGCCGTGCCGCCGCTGGCGGACTCCCGTCTGGGCGCGAAGGGTCGCCGAGTCTTCGACCTCAGCATGCAGCGGGGCAGCACCGACTTCGGCCGCGACGCAAAGACCCCGACCTGGGGCATGAACGGGTCGCACCTCGCTCCGACCCTGCGGGCGTCTCGCGGCGAGACCGTCGTGGCGAACGTGACCAACGACCTCGGCGAGGCCAGCACGGTGCACTGGCACGGCATGCACCTGCCGACACGGATGGACGGGGGGCCGCACCAGATGATCGAGCCGGGCGACACCTGGTCCCCGACCTGGCAGGTCCGGCAGCCCGCCGCGACGCTCTCGTACCACCCGCACCCGCACGGCGAGACCGCCGAGCACTTCTATCGGGGGTTCGCCGGGATGTTCATCCTCGACGACCCGGCCGAGTCGGCCGTCCAGGCGCAGCTTCCGTCGTCCTACGGCGTGGACGACCTGCCGGTGATCGTCCAGGACAAGTTGCTCGACGGAACGAGGCTCGACGAGACGAAGTCGCTGTTCACGAGCACGGGCATCCTCGGCGACACGGTGCTGGTGAACGGAACACCTGGCCCCTATCTCGACGTGACCTCGCAGCGGGTACGTCTTCGCCGGCCAGGTGAGCGCGCTGAGATCGTGATGACGATGACGCCGGGGGAGAAGGCGGTACTGCGCAGCGCGCCGTTGGACGGCTTCAGCAACAGGTTCGCGGGCACCGAGGACCCCCTTGACGTTTCCAGCTTCGGGCCGGCGACACGTTGTCGCCGTCGCCGAGGGTGCCCAAGTGCCTGACATCGGCGCCGGACCTCGAGGCCCAGGACGTGGTGGAGACCCGAGACTTCGAGCTGACCGGCAAGCGGATCAACGGCACCAAGATGGAGATGTCCCGCATCGACGAGACCGTGACGGTCGGCACCACCGAGCGGTAGCGGGTCACAACAACAGCGGTCACCGCACAGCTTCCACGTCCACGATGCCCAGTTCGCGATCGCCGCGAGCGGCGGCAGTCGTCGCCCTGCCCACCGGGCGGGCTGGAAGGACACCGTGTCATCCCTCCCGACGGGCGGGTGGACCTGCTCGTCCGGTTCACCGATCATGCGGACCCGGACACGCCGTACATGTACCACTGTCACCTGCTCCTGCATGAGGACCGCGGCATGATGGGCCAGTTCGTGGTCGTGAAACCGGGCGAGAAGGTCGGCACGATGAAGGACATGGGGCACCACCACTGACGCCGACGACCCGGCGGATACGATCGCTCGCGTGACTCTCGAGCTGCTCCCCGCCGTCGACGTCGCCGACGGACAGGCCGTGCGGCTCGTCCAAGGTGAGCTCGGCAGCGAGACGACGTACGGTTCGCCCCTCGACGCGGCCTTGCAGTGGCAGTCCGACGGTGCCGAGTGGATCCACCTCGTCGACCTCGACGCCGCCTTCGGCACGGGCTCGAACCGCGAGCTGCTGGCCGACGTCGTGGGACTCCTCGACGTCAGGGTCGAGCTCTCCGGCGGCATCCGCGACGACGTGTCGTTGGCGGCGGCGCTCGCGACCGGCTGCACCCGCGTCAACCTCGGCACCGCGGCTCTGGAGAACCCCGAGTGGTGCGCGAAGGTGGTCGCCGAGCACGGTGACCAGATCGCCGTCGGTCTCGACGTCCGGGGCCGCACCCTCGCCGCGCGTGGCTGGACGCAGGAGGGTGGCGACCTCTTCGAGGTGCTCGATCGCCTCGAGCGAGACGGCTGTGCCCGATACGTCGTCACCGACGTCACGAAGGACGGCACCCTGCAGGGTCCGAACCTCGACCTGCTGCAGCAGATCTGCGCGGCCACCGACAAGCCGGTCGTCGCGTCGGGCGGCGTGTCGAGCCTCGACGACCTGCGCGCCATCGCCGGCCTCACCGACGTGGGCGTCGAGGGCGCCATCGTCGGCAAGGCGCTCTACGCCGGGGCGTTCACGCTCCCCGAAGCGCTCGCCTCCGTCCGCTGACTCAGAACACGTCCTGCCCGAGCATGTACAACCCGTACGCCGCTCCGATCGCCAGAGACAGCATGACCAGGCCGAGCACCACGAGGAAGATCACGCCGAGCGGCCCGAGAGACTCGTCGTCGTGGGCCGGCGGCAACGGCGTGCGCTCCATGTACGTGGCCAGATGGGCTCGGCTGCAGAAGCGGAACATGTCGTCACCGCCTGACATGAATGACTCGTCACCCCACTCGTCCGCGTCGACCCGCCGATGAATCGTGACGATGAGCGAGGCGTCCGACGACGTGTCGATGGTTCCGCGGCAGTAGTCGCAGGTCGGTGCATCGCCCATTAGCAGCCGCTGCGCATCAGCTTGGGCTTCTCGTCGATGCTGACCTCCATGAAGGTGACCTTCGACGACTGCTCGATGCTCGACACCGTCGCGTCGCCGAAGAGGAAGCCGATGAACTCGTCGTCGGTGAACTCGTAGGCCCCGGCCTGGCCGAAACCGGCGTCGACGACGGGGGAGAGGTTCGGGTAGGCCTTCGTGACGTCGGCGAGGGTGCTGCCGTAGCCAATGCCCTGGGCCGTCCTCGGTCCGCCCTCGAAGGCACCGAGGGAGATGATCGAACCGTCCTCCCCGGTGAGAACGTCGACGCCCTTGTACCGCTCCTTCCATTGCAGGGGGAACGGGTCGCAGCCCTCGACCGGCGGGGGCACGTCCGCGTCGAAGAGGCCGGTCTTCAACGCTTCGTCCTTGGACATGCCGGCTCGAGCGGGCCCGACGGCGCCGAGCGAGACGACCAGGTCGGCCGGCGCGACGACGGTGGGCGTCGCGCTGGGAGTCGGACTGGACGTGGGCTCGGTGGTGGTCTTGGTCGGGGTGGGATCAGGGTCCTTCGGCTCCTCGTTGCCGCAACCGGAGAGGACGAGGAGAGCAGTGGCGAGCGCGATGACGGAACGTCTCATGGCCAGATACTGCCCCACGATCGCCTCTCGGGGGGCACGATGGCCGGATGGATGCCACTGCCCTGCGCGACCTGCAACGACCGCTGAAGCGGATGTACCGCGACGCACCGATGAGCGCGCTCGTCCCGCTCCGGGCCGAGGGCAGGCTGGTCGGCGACGGGGTCACCTGCACCGTCGAGGCCTGGCCCGGTCCGACGAGGGCGGGTCTCCACCCGGCGACGGGTGGAGACGGTCGTGACGCCTGCTCCGGGGACATGCTTCTCGAGGCCCTGGCCGCGTGCGCCGGCGTCACTCTGCGCAGCGTTGCCACGGCGATGGGAGTTGTTCTCGTCGATGCTCGCGTGGTCGTTGAAGGACACTTCGACGCCCGGGGAACACTCGGCGTCGACCGTGACGTGGCGGTGGGCCTCACCGACGTGGCGATCACGTTCGCCTTCGACACCGACGCGGACCACGACAAGGTCGCTCGCCTGGTCGTGCTGGCGGAGCGCTACTGCGTGGTGGCCCAGACGCTCCGCAACCCGCCGTCCGTGACCGTGCGGCATGAGGTGAACCGCTGAGCCCGCTGCAGTCGGACCAGGCGGATACGCTCGGCGAGTGAGCCTGGCTGTCCGCGTGATCCCCTGCCTCGACGTCGACGACGGCCGGGTGGTCAAGGGCGTCAACTTCGTCGACCTGCGCGATGCGGGCGACCCCGTCGAGATGGCCAAGGTCTACGACGCCGAGGGCGCCGACGAGCTCACGTTCCTTGACATCACGGCGTCCAGCGCAGGCCGCGACACCACGTGCGAGATCGTCCGCCAGACGGCCGAGCAGGTCTTCATCCCGCTCACCGTCGGCGGCGGCATCCGCACGGCCGACGACGTCGACCTGCTGCTGCGGGCCGGAGCCGACAAGGTCGGCATCAACACCAGTGCCATCGCCCGTCCCGACGTGCTCGGCGAGATCACGCGTCGATTCGGCAACCAGGTGCTCGTCCTGAGCGTCGACGCCCGCCGCAGTGGTGAGCAGCCGAGCGGGTTCGAGGTCACCACGCACGGCGGTCGCGAGTCTGCCGGGCTCGACGCCGTGGCCTGGGTCCGGCAGGCGTGCGAGCTCGGCGTCGGGGAGATCCTGCTCAACTCGATGGACGCCGACGGCACGAAGAACGGCTTCGACCTGGAAATGATTCGGGCGGTCCGCGACGTTACCCAGGTACCGCTCATCGCGAGCGGTGGCGCTGGTCGGCCCGAGCACTTCGTCGATGCCGTCGAGTCCGGCGCCGACGCCGTGCTCGCCGCGAGTGTGTTCCACTTCGGCGAGCTGACCATCGGGAACGTGAAGGACACCTTGCGAGCAGCCGGACACCGTGTCAGATAGCACCAGCAACGTCGCGCCCGACCTTCTGCGCACCGACACCGACCGCGTGATGCGTCGGGGCTTCAGCCTGCTCGGTCGCGGCATCTCCGAGCAGCGGTGGCTGTTCTCGGTCTCGGTCATCGGCAGTGTCGTGTTCGGCGCCACCACGGTCGCCGACGCCTGGGTGCTCGGCTGGGCCACCGAGAACGTCATCCGACCGTCCTTCGAGCGGGGCGAGGTGCTCAAGGGAACGCTGGCCGTTGCGGTGTTCCTGTTCATGACGGTCGCGGTGCTGCGCGCCCTCGGCGTCATCGCCCGACGGTTGGTCGGGGGCGTCGTCTACTACCGGCTCGTCGCCGACTACCGTCGCCGCGTCACCCGGCGCTACCTCGCACTGCCCATGTCATGGCACCACCGCCACCCCACCGGGCAGCTGCTCTCCAACGCCAACGCCGACGTCGAGGCCGCCTGGGCCGTGTTCATGCCGCTGCCGATGGCCATCGGCGTCATCGCCATGCTCGTCGCCGCCATCGCCGCGATGCTGCTGGCCGACGTCGTGCTCACCATCGTGGGACTCGTGGTCTTCCCGGCGCTGTTCGGCATCAACGTCTTCTACCAGCGCTGGCTGTCGCCGAAGGTCGCGCATGCGCAGTCGCTGCGCGGCGATGTCAGCGCCGTCGCCCACGAGTCGTTCGACGGTGCGCTCGTCGTCAAGTCCCTTGGTCGTGAGGCCGACGAGGCCGCCCGGTTCGCTCGCCACGCCGAGGAGCTGCGCGACGCCAACGTCGAGGTCGGACGCATCCGCAGCATCTTCGACCCGTTGCTCGAGGCGTTGCCCAACCTGGGCGTCCTCGCCGTCGTGCTGCTCGGCATCGAGCGAGTGTCGTCAGGCGCGGCAGACGCAGGTGACGTCGTCCAGGTCGCGTACCTGTTCACCGTCGTGGCGTTCCCCGTGCGTGCCATCGGCTGGGTGCTCGGCGAGCTGCCGCGCAGCGTCGTCGGCTGGGAGCGCGTCCGTCGCGTCATGGACGCCACCGGCGAGATGACGTACGGGAAGAAGGACCTTCCCGGCGCCGGCGCCGCCCACCTGTCGCTGCCCGACGTGCACTTCTCCTATGAGCCCGGTGCCGAGGTGCTGAGCGGCGTCGACCTCGACCTGACGCCGGGACGCGTGGTTGCCGTGGTGGGCCCCACCGGCTCCGGCAAGAGCACCCTCACGACGTTGCTCACGCGCCTCGTCGACCCCGACTCCGGCTCGGTCCGGATCAACGGCGTCGACGTCCGCGAGCTCACCCACGCCGCCCTCACCGATGCCGTGGCGGTGGTGCCCCAGACGACGTTCCTGTTCGACGACTCCGTCCGCGAGAACGTCACGCTCGGCGCCGAGGTGCCCGACGACGCGATCTGGGCTGCCCTGCGCACCGTGCAGGCCGAGGGGTTCGTCTCCGCCTTGCCGCACGGGCTCGACACGCAGCTCGGGGAGCGCGGCACCACGCTGTCCGGAGGGCAGCGCCAGCGGCTCGCCCTCGCCCGGGCCGTCGTGCGCCGTCCGCGCCTGCTCGTCATGGACGACGCCACCAGTGCCGTCGACCCCGAGGTCGAGCAGCGCATCCTGGCCGCGCTCGCCAGCCACACGTCCGATGCAGACGGACCTTCGGTGGTGGTCGTCGCGTACCGCAAGGCCACCATCGCCCTGGCCGACGAGGTGGTCTTCCTCGACGACGGCCGCGTGGCCGATCGGGGCACGCACGCCGGGCTCATCGCACGCTCCGACGCCTACCGGCTCCTCGTGGACGCCTACGACCAGGCGAGGGAGGTCCCCGACGGGGGTGCTGTGCCGTGGGCGGCCGGAAGGGCGGAGCAATGAGCACCGAGGTGGACACCGAGATCGTCGACACCGTCGACCCACTCGATGCGCAGGAGGCCCGGTCGGCACGGCTCACCGGCACCGCGATCATCCGGCGGGGTCTGTCGTTGTCGCCGGCCATCAAGGACGGCCTCGGCCTCACCATGCTCCTCGCCGTGCTCAGCACGGTGGGCGGCGCCGTCGTGCCGGTCGTCATCCAGGTGGCCGTCGACTCCGGTCTGGGCGGTGGCGGCGACATCGACCGCGGCGCGGTCCAGCGCTGGGTCGTGGTCGCCCTCGTGCTCATCGCAGCCACGGCGGTCTGCGCCTACGTCATGCGCGTGCGCCTGTTCCTGGCCAGCGAGCGCGGGCTCACCCAGATGCGGATCCAGGCCTTCCGTCACGTCCACGACCTCTCGATGCTCACCCAGAACTCGGAGCGACGTGGGGTGCTCGTCTCACGGGTCACGTCCGACATCGACCAGGTCTCGTTGTTCCTGCAGTTCACCGGCATCTTCATGGTGATCAGCGTCGGGCAGATGGTCGTCGCCACGGCCGTGATGGCCTGGTACTCGTGGCAGCTCACGCTCGTGGTGCTCGCCTGCTTCCTGCCGCTCGTCATCAGCCTCCGGTGGTTCGCCGGCCGGTTGAGCCGCGCGTACGACACCGTGCGGCGTACGGTCGGCGAGATGCTGGCCGTCATCGCCGAGCCGGTCGTCGGTGCGTCGGTCGTGCGGTCGCACGCCATCGAGGACCGCACGCAGCGCCGCGTCGACCACGGCATCAACACCAACCTGCGCGCGAACGTCAGCGCCCAGAAGCTCGTCGCCGTCACGTTCGCATCGGCGGGGGTCGCCGGTGGGCTGGCCAACGCCGGCGCGATCGTCGCCGGCGTGGCACTCGGCGTCGCCGGTGATCTCTCGATGGGAACGGTCATCGCCTTCGCATTCCTGGTCGGGCTGCTCGTCGGCCCCGTCCAGATGGCCACGCAGGTGCTCACCGAGGCGCAGAACGCGATCGCGTCGTGGCGGCGCGTCATCGACCTGCTCGACACGCCCGCCGACGTCGTCGACCCCGGGTCGGCCGGCCGGACGCTGCCAGACGGTGTCCTCGGTGCGCGTTTCGATCACGTCACGTTCGCCTACCCGGGCGGTCCGAACGTCCTCAAGGACGTCGACGTCGAGATCGCCCCGCGTCAACGCATCGCCGTCGTGGGCGAGACGGGGTCGGGCAAGACGACGTTCGCCAAGCTGTTGACGCGCCTGATGGACCCCTCCGCGGGCACCGTGAGCCTCGGTGACACCGACGTGTCCCAGGTGTCGTTCGACGAGCTCCGCCGCCACGTGCTGATGGTGCCCCAGGAAGGCTTCCTGTTCGACGCCACGCTCCGGGAGAACCTGCGCTATGGCCGTCCCGGCGCCGACGACCCCGCGCTGATCGCGGCCGTCGAAGGACTCGGCCTCGCCGACTGGTTCGGCACCCTCCCAGCCGGTCTCGACACCCAGGTCGGGCAGCGGGGGGAGTCGCTCTCGGCGGGGGAGCGTCAGCTGGTCGCCCTCCTGCGCTCGGCGCTCGCCGACCCGGACTTCCTCGTCCTCGACGAGGCCACCAGCGCGGTCGACCCCCAGACCGAGCTGCGCGCCACGCGTGCCCTCGGGCGGCTGCTCGACGGGCGCACGAGCGTCACGATCGCGCACCGGCTCTCCACCGCCGAGAACGCCGACCGCGTCCTGGTGTTCGACGCCGGCAAGCTCGTCGAGGACGGCACTCACGCGGAGCTCGTCGACGCCGGCGGCGTCTTCTCGCGGCTCCACGCGAGCTGGGTGGCCCAGTCGCGACTGGCCATGCCCGAGCCGCCTCCGGTCGCCTGAGAGAATGACCCACGTGAGCTCTCTCGATCCCGAGGTCGCCGCGCGCCTCAAGCGCGACGCGGACGGTCTCATTCCAGCCGTCGTCCAGGACGCCGCGAGTCGCGACGTCCTCATGGTCGGATGGATGGACGACGAGGCGCTGCACCGCACGCTCACCACCGGTCGCAGCACGTTCTGGAGCCGCAGCCGGCAGGACTACTGGGTCAAGGGCGAGACGTCCGGCCACGTGCAGGAGGTGCGCGAGGTCCGGCTCGACTGCGACGGCGACACCGTGCTCGTCGTCGTCGACCCGCATGGTCCGGCCTGTCACACCGGCGACCGCACCTGCTTCGAAGCGGACCGTCTGTTGTGACGGCTCGCCGCCTCTACGCGCCGGTCGTGCTCGGCCTGCTCGCTGCGGGCGGCCTGGCCTTCTTCGCGGCGTCCCGGACCTGGGCGAGCACGGCGATTGAGACGCCGGGCCTGCCCCTCGACGACATCGCCGTCACTGGAGCCGATGCGTATCCCGCGGTACCCGCGTTGGCGCTCGTGGTGGTGGCTTCCGCCCTCGCCGTGCTGGCCACCGGCCGATGGATCAGACGAGCGGTCGGCGTCCTCGTGATCGTGGCCACCCTGACGGCGGCCTGGGTGATGCTCGACGGCAGCCATGCGCTGGACGCGGAGATCGCCGACGCCACCAGGCGGTCGCCGTCCTTCACGGACAGCTCGCGGCTCGGGAGCGACCTCCGGAGCGTGTGGGATCTCGTGACGCTGGGTGCGCTGGTTCTGGCCGCAGGCTTGGGCGCGCTGGTCGTCCGGTTCGCCGGCGCGTGGCCGACGATGGGCAGCCGATTCGAGGCACCAGCCCCCCAGAAGGACGAACCGCGCACGGAGGCCGACCTCTGGGCGGCGATGGACGAAGGACGCGATCCGACCGAGTAGGCTGACGCCGATCAACCTCACCACTCCCTGAGGAGCCCACATGTCGCACGGATCGTCACCCGCGGCCTGGACCGCCGTCCTGGTCTGCCTCCTCGGTTTCACGATCGGCGGAGTCGCCCTGATCCCGGAGCCCAACTGGGTCCTGTTCTGGATCGGTGTGGCCCTCACTCTCGCCGCCGGCATCATCGGCCGCGTGATGTCCGCCGCCGGTCTCGGCCTCGACCGCGCCGACCACTGATCCAGACATGAGCTCGGGCGGACCTCAGTACCCGCAGTACCCGGGGCAGGACCCCGATGAGGGCCGACCACCGCCGCACACACAGCCGCCGCCGGGCGCGCCACCGCCCCCACCGCCGCCCGGACCACAGTGGCCGCCGGCCGCGTACGGTCAGACCACCCCGCCTCCTGCGCCCGGCCAGGCACCCACGAACAACAGCAAGGCCATCTGGTCGCTGGTGCTCGGCATCGCGGGCCTGGTCTGCTGCGGACTGATCGCCGGGATTCCGGCCATCATCCTGGCCACCCAGGCCAAGCGCGAGATTGCGCTGGCGGCGGGTCAACAGTCGGGAGGTGGCATGGCCACGGCGGGCCTGGTGCTCGGCATCATCGCGACCGCGCTCTCAGCCGTGTACGTCATCCTTCTGGCCGCGATCGGCACGGGGGCCTAGCCGATGACGACTGCGACCACCGCCCCTCGTCGCGTCCAGCTTCTCCGCAGCCCGGCGCTGGTCGGCACGGCCGGGCTCGCCGCGGGAGCGACCCTCCACCTGCGTGACCCGCATGCGTCGGGCTCCTACGGCTTCTGCCCCTTCCTCGTGCTCACGGGGCACCCCTGTCCCGGCTGCGGCGGCCTGCGAGCGGTCAACGACCTCACCCACGGCGACGTCGTCGCAGCGATCAGCAGCAACCTGTTCGCCGTCGCGCTCGTCGCGGCGCTGACCCTCGCGTGGACCACGTGGGTCGTGCGTCGCGCCCGAGGCGTCGATGCTCCGATGGTCGTGCTCACCGACCGCGGGCTCCTGCTGGTGCTCGGCGTGGCTCTGGCCTTCGGCGTCCTGCGCAACACCCCGTGGGGGGCATGGCTCGCGCCCTGAGGTCAGGCCGCGACAGGCTGGCCCCGGAACCGGCGGTATGCGTAGGCCGTTGCGAGCACGGTCACTGGGTACGCCACGAGCAGGCCCACGCAGAGCGCGATGACCCCGGCGAGGATGACCAGGATGTTGAGGAGCGCGAGCAGCAGCGAGTCGCCGACGTTCGACGTGACCAGCCGGACGCTGCTCTTGACGGCCTCGACCGGGGATCCGGCGTCGTCGTCGACGATGAAGTACGTCGTGAAGTACGTCAGGAAGATCACGGCGATGCCCGGGATGACCAGCAGCACCAGACCGATGACCGTGAGCACCGAGACGATCAGCGACGCCACGATGACGTTGACCAGGTTCAGCCGGCTCAGTGCCGAGCCGATGTCGAACGATCCTCCGTCGACGACGTCGAGTGCCGCGCGAGCGATGATCGCTCCGATGACGATGCTCACGAGCGTGGTCACGATATTGACGAGGATCGACGCGATGCTGATCTCGGCTCCAGTGCCGAAGCTCATCCCGGCGGAGGCTCCACCGCCCGTGACGAGACTGCCGATGAAGCTGATCGCGATCGAGGCCACGAAGAGAATGAGCACGGCCACCAGGATTGCGCCGACGTTCTCCTTGAACTTGCGCCAACCCCAGCCGATGGCGTCGGGGGCGCTGAACGGTTGGTCGTAGCCGCCGGGAGCGTTTGGAGGCGGCGGCGGAGGAGGTGGGGCCGGAGGAGGCTGACCGCCCCCAGGAGGCGGGGCCGAGCCGTAGCCGGGGGGTTCTGAAGATCCGTACGCGCCCGAGTCGGCGGGCGGTCGGTTGGTGGGATCGGAGTCGCCGGGATCGGAGTCGCCGGGGTACGGGGGCGGATCGTTGGTCGTCATGTTCGCGACCCTAGTGACTCCCCGCCCGTTCCGGCACCCCCCGCCTCAACGTGCCCCCGCGGGGCCTACTCTGGAATGGAGTGGGAATCGGTGTCGACGAGGGAGGAACCATGAGCGTCCTGGACGAGATCCTCGCCGGCGTCGCGGCCGACCTCGAGGAGCGCATGGCGCAGACTCCGCTCGAGGACCTCAAGGCACAAGCCGATCGCCAGCATCCCGCACTCGACCCGATGCCCGCGTTCCGGGCCGACGGTGTGTCCGTCATCGCCGAGGTCAAGCGCGCGAGTCCCAGCCTGGGTGAGCTGGCCGCGATCAAGGACCCGGCTGCCCTTGCGGCCGACTATGCGGCCGGTGGGGCCGCGGCGATCAGCGTCCTCACCGAGGAGCGTCGCTTCGGCGGCACGCTCGCGGATCTTCGTGCCGTGCGCGCCCAGGTCGACGTGCCGGTCCTGCGCAAGGACTTCATCACCACCTCCTACCAGCTCTGGGAGGCGCGGGCGGCAGGCGCAGACATGGCGCTGCTGATCGTCGCCGCCCTCGAGCAGAATGCCCTCGAGAGCCTCATCGAACGAGCCAGGTCGATCGGCCTCACGCCGCTGGTGGAGGTTCACGACGAGGACGAAGTCGTGCGGGCTGCCGATGCCGGCGCCGACCTCATCGGGGTCAACGCCCGCAACCTGCACACGCTCGAGGTCGACCGCACCGCGTTCGAGCGGTTGTCGCCACTCATCCCCGACGGGATCGTCAAGATCGCCGAGTCCGGCGTCCGCGGCCCGCACGACGTCATCGAGTACGCCAAGGCCGGTGCACACGTCGTGCTGGTGGGCGAGACGTTGGTCCGGGACAACGACCCGCGCGCGAGCGTGGCCGACCTCGTGGCCGCCGGTGCGCACCCGGCCCTGCAGCATCGATGGTAGGCGCGACGAAGCGAACCCCGCCCACTCGAGCCGCAGGAACGATCCCGATGACCTACAGCCAGCCTGACGCGTCCGGCCACTTCGGCCGCTTCGGCGGCCGCTTCATGCCAGAAGCACTCGTCGCCCCACTCGACGAGCTCGACCGTGCCTGGACCGGGGCCAAGGCCGATCCCGTCTTCATGGCCGAGCTGGACCGGATGCTGCGCGAGTACGCCGGCGTCCCCAGCGCCCTGTACGACGCCACCCGGTTCTCCGAAGCCGCGGGTGCGCGCATCCTGCTCAAGCGGGAGGACCTCAACCACACCGGTGCACACAAGATCCGCAACGTGCTCGGCCAGGCGCTCCTCGCCGAGCGCATCGGCAAGCCGCGCGCCATCGCAGAGACCGGCGCGGGTCAGCACGGTGTCGCCTCCGCCACGGCCTGCGCGTACCTCGATCTGGAGTGCACTGTGTATATGGGAGAGGTCGACACCGAGCGCCAGGCGCTCAACGTCGCGCGCATGCAGATGCTCGGAGCCGAGGTCGTGCCCGTCACGACCGGCAGCCGCACCCTCAAGGACGCCATCAACGAGGCCCTGCGCGACTGGGTCGCCAGCGTCGACCACACGTCGTACCTGTTCGGCACGGCGGCCGGTCCACACCCGTTCCCGTCGATGGTGCGCGACCTGACCCGCGGCATCGGCGACGAAGCACGCGCCCAGTGCCTCGATCTCACCGGCGCTCTGCCCGACGTCGCCGTCGCGTGCGTGGGCGGCGGCTCCAACGCCATCGGCCTGTTCACCGCCTTCCTCGACGACGACGTGCGCCTGGTCGGCGTCGAGGCCGGCGGCGAAGGGTTCGACACCGGGCGGCACGCTGCCACCATCTCGGCCGGCGACATCGGTGTGCTGCACGGCGCGCGGTCGTACCTGCTTCAGGACGACGACGGCCAGACCATCGAGTCGCACTCCATCTCGGCCGGTCTCGACTACCCGGGCGTCGGACCCGAGCATGCGCACCTCGCCGCCACCGGTCGTGCCGAGTACGTGCCGGCCACCGATGCCGAGGCGATGTCCGCGTTCGACCTGCTGTGCAAGACCGAAGGCATCATCCCGGCGATCGAGTCGGCGCACGCCCTTGCCGAGGCGCTCGACCTGGCGAAGGAGCTCGGCTCCGACGCCACGATCCTGGTGAACCTCTCCGGCCGCGGCGACAAGGACGTGCACACCGCGGCCGAGTGGTTCGGCCTCCTCGATGGCCCGGTCGTGCTCGACGAGGGTGTCGAGGAGTGAGTGACATCGACGAGCTCCTCGAACGCACGCGTGCCGAGGGGCGGGCCGCGCTCGTCGGATACCTGCCGGCCGGTTTCCCTGACCTGAAGACCTCCATCGCGGCGATCGAGGCCATGGTCGACGGTGGTGTCGACCTCGTCGAGGTCGGGCTGCCCTACAGCGACCCCGTCATGGACGGACCGGTCATCCAGGCCGCTGCCGATCGCGCCCTGGCCGTCGGCACGCGCACCACCGACGTGCTCGACGTCGTCAAGGCGGCGGCCGCCACCGGCGCTCCGACGGTCGTGATGACGTACTGGAACCCGGTCGAGCGATACGGCGTCGACCGGTTCGCCGCCGACCTGGCCGCTGCCGGGGGATCAGGCCTGATCACCCCTGATCTCACCCCTGACGAGGCGGACGAATGGGTCGAGGCCGCAGGGCGTCATCATCTTGACCGGATCTTCCTCGTCGCGCCGTCGTCCACCGACGAGCGCCTCGCCATGACGGCCGAGGCGTCGAGTGGATTCGTCTACGCCACCGCCGTCATGGGTGTCACCGGTCAACGGGAGCAGTCGAGCTCGCTGGCGCCGACGTTGGTCGAGCGTCTGCGCAAGGTCACCGACAAGCCGGTGGGAGTGGGGCTCGGCGTCAGCAACGGTGCGCAGGCGCACGAGGTAGCGCAGTTCGCCGACGCCGTCATCGTCGGCTCGGCCCTGGTGCGCTGCCTGCTGGACGCGGACGAGGCGGGCACGGGAGTCGATGCCGTGCGTGAACTGGCTCGCGAACTGCGCCAGGGAGTCGAGCGATGAACACGGTGGTCAGCTCGATTCCCAGCCCGTCGTCGGGGGTGTGGTACCTCGGGCCGCTGCCGCTCCGTGCGTACGCCCTCGGCATCATCATCGGCGCGTTGCTGGCCATCTGGATCGGCGAGCGGCGGTTCACCGCCCGAGGCGGGCGGAGCGGGCTGATCGCCGACGTCGCCATCTGGGCGATCCCGTTCGGCATCGTGGGCGCCCGCATCTACCACGTGGCCACCGATCCCCAGCTCTACTTCGGCGAAGGGCGCCGCGCGATCGAGGCTCTCTACATCTGGCAGGGCGGTCTCGGCATCTGGGGCGCGATCGCCGGCGGCGCCGTCGGTGCGTGGCTGGCGGCACGACGCTATGACGTCTCGTTCTCGTCCGTGGCAGACGCGCTCGCTCCGGGACTGCTCGTGGCGCAGGCCGTCGGTCGGCTCGGTAACTACGCCAACCAAGAGCTGTTCGGCAAGCCCACGGACGTGCCGTGGGCGCTGGAGATCGACGCCGCGAACCGTCCGACCGGCTTCGAGCAGTTCGAGACGTTCCATCCGACATTCCTCTACGAGATGCTCTGGAACCTGGCCGCGGCCGGGCTGCTGGTGCTGATCGACCGGCGTCTCAAGCTCACCGCCGGGAGGGCCTTCGCGTTGTACGCGATGCTCTACACGGCCGGTCGGGTCTGGATCGAGATGCTGCGCATCGACACGGTCAACGAGCTCGGCCCGTTCCGCCTCAACGTCTGGACGTCGATCGTGGTGTTCGTGCTGGCCGTGGCCTACTTCGTCATCGCACGTCGACGTGCCACGGTGGCTGAGGCGAGCCAATCCTTCGATGACGGATCTTCCGGCTGAGGCTAGTTTTCGGGGTATGACGATTGAACCCACGGACGACCAAGCCCTCCCGGATGCCGAGCAGGTCGGGCACGAGCACCCCGACGTCACCGGTGGTTGGCTGCGTCCTGCCGTGTTCGGGGCGATGGACGGACTCGTCTCCAACTTCGCGCTGATCATGGGCGTCACCGGCGGCAGCGACGACACGAAGCCGGTGATCCTGGCCGGACTGGCCGGACTCGCCGCGGGTGCCTTCTCGATGGCGGCGGGGGAGTACACCTCGGTGGCCAGCCAGTCGGAGTTCGCCCTCGCCCAGATCGAGGTCGAGCGTCGCGAGATCGAGCGCAACGGCCCGGGGGAGGAGGCTGAGCTCGCCGCGATGTACGTCGCGAAGGGTGTCGAGGAGGACACCGCGCGGGAGGTGGCGGCCCAGATCCACCGCGACGTCGACAATGCCGTCGAGGTGCACGCGCGCGAGGAGTTCGGGGTCGACCCGCACGACCTCGCCTCTCCGGGACTCGCAGCCATCTCGTCGTTCGTGGCCTTCGCCCTGGGTGCCCTCATCCCGTTGCTACCGCTCCTGGTCGGCGTCGAGGCGGTGTGGCCGATCGTCGTGCTCTCGCTGATCGGGCTGTTCGCCTGCGGCGCGATCGTCACCAACGTGACCAGCCGTTCGTGGTGGTACGGAGGCGTGCGCCAGCTCGTGCTCGGCGGCGCCGCAGCGGGGCTGACCTTCCTCATCGGCCAGGCCGTCGGCACCAGCCTCGGCTGACGGCGGTTGAGCTTGTCAAGGCAACCTTTCGACAGGCTCAAGGATCCCCATGTAATCTTTCAGGGCTGACTAGGGCCAACGTCGTCCCCGGTTTCGTCCACCGTTCGACGCCAGGTAAGGGGCCAGCAGTGCATTCACTCCCTCCCGCGCAAGGCCTCCCACGAGTACAGGGTCTTCCTCGAGCGCAGGGCCTGTACGACCCGCAGCACGAGCACGACTCCTGCGGCGTCGCCTTCGTCGCGACTCTCACCGGCGTCGCCAGCAACGAGATCATCGCCCACGGCCTGACCGCGCTGCGCAACCTCGACCACCGTGGCGCCGTCGGCGCCGAAGCCAACACCGGCGACGGCGCGGGCATGCTCATGCAGGTTCCCGACCGGTTCCTCCGCGAGGTTGCCAAGGAACAGCAACCCAGCGTGGAGCTGCCCGAGGCCGGCACGTACGCCGTCGGCATGGCGTTCCTGCCGGTCGACGCCGATGGAGCGGCCGAGTCGAAGGCCACCATCGAGCGAATCGCCGGCGAGGAAGGTCTGACGATCGTCGGATGGCGCGGGGTGCCGGTCAACCCGGAGATCCTCGGCTCCATGTCTCGCGGGGCGATGCCGTCGTTCGAGCTCATGTTCGCCACGGCAACCGGTGAGGCGCGTTCGGGCATCGACCTCGACCGACTGGCCTTCTGCCTGCGCAAGCGCGCCGAGCACGAGGCGGGCGTCTACTTCCCGTCGCTGTCGACGCGCACCGTCGTCTACAAGGGGATGCTCACCACGGGGCAGCTGCAGCCGTTCTTCCCGGACCTGTCCGACCCGCGGCTGGTCAGCGCGCTGGCGCTCGTGCACAGCAGGTTCTACACCAACACGTTCCCGAGCTGACCGCTGGCCCACCCCTACCGCTACAT
>JBPCJE010000015.1:0-43123 GCA_051005615.1 Aeromicrobium sp.
GGGGTGGGGCGGTGCGGTTTTTTTGGGGGGGAGGGCTGGGGCGGGAGGGGGTTTTTCCCCCGCCCCCGCGGTTGGTGGCCTCAGAGACCCGGGATGAGACCGGGGATCTTGTCGAGCAGGCCCTTGACGAGGTCGCCGAACCATTCGGACTGGCCGATCTTGACGAGCACGCCGCCCACGGTGCAGGCACCGAGGGTGCCGACGGTGTACTCGGCGGTGGTCATGCCGCGCTCGCTGCGGCGGGGGTGGAGACGGGATCGCTTCATAGGTGTCCTCTCGGAGGGGATGTGATGCCAGAAGATGGCGTCCTCGAGGGTCCGGTTGCGAGGTGAGCCCATCGACTGGGGACGAGGTCAGGACCCCGAAAACCTGTGGACAGGCGGGGAGTGTCAGCCGATGCCGAGAGACAAGTTGTCGAGGACGCCGATGACGGTCGGGACGATCCCGACGAGGAAGAACGCAGGGAGGAAGCAGGCACCGAGTGGCGCCGCCGTGCGCACGCCGACTCGTCTGCTCAGCTCCCGGCGGGCGGCTCGGCGCTCTCGGCGCATCTCGGTGGCGACCGAGCCCACCACCCGGGCGACCGGCATCCCGGAGGTCGCGGCGCGCCGGAACGCCCGACCGAGTGGCCCGAGCACGTGATCGCCGGCCAGGTGCGCCCACACCGCGTGTGGATCGCCGCCGACGGCCAGCCGCGCGCCGACCAGGGCGAGCTCGTCGCCAAGTGGCGAGGGCGTGACCTCCGCGACCAACGAGAAGGCCGTGCCCGGCGGACGTCCTGCATCGAGCGCGGCGACCATGAGGTCGAGCGCGGTCGGCAGCTGGTCGGCGAGCCGGGAGGCACGGCGGCGTGAGCCGGCCGTATCCATGCCACTCACCAAGCTCCGCGCGGCCGGCGTGGCGACGAGCGCCACCAGCACGCCGAGCAGAGGACCCATCAGGAGGAGGGTGGCCATCGGCACCAGGACGGTGACGGCCAGCACGGGATCGAAGGACGGGCCGTCGCGTCGCTCGGCGAAGAGTCGCCGGCACCGGGAGGTCGCCCGAGCGGGTACGGCGCACCACACGCACAAGGCCGCGCACACGGCGCCGGCGAGCGTCACGCGGATTCCACGGAGCCGACGATCCGATCCACCCAGGCAAGGCCCAGGCAAGCCAGCGCGAGTCCGCCCGCGAGGCACGACGCCCCCACCACGGTTCCGGTGAGCACGTGCACGGGATCGGCGCCCATGCCGGCACCGAGAGTGAGACCGAGCACCGGCAGGACCGCCATCAGCCGACCGGTCGCGCGAGCGGGTGCGGCCTCGGCCAGGACGTCGCGGTCGACCTCGGCGTCGTCGCGCACCGTGGTGGCGACACGATCGAGCACGTCGGCGAGCGGAGCGCCGGCCCGCTCGGCCACGTGCCAGGCGCCGGCAAGGTCGGCCAGTGCGCCCGCTCCCGGCCCGGTGCTCGCGGCACGAAGAGCGGCGACGACATCACCGCCATGGGCAGTCGCAGCAGCGGCGGCGGCCAACGACGGTGCGTCGTCGGCCACGGCCGCGAGGGCGTGCCGAGGCAGGCTGCCGGCGCGCAGCTCCGCCGCGAGAAGATCAAGTGCGGCCGCAGTCCGGGCCCGGGTTCGCACCGCGGCTGCGCGGTCGCGGGAGACCTTGAGCAGTCTGAGCACGAAGACGGCGACGCAGACGGCGGTCGAGGCGACGATCACGAGGGAAGGTCGCGAGGTCGCCCAGGCGACCACGACCAGGGCCAGGGCCGAGACGAGTGAGACGTGCAGAGTTGAGCCCAAGGTCGGACTCCGTCGCAGAGGCGTTGTCGTCCGGAGGCCCAGCCGGGCTCGGAGCACCCAGGCCGGCGACGGCCTGGCCAGCAGGACGGTGAGCGAGGTCGCCGAGGCGGCACCGACGTGGAGCCAGCTCACGAACACTCACCCAGCAGCCCGACGAGGCGATCGCGACCGGGGCCGGGTTCGGCGACCCCGTCCGCAAACGTGAGCGCCGCGGCGTTGTGCACGAGCCCGTCGGACCCGGCACACAGCACACCGATCTGTTGCAGGCGCCGCGTCCCACCGCGATCACGCCCCAGGTGCACCACCACCTCGAGTCCCGCGGCGATCTGGCTGTGCACGGCCGCGCGCGGAAGCCCCGCGCCCACACCCAGCGCCTCGAACCGAGCCGGGACGTCGTCGGCGGAGTTGGCGTGGATGGTGCCGCAGCCACCCTCGTGCCCGGTGTTGAGCGCGGCGAGGAGGTCGACGACCTCCGCGCCTCGCACCTCTCCGACGACCACGCGGTCGGGACGCATCCGCAGCGCCTGACGCACCAGGTCGCGGAGACTCACCAAGCCCGCCCCCTCGATGTTGGCGGGACGCGCCTCGAGCCCGACGACGTGCGGATGATCGGGGCGCAGCTCGGTGGCGTCCTCGACGATCACGAGGCGCTCGGCGGAGTCACAGATCGCAAGGAGCGCTGCCAGCAGGGTGGTCTTGCCGGAGCCGGTGCCGCCGCTGACGACAAAGGCCACCCGCGCGTCGACCAGACGTTGCAGCCATCGCGCCGAACCGGGCGTGAGGGTGCCCGCAGCGATCAGCTGCTCCAGGGTGAACGTGCGGCGAGCCGGGATGCGCAGGGACACGAGGGTGCCCGGCCGGGCGAGCGGCGCGAGCACGGCGTGCAGCCTGGTTCCGTCGGGAAGTCGGGCGTCGACCCAAGGACTCGCGTCGTCGAGACGGCGGCCGGCCTGGGCCGCAAGACGCTGGGCGAGCCGCCGCACGGCTTCGTCGTCGGCGAACCTCACCCGCGTGTGCTCCAGTCCACCGCCGCGGTCGAGGTAGACGGCATCCGGCCCGTTGACGAGCACGTCGGTCACGCCGGCGACGGCCAGCAGCGGCTCCAGCGGTCCCATCCCGAGCGTCTCGCGTCGAAGCTCGTCGACGAGCGTGAGGACGGTCGCGCTGTCGGTCAGACGTTGCTCTGCGCGCAACGCAGCGGCGACACTCTGCGGCGTCGGCTCGGCGGTGTCGACAGCCAATCGACGTCGGACCCGGTCGACCAGGCCGGGCTCGTTCACCTGGGAGCCACCGCTCGGCCGTTGCTCGTCGCCCGGGGCCCGACACCCCCGCCGGGGTTGCCATTCGTCGCCCGGGGCCCGACACCCCCGCCGGGGCGCCCGCTCCTCACGGAGTCCAACCCCAGCAGATCGAGAAGCGCGTCAGCCGAGCGAACGAACGTGCGCGACCCGCCAGGTCCGTGACCATGGTCGATCGCCGTCCGCAGGTGCCGGTCACTACGGAGCCGGGCGACCACCGGACGCCCGAGGCCCTCGACCACGGCGTCGCGCCCGAGCCCGCCCGGTCGCGCGACGGACACGACGGCGACCGCGGACGTGTGGGGTCGCAGCCGCTCGAGCACGCGCCGCGCGGACCCGACCGCACGCACGTCCTCCGGCACGAGGACCACGGTGAGCACCGCACGACCGACCAGCTCCACGCCGGCCGGCTCGAGGTGACGAGGGACGTCGGCGACCACGAGGTCGAACCCGCGCACTGCGGCCGCGAGCACGCCTCCGAGCGCCTGCGGGACGTCGTCGGGGCCCTCGCGTCCCCACGACAAGGTGGCCAGCCCGTCGCGTCTTGGCAGCGCATCGGCCAGCGACTCCGCCGCCACAGGACCGTCGGCGACGCCGAGGTCGTGCCACCGCAGGCCGTCGACCGACTCGGTGCCGAGGAGCAGCTCGAGACCGCCACCGAGCGGGTCGGCGTCGAGGAGCAGCGACTGCAGACCACGACCCGCGCCGGCCAGCGCGAGCGCCGCGGCCAGCGTGGACGCCCCCGACCCGCCGACACCGCCGACGACGCCAACCAGACACGCCTCACCGCGACCGTCCAGCGCCAGCGTCAGCGCGTCCAGTGCACGAACCTCGTCATCACCGGTGACGACATCGACGGCCCCGAGCGCCACGGCGACGGGCCACGCCTCGGCGGGCGAACGAGCCAGCAGCAGCACGTGGTCCCGGCGCGGCAGCTGCTCGCGGGCCAGCTGCGGCGCGAGATCGTCGCCGACCACGACGACCGGCGCACCGCGCCACAAGCGCCGGACAGCGGCCACGTCGGCCGCGACCTCCGGTGTGCACCCGACCGCCGCGCACCAGCGCAGTGCATCGTCGAGCATCTGGTCGTCGGAGGTGGCGATGAGGGGCAAGGCGACGTCCATGGGGCCCAGCCTCGGCAACCAACGCCGTGTCCGCAGCGCGCCGAGCACCGACTGTGGACGCCGCGATCCGACCCGGCCACTGTGGACAGCAGCTTTGCGTGGCACTCTGCGACGACATGAGCGGGCCGGCTTCCACCGGGTGCGTCGATCTGAGCCTGCGTCGTCACGAGGCCTGACGGATGACGTCCTCAGGACGCGAGCGCAGCACCTGCGAGGCTCCCGTGGTGACCGGGATCGACTCGTATCCACGGAGCACGCGGGTCGAACGCCGCGCGGGTGGCGCGGCGACACGCAGGTCGGGAAAGCGTTCGTAGAGCGTCCGCACGGCCACCGCACTCTCGAGCCGTGCAAGTCCGGCGCCGAGGCAGTAGTGGATCCCGGATGAGAACGCCAGGTGCTCGTGCGCGTTCTCGCGGGTGACGTCGAAGCGGTGCGGATCAGTGAAGACGTCAGGATCCCGGTTGGCACCACCGAGGAACACCACCACCGGCTCACCCTCGCTGACGGTGTGACCCATGACGTCGACGTCGGTGTAAGCCGAGCGGAGCGTCATCTGCACCGGGGAGTCGTGGCGCAGCACCTCCTCGACGACGTTGGGCCACAGCTCTGGCCGCTCGCGGGCGATGCCGAGCTGGTCCGGGTGCCGGTCGAGCTGGACGACGGCGTTGCCGATCAGGTTGACCGTCGTCTCGAATCCCGCCCCGAGCACGAGCAGCCCGACGCCGCGCAGCTCTCGCTCACTGAGCCGGTCATCCTCGGGCATCGTGGCGAGGCGGCTGAGCAGGTCCGTTCCCGGGTCGGCCTGGAGGTTGGTGATGTGGTCGGCGAACCACGCGTTCAGACGACGGACCGCGACCTCGGCCACGCGGTACTTGCGCCACGGGAGCGCCGGGTCGAGAAGCATGGCGGCGTCGTTGCCCCACGCGAGGATGTCGGCCTGCCAGCGCTCGGGCACGCCCAGGAGGTCGGCGATCACCGCCACCGGCAGCCGTGATGCGTACGCGTCGACCAGGTCGAAGGTCGCCGCCCCGTCGCCGGCCACCCGGTCGAGCAGCGACTCGGCCACCTGCGTGATCCGTGGCTCCAGGGCGGCCACCGACCGTGCCGTGAACTCGCGCGAGACGAGCCGACGGTAGCGCGCGTGGTCGGGCGGATCGACCGCGAGCAATGAGGGAGGGTCCATCGGGCCGAGGGCGTCGGGATCCATGACACGGCTCAGGATGCGCCGGCTCAGCGGAGGGAGCTCACCGTGCCCGGACCCCACCCCGAAGTCGCCGGACCGCAGCACCAGGTTGGCCGCGGCGTGCGACGCGGTGCCCGACATCAGCCGGGTCTTCTGCACCGGACCGGCGGCGCGCACCCGTTCGTAGGCCTCGAACGGCTCGGCGTTGAGCTCAGGGTCGGCCATCAGCCGGGCGAGCGGGTCGCCGCGCCGGACCCCATGCTGGAGGAAGGCGTTGCCGATCCCGTGGGCCAGTGCCCACGTCGCCCACGACCTCACCGGCCGCGTTGCGCGGCCGGTGAGGGTGGGCTCAGGCAGCGAGCTCATGCGCCCGCTGGAGCGCCCTCTGGGTGTCGAGGATCTGGGGAATGCCGGCGAACTGCCGGTACAACCCGCCCCAGCGCTCCTCGAGCTCGGCTTCGGTGATGTTCGTGTCGATCTGCGCCTCCCGGTGGATTCGCCAGACATAGGCGAGGTCGCGGAGCAGGTCGTCGGGTCCGGTGAAGGCGTCTGCGTAGTCGTCGGACCACGGCAGGACACCGTCCTGACGGACCGCGGCGATCGCCTTGACCTCGCGGAGCACTTGCTGTCGTCGTCGCGTCTCGGTCCAGGTCATCTCACTCATCCCCTTTCGGCGGGATCATCTGCTTCGACACTAGGAACCGACGCTGCTGCGGAGCATCGCTCCACGGGACCCATTCTGCCTACGACTCAGGTAGGAGCGCGCTTCCGACCCTGAACGGATGCCGCAGACGGCCACACATCCCTACGCTGGGGACCATGCGCGCACTACCCACCTTCCAACGCGTCGTGGCGCGGATCGAGGAGAAGGAGCAGGCCCACGGGATGGCCTTCCCGTGGTGGATCCCGCTGTTCTCGATCGCCGGCCACACGGGCGCGATCATCTTCGCGCTCTGGCAGCGCGACCACCTCACGCTGGTCTACGCCGCTGCCGTCATCTCGCTGGTGACCGTGCCTCTGACCGCGCAGCTCCTGATCGAGCCGTGGGTGCCGTGGTGGCCGACGTTCCTCGGCTGCATCCTCGCGGCGTCCCTCGTGCTGTCCCTCCCGCCCACCCAGGTCGGCGCCCAGGACGCCGTCTCCCTCTTTCTGCTCTTCGTCGTCGCCGAGCAGACGGCGAAGGACGGTGCCCGACGGGGACTCTTCGCCGCCGCTGTGGCGATCGCCCTCCTGGTGACGGCCTCGGCCACCGACCACCTCGACCCGCTGTTCGTCCACCTGGTCACCGCGTTCCTCGGGTTCTGCCTCGGCTTCATGCTGTTCTCGCAGACCCGCGCCCTGGCGGCCGAGCGCGCGGCCCGTGCAGTGGAGCACCACCGGGCGACGCTGGCCGAGCGCGACCGCATCGCCCGCGAGATCCACGACCTCGTGGCCCACTCCCTGAGCGTCACGATGCTCCACATCACCGGAGCGCGGCGCATGCTGGCCGACAGTGCGGCAGCGAACGGGGACGACATCGAGGAGGCGATCGAGGCGCTGCGAGACGCCGAGCGGGTGGGCCGGCAGGCGATGAGCGACATCCGGCAGACCGTCAGCGAGCTCGCCACCGAGGGAGACCCCAACCGGCCCCTACCGTCGGCGGAAGACCTGCCCACGCTCATCGACCGGGTTCGCGGCGCGGGTCTGACGGCCAGCTATGACGTCCGCGGCGACGTCGGCCGCCTCCCGCCCGCCCTCGGTCTGGGCCTGTTCCGCATCGTGCAGGAGTCGCTGACCAACGTCACCAAGCACGCCCCCGGCTCGCCGGCACACGTCAGTCTTGCCGTGGGCCGGACCGACGCCCGCCTCACGGTTCGGAGCACGCGCACGGTGCCGCACCACGAGCCGGACGGCAGCGGGTCGGGCATCACCGGCATGACGGCACGCGTCGAGCAGCTCGGCGGCACGCTCACGTCCGAGTCGTCCGGTGACCATTGGGTGGTCGAAGCCATGCTCCCCATCACCGGCGAGGCGATCGCCGCCGACGGCTGTGTCATCAGCCGCAGCATCAGCGGGATGGCCCAGCCGAAGGTCGAGGAGGCCAGGACGTGACGACGTCACCGGACGAGAGCACCACCCGGGTGATGCTGGTCGACGACCAGGAGCTCGTCCACTCCGGCCTGCGCCGCATCCTGCGCCGCCGCGACGGGTTCGAGATCGTCGCCGAGTGCTCCGACGGCGGCGAGGTCCCGTCCGCGCTGAAGGAGCACGACATCGACGTGATCGTGATGGACCTGCGCATGAAGGGTGTGGGTGGCATCGACGCCACCCGCCAGCTGCGCCAGGACGACGACGCGCCGCCGGTGCTCGTCCTCACCACGTTCGACGACGACGAGATGCTCTCCGGCGCGCTTCGCGCCGGCGCCGCCGGATTCATTCTCAAGGACTCCTCGGCCGAGGACCTGATCCGCGCCGTGCAGAGCGTCGCCGAGGGCGACTCCTGGCTCGACCCCGCCGTCACCGCCCGGGTGCTGACGCGGTACCGCGAGGCCTCCGGATCCTCTCCGGAGACACAGGAACGCGATGACCATACCCCGCTCACCACGCGCGAGCAGGAAGTCCTGCACGCGATCGGCTGCGGTCTGTCGAACACCGAGATCGCCGACGCGCTGTTCATCTCCGAGCTGACGGTCAAGAGCCACATCGGACGCGTCTTCGTGAAGCTCGGGCTGCGTGACCGCGCCGCCGCGGTCGTCTACGCGTTCGACCACGGCGTCGTCAAGGCCGGCGATGCGGGCCGCCTCCGCGCCACTGGGGCCTGAGGAAACGACCCGTTCCGAAGCCGAACCGCCGAGTCCCCTCTACTGTTTCCTCCCATGAGTCTTGCGTCCGAACGAACGGGTCAGTTCTTCCACGAAGGCCACCGGCTCGAGTACACCGAGTACGGCTCCGGTGACCAGTGGGTGGTGCTGATCCACGGACAGCTCATGCCGCGCCGCATGCACGAGCCGCTGGCCCGGGCCTTGGCCGGCGCCGGCAATCACGTGCTCACCGTCGACCTTCTCGGCCACGGCACGTCCGACCGTCCTGACGACCCGACCCAGTACTCCATGTCGGACTTCGGCCGTCAGGTCGTCGACCTGCTCGATGCCGTCGGGGCCGAGCGGGCCGTGATCGGAGGGACCTCGCTTGGCGCCAACGTCTCGCTCGAGGTCGCCGACGCCCATCCGGACCGGGTCGAAGGCCTGATCCTCGAGATGCCGGTGCTCGACAACGCCGTCGAGGCCGGCATCATCGCGTTCGCGCCACTGATGTTCGTCGCCCGGTTCACACCGCTGCTCGTCACCGGGCTCCGGCTCGCCACATCGATCGTCCCTCGTCGCCTGGTCGGCTTCTGGGGTGGCATCGCGCTGGACACGATGAAGCAGTACCCGCAGCCGATGGGGGCCGCCGTGCACGGCATCTTCTTCGGCCGCATCGCCCCGTCGTCGCGGTTGCGGCAGCAGATCATGGCACCCGCCATGGTCATCGGACACCCCCGCGACCCCGTGCACCCGGCGGCGGATGCGGCGATGCTCGCGACCGAGCTGCCGAACTCCACGTTCGTGCGCGCCGAGAGCATCCTGGAGTGGCGCCGGCGTCCGGAGCGCCTCACCAACGAGACGATCGCGTTCGTCGAGCGGTGCTACACCGAACAGAGGGGCGTCCGCCGAGTACGCTCGACCTGATGGCACGAGCCCCCCACGAACCCCGGTCGGCCGCGTTCTTCGACCTGGACAAGACGATCATCGCCAAGTCGAGCACGCTCGCGTTCAGCAGGCCCTTCTACGACGGCGGGCTGCTGAGTCGCCGCGCCGTGCTCCGCAGCGCCTACGCCCAGTTCATGTTCGCGGCCAGCGGCGCCGACCACGACCAGCTCGCGAAGATGCGCAACTACCTCACGGAGATGATCGCCGGCTGGGACGTCGAGGTCGTGCGCCAGTCCGTGGCCGAGACACTGCACGCGATCATCAACCCGATCGTCTACGACGAGGCCGTCGAGCTCATCGAGCTGCACCACGCGGCCGGTCGCGACGTCATCATCGTGTCGGCCTCCGGCACCGAGGTCGTGGAGCCGATCGGGGCGATGCTCGGTGCCGACCACGTCGTCGCCACTCGACTCGTCGAGGTCGACGGCCGCTACACCGGCGAGGTCGAGTACTACGCGTACGGGCCCAACAAGGCGAAGGCGATGATCGAGCTCGCCGAGAAGCACGGCTACGACCTCGCCACCAGCTTCGCCTACTCCGACTCCGAGACCGACGCCCCGATGCTCCAGACCGTGGGCCACCCGTTCGCGGTCAACCCCGACAAGGCCCTCCGCCAGCTGGCCGAGGAGAACGGCTGGCCCGTCTTGATGTTCACCAGCCCGGTGTCGATGCGGGCCCGGCTCGGGCTCGACACCCGTGTCGCCAAGCTCGCCGCAGCCGGAGTCGTGGCCGCCGGCGTGGGGGCGATCGCCGTCACCCTCGTGGGTCGCCGGCGTCGGCCGCCAAGGTCCGTTCTCCAACGCTTGTGAACGCGGGGGCACAAGGTTACGCACGGGTAGACCTACCGCCTCGGTCGGCGGCAGCGTAGAACGGAGACAACAACTTCACAGACGGCACAGCAGCTCAGTACCCACGCGGCGATCTCCCGTCCCAAAGGGCAGTCGCACTCGGGACAACCGCGACACTCAGGGATCACGCGGCCCCGGGGCGACGATACGAAACGCACGCTTGGTAGCTGCAGATGCTGGCCACACAGAGGGCACCACCGCATAGGTGGTGCCCTCTACCTGTGCCAGCTCGTTCCCCTTGGCTGGCCCGAACCCGGCCCGGCTCAGCTCGGCAGCCAACGTCTCCACATCGTCGAGGGAGCATGGTGCTCGAACGACGCGATCGGGATCCAGACCAGATCGATGGGATGCTCGACGACCAGCCCGTGCTCACGGAACGACCGGCCGACATCCCCCTCCACGGCACCGGTGCCAATCAGGTAGAGCTCGACGTGCTTGCGAAGGTCCGGAGTCACCAGCCGGATGACGCCACCGGGGCGCAGGCACCGTAAGGCTTCGGCCAGCAGGGACGCCCCCGGTCGAGGGTGATGTGCTCGATCACGTTGTCGGCGTAGACGCGCAGGAGCGAACCGTCCTCGAACGGCCCCGCCTCGTGGCGTCCAGTAGTTGCGGGTCCCGGCGTTGACGTGACGAGCCACGCCTCGCGGCGGGCGAGACCGCCGATCTCCAGCTTGACCGGACGCGGCGCCCGCGCGACCGCGCGTCGCATGCGCCACTTGGCGAGCGGCGTGTTGACGGCGAGACCGACCGCCCGGGACCAACTGACTGAGTCCGGGGGTTCAAGAGCATCTCCTCGGTCACAGGGTGCCGTCGTGCAGGGCGAAAGCCGTCGGTGGCCGCGTGGGGGGTGGCCGACGCCGGAAAGATCGACGCGGTCAACCGTCCGACCGCACCAGCCACATGACCCCGAGCCCGGCGCGCATTCCCGGCTCATGGCGGACCGGATTGATCCCGGCCGAGGCGAAGAACGTGGTCAGCTCCTCCAGTCTGTGACCGGCGACGGGGTGGTACTCCATGACGACCTTGCGCACGTCGCGCCACGACGACGGGCTGCTGCGCAGGATGATGTCGTACTCCGCGCCCTCGACGTCCGTCTTGACGACCTGGACATTGCCGCCGGTCGCCGCCACCGCGTCGTCGAAGGTGGTGCAGTCGACGGTGACCTCCTCGCCCAGGCCCTCGGGCGCGGTCAGGCCATTGTGGCCACTCGCCGTGCCGCTGTCGACGAAGGTGAAGGTGCCGACCTCCCCCGCGACGGCCTTCGGGTGCACGGTGACCCTGGCCTCGAGGTGGTTCGCGGCGATGTTCCGCTCGATGTAGGCGGCGCTGATCGGCGACGCCTCGTAGACGTGCACGCGGGCCTGCGGGAGGGCTCTGGCGCTTGCGAGTGAGAAGCTACCGATCTGCCCACCGATGTCAAGGATCTCGGCGTCAGAGCTGACGCCGTCGAAGAGCTCGGCGAGGCGGTAGCCGTCGTCGGCGAACACCTCGTAGAGGGGAAACCGGGCGCCGTCGGCGTTCGGTGTGACGACCGTGAAGCCGTTGCGCATCCGGAACGTCATCTCCTCGGGCGACCAGCGGGTGCCGGACAACACCAGGTCACGGAAGACTCGCGGGAAGTTGCGAAAGAGGACCAGCGTCTGACGCACTCGCTTCGTGAAGTGGGCGACGCCACGATGAACTTTCATTCTTGCTCCGATGTCGTCCGTGCAGCCGCCCGCCTCGTGGTGGGCTCGTTGTGGTCGGCTGCTGCTTGGTCGTCCGGCAGGGCCTCGCCGGCCAGACGCGGCGCCAGCAACGAGACCGCCAGCGCCACCCAAATGTAGCGGTCCCACATCACCGGCGTGACCCAGCCCAGCGTCGCGTACGACAACGCCGGCAGCGCGAGAAAGGCGTACGGCGGAGCGGTCACGACTGCCGGCTGGACCACGCCCCAGATGACGAGGAGGAAGAAGGCGAGCCCGACGATGCCGAGGGCCGCAATGACCTGCAGATAGATGATGTGGGCATCCAGCACGTCCGCCAGCCCCACGCCCAGGATCGGATTATCCCGGAACTGCCCGAGGGTGAACTCGGCGATCTGTTCCCGTGCTTCGTCCGAGCCGGACGCGCTTCCCTGACCGAGCAACCGTCCGAGCGCGTTGCCGCTCGACGTCTCGCTCAGCAGCCGCTCCGAGAGCGCCAGCATCACGGCAAACCCGGCGAGGAGGCCGAGCGCGGCGGGCACGGATCGCGAGAGCAGCGGGAAGATCACGGCGACGACGAGCAGAGCGGCGAGCGCACCACGGCTCCCGCTGGTCCAGATGCCCCCAAGACACACGGCCCCCATGAGTGCCGGCAGCCATCGGTAGGAACGCGCGGTCTGGCTGATGAGGAAGGGGACGAGTGACAGACCGAGCAGGGCGCACAGCCCGAAGATGTTCGGGTGCTCCGTGAGTCCGACCCGTCGGCCATCGGCAGTGGCCGAGCCGCCAAGCATCGCGAAGCCGACGCTCGCGACGTTGCCCAACACGTACGCCCAGGCGAGGACCACGACCTTCTTCAGTTCCGGACCCCACCAGGCGATGAGCACTGCCAGTCCGAAGGCCCCGACGACCAGTCGGGCCGTGCTGTTGAGGCTCGAGGCCGGGTCCTCGCTGAGCATCGACGAGATCAAGGCGGTCGTGCCGACCCCGGCGACACCGATCACGAACGCCGGTGGGAGCCGGAGCTGTCGCCCCAGGAGATCGGGGATCATCAAGGTGAAGCCGAGGACGAACGCCGCGTCTGCGGCGGTCACGAACGAGGCGGCTCCCGACGTGTGCAGATCGTTCATCGGTACGAGCAGGGCCCCGAGCAGGACCAGTGCCTCGGCCGTACGGCTGAGGCCCAGGCTGACCAGCCCGAGGAGGAGCACCGCGGCCCCCACCGCGGCAACCGCCCCCAAAGTCGACGACATCCCCATCACGATGAGCAGCAACAACGCCACACCGGTGGCAATGGCGGCAGTCAGGGCAGGACGCGAGACCTTCCGGCCGGCGAGCCGGCGCGCGGCTGGTGCGGGTTCGGTCGAATGCTGACCGTTCATCGCTTCACGCGACGACCGTACGTGATGTCGCGGCCCCGGGCCTCCGTACGCTGCGCCCTGGGCTTGGCGGGCTCGGAGTCCGCGCCGTAGCCGTACCCGTAGCCGTACCCGTAGCCGTACGCGTAGCCGCCGATCGACTTGCGCGGCGCCCGGTTGAGAACAGTGCCGAACAACCGACCGCCGACGGCCTCGATCCGCATGACGGCCTGGCGCAGCTGTTCGCGGCTGGTGGACCCGAAGCGGGTGAGAAGCAGCGCGCCGTCGACCTCGGTCAGCAAGACCGCGGCGTCGGCGACAGGAAGGAGCGGCGGGGCATCGACGATGACGACGTCGTACTCGGCGCGCACCGTGGACATCAGGTCGCGCATGGCCTGGGTGTCGAGCACTTCCGAAGGGTTCGGCGGCCTGGGTCCGGTGCCGAGGAAGCTGACACCGCTCACGTGCTCCTGGGTCGCCTGCTCCAACGTCGCGCGACCAAGCAGGACGGTGATCGTTCCCACCGAGTTCTCGAGGCCGAGCAGCTCCGCGACGCCGGGATTGCGGAAGTCGGCATCAACGAGCAGAACCGAGCGACCACTCTTGGCCATCGATATGGCGAGATTGGTGGCGACGAACGTCTTGCCCTCGTCGGGAACGGCGCTGGTGACAAGGATCATCTGACGCGTGGCGTCCAGGTTGGAGAACTGCAGGTTCGTGCGAAGCACCCGGAACGCCTCGGCGAGGGATCCACCGCCGTCCTCGATGCTGAGCGGCTGCTTCTTGACGACGGGGTCGTACGGCAGGGTTGCCATGAGCGTGTTGCCCGTCATCGTCTCGACGTCCTCGCTGGTCTTGACCGTCGTGTCGAGAAGGTCGCGCAGAATCGCTCCAGCCAGGCCGGCCAGGAGGCTCACCAGCAGACCGACGCCGAGGTTGAGCGGGATGTTGGGTGCCACGGCATTGTTGTTGATGGAGGCCTTGCCGGCCACGCGGGCGATGATCGGCGCCGGGATCTCCTCGTCGGTGGGTGTCTCGAGATTCTTCACCAGGCGGATGATCTCGTCGGACTCGACCGAGGCGATCTGCTGCGCCAGCTCCGGCGAGTCGGCGGTGGCATCGACGCGCAGCAACAGGGTGCTCTCGACCACCGAGGTCTCGATCTGTCCGGAGAGCTCGGATGCGCTGATGCCTGTGTCAAGACGGTCGGAGACCCGCTGGAGCACCTCGGAGCCGCGAGCCAGGTCGGCGTACGACTCCGCGCGCTGGCCGGCGGTCAACGACTGCGAGTAGGAGTCGGCAACGCCGGTCGAGGGGGTGGAGATGAAGAGGGTGGCCGTGGAGGCGTACGTCGGGGGAATCGCGAGAATCAGTCCGGCGGTGACGAGTGCGCCCAGGCCGAACGTGACGATCACGAACTGCCAGCGCGCGCGCAGGATGCCCAGGAATTGGCGCAGATCCACGAGGTCCCCTCATGTTGATGCCCAGTCGAGCTCGACTGGGTGGTTTAAGCGAGTCTATGCAACGCGCGGCGTGTCGGCTCAGCAGTGGGCGAGGTGTCTCGACCACGCACGTCGATCGGAATCGTCGTGGCCTACGATCTCATGACGGACGCCGCCCCGCTCGTGCTTTACTCTCGTCAGTCCCCGGTCAACGATTTTCGGCACCCGAAGTCACGGTGGTGCCTGCCTTGGAGGTTGAGCCAGAATGAGCGTTCTCGTCACCGGAGCCGGCGGCTTCATCGGCGGCCACCTGGTCGATCGGCTCCTCCAGTCAGGACTCCAGGTCCGCGCGGTCGACGTCAAGGCGCTCGACGACTGGCAGCAGCTCCACGGGGCGGCCGAGAACATCATCGCCGACTGCTCCGACCCGGTCGACGCCCACAAGATCGCCGACGGCACGGACGAGATCTACAACCTCGCCGCCGACATGGGCGGCATGGGTTTCATCGAGAACAACAAGGCCGAGTGCATGCTCTCGGTGCTGACCAGCACCAACATGCTGGTCGCCGCGCGTGACGCGGGCACCAAGCGCTTCTTCTACAGCAGCTCGGCCTGCGTCTACAACGGCGAGAAGCAGACCGATCCGCACGTCACGGCGCTGGCCGAAGCCGACGCCTACCCGGCCGACCCCGAGGACGGCTACGGCTGGGAGAAGCTCTTCTCCGAGCGCATGGCGCGCCACTTCCGCGAGGACTTCGGCCTGCAGACCCGCGTGGCGCGCTACCACAACGTCTACGGCCCGCTCGGCACGTGGGACGGTGGCCGCGAGAAGGCGCCGGCGGCGCTGTCGCGCAAGGTCGCCGAGGTCGCGCTCGGACACACCGACGGCATCGAGATCTGGGGCGACGGCGAGCAGACCCGCAGCTTCATGTTCATCGACGACTGCATCCGCGGAACCCAGGAGATCCTGGCCGGCGACTCCGTCGAACCGGTCAACCTCGGCTCGGCCGAGCTGGTCACGATCAACCAGATGGTCGACATCCTCGAGGACATCTCCGGCGTCAAGGTCGAGCGCACCTACAACCTCGACGCCCCGCAGGGAGTTCGCGGCCGGAACAGCGACAACACCCTGTTCCACCATGTCTACGGCTGGGAACCGTCGATCTCGCTCAAGGAAGGGCTGGAGCAGACCTACGCCTGGATCTACGACCAGCTGAAGGCGCGTGGCTGACCGCGGGGTTCATCAGACGGGGGGCCTGATCCAAATCCACGACTTCGCGGGTCACCCCTTCCAGGCCGAGCTCTCCCGCGAGCTCGCCCGGCGTGAGCTCACCGTCGAGCACGCCTACTCCGCCCAGTACACGAGCGGCAAGGGGCGGTTGGAGCGGCAGCCCGGCGACCCGGACACCCTATCGTTCCGAGCCATCGAGACGCCCCGACAGTTCGAGAAGTACGCCCCGATCGGTCGGCTCCAGTTCGAGCGGAGCTTCGCCTCGACGTGGATCGACCAGGTGACGAAGCTGCAGCCCGACCTCGTCATCGCCTGCAACGTCCCGCTGTTCGCCCTGTACCGGTTCTCGCGGTTCGCCCGGCGCACAGGCCTCCCGTACGTGCTGTGGCACCAAGACGTCTTCAGCCTCGCCCTCGCGGAGGAGCTCGAGCGGCGACTGCCGCACGTGCCGCGACTACCGCATCCGGTCGTCGGTGCCGGCTCGCGCTTCTTCACCCGGCTCGAGCGCGGGGTCGTGGCCGGTGCACGACGCGTCGTCGCCATCGACGACGCGTTCGTGCGCGAGTACGAGGCTTGGGGGCTCGATACCACCCACGTCGAGGTCGTCCCCAACTGGGCGCCGGTCGACGAGATCGTGCCGGAAGAGCGCGACAACGCCTGGGCCGACACGCACCTCGGGCGCCGCGACTGCCTCCGGCTGCTGTACGCCGGAACGCTCGGGCGCAAGCACAACCCGTTGCTGCTGGTCGAGCTGCTCGAGCGGCTGCGTGAGCGTGGGGTCGATGCCGAGCTCACGGTCGTCTCCGAGGGAGAGGGCGCCGACCTGCTGGCCCAGGCCGCCGCCGAACGTCCCGGGATTGCCGACTTCGTGCGGCTGCTGCCGTTCCAGCCCGCCGATCAGCTGAGCCGCGTGCTCGGCTCCGGCGACGTGCTCGTGGCGCTGCTCGAGCCCGGCGCGTCGAAGTTCTCCATTCCCAGCAAGGTGCTCTCGTATCTCGCGGCGGGCCGTCCGGTGCTCGGCATCATGCCGGCCGACAACCCGGCGGCCGTCGACATCGAGAGCGTCGGGGGTTGCGTCGTCCAACCGGACCACGACGCCGTGGCTGACGCCGTGGCGTGGCTCGAGTCCCTGGCCGCCAATCCGGCGCAGCGCAACGAGCTCGGGAAGCGGAGCCGCGAGCTCGCCGTCCGGCGCTTCGGCATCGACACGATCGCCAAGCGATTCATGGAGATCATCGGCGAGGCGACCCGCCGGACGACCTGACTCGGCGTCAGCTGTCCAGCAGGCGGTCCACCGCGGCGTCCAACGTCGCGGGATCCACGACGATGTCGTCCTGGATCCCGTTCATGGTGCGCCGAGCATCGCGCCCACCGGCGTCCGTCCCGATCAGGTACTGGTAGCGCACGCCGGGGATGCCGGCGCAGATCGCCCAGTAGCAGTGCTTCACGTATCCGGGTGCGAAGATCTCGAGCACCCGGGCTCCCGCCTTGGCGAACACCAGGTTCGTCAGGGCCGCTCCGTGCAGACCCACCACGACGTCGGCAGCGGCGAAGTGGTCGATCTGGTCACGCACCGAGAGGCTGCCCGGATCGATGCGGACGAAACCTCGGCCCTCGAGGCGGGGCCACAGCCGGTCCTCGTCGACGAGCCGCCGGGTGTGGCGGCCGGAGCCGCGCGTAACGTAGAGCAGACGAGGCTTGCCGTCCGTCCGGTCGGGGGCAAGCCGTTCCCGTACCCATTGCACGGTCCAGGACGGTGCCATCTCCTCAGGGTTCGGCATGGAGGGGACCAGCAGGTGGTCCGCCGAGACGGCGCGGTGCTTCTCCGTGGCCACGAGGTCGTGGACGTCGAGCCCGGCGAGCGCGAGCAGCTCCTGCTGGTACGAGGCGCTGCGCGGCACATAGAGGTGGTCCGGCACGAGCCCGGGCATCGACTCCTCGAGAATGCCCCAGCGCGGCAGGACGTCGAGCAGGAAGTGGTAGTAGTTGGCGGAGCCACCCCGGGCCGCCAGCGACACGAGCGTGCCATCGACGTGCTCGACGCGGGGCAGCGCCGGCCTCAGGAAGATGGGGTGCTCACGCCACCCCGAGATGCCGAAGTACTCGCTCGTCTCGTAGTCGAGTGTGCGGGCCGGGGTGAGGTTGGCGCCGTAGTCGCCCACCACCGTTCCTCCGTCGATCTCGACGGTGAAGCGTGCCGGAACCTCGAACTGCCGCGCCTCGGCGAAGATCCAGTGCCCCTCAGGATCACCGGCCGGCAGCGTTCGGTCGAGGTGCTCCGGCCCTCCGCCGGGGTGGATGCGGACGACGTCGGGCTCGAGGGATGCCGTGTCGCGCGATCGCTCGGTCGCCCGCCGGGGCAGCGCGCGCTCACCGAGGCGCGCCGACGACAGCCGCACGACGGCGCCCATGACCCGGGTCGCAAGTCGGTGCAGACGCTTGACGAGGGGCCATGCCGGCTGCAACGCGCTGGGCAGCCTGCTCATCCCCCACCCTTCATCGCACGGTCGGCCACGGCGACGGGAGCCAGGGTCACGCGAGCAAGCCCTTCTCGATCAGCGCGATGTCGGCGTCGACCATCAGTCGAGCCAGCTGCTCGGCGTCGGTCTCGGCCTTCCAGTCCAGCACATCGTTCGCCTTGCTCGGGTCGGCCACGAGCGCGTCGGCCTCGTTCGGGCGCTCGTACCTGTCGTCGTGCTGGACGTGCTCCTGCCAGTCGAGTCCTGCGTGGGAGAACGCGGTCGCGCAGAACTCCCGCACGGTCGTGCCGACGCCCGTGCCGAGGACGAAGGTGTCGGGGACGTCGTGCTGCAGCATCCGCCACATGCCCTCGACGTACTCCTGGGCGAAACCCCAGTCGCGGACCGCGTCGAGGTTGCCGAGGTCCAGCTCGCGCTGGAGTCCCAGCTTGATCCGGGCGGCCGCCATGGTGATCTTGCGGGTCACGAACGACTCTCCACGCCGCGGTGACTCATGGTTGAACAGGATGCCCGACACGGCGAACAGGTCGTATGCGTCGCGGTAGTTGACGGTGGCCCAGTGGGCGAACAGCTTCGCCGCCCCGTACGGCGAGCGTGGGTGGAAGGCGGTGCCCTCGTGCTGAGGAGGTGGCGACGACCCGAACATCTCCGAGGTGGACGCCTGATAGAACCGCGCCGCCGGTGCGCCGGTGCGCACGGCCTCGAGCAGCCGCAGCGCCCCGATGCCGTCGGTGGTCGCTGTGTACTCGGGCATGTCGAACGACGCCTTGACGTAGCTCTGGGCCGCGAGGTTGTAGACCTCGTCCGGCGCGAGGTCGCGCACGAGATTGACGAGGTTGGCGCCGTCGGCCATGTCGCCGTAGTGCAGGTGCAGACGACTCGGAGCTGCGGGGTGGCTGTGCCAGATCGGGTCGATCCGACCGCGGTTGAACGACGAGGTGCGGCGCACCAGTCCGTGGACCTCATAGCCCTTCCCCAGCAGGAGCTCGGTCAGGTACGACCCGTCCTGTCCGGTGATTCCGGTGATGATTGCGCGCTTCACGGGCACGAGGCTATCGCGCGAGCGGGGAGGCCTCGGCGCCGCGCGTGAAGGCTTGGCTCGCGTACATCAGCCACTGGCTCACACCCGCTGAGTCGCCTCGCACGTAGGCGGCCAGAGCCGATCGGTAGCCTTCCGGCTCCGCGGCGTGGCCCGCCTCGGGAACGGTCACCGACGCCGGGTCGACCCCGCGCTCCACGATCACCAGGCGCTCGACCGCGCGCGCGACGACACCGGCGTGCGACGCGAAGGCTCCGCACGTGGCGATCTCGGCGTGTGCGAGCGACGCGATCACCAGCGCCGGCGCGTCGGTCGGTGCACTGACCGCTCGGCCGAGCTCACTGAGCCTCGCGACCCCGGCCGGGTCGCCGGGACGTCCGAGGTCGTCGTCCGACACCGTGCCCGCCGCGGCCATCGCGTGGATGCGGGCGATGGCCTGGAGCGGGGTCCGGCGCCACACCGGCACGAGTCCGAGCAGCTCCGTCGACAGGCGGACAGCGGCTCGTGCCGTTGCATCGTGACCGCTCACGTCTTGAAGAGTCTCAGCATTGACGTCGCTCCCCTCGAGCGACGCAGTGGCCGCCGCTCCCAGGAGCAGCGACCTCGCGGTGTCGTCCGGCGTCGTGCGCCGCAGGCCGCGGTCGCGGATCAACGCGTCGATGCCGTCCCGGGTGGCCGCGAACGCCGAGGGCACGCCCTCCAGCGAGGCCGCGGCGAGGAAGGCGTCGACGCGTTGTTCCGGGCCACGGGCGGCGAATGGTTCTGACACGCCCCACAACGTATCGGCGCTGCACACGGGTGGCTCTGCGCGGGGCCGGTAGCCTGCAAGGGATGAACACGAGCGGAGTGCTGGCCACCGGAACCGACGCGCCGAACGCACGCACGGGCGTCGAACGGCCACCTCGGAGCGGATCAGAGCGGACCGCGTCGTGGATGGTCGGCGAGACGCTGTCGTGCGTGCTCCACCTCGGCGACGGATCACTCGCCTACCTGCTTGCCGACCAGGGCCACGACGTCGTGGTGGCGGGCGACGACGTCACCCGCGCGCGGCACTCGGAGATCCAGTACGTGCGCACCCAGGGTGAGCGGCTCCCGTTCGGCCCCGAGGCCTTCGACGTCGTCATCGTGCCCGAGCTGCGCGACGCCCCGACCGCGCTCGCGGAGTACGCGCGGGTGCTGCGTCCGAGCGGGCTGCTCTCCACCGTCACCCGCTCCTACGACGACTCCATCCCCTGGATGCGCAAGCTCCGCGAAATCATCGGCGACCGCGCGGCCCGACACACGCCGGCCGACACGTTCACGGCGTCGGGCCTCTTCGCCGAGCCCGAGATCGACGAGTTCGGCACCTGGGAACAGCTCGACCTCCCCGGCCTGATGCGGTTCGCCGACCAGACCAGGCACCCGACCGTCGGCGACGAGGCCCTCGTCCGCGTCCGCGACCTGTTCCTCTCCTACGGCGGACAGACGGGCACCCTCCGGCTGCGCCACCAGACCCACTGCCTGCGTGCGCGGGTGCTCAAGGAGAACCTGGCCCAGGAGGCACCCCCTCCCGACGCCACGCTCATCGACCTCGGCTGAGCCTGCCATGAACGAGGCCGTCACCGCCGTCGCCGCGGCTGTCGTCCTGCTGGCCGGCGCGCTGGCCGCCCGGTGGTGGCTGCTGAAGCGGCGCCAGGGCCTCGGCTCGCCGACCGACCGGGCCACGTACACCACGCTGCACGCCGCGTCCCAGACCGCACCCGCGCTGCGCGGCGGGCTCGACGCGGAGAGTGCCGCCAGCTCCCTGCCCCACATCCGGACGCTCCTCGGCACCCCGACCGTCGCGATCACCGACACCTCGGGGCCGCTCGCCTGGGACGGGCCGGGCGATCCCGACGACGTCGCAGCGCTCATGTCCGCAGCGCTGCGCAGCGGCACCACCCAGGCGTCCGGTCAGGCCATCGTCGCGCCGCTCTCGGTCGAGGACGTGGTGGTGGGCAGCCTCGTGGTGGTGACCGACCAAGCGTCCGCCGGACTCGCGCGCGCCGCCACCGAGGTGGCCCAATGGATGTCGAGCCAGCTTGAGCTCGCCGACCTCGCGACGTCGCGCACGGCGCTGATGGAGGCGGAGCTGCGCGCCCTGCGGGCCCAGATATCCCCGCACTTCATCTACAACTCGCTCGGAGCCATCGCCTCCTTCGTGCGGACGGATCCCGAACGGGCCCGCGAGCTGCTGCTCGAGTTCGCCGACTTCACCCGCTACTCGTTCCGACAGCACGGCGAGTTCACCACGCTGGCCGAGGAGCTGCGCTCGATCGAGCGGTACCTCGTGCTCGAGAAGGCGCGGTTCGGTGACCGGTTGCGCGTCGTCACGCGGGTGGCGCCGGAGGTGCTCAGCGTCAAGATGCCGTTCTTGTCCGTCCAACCGCTGGTCGAGAACGCCGTGCGGCACGGGCTCGAGGGCAAGGCCGGTGACGGCACGGTCACGGTGCTGGCGCTCGACGCGGGCAACGAGTGCGTCATCTCCATCGAGGACGACGGCATCGGGTCCGAGCCGGACACCGTACGCGCCGCGCTGAGCGGTCGCACCACGACGCCGTCCGTCGGGCTCGCGAACGTCGACGAGCGCATGCGCACCGTCTTCGGCAACGAGTACGGAATCGTGGTCGAGACCGCACCCGGGAAGGGCACGAAGGTGACGCTTCGGGTCCCCAAGTTCGCCCCGATCCCGCGGGACTGACTCCGCCAAAGGAAGCCGCGGCATCGATGATCGACTGAAGCTGGCCTCGTGTACGGTGTGCTGCGTGGCCTGCGACTGCTGTGGTTCCGAGGATTGGGTCCCGCTGTTCAGCGAGAACGACATCCTGTTGGGTCAGTGCCCCCACTGTGATCTCCTTTACATCGACAGCATTCCGGCACCCGAGCAACGGATGACGGAAATGGAAGAGGGTCACTATGCAGGTTCCCAGGAGATTGTCGCGGCCGCGCGGCAAAACGCCAGTGAGCTAATCGCTAGGGATCGCTTTCGAGGCTACATCGACCTTGCCCGTAAGCACGCGTCTCACGGCCGCTGGCTAGATGTGGGATGCGGTGCAGGTTTACTGATCGGGCTCGCTCAAGAAGCCGGATTCTCGGGGGAAGGCATTGAGCTCAGCGCGGACAGACGCAGTATCGCCCAGCAGCTTACGGGAGCGACGGTGCATGACACTCCTGTCGAGGACATCGGCTTTCCTGACGATTCCTTCGATGTCGTGAGCATGATCAATGTCTTCTCTCATCTGATCAGTCCCACCCAGACGTTTAAGGAGCTCGTCCGAATTCTCAGGCCGGGCGGCGCGATCGTTATGGTGACCGGCGAGATGACATCCGGTGTCAAGAAGAGGGACATGCTGCGCTGGAATCTGGGTGACCATCTGTACTTCCTCGGGGATCGCACCATGACCAGGTACAGCGAAAAGACTGGCCTGGAGATACTCCATCACAATCGTAGGTGGCTCCCGGGCGAGATGTTCAGTCGTGAGTGGCTGCGGATGAGGGGCCGGTCTCGAGCGAAGAACGCGCTCAAGACAATCGTGAACCTGACGCCGGGCGGACTCAAGCTCATGCGTGCGGTCATGCTGCGCCGACAAGCCGACAGCGCCGCGCACACGAGCGTGTTCGTGTTGGGTGCGACGGGCTAAGCACGCTTATCCATGCGACGCAAGCTCCGGCTTCGTCGTTCCAGCTCTTCATGGAGATTGAGGGCCCAGATCCGGGGGGTGATACGGCTGCCGAGCGCCCTACTGCCGTCGGACATTGCCTGCAGGCGTTCGGAGCCGATCGAGGTCATCCGATACATCGCGTCCGTTAGACCTTCCTGATCGCCGGCCGCGATCGTCCAACCGTTGAAGCCGTCTTGGAGCAGGTGCGGCACCGCACCCACGCCGTCAGAGCAGATCAGGGGCAGGCCGGCAATCGCTGCTTCGTGCACTACGACTCCGTACCACTCGATATAGGACGGGAGGATGAGGCACGACGACTCGTGCATCAGTCCGGCCAGCTCCGCCGGCTGGAGGAACCCGTGTCGGTGAACGCCCTCGACGCTTTTGAAGTCACCGCGCAGCGGTCCGTCGCCGACGACGTGGAGGTCCCAAGGTTGGTCGACGCGATCCCGGTACGCCGCGTAGGCGTGGGCCAGCATCGTTGGAGCCTTGTGCCAGATCAGCCGACCAGCGAAGAGGAATCTGCGCCGCGACGAAAGCTCGATGCGTTCTCTTGGGCCACGGTCGAACGTTGGCGTGTCAGCAGAATTCGCACCGCGAATGATGTCCTTGCCGCCGAATCCGATACGCCGGGCGAACAATTCGGAGCGCTCGCCTGGGACCCAGACACAGTCGAAGAGCGGGTTCACGTATAGACCGTGCAGGACAAGGCCCGCGTACTGCTTCGCTGATCCGTGCCAAAAGTTGCTGCTGAACATCACTCTTAGCGCGCGGCCGCGCCAGGTCTTCATCACCTTGCGATAACCCTTGCCGTCCCATGACCACATGATGATGACGTCGGGTCTGAACTCCTCAAGTGACGGGAGCAGCGTGTCGTATGACGGCATCTGCTCGTCCCAGACGATGCGCTTGGCATGTTCGGTGAACGCCGACTTGTCGAACGGCGCGTACGCCATGGATTTTGGATGGATGAGAAGGAGGTCGTCCCCGAGCGCAGTCAGCTCACGGAAGCAGGCATCTTGGTAGGCCGTCAGCCCTGTCATCAGCGCAGCGATTCGCACAGCGCTACCCGAATGCCGTCAGTGGATGGCCTTGTCCGCGAGCCGGGGTCCGCCCTCGCTCGTCAGCAGATCGTGGTCGGCAAGCGGAACCTGACCACCTTGTCCAATCTCCGTCCGGGTCACGGGCTTGAAATCTGCACCATCGAGTTCCGACGGCAGGGTCTCGAAGTCGAAGTCGCAGCCTGCGTGGCCGCCCAGCTCCCCGATCGCAATCCGAAGCGGTTTCGATGGGGGGCCCAAGGACTGAGCCGAGGTCACTGCAGTGGACGGCTGCTGCTCCAGGGAGGGCTGGACGGCCGGACAGGAAGATCCCCACATGCGCGCGGACGTTCGACGTGATGAGGCGGATGACCTCTCCAGCCTGCAGGCACCGATGTGCCTTGGCTAGCATCCTCCGCGTCCCCTCGAGGGGAACATGCTCACCGCATCGCGGCGTCGAGATGGTTGTGAGTGATGGCATTGACATTCGTGACCACCTCCGGCCAATTCTCGCGCCCTCCGATCTCCAACTTGAACGGGCGTGGTGGGGCGGCGGGCGGCCGGAGTCCGGGCCCGATTCTTCGCCAAGCACTGGTAGCGGTGAGCACGGCCGACCGCAGCATCACGCGCATTTTGGGGTTCACGGGGAAGGAGCCTACAGGCCGGCGCGCCAACCAGATTCTGCACTGTAGACGTTCTATTATTTTGAACATTGAAGGAGTCGTCGTGAATGAGTCACTAATCGACCTCGGCCTTGTGTTGGTGTGCGCGACGTGCGAAAGCGAGATCGACTTCACCGCCGACCTCGTCACGGAGATCGGCATGTGCCGCCAGTGCGGCATGGCCTTTCTCGTCGAGGCGCCGCCGGCGGAGCGTCCCGCGGACACGTCGGCCTGACCGACCCGCCGTAGAATCGACCGGGTGAGGTTCCTCAACGATCTGCAGCCCACGCACGATCTCACGTACAACGACGTGTTCATGGTGCCGGGTCACTCCGATGTCGCCTCGCGCTTCGACGTCGACCTCTCGACGTCCGATGGCACCGGCACCACCATCCCGATCGTCGTGGCCAACATGACGGCCGTCTCCGGTCGGCGCATGGCCGAGACCATCGCCCGCCGCGGCGGCATCTCGATCCTGCCTCAGGACATCCCTGTCGACGTCGTCAACTCGACGGTCTCGCGGGTCAAGGCGGCGCACACCGTGTACGAGACGCCCGTCACCGTGTCGCCGACGATGACCATCGGCGAGACGGTGAGCCTGCTGACGAAGCGCGCGCACGGCGCGGCCGTCGTCGTCGACGACGACAAGCCGGTCGGCATCGTCACCGAGCACGACGGGGTCGACGTCGACCGCTTCGCCCAGGTGCGGGAGGTCATGAGCCACGAGCTGTTCACCGTCGATTCCGGCCTGGATCCCCGCGAGTACTTCGACGCGCTGTCCGGTTCCCATGTCGCCGTGGCGCCGGTGCTCGACGGCGGTGTGCTGGCCGGGATCGTCACCCGAGTCGGCTCGTTGCGCTCCACGATCTACACGCCGGCCGTCGACCCGGACGGACGTCTGGTCGTCGGCGCCGCCGTCGGCATCAACGGCGACGTGCGGGCGAAGGCCGAAGCGCTGCTCCGGACCGGTATCGACGTCATCGTCGTTGACACCGCGCACGGCCAGCAGGAGCGGATGCTCGAGGCCCTGCCCCTCGTCGTCGCGGCCCGCGACGTGTACACGGAGAGCAGCGGCCGGACCATCCCCGTCGTGGCCGGCAACGTGGTCACGGCTGACGGCACCCGCGACCTCGCCGCGGCCGGTGCCGACATCGTCAAGATCGGCGTCGGACCCGGTGCCATGTGCACCACCCGCATGATGACCGGCGTGGGACGCCCCCAGTTCTCCGCCGTTCTCGACTGCTCCGAGATGGCCCGCGCCGAGGGCCGGCACGTCTGGGCCGACGGCGGTGTCCGTTACCCGCGTGACGTCGCGCTCGCCCTCGCCGCCGGAGCCGGCAGCGTCATGGTCGGCTCGTGGTTCGCCGGCACGTACGAGAGCCCCGGCGACATCCACCAGGGGACCGACGGGCGTCCGTACAAGGAGTCGTTCGGCATGGCGTCCTCGCGGGCGGTGGCCAACCGCACGCGCGACGCGGCCGGGTTCGAGCGCGCTCGCATGGCGCTTTTCGAGGAAGGCATCAGCACCTCGCGCATGTACCTCGACCCGGTGCGTCCGGGAGTCGAGGACCTCCTCGACGCGATCACCGCCGGGGTGCGGTCGAGCTTCACCTACGCGGGCGCGCGCACCATCGACGAGCTCGCCGAGCGCGCGACCGTGGGCCTCCAGAGCGCGGCCGGGTACGACGAGGGTCGTCCGCTGCACGCCAGCTGGTGACGCTGGTCAGGCCTCACGCCTGGCGAAGAGACCGTCGCACTGCAGCATGCGACCAGTCGCGTCTGAGATGCCCGGTTCGAGGATCCAGAGCTCGAGACCGTGCTTTCGCATCCGTTCCACACCCTCTTCGAACAGCTCCTGCCCTTCGTACAGCTCGACGAAGGACAGCTCGAGCTGGACGGCGGCCAAGTGGTCGCTCAACGGCCCGGCACCGGCGATGACGGCGCGCTCGAACCCTTGCGTGTCGACCTTGAGGAAGGTGCGCGCAGGGTCGAGGCGGTGGTCCTCGACCATCTGCGCCACCGTGGTGACTTCGACCTGCTCGTCGCCGACGAACTTCGATCCCGGCGCCGCCTCAAGATGGCGATCGGTCATCGCCAGGAGCGAGGAGGAGTACGAGTTGTCGGACACGTGAATGGTGGACTGGCCGGGTTCGGCACCGACAGCCAAATTGAACGCCTGCCACCTGGAGTCTTTCGCGGACCGGCGACTGAGTCGGCGGTACGCGTCGGAGAGCGGCTCGAAAGACAGAATGTCTCCGTCGAAGCCGGCACCGCGGATCATCCGGGCAAACTGTCCCACGTTGGCTCCGACGTCAAGGATGGTTCCGATGCCCCTGTGGTCGAGAAATCGCGCTACCCGGTTGACATACGGGTCGCTGCCGATCGAGATCCCGGCCCGGTGCAGCGTCAGCCGTACACCGAGCTTGGCGATCTCCACCCCGTTGCCTCCACGCATACGCAAACTCCCTTTCACCCGGTCTCGGCTCCAGCCCCGCCGATCATAGGCCCAGGTCGGCAGCCTCTCGCTCGCCAGGCAGGTGGGCGATGATGCCGGCGACCACAATGGCCAGCCCCGTCGCGAACGTGTCGGCGCGGGCCAGGGGGTCGTCTTGGATCGCGCCCGCCGCGCTGGCCTGCAGGTGCATCTGCTCGTCGGTGACGTGTCCGAGCACGAAGTGAAGCACGGTAGTCGCCGCCACCCGAGCCACCGGGGACTCGTCCAACATCGCCGTCAGGCGACCCACCGGATCGGCCCCGCCCAGCCCGAAGGCCTGGGCGGTCGCCACCAGTTCGGCCCCGTCGCGATAGGCGAGCATGGCGTCGCGCAGCTCGTGCGCGTACGCGGTCACCTGCCGGTCCCACGGCTCGTCACGATCCGGTCGCGCGCCACGGCGCAGCACCTCGTCGGCCACCGCAGCGAGCAATGCCTGCTTGTTCGCGAAGTGCCAGTAGAGCGCGCTGGGCTGGACGCCGAGATCGGCGGCGAGGCGCCGCATCGAGAGGTCGGCCAGGCCGTGCCGGTCGAGCACCTCGAGCGCGTGCTCCACGACGTCCGATCGGTGGTGACTCATGCGACCTCCCACACAGGCTCCACAGTGGCGTGCCACAATACCTGAACACTGTTCAGTCCTGTCCTGCACGGAGGAAGCCATGAGCTCGACCACGCCCACCTCGCGGAAGTCCAGCACCACGACCGATCTCGCGCTGATCGCCGGGTTCGCGGCCCTGATCGCAGCTTGCGCGATTCTGCCCGCGATCAACATCAGCGGTCCTGTGCCGATCACGCTCCAGACGTTCGGGGTGCTGCTGAGCGGCGCCGTCCTCGGCGCCCGCCGCGGCTTCCTCGCGGTCATGCTCTACCTGATGGTCGGGGCTGCCGGCCTGCCGGTCTTCGCCAACGGCAACTCCGGGTTCGGCGTCTTCAGCGGCCCGTCCGTCGGCTACCTGGTGGGCTTCCCGCTCGCGGCCGCGCTGTGCGGCTTCCTCGTCGAGCGCCTCCCGCGCAAGGCGATCCAGACCAGCGTGCCGATGATCTTCGTCGCCGGCCTGGTGAGCAGCGCGCTCTTCATCCACACGCTCGGTATGGCCGGTCTCGTCTGGCGCGTCCCCACCGATTGGGCCGGAGCCTGGGACATCGACAAGGTGTTCTGGATCGGCGACACGTTGAAGAACCTGCTCATGGCGTTCGTGGCCACGGCCGTCCACCGCGCCTTCCCCGACTTGCTTCCACGCACGGACAAGTAGAGGGGCGAGACTGGGGCCATGGCCCGCATCCAGCTGAATGACGCTGTCGTCCGCGCCCGCACGGGCGATGGCGACATCGTCATCCTCCGGCCGACGACGCTCGACCTCACCGAGCACCGCATCGGCCTGATCGGCGCAAATGGATCGGGCAAGTCGACATTGGCACGTCTGGTCAACGGTCTCGCCGAGCCCAGCGAGGGAAGCGTGGTCGTCGACGGCCTCGACGTGGCCGAGCACGGTGCGGAGGTGCGGAGGCGCGTCGCCTTCGTCTTCACGGACCCGGCCGCCCAGCTCGTCATGCCGACCGCTGCCGAGGACGTCGCCCTGTCCTTGCGACGGACTCACCGACGCAAGGACGAGCGGCGCGAGGCCGCCGTCGACGTGCTGCGTCGATTCGGCCTCGAGGAGCTCGCCGACCGCAGCGTCCACACCCTGTCCGGCGGACAGCGGCAACTGCTCGCTCTCGCCGGAGTGCTCGCCACGGATCCCTCGATCCTGGTGGCGGACGAACCCACCACGCTGCTCGACCTCGCGAACACCCGACTCATCGGCGACCTGCTGTTCGACCTGGAGCAGCAGCTGCTCCTCGTCACCCACGACCTCGACCTCGCAGCACACTGCGACCGGGCGCTGGTCCTCGACGACGCCCGTGTGGTGTTCGACGGTGACCCCGAGCAGGCCGTGGCGTACTACCGGAGCCTGGTGTGAACCAGACACCGTCGCTCCTGGGGCTGTACAGGCCGGGCCGCACCTGGCTGCACCGGCTCCGCGCCGGCCACAAGCTGTCGGGGCTGTTCCTGCTCGGCGTCGTCGTGGTGGTCGTGCACGGGCCCTGGACGGCGCTCGCCGCGCTCGGCGTGAGCCTGGTCCTGGTGACGACGTCGGGCATGGACCTGCGCATCACCGCCCGAGCCCTCCGCGGCATCGCCGTGGTCGCCGTCCTGCTCGGGGCCTACCAGACCTGGCAGCGCGGCTGGCCGCACGCCGTCGAGGCGGTCGGCGACCTCGTCGCGCTCGTGCTCGCGGCCACCGTGCTGACTGCGACCACGCCGATCGACGAAGTGCTCGACGCCATCGTCCGACTCGCCCGACCGTTCCGCCGATTCGGCGTCGACCCAGAGCGCGTCGGTCTCGCGTTCGCCCTCATGATCCGAGGCGTCCCGGAGACGCTGGAGCTCGGCCGCGAGACCCGCGACGCCGCCTGTGCCCGCGGCATGGAGCGCAACCCCCGCGTCCTGCTCACCCCGATGGTCATCCGGGTCGTCGCCAAGGCGCACGCGACCGGCGACGCCCTCACCGCAAGGGGAATCGCTGACCCTTGACCGGCACCTGAGGCAGGATCAGGTCATGCACGGCCTCCACGCGCTCGTCGTCGACGACGAGCAACCGGTCCTCGACGAGCTCGTGTTCCTGCTCGGGCGCGACGAACGCATCGCGTCGGTGCGGGCCGCACCCTCCGGCACGGAGGCCTTGCGCATCCTGGAGTCCGGTGACGTCGACCTGGTGTTCCTCGACGTCGCGATGCCCGGCCTGTCCGGGCTGGAGATCGCGCGCCTGCTCGCCCGGTTCCGCCGGCCGCCGCGGATCGTGTTCGTCACCGCCCATGACGCCCACGCGGTCGACGCCTTCGAGCTCGGTGTCGTCGACTACCTCCTCAAGCCCATCCGGGAAGACCGCCTGCGGGAGAGCGTCCGACGCGCGGGAGCCGAGGCCGAGGGTGACGGCGGGCCCTCCGACGAGTCGATCGCAGTCGAGCTCGGCGGCGTCACCCGGTTCATCCAGCGCTCGGCCGTCGCATATGCCGAGGCCCAGGGCGACTACGTCCGCCTGCACACGGTCGACGGCGCCGGACACCTCATACGCACCCCGCTGAGCTCGCTGGCCGAGCAGTGGGCGGACGCCGGGTTCGCGCGCATCCATCGCAGCCTCCTGGTCAACCTCGCGCACGTGCGGGAGCTGCGCATGCAGTCGGGGCGGTGCAGCATCGTCGTGCCGGCCGGAGACGAGCCGGTCGAGCTCTCGGTGGCTCGTCGCCACACCCGCGAGCTCCGTCAGCTCGTCCTCGAGCGCGACCAATGAGCGGCGTTGAACGCCGCCCACGGCCCGGCACCCCCGCCGGGGGTGACGACCAGCCTGACCCGGGGACCGGTCGGCTGCGGATCACCAGCCCGCTGACCACGGCGCCGGCGCACGTGCGTCGCACCGTTCAGCAGGAGATCGACGAGTCGACCGGCATCGGCGAGGTGTACGTCCGCTCCCTCGTGCGCTCCCAGCTGCGGGCCGCGCTCACCGTGATCACGACGCTCATGCTGACCGTCGGCTCACTCCCGATCGTGTTCTGGTTGCTCGACGACCTGAACCGGCTCACGCTGTGGGGGGTGCCGCTGCCGTGGATCGTGCTCGGGGTCGCGGTTTACCCCGGGCTGTTCCTCCTCGGCTGGCTGTACGTGCGCCAGGCCGAGCGCTCCGAGCGCGACTTCACGACGCTGCTCGCCCCCGATCCGGTCGACCAGCCGCACGGACGGCGCCCGTGAACGCCACCTACGGCCTCGCCGCCATCGCTCTCGTCGCCATCGCGACCATCGGCGTCGGCGCGTTCGGCCTCCGGATCAGCCGCACGACGAGCGACTTCTACGTCGCGTCCAGGTCGGTCAGTCCGGTGCTGAACAGCTCGGCGATCGGCGGCGAGTACCTCTCGGCCGCGTCGTTCCTCGGGGTGGCCGGCCTCGTGCTGTCGTCGGGCGCGGAGGCGCTGTGGTTCCCGATCGGCTGGACGGCCGGGTACCTGCTGCTGCTGGTGCTGGTGGCCGCCCCGCTTCGGCGGTCGGGCGCGTACACCATCCCGGACTTCGCGCAGGTGCGACTCCAGTCGGGCGCCGTGCGTGCGGTGGCGAGCCTCCTGGTCGTGGCCGTCGGCTGGCTCTACCTCATGCCGCAGTTCCAGGGCGCCGGGCTGACGATGCGCACCGTCACCGGGGCGCCGGGCTGGGTCGGCACCGTGCTGGTGGCCGTCATCGTCATGATCAACGTCGTCTCCGGCGGGATGCGCAGCATCACCTTCGTGCAGGCGTTCCAATACTGGCTCAAGCTCACCGCCTTGCTGGTGCCGGTCTTCTTCCTGCTGCACGCGTGGACCCTCGACGGACAGCCGTCCCCGGTCGCCCCGTCCGAGTGGCTCCAGCCGTTCGGCGATCCCGACCCGGAAACCATGTACCGCATCTACTCGGTGATGATCGCGACGTTCCTCGGCACGATGGGCCTTCCGCACGTCGTCGTGCGGTTCTACACCAACCCGGACGGACGCGCCGCCCGCCAGACGACCCTCATCGTGCTCGCCCTGGTCGGCACGTTCTACCTGCTGCCCACCATCTACGGCGTGCTCGGACGCATCTACGCCGGCGACCTCGTCGACGAGGGCCGGGCCGACGCCGTCGTGCTCGAGCTGCCTGCGCGCCTGCTCGGCGGCACCGCCGGCGAGCTGCTCGGGGCCCTGTTGACCGCCGGGGCGTTCGCCGCGTTCCTCTCCACGTCCTCCGGCCTGACGATGTCGATCGCCGGCGTCGTGGGACAGTCGCTCAGCCGTGGAAGGCTCTCGACGATCACCGCCCTGCGCGTGGCGGCCGTCGGTGGAGTGCTGGTGCCGCTCGTCCTGGCGCTGTCGGCCGATCGCATCTCGGTGGCCAGCTCGGTGACGTTCGCGTTCGCCCTCGCCGCCTCGACGTTCTGCCCGCTCCTCGTGCTCGGGATCTGGTGGCGCGGGCTCACCGCGCCCGGGGTCATTGCCGGCCTGATCGGCGGTGGCCTCGCCGCCGGCGTCGCGCCCGTCATCACCATCTGGGCGCAGCCCGAGGGATGGTTCGGCCTGCTGGCCCTGCAGCCGGCGGCCTGGTCCGTGCCCCTCGGCTTCGCCCTGATGATCGGGGTCTCGTGCGCCACCCGAAAGAAGCTCCCGGCCGACGTCTCCCGGACGATGGTGCGCCTGCACACGCCTGAGGGTGTCGACCTCCAGCGCTGACCTGTCCGGGACATCTGGGGGCAGACAACAGGGCCTCGTTCCCCCTACGTGCCCCCCGTCCGAACGCGGAGGCACCCACCCGTCTCCCCTTGGCCCACCGCACCGACTTCATCGTGGAGCTGACGGTCGTCCGCGACCTGCGGCAGGCCAAGCGGGGTCGGACTGACGAGGTCCGGAGGCCCCACCCGTGTGGGGTCCTCAGTGCTCGTAGCCCAGACGCTCCAGGACGTCGGCCGCCGCATCCTCGATCTGGGCAATCTGTCCGGGCGTCAAGACCGACTCCCAGCTCCGCACCTTGCCCACGCTGAAGGTGTGGCTCGAGCCCGAGTAGATCCGTGCGGCGACCTGCTCAGCCGTGACGTCCGCCGGTACCTCCGAGAACCTCAGGATCCGCTCGATCTCCCGGACTTGAGCCTCGCGAGATGATCCGCCCTGCTCGCCAATGAGATCTTCGAACCTGACGACCAGGCACGTGGGATCATCCAGCCAGCCGAGGTACTGGCGACACCGTTCGGCGAGGGGAGGGATCGACCGCCGGGCGCCGAACGGACCGTCGCCATCGATGAGCCACTGCGCGAGCTCCTCGCGTGAGTCGAAGCGGTTCTCGCCGAGATCTCGCTGACGTAGCTTGCTCTCTTCGAAGTATCTCACAGCGGACGCCGCGATCGCCCGGGGATCGCGCACCATCGTGACCACGGTGACATCGCTCGACGCCAGCGCGTCTGACACGCGCGGGTGATGCATCACGTGGCCCATCAGGTAGTGGCTCGGCCGACATCGATCGAAGTTCTTCTTGATCCGCCGAGCAGCCTGCACGCAGTCGTCGTCGTGTTGGTCGACCTCGGTCACCCAAACGAGCCGTCCGGTGAATCTGAAGCCCGGCACTTCGTCGTACAAGCCCATCAGGAGGTGGGTCCCTGCTTTCGGGACAGCATTGACCAATACGCGCGCGCCGGGCGTGGCAGGAGACAGCCGGTCGACCGTGCGATAGGCCAGGATGCCGATCGGGCGCGCCCAGGCAGACTGGCGGGCCCAGCGGGCAATCCGTGAGTCCAACATTTGGTCTCCTCGCGCGCGGGTTTCCGGAGGGAGTCTATCTCCGGGTGAATGGTGACCTGAGCCGCTGCGCCGTTCGTCGCGCGAGCACGACCGTTCGGCGTGATGCGGCCGCCGCACGGCGACGTTCCGACGAGTTCCGGCGCAGCACCCTCCTGTGAAGTGGCGCACACCCGCGACCACTTCTACCGTCGTGGGGTCGGCACCCTGCCGCCGTCCTGCTCTCGAAAGAGGTGAATCCAGTGGTCGAAAAGATCACTCCAGAGGCGCACGAGGAGTATCAGCGCATCCACGCCACGGATGACTTCGCCGAGCTCAAGCGCTCTTACCTGGGCTTCGTCGTCCCCCTGACCGTCGCCTTCATGGTCTGGTACCTGCTGTACGTCTTCGCCTCCAACTGGGCCGGCGGCTTCATGGGTACCAAGGTCTTCGGCAACATCAACGTGGCCCTCATCTTCGGGTTGCTGCAGTTCGTCACCACCTTCGGCATCGCCATCTGGTACGCGCGCTTCGCCGCCCGACGGATGGACCCGATCGCCGACCGCCTGCGTGAGCAGTACGAGAAGGAGATCGAGCGATGATCAATTCATTGGTCGCCGTCGGCGAGAGCGACACCCAGAACCTCACCGGAGGCCTCTTCATCGCCGTCGTGCTGCTGACCGTTGCCATCACATTCTGGGCCAGCCGCAACAACAAGACCGCCGCGGACTACTACGCCGGTGGCCGCAGCTTCAGCGGTTCGCAGAACGGCTTTGCCGTCTCGGGCGACTACATGTCTGCCGCGTCCTTCCTTGGCATCTCGGGACTGATTGCCCTGAACGGCTATGACGGCTTCCTGTACTCCATCGGGTTCCTGGTCGCCTGGCTCGTGGGTCTGCTGCTGGTCGCGGAGCTGCTACGCAACTCCGGCCGGTTCACGATGGCCGACCAGCTCGCCTTCCGGATGCGTCAACGACCGGTACGAACGGCGGCGGCCACGTCGACCGTCGTCGTCTCGATCTTCTACCTGCTCGCCCAGATGGTCGGCGCGGGAGCACTCGTCGCCCTCCTGCTCGGCGTGAGCAGCGACACCGCCAAGAACCTCACCATCGCCGCCGTCGGCATCCTGATGATCTTCTACGTGGTCGTCGGTGGCATGAAGGGCACCACGTGGGTGCAGATCATCAAGGCCGTCCTGCTGATGACCGGCACCATCCTCATCACGGTGCTCGTGCTCGCGAAGTTCAACTTCAACCTCTCCGACCTGCTCGGCACCGCCGCCGAGGAGAGCGGCCAGGGCGCGGCGTTCCTCGAGCCCGGCCTGAAGTACGGCTTGAACACGACGAGCAAGATCGACTTCGTCTCGCTGGGCCTCGCCCTCGTGCTCGGTACCGCTGGTCTGCCGCACATCCTGATCCGCTTCTACACCGTCCCGACCGCACGCCAGGCTCGCATTTCAGTGCTCTGGGCCATCGGTCTCATCGGCTCGTTCTATCTGATGACGCTCGTCCTCGGCTTCGGTGCCGCGGCGCTGGTCAAGGGTGACGAGAAGCAGCAGATCGTCGACTCCACCGGCAACCTGGCCTCACCACTGCTGGCCGAAGCCGTGGGTGGTGGTCCGGGCTCGACCGGAGGCGCAGTGCTGCTGGCGCTCATCTCCGCCGTCGCGTTCGCGACAATCCTCGCGGTCGTGGCCGGCCTGACGCTGACCTCGGCCTCGTCGGTGGCGCACGACCTGTACGCCAACGTCTGGAAGAAGGGCGAGGTCAGCGAGAAGCAGGAGGTGCGGGTCGCCCGCATCTCGGCGTTCGCGATCGGCGGTGTGGCGATCATCCTCGCCATTCCGGCGCAGAAGCTGAACATCGCATTCCTGGTCGCGCTCGCGTTCGCGGTCGCGGCCTCGGCCAACCTGCCGGCGCTGCTGTACAACCTGTTCTGGAAGCGGTTCAGCACCCGCGGAGCGGTGTGGAGCATCTACGGCGGACTCGTCACCTGCGTCACCTTGGTGTTCTTCTCACCGGTTGTGTCCGGGTCCGAGACGGCCCTGTTCACCGGCAGCGACTTCGCGTGGTTCCCGTTGAGCAACCCGGGCATCATCTCCATCCCCGCCGGGTTCTTCCTCGGCTGGCTGGGCACGGTGACGACGAAGGACCGCGACTCCGAGGAGCGGTTCGTGGAGCTTGAGGTCCGTTCGATGACGGGCGCCGGATCCGAGAAGTAGCCGCATGAGACGACCGTCCCGGGCTGGCCGTAAGGCACGCCCGGGACGGTTCTCTCCGCAGCCCTGCCCGCCCACCCGGATGAACCATCCTGTGGTCTGGGACACAATGCAGAGAAGACCCGACGAGGAGACACCGTGAGCAGCGAAGCGATCAGCAACCTGTCCCGCGAGGACCGCCACTTCGACCCGCCGGTCGACCTGGCCGAGAACGCGAACCTGAAGGCGGATGCCTACGACGAGGCCGCTGGCGACCGGCTCGGCTTCTGGGCCAAGCAGGCCGAGCGCATCAGCTGGGCCAAGCCGTTCGACGAGGTCCTCGACTGGAGCAATGCCCCGTTCGCCAAGTGGTACGTGGACGGACGCCTCAACGCGGCGTACAACTGCGTCGACCGGCACGTCGAGGAGGGCAACGGCGACCGGGTCGCCTTCCACTTCGTCGGCGAGCCCGAGGACGACACCCGCGACATCACCTACAGCGAGCTGAAGGACGAGGTGTGCAAGGCGGCGAACGCGCTCATCGCGCTCGGCGTCGAGACCGGCGACCGCGTCGCCATCTACATGCCGATGATCCCCGAGACCATCGTGGCGATGCTGGCGTGTGCACGGCTCGGCGCCCCGCACACCGTCGTCTTCGGCGGGTTCTCCTCCGACGCGCTCTCCAGCCGGGTGGAGGACTGCGAGGCCAAGGTCATCATCACCGCCGACGGCGGCTACCGCCGCGGCGCACCGTCGGCGCTCAAGCCTGCCGTCGACGAGGCCGTCGCCAAGCTGACCGGCGACGGCCACGACATCGTCAAGCACGTGCTCGTGGTGCGGCGCACCGGCGAGGACGTCGAGTGGACCGACGACCGCGACGTCTGGTGGCACGACGTCGTCGACAACGCGTCCGCCGACCACACTCCCGAGGACTTCGACAGCGAGCACCCGCTCTACGTCATGTACACGTCGGGCACCACCGGCAAGCCCAAGGGCATCCTGCACACCACCGGCGGCTACCTGGTGCAGTGCGCCTACACCTTCTGGGGCGTCTTCGACCAGAAGCCCGACGACGTCTTCTGGTGCACGGCCGACGTCGGCTGGGTCACCGGACACTCGTACATCGTCTACGGACCGCTCGCGAGCGGCGTCACGCAGGTGCTCTACGAGGGCACCCCCGACACCCCGCACAAGGGCCGCTGGTGGGAGATCATCCAGGACCACGGCGTCACGAAGTTCTACACGGCGCCCACCGCTATCCGCACCTGCATGAAGTGGGGCGAGGAGATCCCCGGCAAGTTCGACCTCTCCAGCCTGCGCATCCTCGGTTCGGTCGGCGAGTCGATCAACCCCGAGGCCTACGTCTGGTACCGCGAGAACATCGGCGGCGGTCAAACGCCCATCGTCGACACCTGGTGGCAGACCGAGACCGGCGGACACATGATCAGCCCACTGCCGGGAGTCACCTCCGGCAAGCCCGGCTCGGCCATGACCGCCATCCCCGGCATCAGTGCCGACGTCGTCGACGACGACGGCAAGCCGGTCGGCAACGGCGAGGGCGGCTACCTCGTGCTCACCGAGCCGTGGCCCGCGATGCTGCGCACCATCTGGGGCGACGACGAGCGCTACAAGGAGACCTACTGGTCGCGCTGGGAGAACGTCTACTTCGCCGGCGACGGCGCCAAGAAGGACGACGACGGCGACATCTGGCTGCTCGGACGCGTCGACGACGTCATGAACGTCTCCGGACACCGCCTCTCCACCACCGAGATCGAGTCCGCCCTGGTCTCCCACCCGAAGGTGGCCGAGGCCGCGGTCGTGGGCGCCACCGACGAGACCAAGGGCCAGGCACCTGTCGCGTTCGTCATCCTCCGCGAGTCGGCCCTGGTTGACGGCGAGGAGGCCGACGAAGCGGTGCTCAGCGAGCTGCGCGACCACGTCGGCAAGCAGATCGGCGCGATCGCGAAGCCGCGGCAGGTCATGGTCGTGTCCGAGCTGCCGAAGACCAGGTCGGGCAAGATCATGCGGCGCCTGCTTCGCGACGTCGCCGAGAATCGTGAGGTCGGCGACGCCACCACCCTCGCCGACTCCGGCGTCATGGACCAGATCTCCGAAGGCATGAAGAACGCGAAGGACGAGGACTGAGTAGGCTCGCACCATGAGCACCGCCGAACAACCGCGCCCGACCGACGACCCGACGATCGGACGGTTGGTCGCCGAGGCCAGTCGTGACATCTCGGCCCTCCTGCACTCGGAGATCGCGCTGGCCAAGAGCGAGATCAAGTTCAGTGCCAAGGCGGGCGGGATCGGCGCCGCGATGTTCGTCGTGGCCGGGTTCTTCGGCCTGCTCATCACGGTGATGCTCTCCATCGCCGCGGGGTACTTCCTCGTGATGGCCGGCCTCGACCCCGCGTGGGCCTTCCTGATCGTCGCCGGCGCCTACCTGCTCCTCGCCCTGTTCCTGATCCTGATCGGCGTCGTGATGGTCAAGAAGGTCAAGGCACCGCAGAAGACCATCTCGACCGCGAAGGAGATCCCGGCCGCCCTCAAGGGCGACACCACTCCGCACGCGATCCGCAACTAACGGCCCGGGAGGGCGCGCCCGAGCAGCGCGAGCACGAGCACGACCCCGCCGACCACGGCGATGCCGAAGAGCCAGCCGTTGAGCGAGTCGGAGGCACGGTCGACCAGCAGGTCTCGCATCTGACGCGCGAACGGCGATCGCGCCGGCGTGCGGTCGAGCACCTCCGGCAACGCCAGTCGAGTGCCGAAGAGCAGCAGCCCGGCCGCCAGGAGCGATCCGAACGCCAGGGCGGCGACGGCGTTCACGCGGCGCCTGGCGAACACCAGGCACAACAGCGACGCCAGGCCGACGACCAGCAGTCCGATGCGGGAGCGATCCGGAGTCTGCTGGACCTGCTCGAGAACCTCGCGGTCGGGCGCGTCGTAGATCGGTACCGGCAGGGTGTCCGGGATCTCCACCCGGACCGGCAGGTCCTTCGTCACCTGCTTGCCCACGAACGAGGCGACGGGACCGATGTCGGCTGTCAGTCGGTCGGTCTTCGCGTCCGGCCCGAACGTGAGCCGGTGCGTGCGGCGCTGCGACTCCTCCCAGGCCTCGGTGAATCCGGGCTGCTGGGCGCTCTGTCGAACCACGGACCGCAGGGCGCCTTCGATGGCCGGCTTCACGACCGCAGGCAGACCACCCGTCCTGACGACGTCGTCGGCGATCTGGGCGACGAGCGCGTTGCGCAGCTCGACGTCGGCGACGAATGGGCGGGTGAAGTCGACGTACCCGTCCTCCTCCGCCACGTGCGTGGCCAGCCAGAACGTCGGGACCGTGACGATCGCCGCCACGACGGCGACCACCCAGCAGAGGAACGAGACCGTGGATCGGATCATGCGCAGTTCCCGGTGTCGACGCGTGAGGTGGCGCTGGCGCCACGTTCGGCCGCGTTGGCGACCTGCTGGGCAGTGAGGGCGTAGCCGGTGGAGCTGTCGGTGACCGACGCGGCGAAGATGACGCCCAGGACGCCGCCCTGGCTCGAGACGAGAGGCCCGCCGGAGTTTCCGGACCGGACGAGGCCACGCACCGAGAACGTCTTGCGCATGTGCTCCCCGCGGTCGTAGATGTCGGGGCTGCGCAGGGTCAGCTCGCCACGGATGCGGGCCGAGCGCGCGTCGAACGGGCCGTTCTCGGGATAGCCGAGGATGGCGGCGTCGTCACCGGCCTTGCCGTTGGACTGGAAGTCCAGCGGCGCGAGGCCGAGGTCGCCGGTGGAGAGCACGGCGACGTCCAGTCGGGGGTTGAACAGCACGACGTTCGCCTCGGTGCGACGGCCGTTGACGTCGATGAACGGCTCGTCGACACCGGCGACCACGTGGGCGTTGGTCATCACCCGGCCTGGGGCGAAGACGAAGCCGGAGCCCTCGACGCCGCGGTCGCAGGAGGCGACACCGATGACCTTGACGACGCTCTCGGACGCCTCCCGCACGCCGGCCTGCTGCAGCGTCGCGTCGTCGGGCGGACCGACCGCGGTGATGCGCTCGTTCTCGAAGGGGTCGATGTAGCGCGGGAAGAGATTGGCGTCGAGCGTCTTGTTGAAAGCGCGCAACGTCTGGGCCGCGCGGGTGGGCATGACGTCGTCGACATGAGCCAGGATCGTGGAGCTGCGCGACGCCGTGGACAGGTACGGGATGGACGTGCCGCTCACCGAGTAGCCGAGGGCCCAGGAGGCGGCGAGCACGGCGACCATGCTCAGGGCCGCGCCACCGACGGCGTCGAACCAGTGCAACGGGCTCCACACGAGCCCGCTGCGCAGGTCGTTGCCCACATAGGTGCCCACGGCCTGACCGACGGCGGCCGCCCCGACCACCAGCGCCAGGGCGAGCAGCGAGGTCGAGAGGGTGGGCTGTCCTCCTGAAAGCAGCCGGGGCACGATCGCGATGGCGAGCAGGCCGCCGGCGAGCAGACCGATGGTCGCCACGAGGTTGACCACGAAGCCCTGCACGTAGCCCGAGATGGCGTACGCGAACAGGATCACCACCAGGACGATGTCGAGGGAGTTCACAGCAGCTCCGGCAGCGGTCGAGTGACGGAGTCGTCCCAGGGCTTCTCCCAGCCCAGCTGCTCGAACAGGCGGCTGATGACGCCTGCGGTGAAGCCCCAGAGCGGCACCTCGGATCCGACCTCGAACGCGGGTCCGCGCCACCCGGTCGGGTGCTCGACGCTGAACCGGTTGCCGGGTTCGATCAGGAGGTGAATGGGGTGGTGCAGGATGCTGCCGACCTCGCCGATGTCGACCGGCTCGAGCGTGCGCGGGGCACTCCAGTAGCCGAGCACGGAGGTGACCGCGAAGTTGCTCGGCGGCAGCCAGAGCGTCGGCAAGGTTCCGAAGACGAGGACGTCGGCCGGGTCGAGGCCGACCTCCTCCTCCGCCTCCCGCAGCGCGGTGGTGATGGCGTCGGCGTCGCCGGGGTCGGAGGCGCCGCCAGGGAACGAGATCTGGCCGGCGTGGTGGCGCAGGGTGGTGGCGCGCTGGGTGAGCAGCAGCTCCGGTCCCTGCACGCCGTCGGCGAAGCAGATGAGTACTGCAGCCTGGCGGGCGTCGGCAGGAGGGTGCGGGAACCGCGGGGCCAGCTGCTCGGCCTCCACCGACGCGGCGAGCTCCTCGACCGGCTTCAGCCAGTCGGGCAACGTCACGCTCGACCCCTCGTGCTTCACGACGTGACTCCCAGGTGCTGACGGATCGCCGCCGTCACCTCGGCATACGACCGGAACGGCGTGCGCTCCGTGAACACCATTCTTCCCTGCTCGTCCACGAACACCGTCTGGGGCAGTCCGGTGTAGCGCAGCGGTCCGCGCGTGCGGCCGGAGCGGTCGACGAGCTGCGGGTACGTCGTGCCGGACTCCCCGGCCAGGCGCAGCGCCGCCTCCGGCGCGGCGTCGACGACGTCGATGCCGATGAACTGCACACGATCGCTGTACTCGCGGTGGGCCCTGGCCAGCAACGGCAGCTCGTCGCGGCACTCCTTGCACCAGCTCGCCCACAGGTTGATCACGGTCGGCTTGCCCGCCAGCGCAGACAGGCGAACGGGAGGGCCGCCACCGAGGCAGTCGAGCTCGAGGTCGGGCAGGGCTGCTGGCTGAGATTGGGCGTCGTCACCGGACGCCTCTGAGTCGGAGGTGGGGCAGTCCTCGATCTTCGCGGTGGCCTTGAGTTCGGCGAGCTTCCGGGCCGACGCCCCCGGCGGCCCTGCACCCGAAGACCCTGGGCCGCCCCCGAACGTCGGCTTCGTGTCCTCGTCGTCACCCCCGCACCCGGCCGCGAGGGCTGCGACGAGCACGGCTGCGGCGACCGCGCGGATGCTCACGCTCTCCCCTGCGTCGTGACGAGAGCGGCCGCGACCTCGGGATCGGTCGGCCCGGTTCCGTAGGCGGGGCACCAGTGCGCGAGCGGGCAGGCGCCGCAGGCCGGCTTGCGGGCGTGACAGCAGCGGCGGCCGTGCCAGATGAGGCGGTGGCTGAGCATCGTCCAGTCGCGCTTGGGGAAGATGGCGCCGACGGCGTGCTCGGTGCGCACGGCGTCCTTGGCCGTCGTCTCGTCGACCCACTCGAACCGGCGCACGAGCCGCGCGACGTGGGTGTCGACGGTGAGGCCCGGCACGTCGAACGCGTTGCCGAGCACGACGTTGGCGGTCTTGCGTCCGACGCCCGGGAGCGTGACGAGGTCCTTGAGTCGCGGCGGGACCCGGCCATCGAAGTTCTCGACCATCGCGGCGGACATGCGCAGCAGGCTGTCGGTCTTGGCGCGGAAGAACCCGGTGGACCGCACGATGTCCTCGACCTTCGCGCGATCGGCCGACGCGAGTGCCGTGGCGTCGGGGAACGCCGCGAAGAGCGTCGGGGTGACGGCGTTGACACGGCGATCGGTTGTCTGGGCGGAGAGCACCGTGGCGACGAGCAGCTGGAAGGGATCCTCGAAGTCGAGCTCGCAGCCGGCGTCGGGGTAGGTGTCGGCGAGGACGCGGTGCATCTTGCGAGCACGGCGCACGAGGACGGTGGGGGGCGGCGCTACTTGGGGTTGGGCGGAAGCGTCCCGCCCCGCATCGCTCGGCACGGGATCAAGGGTACGGGCCGGGGCGACGGGGTCCTCCCGTTCAGGTCGCCCGGCCGACCCGCGGTGTGGAAAACTGCAGGTTGGTGCGCCAGACTGTGATCGACGCAACAAAGACAAGGATTCCCCGTGACTGACGACGTGCTGCGCCAAGCTCCGCTGTTCTCCGGACTCGACGACGATGCAGCACACGCCTTGGAGGAGTCCATGACGGCGGTCACACTCAAGCGCGGCGAGGTGCTGTTCAACGAGGGCGACGAGGGCAACCAGCTCTACGTCGTCATCGACGGCAAGGTGAAGCTCGGGCGCACGTCCGCTGACGGCCGCGAGAACCTGCTGGCCATCCTCGGTCCCAGCCAGATGTTCGGTGAGCTGTCGTTCTTCGATCCGGGCCCCCGCTCGGCCACGGCCACGGCCGTCACCGACGTCGAGCTCATGGGCCTCGGGCACGACGCCCTCAGCCCCGTGCTGGCCAAGCACTCCGACGTCGCCCTGGCGCTGTTGCACCAGCTGGCCGGCCGTCTGCGTCGCACCAACGAGGTCGTCGGCGACCTGGTGTTCTCCGACGTCCCCGGCCGCGTCGCCAAGGCTCTGCTCGACCTCGCCGGCCGCTTCGGCCGCAAAGCTGAAGACGGCGTCCACGTCAATCACGACCTCACCCAGGAGGAGCTCGCCCAGCTCGTCGGCGCCTCCCGCGAGACCGTGAACAATGCGCTCGCCGACTTCGCGTCCCGTGGTTGGCTCCGACTGGAGGGTAAGAGCGTCGTCATCCTGGACCGGGAGCGCTTGGCCCGCCGAGCGCGGTAGTCCTGCCGGGGTCCCGCACGCTCCCCGAGCGCGAGGATCGACCCCGACTAGGCCCCGGAGCGAGGCGCGGGTCCGGCCGAGGAATCAAGGCCGGCGGTGGCTGTCGAGCACGGCCTCGATC
>JBPCJE010000016.1:0-23176 GCA_051005615.1 Aeromicrobium sp.
GACCGCTCGGACGCGATCGATGCGCGTCGCGGCTGGATTATGACGTCTGGCCGGGGCATCACGCTTGGCGACAGCCACGAGCCGACGCTCGACGGCTGGTGGGACGTCGTGGCCACGGCCGCCCACCTCCAGCAGGCGGTGTCCAGGCACCGCGACGAGGTGCTGGCCACCGGCGTCACGGACTGCTCGCCCAGCACCGTCCCCCATCGGCTCGAGGACCTCGTCGAGCGCTTTGCCGCCCTCCCGCTCGACCACCCGACTCACCTCGGCGAGGACGAGCGGGCCGACCTGCTCGCCACCCTGCCGCGGCTGGTGGACGCCTGCGAGCAGATCGAGTCCTCGCCGATGCCGGTGACGATCCAGCACGGCGACCTGCATCCGTGGAACGTCTTCGCCACCGGCGAGCCGGGCGGCCGATCGCTCCGCGTGTTCGACTTCGGTGATGTGCAGTGGGCACCGGCGGTGGAGGTGCTGAGCGTCCCGTACGGCGTGATCAGCGAGGAGGGCCGGCTGCCGTGGCAGCCGATCCGTGACGCCTACGTGGCGACATGGCAGGACGTGGTCGACGCGCGGTCGTTGCACGCGTTGTGGGAGGCCACGGCGTTCACCCAACCCGTCAACCGCGCCCTGACCTGGTGGGAGGGCCTGGCGGACGCCACGGAGGAGGAGTGGGCCGAGTGGGGGAACGCGCCCTTGTGGCACGTGCGGCGGGTGCTGGACGCATGAGGCCGACCGCGCTTCCGCCGTCGAGCTGGGACTTCGACCCGGGGGCCTGGCCCGACGACGACTGCGTCATGGCCGACGGTGACCTCGAACCGTCGACCATCGTGGACGCCTACCGCCACGGCGCCTTCCCGATGCCGCACCGGGGACGGCTGCTGTGGTGGTCACCCGTGCAGCGAGGGGTGCTCGAACCGCCGTCGCTGCACGTCACCCGCTCGATGCGCCGGTCCGCACGCCGGTTCTCCGTCACGGTCGACACGGCCTTCGACGACGTCGTGTCGGCGTGCGCCGATCCGCAACGCCCGGGTGCCTGGATCGACAGCGGGATGCGCGAGGCGTACCTGCGGCTGCACGACCTCGGTTGGGCGCACTCGGTCGAGGCGCGCGACGCCGACGGATCTCTGGTCGGCGGCGTGTACGGCCTCGCGATCGGTCGACTGTTCGCGGGCGAGTCGATGTTCCACCGCGCCACCGACGCCTCGAAGGTCGCCGTGATGGCGCTGGCCGACCTCGTCGGGCCCGGCGCTCTCATCGATGTGCAGTGGCAGACCCCGCACTTGGCCTCCCTGGGCGTGGTCGAGTGGCCCCGGGCCGCCTACCTCGATGTGCTGCCCTCACTCGTCGACGCACCGCCGTTCCAGTGGACCTGACGCCGAGCCGTCCGAGGCCATCCTTAGACTGGCCGTGAACACACACCCGCATCTCAAGGAGCATCAGTGGCAATCTCCCGCAGCGACCTCGTGGCAGCACTCGCCGAGAAGGCCGACACCAGCAAGACCAACGCCGACGCGGTGCTCTCGGCCTTCAGCGACATCCTCATCGATGCCGTGGGCAAGGGCGAGAAGGTCTCGATCCCGGGCATCGTGTCCGTCGAGCGCGTCAAGCGCGCGGCACGCACCGGCCGCAACCCGTCCACCGGCGAGACGATCGACATCCCGGCCGGGTTCGGCGTCAAGGTGAGCGCCGGCTCGCGCCTCAAGGCTGCCGCCAAGTAGTCCCACCACCCCGCGACGCCCCCGGTCACGCCGGGGGCGTCGTGCTGTCTCAACGACGAACTAGCGGACGGTCGGTCGCTGCGCGGCCTCCCAGGCGTGCATGCCGCCGTGGAGGTTGGCGACGTCGTGCCCCTGGTGGTGCAGCCACGCGGTGACGCGAGCGGAGCGCGCCCCGACGTGGCACACGATGAGCGTCCGGGCCTGCGGATCGAGCTCACCGACACGGGTCGGGAGGTCGCCCATCGGGATGTGGAGCGCCCCCTCGATGTGCCCGTCGGCCCACTCATGGGGCTCACGGACGTCGACCACGACCCATCCGTCGGCTGTGGGATCGCTCACCTCATCGACGGTGACGGTGGGCACGTCCATCACTCAGCACCTCGTTCCTCGGGGTGGACACAGATGTGATCTGGACCAAATGAGTAGTCAAGAACCACTTGGCATGGCTACTTTGGACTATATGCAGGCCGTCTCGGACCATGTCGCGGGCACTGCTGCGCGTACTGACGGGCAGCGGTGATGCCCGTGCGTGCTCGCGACTCCATCAGTCTGCCGTTCGCGTCGTCGACGCCGAGCATCGCCCGCACCAAGCTGGCGGGCTTCCTCACGATCAGCCGCGCACCGGCCGCCGTCATCGACAACGCCCTCATCGTGATCAGCGAGATGATCGCCAACGCGGTCAGCCACGGCGTGCCGACGTCCGATGGGACAGTCGAGATCTCGTGGTCCATCAACGACGACCTCCTCGAGCTGAGCGTCCATGACGCCGGCGAGGGCGGCTCCCTCGAGCCGATCGACTTCGACGAGGACTCCCTGAGCGGCCGCGGCCTCTCCATCATCAACCGTGTGGCCGACCGCTGGTGGGTCGACATGAGCCAGGGCACCCGCGTCAACGCCGAGCTCGCCCTGTCGCACGAAGCCTGACCGACGGATCGGCGGATCGGCGGGGGTGCCGGGCCCGGGCGGCCTGGAGCTGCACTGTCACGTTTCCCGACGCTGCGTCGTCTGGCGGGTGAGGCGGCTGAGCTGGCCGCCCCGTCCAGAAGCACAGTGAGGAGATCACCATGTCGCGCATCCCCGCCGTCGCGCCGGCTGAGGCCGGACTGCTCGTCCGCATCGCTTATCGCATCGCCCGTCGCCGGTTCGGGGGGGTGCCGGAGCCGTTCGGCGTCACCGCACATCACCGCGGTCTGTTCCTGGCGTCCGCCATGCACGAGCTCGGGGTGGAGCGGGTCACGCGGGTGATGCCGAAGCAGGTGCTCGAGCTCGCCGTCTACCGCACGGCGTGGACGGTCGGCTGCTCGTGGTGCGTCGACTTCGGCACGATGGTGCAGCGGCTGGACGGCCTGGACGTCGAGCGGCTCAAGCACATCGCCGACTTCGAGACGTCCGACGCCTATTCCGACGAGGAGCGCGACGCCATCCGCTACGCCGACGCCATGACCTCGACCCCGATGACCGTCACCGACGACCAGGTCGCCGCCCTCGTCGACCGCTACGGCAACGACGGCGTCGTGGAGCTGACGTACCAGATCAGCCTGGAGAACCAGCGTGCCCGCTTCAACCACGCGCTCGGCATCACCGACCAGGGCTTCGGGTCCGGCGAGACCTGCCGGGTGCCGTGGGATGTCAACGAGCCGGAGACGTCTCGAGCCTGATGCCGCGGAACTTCTCGGGGTTCGCCATGTCGTACGTGGCGGCGACGAAGCCATCTCGGCCGGTGAAGCCCGCAACACGCGGTGGTGAGCTCGTGCGCGCGTCCTCGCCCTGCCATCCAGCCGTCCAGAGGCCCAGCTGACCATTGACCCTCACCGGCTGCATCGACTGGAAGGCCGCATCTCCATAGCGGGCGAACAGGCCGAGGTAGAACCGGGCGAACTTGTCCGGGCCGTGGATGATGTTGACCGCGGTGCCGGTGGTGCCGTTGGCGTCGCCGATGACGATCGCGTCGGGATGCAAGGTCGCCACGACGGCATCAAGATCACCGGTGGCCATGGCTGCGAGGAACCGGCCGACCGCCTCCTCGTGCTCGGGGTCGGGGACGGGTTCGGGTGCGTCGGCCATCGCGCGTCGAGCGCGGGAGGCGTGTTGGCGGGCAGCCTCCACGCCGGTGCCGAGCACCTCGCCCACTTCGTCGAACGGCACCGAGAACACGTCGTGCAGCACGAACGCCACGCGCTGCGGCGGTGTGAGGGTGTCGAGCACCACGAGCGCGCCGAGGCGGGCGTCCTCGCCCTGGACGACGACGTCGAGCGGATCGGGCTCGGCGTCCGGTCCGATCGGGCGGACGACTGGCTCGGGGAGCCATTGCCCGATGTACGTCTCGCGGCGGCGGGCGGCCGAGCCGAGACGGTCGAGGCACAGCCGGCTGACCACGCGGGTGAGCCAGGCCTGCAGGTTGGTCGGCTCCTCCCGGTTCTTGGCCTTGTCGAGCCGCAACCACGCCTCCTGCACGGCGTCCTCGGCGTCGGCCACACTGCCGGTGAGGCGGTAGGCGACGCGGAGCAGCCGAGGACGCTCGGCCTCGAAGTCGTCGACCAGGGTCACGGGGAGTCCCGCTCGATCGGGCAGGACATGCACCGCGGTCCACCCCGGCCCGAGCCCAGCTCGGAGCCACTGATGGCCACCACGTCGACGCCGTGGTGGACGAGACGTGCGTTGGTCTCCTCGTTGCGCTCGTACGCCACGGCAAGGCGCGGTCCGATGGCGAGGGTGTTGTTGCCGTCGTCCCACTGCTCGCGCTCGGCGGTGACCGGGTCGAGCCCGGTGTCGATCTGGTGAAGGGTGTCGATCCCCATCGCCTCGGCGGCAGCGGCGAAGAAGGACTGCTCCTTCGAAGCCTCGAGATCGTCCCCCTCCCAGGTGACCGTGAAGGCACGGAGGTGGTCGGCCACGTTGGGGTAGATGACCACGGTGTCGACGTCGACCATCGTGACGATGGTGTCGAGGTGCATGGTGGCGCGCTCCTGCGCGATGGGTACCGCCAGCACCGTGTGAGCGAGCTCGGTGCCGTCATGCATGGGCGCGAGCACCTGGCGCGCGAAGGTCTCGAATCCGGCCGGCGTGGTGCGCTCGCCGACGCCGACCGCCATGACGCCGGGCGCAAGCAGCAGGACGTCGCCACCTTCGAGGTGCTCGAGGTGCGGGCCGTGCAGGCGCTCGACGCCGGCGAAGCGCGGGTGGTGCTCGTAGACGAGGTTGGTCAGCTGGGTCTCGCGCACCCGCGCGGGCATGGCGAGGCTCGTGACGGCGACACGTCCGGGCAACCACACCGACGAGTCACGGGTGAACAGCAGGTTGGGCAGTGGGTCGACCAGGAAGTCGTCGGGCCGCAGCAGACTGGTGACGATGCTGCGGTGCGCGATCTCGTCGTTGCGGAGCCCGGCGGTGACGACGGTGGCGAGGTCGGCCGGCGCGAGGTCGGTCATCGCGGCGGTGAGGTAGTCGCGCAGGCCGTCGCCGAGGTGCAGCGTCGCCGTGGTGCTGTCGATGATCTGCTCGCGCGCCCGGGAGTTCTCGAGCGTCTCGGTGAGCAGCTCGACGAGGTACAGCACCTCGACGTCGTGGTCGCGGAGAGCCTGCGCGAAGGCGTCGTGCTCGTCCTGCGCGCGCCCGACCCACGGGATGCCGTCGAAGAGCAGCGAGTCGTTGTTGCGCGGGGTGAGTCGCGCGAGCTCCGACCCCGGGCGATGCAGCATCACCGTGCGCAGACGTCCGACCTCGCTGTTCGCGCCCTGAGTCATGAGGTCACCCTAGGACGTACCTCGGGCACTACGACAGGAAGCACAGGTAGGTCGTCCCGACGCTCAGGATCAGCATGCCGATCGCGTTGACGAACAGGCTCCGGCCGAAGTCGCGCGCACGAACGTGAGCCCCGATCGCGAGCACGAAGTACGCGACGAGTCCCAGACACGCGGCGAGACCGATCTCGGGCACCCACACACCGGCCGCGAGCCCGGTCGCCGCGATGAGCCTGATCGGGGTGAGCATCCACCAGAAGCGTCGGGGCACGTTCACATCGACCAGGCAGTCGCGCACGATGGGAGGGGCCGCACGCAGGCCGCGGCATCGGCCAGCTGGATCGCCCGCGAGCACGAGGAGCGGCCAGACGGGGTCGGCGGAGTCCACAGGTCATCCCTTCGTCCGGGTGGGTCCTACCCACCAGACGACGCAGCCGCCCAAGACGTGACACAGTGCCTGGAGCCAGCGGACTCCGACGAGATCACCGCGTCTCGACCCTCCTCACTGACGGAGGGAGTCGATGTTCTCGCGGTACCACGTGTAGGTGGATCGCAAGCCGTCCTCGAGCGAGATGCTGGCGGTCCATCCGGCCTTCGCGAGCTTGGAGACGTCGAGGAGCTTCTGGGGCGTGCCGTCCGGTTTGGTGGTGTCCCATTCGGTCCTGCCGTCGAAGCCGGTGATGTCGCCGATGGTCTCGGCGAGCTCGCCGATCGTGACGTCGGTGCCGGTTCCGACGTTGAGCTGCTGCGGGCCGTCGTAGTGCTCCAGCATGTGCAGCACGGCGGTGGCGAGGTCGTCCACGTGGAGGAGCTCTCGCCGCGGTGAGCCAGTGCCCCAGTTGGTCACGGTGTCGACCCCGCTCGAGGCGGCCTCGTCGTAGCGCCGGATGAGGGCGGGCAGCACGTGCGACCCCTGCGGCGAGAAGTTGTCGTTCGGTCCGTAGAGGTTGGTGGGCATGGCGCTGACCCACGGCAGCCGGTACTGCCGTCGCACCGCCTGCACCTGCAGGATGCCGGCGATCTTGGCGATCGCATAGGCCTCGTTGGTCGGCTCCAGGTGTCCGGTGAGCATGGACTCCTCGGCGATGGGTTGCTCGGCGAACTTGGGGTAGATGCACGACGAGCCGAGGAAGATCAGCCGTTCGACGCGATGCTCGAGAGCCGCGTCCATGACGTTGACCTGGATCCGCATGTTGTCGCTGAGGAAGTCGACCGGGTAGGTGCTGTTCGCGAGGATGCCGCCCACCTTGGCCGCGGCGAGGGCGACGTAGCGGGGCGAGGTCTGCCGGAAGTCCTCGAAGACCGCGGCCCGGTCGGTGAGGTCGAGCTCTGAGGAGGACTTGCCGACGACGGACGTGAAGCCTTCCGACTCCAGCTTGCGAGCGATGGCCGAGCCGACCATGCCGCGGTGGCCAGCGACGTAGAACGTGGCGGAGCGGTCGAGCGGCGCGGGATCGAAGTCGACGCCGTCCTCGACGGTCACGCCGTTCCCCAGGACTCGAGGCGGACCTGGTCGACCCACGGTCGTCCGGCATGCTCGAGCGCCTCGATGTCGGCATCGACCATCAGCGGAGCGAGGGCGCGGCCGTCGACGGTCGGACTCCACCCGAGCTTCTTCTGCGCCTTGGTGCAGTCGCCGATGAGTGCGTCGACCTCGGTGGGCCGGAGGTAGCGATCGTGGAAGCGCACATGCTTCTCCCAGTCGAGGCCGGCGTGCTCGAAGGAGATCTCCAGGAACTCACGGACCGAGATGCCCACGCCGGTGGCGAGGACGAAGTCCTCGGGCTGATCGGCCTGGAGCATCCGCCACATGCCTTCGACGTACTCGGCCGCGTAGCCCCAGTCGCGGATCGCGTCGAGGTTGCCCATGAAGAGGAGATCCTGCGTGCCCGCCTTGATCGCGGCCACCGCACGGGTGATCTTGCGGGTCACGAACGTCTCGCCGCGTCGGGGCGACTCATGGTTGAACAGGATGCCGTTGACCGCGAACATGTCGTAGGCCTCGCGGTAGTTCTTGGTGATCCAGTAGCTGTAGAGCTTGGCCGCCGCGTAGGGCGAGCGCGGGTAGAACGGGGTGTCCTCGCTCTGCGGGGGCGGGGTCGCGCCGAAGAGCTCGGACGACGACGCCTGGTAGAACCGCGGTCTGATGCCGGCCAGGCGGACCGCCTCGAGGAGCCGGATCGTGCCCGTGCCCGTGACGTCGGCGGTGTGCTCCGGCTCGTCGAAGGAGACACGAACGTGTGACTGGGCCGCCAGGTTATACACCTCGTCGGGGGCGATCTCGTTCAGCAGCGTGACGAGCCGCGCGCCGTCACCGAGATCGCCGTAGTGGAGGAACAGCCGGACCTGTTCGTCGTGGGGGTCCTCGTAGAGGTGGTCGATCCGGGAGGTGTTGAACGTCGAGGCACGCCGGATGAGGCCGTGGACCTCGTAACCCTTGGCGAGCAGCAGCTCGGCGAGGTAGGAACCGTCCTGGCCGGTGATCCCGGTGATGAGGGCAACCCTGGTCATGTGTCCTTCGCATCGCGTCGCTGGGGTTCAGGTGGGTGAAGCCTAACGGCTCGGTGAGGGGGCGACGACGTCATAGCGGGCGCAGGCGAACTCGACGTTCTGGGCGAGCTCGGTGAGCTTGAGCTCCTGACGGCGGGGGAAGAGCGGGGCGCCGGCGCCGAGGAACACCGGCGCGATGTGGACGATGAGCTCGTCGAGCAGGCCGGCGGCGGCGAACTGCGCGGCCAGGTCACCGCCGCCGACCACCCAGACGTCCTTGCCGGTGGCAGCCTCGGCCATCGCGGCGTGGTGCTGGTCCACGTCGCCCCGGGCGAAGCGGATGTCGCCGTCGACCTTCTCGAGGTCGTGGTAGCTGAACACCCAGCAGGGAATGTCGTAAGGCCAGGCGGCGTCGGGTCCCTCGTAGTTCAGGATCCACTCGTAGGTGGTGCGGCCCATGACGGCGGCGCCGACGTCGGCGATGAAGTCCTGGTAGTTCATCGGTCCGCTGCGATCCTGCTCGCGTGTCATGAGCCAGCTGAGGGAGTCGTCCGGGTCGGCGATGAAGCCGTCGAGGCTCGTGGCGGTGTAGAAGACGGTGCGGGTCATGTCACTCCTCGGTGGCGGCGTTCCGGTGGGTCAGCCAGTCGATGGGGTCGCCGTGGTCGGGTTTCAGTCCGGCCTCGCGCATGAGGTGCCGGGCGAGCTGGCGTCGGTGCGCCGAGAACGTCACCACGTGGGCGATCACGCTGCCGAGCACGAAGCTCTCCGGTGGCTCGCAGAGAGCGTCGATGATGCGGTCGCCCCAGGCGTCGCGGTCCTCGATGTCGCGCACCACGCCGACCCAGTCGGGGCTGATGGCCTCGTGGCGGTCACGGACCTCGGTGGGGGAGTCACCGCCCCGGCCGGGCAGGTCCCGTCCGACGATCGCCGCGACCCACACCTCTCTCGTCCAGACCAGGTGCTCGAGGATCGTGGCGATGGAGCCTTCAGGACCGTCCCACCCGAGCACGGTGAGGCCCGGCATCCGGTCGCGCCGGTACTCCGCGTCGTCGAGGGTGGCCGCGAGGTCGATCAGGGCCCGCGTGTCGTCGACGTCGTGATGGATCAGCAGCGAGGTCAGGTGCATGTCGGTTCCCTCCTTGGGGGATGAGTCCACCCAGAGATTCACCGGCGGGTGGAAATGGATGCCGTTCGGGGCGTTGAGCCGGTGGCTGCTCGACGCCGTGGTGGAGCCCGGTGGATGTCCGAACGCGCGGGCAAACGCACGGCTGAATCCCTCGGCCGAGTCGTAGCCGGCCCCAGCTGCGACGTCGACGGCGCGGGCTCCGTGCCGCAGCCGCCATGCCGCCCGCTCGAGCATGACCCGGCGCCGCAGCGCGACGGGCGGCTCGCCGGTGCCTCGACTGAACTGCCGGGCGAAGTGGAACGGCGATGTGTGGGCATCGCCGGCCATGTCGCTGAGGGCGCGGTTGTCCTGGTCGAGGACGACGTCGAGGAGCTCGCGCAGTCGGTCGCGGCCGTATTCGCTCATGCGCCCAGTCTGGCCACCGAGGAGCTCGTTGCCCATGACCGATCTTGCGCTTCGCCCGCGGAGTCACGAGTCGCATCCGCTCCGGTGGGTTCTGCGCCACTCTGCTGGGCGACAGGCATACGCTTTCGGAATGGATTGGAGCGACTTCGACGCAGCCCTGTTCGACCTCGACGGTGTCATCACGCCGACGGCCGAGGTGCACATGCACGCCTGGGCGGAGATGTTCAGCGCCTTCCTCGAGAACCAGGGCGTCGACGAGCCCTACACCGACGACGACTACTTCACGTACGTCGACGGCAAGCCCCGCTACGACGGGGTCCGCTCGTTCCTGGAGTCTCGCGACATCGATCTGCCCGAGGGCGAACCCAGCGACAGCCCCGACGAGAAGACGGTGTGCGGGCTGGGCAACCGCAAGAACGACGTGTTCGAAGAGGTGCTCAAGCGCGACGGCGTGGTGGCCTACCCCGGTTCGCGCCGTCTCGTCGAGGCGTTGGCCGAGCGCGGCATCGCGCTGGCGGTGGTCTCCAGCTCACGCAACGCGCCGGACGTGCTGCGCGTGGCCGACATGATCGACTTCTTCCCCACCATCGTCGACGGCCGGGTGGCCACCGACCGCCACCTCGCCGGCAAGCCCGCCCCGGACACCTTCCTGTTCGCCGCCGAGCAGGTCGGCGCCGAACCGTCCCGCGCGGTCGTGCTCGAGGACGCCCTGAGCGGCGTCGCTGCCGGCAAGGCGGGCAACTTCGGCCTCGTGGTCGGCGTCGACCGCGGCGTCGGCGCCGCGGCACTCACCGAGCACGGTGCCGATCAGGTCGTCTCCGACCTCGAGGAACTGTTGTGAGCGGCGAGAGCGACGGACTGCTGGTGCCGCCCGGCGTGGAGGCGCCGGAGGCCGAGCGCGCCGACGAGAAGGGTCCGTCGCACGAGGCGCCTCCCGTCCGCGACTTCCTCGACCGCACCCGTTTCCCGGTCGACCCCTGGCGGCTCGTCGAGCAGAACTTCAGCGACGAGAACCTCGGCAGCACCGAGACCATCTTCGCGCTCGGCAACGGCTATCTGGGCATGCGTGGCAACGTCGAGGAGGGCCGCGACTCCCACTCGCACGGCACGTTCATCAACGGCTTCCACGAGACGTGGCCCATCCAGCACGCCGAGGAGGCCTACGGGTTCGCCCGGGTCGGTCAGACGATCGTCAACGCTCCCGACGCCAAGGCCATCCGGCTCTACGTTGACGACGAGCCGCTGCTCCTGCCGGTCGCCGACCTGCACGAGTACGAGCGCGCCATCGACTTCCGCACCGGAGTGCACCACCGCGACCTGCTGTGGCGCACGCCGGCCGGCAAGCGCGTGCACCTGCGCACCACCCGCATGGTCTCGCTCACCCAGCGCCATCTCGCCGTCATGACGTTCGAGGTGACAATGCTCGACGACTCGGCACCGGTGGCGATCTCGTCGCAGATCCTCAACCGCCAGGACGGCGAGGACGAGTACCACGTGCCGGACAAGGCCATGGGCGAGGGCGTCGACCCCCGCAAGGCCGAGCGTCTCATCCGCCGCGTGCTCGAGCCGGTGCTGCACCAGGGCGACAAGGAGCTCGGCCGGGTCGAGCTCGGCTACCGCTGCGCGGACAGCAACATGACCCTGGGCGTGGCAGCCGACCACGAGTTCGGCACCGACAACGAGTTCACCTGCGACGTCCACGTCTCCGAGGACCTCGCCAAGCTCGTCTACCGCGTCGACGCCGAGCCCGGCCGGACGATCAGGCTCACCAAGCTCGTCTCGTACCACACGTCCCGGGGGGTGCCTCCCCGTGAGCTGCTGGACCGGTGCCGCCGCACGCTCGACCGAGCGGCTGCCGCGGGCGTCGAGAAGCTCGAGACCGACCAGCGTGAATGGCTCGACGACTACTGGCACCGGTCGGACGTCGTGGTCGAGGGAGAGGACAAGATCCAGCAGGCGCTGCGCTGGAACCTGTTCCAGGTCGCCCAGGCGTCGGCCCGCGCCGAGGGCAGCGGCATCCCGGCCAAGGGCGTCACCGGATCCGGCTACGGCGGCCACTACTTCTGGGACACCGAGATCTACGTGCTGCCGTTCCTCACGTACACCCGACCCGAGGCCGCGCGCGCGGCCCTCCGGTTCCGCTACACCCTGCTCGACGCGGCTCGCCGGCGTGCCCACGAGCTCGCCCAGAAGGGCGCCCTGTTCCCGTGGCGCACCATCAACGGCGAGGAGGCATCGGCCTACTACGCGGCCGGCACCGCGCAGTACCACATCAACGCCGACATCGCGTATGCCCTGGCGCAGTACGTGGCCGCCAGCGGCGACCTGGACTTCCTCATGCGCGAGGGCATCGACGTGCTCGTCGAGACCGCCCGCATGTGGGCCGACCTCGGCTTCTGGCGCGACGACAACGGCGGCGACTTCCACATCCACGGCGTCACCGGTCCCGACGAGTACACGACCGTCGTGAACGACAACCTGTTCACCAACGTCATGGCGCGCTTCAACCTGCGGCGTGCGGCCGAGGCCGTGCGTGAGCTCGCCGAGATCGACGGGCCCGAGTACGAGGCCCTGGTCGACCGGCTCGAGCTCGAGAACGACGAGATCGTGGAGTGGGAGCGGGCCGCCGAGGGCATGTCGATCCCCTACGACGACCACCTCGGCGTGCACCCCCAGGACCTGCACTTCCTCGAGCGCGAGGTGTGGGACCTCGCGAACACCCCGCTCGAGCAGCGGCCGCTGCTGCTGCACTACCACCCGCTGGTCATCTACCGGTTCCAGGTGCTCAAGCAGGCCGACGTCGTGCTGGCACTGTTCCTGCAGGGCGAGCTGTTCACCGACGAGCAGAAGCGGGCCGCGTTCGAGTACTACGACCCCATCACCACCGGCGACTCCACCCTGTCCGCGGTGGTGCAGTCGATCATGGCCGCCGAGGTCGGCTACGACGACCTGGCCATTCGCTACTTCCTCAGCTCGCTGTTCGTCGACCTCGCCGACCTCCACCAGAACTCCGCCGACGGCGTCCACGTGGCGTCCACGGGCGGCGTGTGGGGCGCGCTGGTCTTCGGGTTCGGCGGCTTCCGCGACCAGGGTGGACGGTTCACGTTCGACCCGCGTCTCCCCGAGTCGTGGCCGTCGCTGACGTTCCGGCTGATGCTGCGCGGCAACCGCGTCCGCGTCACCGTTCGCCCCGACCAGCTCGAGCTGGTCGTCGAGGAGGGCGACCAGGTGACGGTGGGCGTACGCGGCGAGTCGGTCACCGTCACGTCGGACGAGCCGGCGACGATCCAGCTCAAGGGTCAGGGCCCGCACCTGGACGGGGAACCGCAACCGGTCGCGGGCCGCGAACGAGCCGACGGAAGCATCATCGAGGCCATCGTGCCGGGTGCCTGAAAGCACGAACAGGCCCGCTTGGTCGCCCCTAGAATGACCGACGTGCTGATCGTCAAGTACCAACTGGGTTCGGGGGAGTCCGGCGAGGACGTGCTCGTCGGGGACGGCAAGTGGTCCTTCGGCCGACCCGGTACCGAGGAGCCGCCCACCGTCTCCACCGACGACACCCGTATCAGCCGCGGGGCGCTCGTCATCCGCGACAGCGGCCCCGGGCCGGTGGTCTACCGCGGGCAGCGCGGAACCGCCGCACGCGTGGGCCTGATCTCCGCCGACGGCTCCACCAAGTGGCTGTCCGAGGCTAAGGCCGGCCACCTCACCGACGATGCGCGGCGGGTGGAGTTCCACCTCGGCGAGGAGCACGTCATCACGGTCGAGGTCGAGTTCGCCGACCGGGGCACGGTCAAGGAACGGCGTCTGAAGGCGCTGGCCGAGGCGGCCGAGGAGGCAGAGAAGGGGGCCTCCGGCCCCGATACGCTCGATCGGTGACGTTCGTCGAGGGACTTCCGAAAGCAGAGCTGCACGTCCACCACGTCGGGTCGGCGTCCATCCGCACGGTCGCCGAGCTCGCGGCCAGGCACGAGGGCTCCACCTCCGTGCCCAGCGACCCCGACCGGCTGGCCGACTACTTCGACTTCACCGACTTCGGGCACTTCATCGAGGTGTACCTCTCGGTCGTCGACCTTCTTCGCACGCCCGAGGACATCTGGACGCTCACCCACGACGTCGCCCACGACCTCGCTGCCCAGAACGTCCGCTACGCCGAGCTGACGCTCACGCCCTACACGTCGATCCGGGCCGGTATCGCCGCGGAAGCGTTCTGCGAGTCGGTGGAGGACGCGCGCCGCACCGCCGAGGCCGAGCTCGACCTCACGTTGCGCTGGTGCTTCGACATCCCCGGCGAGTTCGGTCTGGAGGGCGCCGATGTCACGATCGACACCGCGGTGCGCCTGCGCCCCGACGGTCTGGTGAGCTTCGGTCTCGGGGGCCCCGAGGAAGGCGTGCCACGTCCGCAGTTCGCGCCGCACTTCGCGCAGGCGCACGCGGTCGGGCTCCACAGCGTCCCGCACGCGGGGGAGTCCACCGGTCCGGAGACGATCTGGGACTCGTTGCGCCACCTCGGCGCCGAACGCATCGGCCACGGCATCGCGGCCGCGGAGGACCCGCAGCTGATGGAGTACCTGGCCGCCACCGGCGTCGTGCTCGAGGTGTGTCCGACGTCCAACGTCTGCACGCGATCCGTGCCGTCGCTCGCCGAGCACCCGCTGCCAGCCCTGGTCGAGGCCGGCGTGCCTGTCACCATCAACTCCGACGACCCGCCGATGTTCGCCACGACCCTGAACCAGGAGTACGAGGTCGCCCGCGACCTGCTCGGCCTCGACGACGCCGGTGTCGCCGACCTGGCCCGCGCGGCCGTGCGGGCGTCGTTCGCGGAGGAGTCGGTCAAGGCGGCGATCCTCGACGAGATCGACGCCTACCAGAGTGCGTCGTCGGCCAGCACGTCGTCGTAGGTGGTGTGCCACTCGGCCATCAGGCTCGCCCAGTTCAGGAGGCGATGGCCGTGCACCGTGGCGCCGAGGCGGTGGAGCACGTCGGGGTCGTCGAGCGCGTGCCGGAGCTCAGGCCCGAGCAGCCGGACGACGGTGTCGCTCGCCGCGATCGTCCGCGCCATCGCGGCGAGCGTCTCGGGGCTGGACTGCCGGCGCGGTCCCCTTCTGCCCTTGGGTCCCCCGTCGTTGGTTGACGGCAGCCGGGCGACGTGCGAGTCGGCTGCCAGGAGCATGTTGCGGTAGAAGTCCCCTCCCGACTTGTCGGGGAGGGGCACGCGGAGGGCGGCGTCGACGACATCGGGGTGCACGAGGGGCACGCTCACGTTCACCTCCGGAGCCATGATCCGCAGCGGACTCAGCGCGATGGATCGCGCGATGCGGGTGTGGAGGTTGCTCAGCGTCGGTGCCGCCGGGTGGGTGTCGAAGCCGGCCACGGTCTCCTCGTGGGACGCCCGGCTACGGGCCTCCATCTCGGCTGCGACGCCAGGTGCGAACTTGGCAGGGTCCTTCAGGCGGTTCTGCGCGAGGGCGGCCCAGTGCAGCCGGTGACGCTCCGCCGGGTCGGACGTCGCCAACACCGCCTCCGGAACGCCCTTGAAGAGCGCGCCGCCCAGCCCGTCCAGAACGGTCTCCGGGCGTCCGTGCAGCTCGCGGGCCAGGGGCATGAGCCAGACGTGGAGAGGACAGAGGAAGTCGTGGCGACGGCGCACCGGTGACAGCTCGCTGAGCCAAGCGTCGGGTCCGGGCATGAATCGGTGGTGCTCGATGTCCAGGGTTTCGGCAACCAGCCCGGCGAGGTCGAAGTCGCGGTCGCGGCCGTCGTCATCGCTCGTCGTCCAGGCCACGAGGAGGTCGGAGCGTCGGCGGGCCAGGGTCGCGAGCAGTCGCGAATCCCACCCACCGCTCAGGGTGATCGCCAAGCTCGGCTCGGTGGGGATGCAGGCGCCGATCGTGGCCACGACGTCACCCGGCGTGATCGCGCCGTCCGGTTCGGCGGACAGCCAGCCGGGCTCGAACCGCGTGAGGTGGAGACCGCGATCGTCGGCGTGCCACGCGGTCGCTGCCGGCACGCGTCGTACCTCCTCGAACGGCGTGGTGTCGGACAGCGGCGCCGTGACGACGAGGATGTTGGCCCAGCCGGTCCAGTCGATGTGCAGCTTCGCGTCGTCGAGACGCAGCAGTGGGTCGATGCGGATCGAGAAGTACAGGGCTTCACCGATGCGGCGCGTGAAGAGGTCCTGCATGCCGAGGGCGTCCGTGTGCAGCGTCGCCCCCCGATCGGTGAACCGGATCCCCGCCGCCAGCCGGCGCTCGGCGGCGACCTCCCACGACATCGGCGCCTCGTGACCGGCCAAGGCGTTCCAGAAGAGGCCTTCGTCGCTGCCGGCCGTCCACGGGTCGAGTCCGGCACTGGCGAAGAGCACGGCCGTCGACGACCGGTGCACCTGGTGGACGCTCGTCGGGGCGGCCGCCGTCAGCCGGTCGAGTCGCTTTTCGTCGAACCGACCGATGGCTCCACACACGTACGGGCGGGCTCGGTAGGTGACGTTGGGCGCGGCCGGCTCGGGCTGTCTTCTCCAGCGTCCTCGGAGCGTTGACTTCACCAGTGCACGCTATCGCGAGCGAACTTGCGCGAATCCCTTGACAACCGTGACGAGGCGAGGGCAATCCATAACCAAATAGTTTCAGAACCAAAAGGTTATGAAAATGAAGATGACGGAAGCCCAGCTCGATCTCGTGTTCGGCGCACTGGCCGATCGGACCCGCCGCGCGATCCTCGCGCAGCTGAGCCGGGAGGACACCAACGTCACCGGGCTCACCGAGCTGTTCGACATGTCCCAGCCGGGCGTCTCCAAGCACCTCAAGGTGCTCGAGCAGGCCGGGCTGATCTCCCGCACCCGGCAGGGCACGATGCGTCTCAGCCACCTCCGCGCCGAGCCGCTCAAGGACGCCACCGACTGGCCGGCCGACTACCGCACCTACTGGGACGAGAGCTACCGGCGCCTCGATGACCTGTTGACCCAGATGGACGACTGAACCACCACACCGAAGGAGAAGGACGATGAACACACTGAACAAGGAGACGACGATCGGTGTCGAGCCGAACTCGCACGAGATCACCATCACGCGCGACTTCGACGCCCCGATCGGCAAGGTGTTCCGGGCCCACAACGACCCCGAGCTGGTCGCGCAGTGGATCGGCCCGAAGTACCTCGAGAACGTCGAGTGCACCTTCGAGGCGCGCCACGGCGGCACCTGGACGCTCGTGCAGCGTGACCCCGACGGCAACGAGCACGGGTTCCGCGGCGTCGTCCACGGCGACCCGACGCCCGAGCTCTCGCAGCGCACGTTCGAGTGGCTCGGCATGCCCGGCCACGTGTCCTTCGAGACGATCCGCATGGAGGACCTCGGCGACGGCCGCACCCGCGTGCACGCCAGCTCGATCTTCATGAGCGTCGCCGACCGCGACGGCATGGCCTCCAGCGGGATGGACGTGGGCGTCAACGAGGGCTACGAGCGCCTCGACGATCTCCTCGCCACCCTCTGACCCTCGACACCGACAGGAGATCTCCGATGAGCAAGATCCACACGCACATGACCATGTCCCTCGACGGCTTCGTCGCCGATCCGCAGGACGGCATCGACGAGCTGTTCGGCTGGTACGGCACGGGCTCCGTCACGGTTCCCACCGCCGACGAGAAGTTCTCGTTCAGCGTCGACGAGCCTGGTGCCGAGCTCCTGCGGGGCTGGATGGGGAACACCGGCGCCATCGTCTGCGGACGCCGGCTGTTCGACATCACCAACGGCTGGGACGACCACCACCCGATGGGTGCGCCTGTCGTCGTGGTGACGCACGACGTCCCCGAGGACGCCGAACGGTGGACGAGGACCTCGTTCGCCGACAGCGTCGCGTCCGGCATCGAGAAGGCCAAGGAGATTGCGGGCGACGGAGACGTCACCATCGCCAGCGCCGACATCGCTCGTCAGGCCCTTGACCTGGGGTTGGTCGACGAGGTCGACGTCAGCCTGGTGCCGGTGCTGCTGGGAGAGGGGATTCCGTACTTCGCCAACCTCGGCGCCGCGCCACACCGGTTCGAGGACCCGGTCGTGATCCCGGGCACCAGGGCCAGCACCTCCAGTACGCCGTCCGGCGCGACTGACGGTGCGTCAGGGCACCGCGGGGGCGGGACGCACGGGGACGCGGACGAGCAGGACGCCGTGCTGCACCTCGGCAGTGATCTCGGTGCCAGCACCCACCGGATCACCGTCGAGCTGCATGGGCATCGGCTTCTCCGCGCGGATGACGACCTTCCGGCCGGAGAGGCGGTCGAGCCGCTCGTTGGTGCGGCGCTGTCGGCCCAGCACCCGCACGACGATCGCGAGCCACCCGATGAACCGCTTGGGTGCGAGCACCACGACGTCGAGCAGGCCGTCGTCGATCTGGGCGTCCGGGAGCAGCGGGATGCCGGCCTGCAGGAAGCCGACGTTGCCGACGACCACGGTGCGGGCCCTGAACTTCTTGAACTCGCCGTCGTCGACGCTGATCTCGACCCGCATCGCCGGGAAGCGCAGGGCCCTGATGCCGGACACGAAGTACGCGAACCAGCCGACCTTCTCCTTGAGCTGGTCGTCGACGCCGGTCATGATCTCGGCGTCCATGCCAAGACCGGCCATGACGAGGAAGCAGGTGTCGGTGCCGGCCGGCTCGCCGGCATCCGGGTTGATCTCGCCCGCCGGGTCGTCCTCGAGGACAGCGTCGGCCCGGAACGTGGCGAGGTCGATGGCCTTGTCCTGGCCGCCGAAGGCGACGTCGAGGGCGTCGCGGATGTTGAGGGGGAGCCCAAGGTTGCGGGCCAGCAGGTTGCCGGTGCCGTGCGGCAGGATGCCGACCGCCACGCCCGTACGTGCGACCTCCTCGCACACGGCGCGCACGGTGCCGTCGCCGCCGGCCGCGACGATGAGGTCGACTCCCGCCTCCAGAGCCGCCTGGGCCTGTCCGGGGCCGGGATCGTCGAGCGTCGTCTCGTACCAGACGGGTTGCTTCCAGCCCTCGCGCGCGGCCACCGCGAGCACACGCGTCTTGAAGACGTCGAGGTCGCCGACCTTGGCCGGGTTGACGATCACCGCGACGCGCTTGCGTCCGGTGCCGGTGAACACCGCCAGCTCGTGCGGGATGCGCGAGGCGTCCGGGACGAGGAGCGTCCACACGGCCACGGTGACAGCCATGCCCAGCCCGAGTCCGGTGGTGACGTCGGAGAGGTAGTGCACGCCGAGGACGATGCGGTCGGCGGCGATGAGCAGGGCGAGCAGCACCCACCCGACGATGAGGATGCGACGGCGCCAGCCGCGACCGGTCAGCACGATCGTGAGCAGAATGGCGACCGTCGAGAACAGTCCGGCACCGGCGGCGTGGCCGCTCGGGAACGAATAGCCGACGATGTCGTAGAGCGGCTCGTCCCAGAAGGGGCGGGGACGCTGGAAGGCCAGCTTGATGAGCGCGTTGCCGGGGATGACGAGCAGAGCGCTGACGACGATCCAGATCGCGACCCGCCGCTCGCGGCGCCACGCGGCGTAGCCGGCGACGAGGAGCAGGATCGCGGCGACGGTCCAGTTGGAGGAGGCGAGGCTGAACCAGGTGGCGAACGCGTTGAACGCGTCCGACCGGTTGCCGAGGTCGTAGCCCCACTGGGCCACGGGGTCGTCCAGCCGCTCGAGCGCGGAGTTCTCGGTGCCGACGGCGATGGCGAGTGCCACCACGACGACGGCCGGGACGCCCATCGCCCACCAGTACCTGGCCCGGCGGGTGGGCTCGGCACGACGCAGGTCGAACGACAACGCACTCACACTTTCGGGGACGGCACAGGGTCGATCCAGCGTAGGGGATGGCGGCGGTCTCGACCGCTCGGGCCGCGGACCACGCAGATAAGGTGACCGGGTGATCGATCCCCGACTCCTGCGCGACGACCCGGACGCGCTGCGGGTGGCCCAGCGTCGCCGCGGCGAGCCTCCCGAGCTGGTCGACGACCTCGTCGTCGCCGACGAGCGCCGCCGGTCGTCCATCGCCGCGTTCGAGGCGGTGCGGTCGGAGCAGAAGAACATCGGCAAGCTCATTGCCCGAGCGCAGGGCGACGAGAAGCAGGCTCTCCTCGCGCAGACCAAGCAGCTCAGCGCGCAGGTCAAGGAGGCCGAAGCAGCGCAGACCGAGGCCGCGAAGACGTTCGACGCGCTGCTCCGCGCCTTGCCCAACCCGGCCTCGGAGGAGGCGCCCGAGGGCGGTGAGGACGACTTCGCGGTGCTCGACCTCGTCGGTACCCCGCGTGACTTCGCGACCGAGGGTTTCGAGCCGCGCGACCACCTCGAGCTCGGGCAGATTCTGGGCGCCATCGACACCGAGCGCGGCGCGAAGGTCAGCGGCGCGAGGTTCTACTACCTCACCGGGGCCGGCGCGCGCCTCGAGCTCGCACTCACCCAGCTCGCGATGGGCAAGGCGTCGGAGTGGGGCTTCACCCCGATGATCCCGCCGGCTCTGGTCAAGCCGAGCGCCATGGAGGGCACCGGCTTCCTCGGCCAGGCGGCCGACGACGTCTACTACCTCGAGAAGGACGACCTCTACCTCGTCGGCACCAGCGAGGTGCCGCTCGCGGCCTACCACTCCGGCGAGATCCTCGACACCGCTTCGCTGCCGCTGCGCTATGCCGGCTTCAGCCCCTGCTTCCGCCGCGAAGCGGGCTCGTACGGCAAGGACACCAGGGGCATCTTCCGCGTGCACTGGTTCGACAAGGTCGAGATGTTCGTGTTCACGACGCCCGAGGAGTCGTACGCCGAGCACGAGCGCATTCTCGCGTGGGAGCGGTCGTGGCTCGACGCGCTCGAGCTGCCATACCGCGTGATCGACGTCCCGTCCGGCGACCTCGGGCTGTCGGCCATCCGCAAGTTCGACTGCGAGGCCTGGATTCCGACTCAGGAGCGCTACCGCGAGGTGTCGTCGGCGTCCAACTGCACCCAGTTCCAGGCCCGACGCCTCGACATCCGGATGCGTGAGCAGGGTGGCACCATGCCGGTGGCCACGCTCAACGGCACGCTCTGCGCGATGACCCGCACGATCATCGCGCTGCTCGAGAACGGTCAGCAGGCCGACGGATCCGTGCGTCTGCCCGCCGTTCTGCATCCCCTCCTGGGCGCGGTCCTGGAGCCGATCGCGTGACGTTCGTCCCGCGGCTGGCGGCGATCGACGTCGACGGCACCCTGGTCGACCAGACCAATGCGCTCAGCCCCGCGGTGCGTGACGCTGTGCTCGCGCTCGCTGATGCGGGGGTCGTCGTCGTGGTCGCCACCGGCCGGGCCATGCCCGGCACGATGGAGGTCGTCGAGCGCCTCGGCCTCCCCGACGGAATGGCGGTCACCAGCAACGGCGCCGTCGTCGTCGGCTATCACCCGGTCGAGGTGCTGCACAGCGTCACGTTCGACGCCTCCGAGGCGGTGCGACGGGTGCTCGAGCGCGTGCCCGACGCGCTCGTCGCCGTCGAGGAGATCGGTGTGGGCTATCGCGTCAACCAGCCCTTCCCCGAGGGCGAGGTGAGCGGCCGCATCACCGTCGAGCACGTCGACTCACTCGTGGCCGAGCCCGTCACCCGCGTCGTCATCCGCGCGCTGGGCCACGACCCACAAGAGTTCGCCGAGGTGGTCCAAGGGCTCGGTCTCAGCGACACGAACTACTACATCGGCTACACCTCCTGGCTCGACCTCGCGCCGGACGGTGTCTCCAAGGCTTCGGGCCTGGAGATGGTGTGCGCGCGGCTCGACATCGCGCAGGCCGACGTGCTCGCGGTCGGCGACGGCTTCAATGACGTCGAAATGCTCGAGTGGGCCGGCCACGGTGTGGCCATGGGCCAGGCTCCCGAACCCGTGCAGGCCGCGGCCGACGACGTCACCGGAACGGTCGGCGAGGACGGCCTGGCCGCCGAGCTCGCCCGCTACTTCTGACCCAGCGAGCCACGGACGGCGGTCGTACCTAGCGCAGCCTGACCTTCACCGACGCTGAACGCGTCTGGTGGTCGCCCAGATAGTCGACACGGAGCTTCTTGCCGGCCGTGCCGAGCGCGAGCGAGGTCGTGCCGTGGGTGAGCGGCAGGGTGATGTCGACGGCCTTGGTGTGCAGCTCGACCTCGCCGGTGGCCGGTGCCCCCGTGGCCTGGTGGGTCACCCCGACGGCGATGGCCGCGGATCGTTGGGTGACGGTGACCTCGACGCCGATCTGGGCGTTCGAGCGGAGCACGACGTCGATCCCCCGGCGGGTCTTGGCGGACTTGACCTTGAAGGTTTCCGCCTTGCCGAACTTCGCGCCACCGTGCCAGGACTTCTCGAAGTCGTCGTCGACGTCGTCGTGGGCGCGCAGCCGGTAGGTGCCGGCAGGGACGTCGTCGACCACGAAGGTGCCCTTCGAGCCGGTGACGGCGGAGGCGACGACCTTCTTGGCGTCGTCGACGATCTCGACACGCAGGCCGCGCAGCCCGTGCTCGTAGACGTTGCTGACGGTGCCGCTCACCGCTCCGGCCGTGCGGCGGTGCTTGCCCTTGGGGCGAGGTGGTGCCGGGGCTGGTTCGTCACGCGCGGAGACGCGGTCCGGGCGGGGCTTGGGAGGCTTCTTCTTCGCGGGCTTCGGCTTCGGCTCGGGTTCGGGCTCCGAGACCTTGTCCTGAGCGTGCCGACGCGCGAGCAGCCGGTCGATCGGACTGACCGCGGGTTCGTCGGGGGGCGCCTCCCTCTTGGTCGGTCGGTGGTCCTCGTCGTCGAGCTCGCCCGAGGCCTCGAGCTCGTCGACCATGGCGTCGGTGGTCGGTGGTGGTCGGAACCCGATGCCGCGCGAAGGGACGACGCTGGGCGCAGGGCCGAAGGCGTGGTGCGTGGATGCCTGGACCACGTGGCCTTGCATCGCGGCGACCTCGCCGCCCGGCACGGACAAGCGCGGGGGCACGGCCGATTGCGGGGGCACGGCGACCGGCTCGCCGATGGGCGACAACGGCCAGACGGCCGGAACGGGTGGCTGACGGTGCCGGGCGGGTTCCGGCGCGAGCTCGTCGAGCAGTCGCCGCGCGGACTCGGCAGCCCGCGCCACGGTGTCTGCCGCGGCATCCGCGGCAGCGAGCCTCAGCAACGAGCGGAACCCGTGCCCCATGCGCATCCCTTCGCCCCTGCATCTCAGTATGGGTTCGAACGCCCGCGATCCCGGGCACATCATTCGTGTCGTCCACGGTGGGCCGGGTGCTGCGGAACGGAGCCCGCGACCGCATAGAATGGTCAGTTCTGGACACGACTCTTGGGCAAGATTCGAGTCTGTGCAGGTCACGCGATTTAAGGTCGGCAGCCCGCGGAATTCCGCCAGATCCGGCCGCATACCTATGTAGCATCCGATCGCACCAGATCGCACCAGATCGCACCGCGTTGCTACCCGGATGCTGCCCGACTACCCGCGCCCATTCTCTGGGATCCTGGAACCCGCGGCGGACCGGAACCGGGTGTGATGCGCGGAGGCCAGAAACGCCTTCTCACGTTGCCTGCACAGGAACATGTTGTTGTCGGCAGTGGTGGATACGGTGCAGCTATGGATCTTGAGCTGACAGGCCGTACCGCTCTGGTCACCGGTAGCAGCGCCGGTGTGGGTCGCGCCGCCGCGGCCCGGCTCGCCGCCGAGGGATGTTCGGTGCTGATCCACGGACGCCACCAGGAGTCTGCGGACGAGGCCGCGGCAGACAT
>JBPCJE010000017.1:0-77017 GCA_051005615.1 Aeromicrobium sp.
CGGTCGGCGCCAACTGCCGCGATAGATTCCCGATGTGAGCACGGGTCAGGCGGGTGCAGAACGATTGCGACGCGCCGTCCTCATCGTCGCGCTCATCAACTTCGCCTACTTCTTTGTCGAGTTCACTGTTGCCCTGACGGCGGCTTCGATCTCGCTTCTCGCCGACAGCGTCGACTTCCTCGAGGACACGTCGATCAATCTGTTGATCTTCATCGCACTGGGCTGGCCACTTGCCAGACGAGCGATGCTCGGGAAGGCCATGACACTTGTCATCCTGGCGCCGGCAACGCTGGCCGGCTGGCAAGCCATCGAGCGATTCACCGACCCCGTGGCTCCGCACGTGCTGCCGCTCGTACTCGCCTCTCTCGGTGCCATCGCAATCAACGGCACCGCCGCTTGGCTGCTCGTGAACGTGCGCCACCACGGCGGCTCACTCAGCCGGGCAGCGTTTCTGTCGGCCCGAAACGACGTGCTCGTCAACCTCTCCATCATTGCTATGGGCGTGGTCACACTCTGGACCGACTCGGGCTGGCCAGATCTGATCCTCGGCTGCTTCATCATTTTGCTCGCCCTGCATGCTGCATGGGAGGTCTGGGAGGCCAGCGAGGAGGAGCGACTCGCGGCCAAGACGCTCGCGGGCGAGGACATCGGCTGACTCGGAGGAGTCGCCAAGAAGGAGCTGCCAACTATCACCGTGCGTGAGTGATGTGTTGATCGCAGCAGGTCAAAGCGTGGCGCACGGTGATCGGAGGTTGCTGATTCAAACCCAGAGTCGAGTATTCAACCGCGCCGCCGCTGCAGCGAACGCGCCCGACGGAACCCGCTTGCATTCTCTGCGGCACTATTGCGCGTCGCTGTTGATCCGCCACGGCGAGAGCGTCAAGGTCGTCCAGGCGCGGCTCGGCCACGCGTCGGCCAAGGAAACCCTGGACACGTACTCACACCTGTGGCCCGACTCCGAGGACCGAACGCGGGCAGCAGTGGACAGCGTTCTTGGCGCGCACACTGAAACAAGGCAAATGGTGCTGCCGTGAACCCCAGTCAGGTCCGGATTCCCACTACCGCCACGTCGGCATGGTCACCGTCGCGGCGATATCGTTCACGCCTCCAAAGGTGAGGAACATCTTCGATCAGTCTTGGCTCGAAGTCGCCGGCCGCGTTGGCAGGTGAAGAGGGGACCGAAGAAGCTCGCAAAGGAACGGAGCGAGTCCGCGAGTCTGCAGGTTTTCGTGACGGACTATCTCGAGCTGCTCTCCGAGCGTGATCGGATCGGCCACTCAATCGTCGAGCTCTTCTTCCCCGAACAGGCAGAAGACGGATTCCGTGCGACAGAGGGAATGGGGCCTGATCCACCCCGGGACCATGGAGGAGTCCGATTTGCCCGGTCGCGAGCACGTCGATGACCTTGTCCGGCGGATGAAAGCTCTGTCGGCACGCGCCATCGGCGTCGCACGCGAGTTCTTGCGGACTCTGTGTGGACTTCGGAGAAGCCGACATGACATCCCCGCAGGTAAGTAGCCTTCAGCGAGGCCTCAGGCGAACTTCTCGCCGTTCTTCGCCTTGTCGAGCAGGAGGGCCGGCGGCTCGAAGTGCGCACCGTACTGCTGCGCCAGCTCCTGGGCCCGCTCGGTGAAGGCCTCGACGCCGATGCGGCCGCCCCGCTCTGACCCTGCGGCCTCGTAGCCGTTGATGTACTGCAGCGCTCCGCCGTGCATGGGCGGGAAGCCGATGCCGAAGATGGAGCCGATGTTCGCGTCGGGCACCGTGCGCAGCACGCCCTCCTCGAGACAGCGGACGGTGTCGAGAGACATCACGAAGACCAGGCGGTCCTTGACGTCCTGGAAGTCCGGCTGCTCATCCGCGACGGGGAACGTCTCGGCGAGGCCGGACCACAGACCCGTTCGCTTGCCGCTCTCGTCGTAGTCGAAGAAGCCCTTGCCGACAAGCTTGCTCGATCGTCCGAGCTCGATCATCTTCTCGACGACGGCCTCGGCCGGGGACGGCTCCCAGGTACCGCCCTCCTCCTCGACCGCCTTTTGAGAGGCGATGCGGATCTTCTTCATCAGCTCGAGGTTGAGCTCGTCGCTGATCTGGAGCGTGCCGACAGGGAAGCCGGCCTGCGTCGCTGCCCGCTCCAGCGAGGAGGGGTTGACGCCCTCGCCGAGCATCGCGAGTCCCTCGTTGATGAAGTGGCCGATGACCCGGCTGGTGAAGAAGCCACGGCTGTCGTTGACGACGATCGGGGTCTTCTTGATCTGCTGCACGTAGTCGAGCGCGCCGGCGATGGTGGCGTCGTTCGTCTTCTCACCGGCGATGATCTCGACCAGCGGCATCTTGTCGACCGGCGAGAAGAAGTGGATGCCGATGAAGTCCTCGGGTCGCTTGACGCCCTCGGCCAGGCCGGTGATCGGCAGCGTCGACGTGTTCGAGCCGAGCAGCGCGTCCGGCTTGACGATCGGCTCGAGCTCACCGAAGACGGAGTGCTTCAGGTCGACGGACTCGAAGACCGCCTCGACGACGAGGTCGCACCCTTCGAGGTCGGCGTAGTCGGCCGTCGGCGTGATGCGGGCCAGGAACTCGTCGACCTTCTCCTGCGTCGTGCGGCCCTTCTCGAGCTGCTTGGCGAGCAGCTTCTCGCTGTAGGCCTTGCCCTTCTCGGCGGCGGCGAGGTCGACGTCCTTGAGCACGACCTCCATACCGGCCTTGGCCGAGACGTACGCGATGCCCGCGCCCATCATGCCGGCGCCGAGCACGGCGACCTTGGTGAACTTCCTCGGCTCAATGCCGTCGGGGCGGGACCCGCCGGCGTTGATCGAGCCGAGGTCGAAGAAGAACGCCTGGGTCATGTTCTTGAACTGCTGGCCCATGATGAGGTCGACGAGGTAGCGCGACTCGATGCGGGTGGCCGTCTCGAAGTCGACCTGCGCTCCCTCGACCGCCGCGGACATGATGCTGCGTGGCGCCTTGTACGCAGCACCCTTCGTCTGCTTGCGCAGGTTCGAGGGGAACGCGGGCAGGAACTGCGCCAGCTTCGGTGACGACGGGGTGCCGCCGGGCATCCGGTAGCCCTCGCGGTCCCACGGTTGCTTGGCCGCGTCCTCGTCGCCCTGCACAGACTCGATCCACGCCTTGGCCGCCGGAAGCAGCTCCTCCTGCGTGTCGACGATCTCGTCGACGAGTCCGACCTCCTTGGCCGCCGCCGGCTTCATCCGCGGACCCTGGAGGAGCACGTTCATCAGCGCGTCCTGCAGGCCGAACATCCGCACCGTGCGGGTGATGCCGCCGGCTCCGGGGAGCAGGCCGAGGGTGACCTCCGGGACACCGATCTCGTAACCTCCGACCACCGCGATGCGGTGATGGCAGGCCAGCGGGATCTCGAGGCCGCCGCCGAGCGCGGCGCCGTTGATGGCCGCGACGACCGGCTTGCCGCAGGTCTCCAGCTTGCGCAGCGTGGCCTTGATCGCCTCGACGTTCTCGAAGATGTCCTCGGCGTCGTCCGGCGTGGCCTGCACCATGAGCTTGAGGTCGCCGCCGGCGAAGAAGACCTTCTTGCCGGACGACACGATGACGCCCTTGATGGCGTCACTGTCGGCGGCGATCTCGTCGACGAGCTGGCTGACGGCACGCTCCATCGAGTCGCGGTACGCCTGGTTCATCGTGTTCGTGCTCTGCGACGGGTCGTCGATGACGAGGTTGACGATTCCGTCGGCCTTCTCGTAACGGACGGCCTCAGTGGTGGATGTGGTCATGAAAGATCAATTCTCCTGAAGGGTGGTTTCGACAAGCTCGACCAGCGGCGGGAGTCAGAGGCGCTCGACGACGGTGGCGATGCCCATACCGCCGCCGACGCAGAGCGTGGCGAGTCCGTACTTCTTGTCGCGACGCTCGAGCTCGTCGATCAAGGTGCCGAGGATCATCGCGCCGGTGGCACCGAGCGGGTGACCCATGGCGATCGCGCCGCCGTTGACGTTGGTCTGGTCGTGCGGGTAGTCGCCGAGGTCGCGCATGAGCTTCATGGCGACGGCGGCGAACGCCTCGTTGATCTCGATGAGGTCGATGTCCTCGACCGACATGCCGGCCTTGGCGAGCGCCTTGCGGCTGGCCGGGGCGGGGCCGGTGAGCATGATCGTGGGCTCGGAGCCGCTGACCGCGGTGGCGAGGATGCGGGCCCGCGCCTTGAGGCCGTGGGTCTGGCCGGCCTGCTCCGATCCGATGAGCACCAGCGCGGCGCCGTCGACGATGCCGGAGCTGTTGCCGGCGTGGTGGACGTGGTTGATCTTCTCGACGTGGTGGTACTTCTCCAAGGCCACCGAGTCGAATCCGCCGAAGTCGCCGATCCCCTCGAACGACGGCGCCAGGCCGGAGAGGCTTTCGACCGTCGTGCCTTCGCGCACGAACTCGTCGTGGTCGAGGATCGTCAGGCCGTTCTCGTCCTTCACCGGGATGACGGACTTGCTGAAGTAGCCGTTGGCGATGGCCTTGGCGGCCCTGGCCTGGGACTCGGCTGCGAACGTGTCGACGTCCTCACGGCTGTAGCCCTCGATGGTGGCGATCAGGTCGGCGCCGATGCCCTGCGGCACGAAGTCGGTGTCGAAAGCGGTCTGGGGATCCATGGCCCACGCGCCGCCGTCGGACGCCATCGGCACGCGGCTCATCGACTCGACACCGCCGGCGAGGATGAGGTCCTCCCAGCCGGAGCGGACGCGCTGCGACGCTTGGTTGACGGCTTCGAGGCCGGAGGCGCAGAAGCGGTTGAGCTGGACGCCGGCCACCGTGTCGGGCAGACCGGCGGCGAGCGCGGCGGTCTTGGCGATGTCGGAGCCTTGGTCGCCGACCGGCGAGACGACCCCGAGGACGACGTCCTCGATGCCGTTCGGGTCGAGCGACGGGTTGCGCTTCTGGATCTCGTCGATCAGGCCGGTGACGAGCGAGATCGGCTTGACCTCGTGGAGTGAACCGGTCTTCTTGCCGCGGCCGCGGGGGGTGCGGATGGCGTCGTAGACGAAAGCCTCGGTCATGGTGTGGTCCCTGCTGATCGATGGGGCAGACGGGTTGGGCATGCTCTCCGATTGTGACACCATCACTGTCAGAGTGGTAGGTGGGGTCCTGTGGCACGCGTCACGTGGGCGATGAAAGGGTGCGAGCCATGACGATCGTGGAACCGGCTGAGACGCCCGCAGAGACACTCAGCGTCGAGCAGCTGGCATCCCGTGTCGGCATGACCGTGCGTACCGTGCGGTTCTACGCCGGTCGCGGACTCATCCCGCCTCCGCGGCGTGAGGGCCGCAACGGCTACTACGGTCCCGGCCACCTGGCCCGGCTCGAGCTCGTGCGCGAGCTGCAGGCCCACGGGTTCACCCTGTCGGCCATCGAGGGCTACCTCGATCGCATCCCCGCCGACGCCACGCCCGCCGAGGTGGCACTCCACCGGACGCTGCTCGCGCCATGGGCTCCCGGGCTGCCCGAGAGCGTGACCCGAGATGAGCTCGAGACCCGCGCCGGCCGGCGTCTCGGCGACGACGACATCGAGCTCTTGGTGGCGGTCGGGGTCGTGGAGCCCACCCCGACCGAGGACGTCTTCCAGCTCGCGCCCGCACACCTCGCGATCGGCATCGCGTTCCTGGAGCTCGGCCTTCCCACGGTGGCCGCCCTCGCGGCCCGTCGGATCATCACGGCGCACGGTCGGGCGCTCGCCGAGGAGATGACCGAGCTGTTCCGCACCCAGGTCTGGCCGCACCTGCGTGACTCGACGCTCCCTCCCGAGGACATGACCGCGATGATCGAGCGGTTCAAGCCCCTCACGGTGCAGGCACTCGTGACCGCCTACGAGGAGGCCGTCGACGAGTCGAAGCGCGCCACTGTGCGCAAGCGGACGTGACCACACACCTCGCGCGAGCGTCGATTCTCACGGGGTCTCGGTACGCCGGACGCGCTTCGCGCGTACACACTCGACCTGGCCCGCCGTTCGCTCGCAGAGCTCGCTCGGGCGGCCTCATCACAGCCCCATCGTGCGTCCGATGATCTCCTTCATGATCTCGGTGGTACCGCCGTAGATCGTCTGGATGCGGGTGTCGAGGTACGCCTTGGAGATCCCGTACTCACTCATGTACCCGTAGCCACCGTGCAGCTGGAGGCAGGTGTCCGCGGCACGCTTCTGCAGCTCGGTGGTCCACCACTTGCCCATCGCCGCGTCGGACACCGTGAGGTTGCCGGCGTTGAGCTCGGTGATCGAGCGGTCGACGAAGACCTGGGCGATCTGTTGCTCGGTCTCGAGCTCGGCCAAGGCGAACCGGGTGTTCTGGAACGAGCCGATCGGCTTGCCGAACGCCTTGCGCTCCTTCACGTAGTCGAGGGTCATGTCGATGATGCCCCGGGTCGCAGCGGCGGCGATGTAGGAGATGCTGAGACGTTCCTGCGGCAGGTTGTCCATCAGGTAGATGAAGCCCTGGCCCTCCTCGCCGAGCAGGTTCGTGGTCGGCACCCGCACGTTGTCGAAGAACAGTTCTGCGGTGTCCTGCGCCTTGAGGCCGATCTTGTCGAGGTTGCGGCCACGCTCGAAGCCCTCGGCGCCACGCTCGACGACGATGAGCGAGAAGCCCATCGCGCCGGCCTCGGCGTCCGTCTTGCACACGACGATGACCCAGTCGGCGTTGATGCCGTTGGTGATGAACGTCTTGGCGCCGTTGATGACGTACTCGTCGCCGTCACGCTTGGCCGTGGTCTGGATGCCTTGGAGGTCCGACCCGGTGCCGGGCTCGGTCATCGCGATCGCGGTGATCATCTCGCCGCTGCAGAACGCCGGGAACCAGCGCTGCCTCTGCTCCTCGGTGGCGTACTTGAGCAGGTAGCCGGAGACGAGGTCGGTCTGGATGACGAATCCGAGACCGCTCGCGCCGCATCGGGTGATCTCTTCGCCCAGGACCACGTTGAAGCGGAAGTCGTCGATCCCGCCGCCGCCGCCGAGCTCCTCGGGCATCATGAAGCCGAGCAGACCTTGGTCGCCGGCCTTGGTCCACACGTCGCGCGGGACGATCGAGTCCTTCTCCCACTGCTCGTGGTTCGGTACGACCTCCTTCTCGCAGAACGCGCGCACGGTCTCGCGGAAGGCGTCGTGGTCGGCCTCGAAAATACTGCGCTGCATGTCAGTCCTCCTGGACGGCGACGCCGTCCGCGATCAAGGTCTCGACGTCGTCGATCCCCCACGCGGCCAGGGCCTCGCGGGTGTCGGCGCCGGGGCGAGACGGCGGGGTGGTCAGGTCCGCCGGGGTGGCGGAGAAACGGGGGGCCGGAGCCGGCTGAGTGAGCCCGTCGCGCTCGACATACGTGCCGCGCGCGATGTTGTGCGGATGCTCGTACGCCTCCGAGAGCGGCACGACCGGCGCCACGCAGGCGTCGCTGCCGTCGAAGACCTCGACCCACTCGGCCTGGGTGCGCTGCGCGAACGTCTCGGCGAGGGTCTTGCGCAGAGCCGGCCACTCGGCGAAATCGTTGCGGTCCGGGAGCGCCCCGTCGACATAGGGCTCGATGAGTTCACTCATGGCCGCATAGAACCGAGGTTCGAGCGGGCCGACGGACATCCAGCGTCCGTCGGACGTCTCGTAGACGTCGTAGTACGGCGATGCTCCGCCGAGCAGGCTGGTGCCCCGTGCGCCGTCCCAGAGCCCGGACTGCTGCATCGTGACGGCCATGGCCATGAGGTGGGCGACTCCGTCGGTGATGGCGGCGTCGACGATCTGCCCCTCCCCGCTTGAGCGTGCGTGGGTGAGGGCAGCGAGGACTCCGGCGACGAGATAGAGCGCGCCACCGCCGAAGTCGCCGAGCAGGTTCTGCGGGAAGGCCGGCGGCTGGTCGGCGTGGCCGAGGCCTTCGAGCCCGCCCGCGACGGAGATGTAGTTGATGTCGTGCCCGGCGGTGTGGGCGAGCGGGCCATCCTGACCCCACCCGGTCATGCGGCCGTACACGAGGCGCGGATTGCGTTCGAGGCAGACGTCGGGTCCGATGCCGAGCCGCTCGGTGACGCCGGGCCGGAACCCCTCGAGGAAGATGTCGGCGCGCTCGACGAGCTCGAGCACGAGCTCGACACCGCGCGGGGACTTCAGGTCGATCGCCACGCTGGGCCGGCCGCGGCCGAGGATGTCGCGCTCACCCGACACGAGCTGCAGTGCACCGCCACCGGGACGATCGACGCGGATGACGTCCGCGCCGAGGTCGGCCAGCATCATCGCCGCGAACGGTCCGGGACCGATGCCGACGATCTCGATCACGCGGACGCCCGCGAGCGGGCCACTGCTGAGAGATTCCGTCACACCACGATTGTGACAGTGTTGGTGTCACGATTGTCAAGTGGGGTCGCTCACAGCGCGTGATCCAGACCCGCCCAATCGTGTCATCATCAATGTCACGTTCCGTGCCAAAGGCCGACCAGGGCCCGGCGCTCCTGCCGGAAGGCTCCTGCATGCTCCCCGATCTCGTGTACACACGCCGCGGTTCCGGCACCCCGCTCGTGCTGCTGCACGGCATCGGTCACCGCCGCGAGGCGTGGGACCCGGTGCTTGACCGGTTGGCGGAGCACTTCGACGTCATCGCGCCCGACCTGTCCGGGTTCGGTCAGTCGCCGGCGTTCGCCGGCGGCGTCCCGTACACGATGGAGAACGCCTGCGACCACCTCGCCGACCAGTTCGCCGACTGGGGCATCTCGAAGCCGCACATCGTCGGGAACTCCCTCGGTGGTGCCATCGCGCTCGAGCTCGGTTCACGCGGACTCGTCTCGTCGGTGACGGTGCTCAGCCCGGCCGGCTTCTTCGGTCACGTGGGCCGACTCCAGGCCCTCATCCCCCTCCTGCTCATGCGCGTGATGGCGATGCTCACGCCCAAGCCGATTCTGCGGCTCCTCTCCGGAAAGGACTGGGGACGCCGGTTGATCGGCTGGTCCCTGTACGCGCATCCAGAGCGCCACGACGCGGAGGAGACCTACGGCGACGCCGTGGCGATGAAGCACGCCACGGCGTTCGAACGCACGGCCATGGCCGGCGTCACCTACAAGTTCGACAGCCAGGTGCCAGTACCCACCACCATCGCGTGGGGCACGAAGGACCGGCTCCTCCCGTACGCGCAGTCGAGGACCGCCCGTGAGCGGCTCCCGCACGCGCGCCACGTCGACCTGCCGGGAAGCGGACACATCCCGATGTCCGACGACCCCGATCTCGTCATCCGCGTCATCGAGCAGACCGTCGAGGCCGCCGAGGCGACGAACGCCGCCTGAACGTCACGCCCAGGCCGCGCGGGTGACGTACGACGGGTCGAGGTCGCGAGCCCTCGGACAGCCGAGCAGCGCGAGGGTCGAGTCCAGCTCGTCGAGCAGCTGACGCAGCACCGCCTCGGCCCCGGTCTGCCCGTCGCGGGCCAGCCCCCACAGCAGCGGCCGGCCGACCAGCACGGCGTCGGCACCGAGTGCGAGCGCCTTCGCGACGTCCCAGCCGCGCCGGATCCCCCCGTCGACGAGGACGTCGATACGGTCGCCGATGACGTCGACGATCTTGGGGAGCGCGTCGGCCCCGGACAGCACGGTGTCGAGCTGGCGTCCGCCGTGGTTCGACACGATGATCGCGGCGGCTCCGGCCGACACGGCGAGCCGCGCGTCCTCGGGACGCAAGATGCCCTTGAGCAGGAGCGGCATGCCGGCAGCGTCGGCGAACTCGGCGATGTCGTCCCAGGTGAGCGTCGGGTCGTGCTGGGCGAACAGCTCCTCGGTGGTCATCGAGGCGCTGCCCGGGTTGACGGCCACCGGGTGCTCGACGCGAAACCCCGTGCGCTTGTCGCGCTCGCGCCAGCCGGCCACCGGGAAGTCGACGGTGATCACCAGCGCCTGGTAGCCACGTTCGCGCGCCTCGGCGACGAGGTCGAGGGAGATCTGTCGGTCGCGGAACACGTAGAGCTGGAACCAACGTCGCGCGTCGGGCACGGCGGCGGCGACGTCGGCAGGGCTGGTGGTGGTCTGGGACGACAGGACGAACGTGCTGTCGGTGGCGTCGGCCGCCCGCGCGAGGGCCAGCTCCCCGTCGGCGTGAACGTGCTTCTGGTACGCCATCGGCGCGACGATGACCGGGTGCGACAGCTCGCCCCCGAGAAGCGGCACGGAGAGGTCGCGCTCCCCGACGTCGACGAGCACCCGCGGCAGGAGCGCCAGCCGGGACCACGCGGCCTCGTTGTCGCGCAGCGTGATCTCGTCGCCTGCCCCGCCGGCGAAGTAGCCGTGCGCGCCCTCGCCGAGACGCTCGATCAGCTCCGGGTCCTCCACGGGACCACGCTACCGCCCGGCCTCCCCGCGGACTGCCGTCTTATGCATATAGTTGCATAGCAATTCGTTGCATAGTACGATGCCGGGTCATGGCGCTCGAGCACGCGATCCTCGTGTCGCTCGCGGAACGGTCCGCGAGCGGCTACGACCTGGCTCGTCGCTTCGACGCGTCGATCGGCCACTTCTGGCGGGCCAGCCACCAGCAGATCTACAAGGTGTTGGGCCGGATGGAGAGCGACAAGCTGGTCGAGTCGAATCTCGTCGCCCAGGACGGGCGGCCGGACAAGAAGGTCTACGCGATCACGTCCGACGGTCGCGCCGAGCTGTCGACCTGGCTCGCGACGCCCACGCCGCCCGAGGCCCTGCGCAGCGAGTTCGCGGTCAAGCTCCGGGCCCTGCACCTCGGCGATCGCGACGCGCTCGTCGCCCAGGTGCGAGTGCGCCGCGCCGAGCACGCCGACCAGCTCGCCACCTACGAGAGCAGCGCCGCCAAGTTCTACCCTGACCCGTCCACGCTCACCGACGAGCAGATCGGCCCCTATCTCGTGCTGCGCGGCGGCCTGAGAGCAGAGGCCGGCGCCATCGCGTGGTGCGACGAGATCCTCGATCACCTGGAGTTCCGATGACCAGCCCCTACCCGCACCTCCTGTCGCCGCTCGACCTCGGCCACACCACCTTGCGCAACCGCGTGATCATGGGGTCGATGCACACCGGCATGGAGGACCGTGCCAAGCACCTGCCGGAGCTCGCGGCCTACTTCGCCGAGCGCGCCCAGGGTGGCGTCGCCCTCTCGGTCACCGGTGGGTACGCACCCAACCGGCACGGCTGGCTGCTCCCGCTCGGCTCGCTGATGACGAGCAAGAAGCTCGCCGACAAGCACCGCATCGTCACTGACGCCGTGCACGAGCACGACGGCAAGATCGCGCTGCAGATCCTGCACGCCGGCCGCTACGGCTACCACCCGTTCAAGCGGGCCGCCTCGTCGATCCCGTCGCCCATCACGCCCCTTGGCCGGCCCAAGGCGATGTCGACCAAGGAGGTCGACCAGACGGTCGACGACTTCGCTGCCTCCGCGAAGCTGGCCCGGCGCGCCGGCTACGACGGCGTCGAGATCATGGGCTCCGAGGGATACCTCGTCAACCAGATGCTCACCGCCCGCACGAACAACCGCACCGACCGCTGGGGCGGATCGCCCGAGAACCGGATGCGCTTCCCGGTCGAGATCGTCGAGCGGGTGCGCGAGGCCGTGGGCGACGACTTCATCGTCATGTACCGGATGAGCCTGCTCGACCTCGTCGACGACGCGCAGAGCTGGGACGAGACCGCCGAGCTGGCCCGCCGTGTCGAGGCGGCCGGCGCCTCGATCATCAACACCGGCATCGGCTGGCACGAGGCGCGCATCCCCACCATCGTCACCTCGGTACCACGGGCCGCATTCGCCTGGACCACGGCGAAGCTCAAGGACGTCGTGGACGTGCCGGTCGTGGCGTCCAACCGCATCAACACCCCCGAGGTCGCCGAGCAGATCCTGGCCGACGGCCAGGCCGACCTCATCTCGATGGCCAGGCCACTGCTCGCCGACGCGTTCTTCGTGCAGAAGGCCGAGGAGGGTCGGGCGGACGAGATCAACACCTGCATCGCCTGCAACCAGGCCTGCCTCGACCACACGTTCAAGAACCAGCGCGCCACCTGCATGCTCAACCCGCGCGCGGCGCACGAGACCGAGCTGGTGCTGCTCCCCACCCGCACGGCCAAGCGCATCGCCGTGATCGGCGCCGGCCCGGCCGGCCTCGCCGCCGCCAGCGAGCTCGCCCACCGCGGCCACCAGGTCGAGCTGTTCGAGGAACAGCCCGAGGTCGGCGGCCAGTTCCGGCTCGCGATGCACATCCCCGGCAAGGAGGAGTTCCGCGAGACGCTGCGCTACTACACGCGCCGCCTCGAGCTCGGCGGCGTCAAGCTTCACCTCGGCCGACGCGCCGATGTCAGTGACCTGGCCGGCTTCGACGACGTGGTGATCGCGACGGGCGTCGAGCCGCGCATCCCCTCGCTGCCCGGCATCCACCATCCGAAGGTCGTCGACTACCAGCAGGTCATCCGTGAGCGGGTGCCGGTTGGCGAGCGCGTCGCGGTGATGGGCGCCGGCGGCATCGGCTTCGACGTCTCGGAGTTCCTGCTGCACGACGTCGACGAGTCGCTCGAGCACTGGATGGAGCGGTGGGGTGTCAGCGCCGACGAGGACGTCCGCGGCGGGCTCGCCGCCAAGGTCATGGCGCCGCCACGCCGGCAGATCCACCTGCTGCAGCGCAAGACGTCGAGTCTCGGCAAGGGTCTCGGCAAGACGTCCGGCTGGGTGCACCGCGCCACCCTCAAGGACTCCGGCGTCGAGATGGTGCCGGGCGTGACGTACGACCGCATCGACGACGGCGGCCTGCACATCTCCGTGTCATCAGGCAAGGGAGGCGAGGAATCACGCGTGCTCGACGTCGACACGATCGTGCTCTGCACGGGCCAGGAGTCCGTGCGCGACCTCGTCGAGCCGCTCGAGGAGGCCGGCGTCTCGGTGCACGTCATCGGCGGCGCGGACGTCGCCGTCGAGCTCGACGCGAAGCGCGCGATCAAGCAGGCCACCGAGCTCGCCGCAACGCTCTGACGCCGGACGATGTCACGGACTGATCCGGCTCGCCTGCACCAGCTCCCGGCCCGGTTTCATGACCCAGGCAAGCGGCCACAGGGCGATCAAGACCGCCGCACTCTGTACGTAGAACTGCACTGCCGAAAGCGGCACGAATCGGGATGCGGCCATGACGATGAGCGCCAGCACCACGACCCACGTCAACGTCGTGCCAAGACCCCCGTGGCGGCGAATCGCTACTGCAACGCACACGATTCCGATCGCATACGCGAGGGCGCCGATCACCAGTACCGGGACGAACCAGGCATCGAGAGCGGCCTGGGCCGCTTCGGGATCAGCTCCGATCTCGAACGCAGCGATAGGTGTGAACTCCATCCCCGGCAGCACGGCATAGGACATGCTCCCCATGACGATGAACCCCAGACCGATGGCGCTCAAAGCCCTGTCGCCCGCCTCGCGCAGGTAGCCCCGGATTGCGATGAATGCGAGTACGAGAACGCCGGAGGCCGCGGCTGTCGCCAGATGCGCGAGTGCCCAGCGGGTGGTGCTTTCGGCTACGGCGTCTGCGACTGCCGCGTGATCCGGCAAACGGCCAGGGAGGTAAGGGTGCCAGATCATCGCCACCAGGAGTGAAATGGGTGCGATGGCCACGATGGCGGCACGCGAAACTGATTCTGCGTTGCTGTGGGTCATGGTGGTCCTCCTCATTTGTGCCCACGCTAGGCACCCACAGCGTGCTCAGGCATCGGGCAATCTACCCATTTCCGCGGGGCGCTCGGGCGTACCCACAACGTCGAGCGGGAATGGTGGGAGGCTCGGACGGGTTGCACGCTTAGCGTGAGCCTCACTCCCGTCACCCGGTCATCGATCGGCTTGCGCAGCGAGCGCGGGCCGGTGCTGCTGGCGGTCATGCTGTCGACGGCCCTCGTCGCCATCGACGCGACGATCCTGGCCACCGCGGTGCCCTCACTGGTGAGCGACCTCGGCGGGTTCTCGCAGTTCCCGTGGCTGTTCTCGATCTACCTGCTCGCCCAGGCCGTGTCCGTGCCGATCTACGGCAAGCTCTCGGACCTGTTCGGGCGCAAGCCGGTGATGCTCGCCGGCATCGCGTTGTTCGTGACCGGCTCGGTCCTGTGCGGGGTCGCCTGGAACATGCCGGCGCTGATCGTGTTCCGCGCCATCCAGGGACTCGGAGCCGGCGCGATCTTCCCGATGGCGATGACGATCATCGGTGACCTCTACACGTTGCGCGAGCGCCCGAAGGTGATGGGCTACACCGCCAGCGTCTGGGGCGTGTCGTCGATCATCGGCCCCGCTCTCGGAGGCGTCTTCGCCGACTATCTCTCGTGGCGGTGGATCTTCTTCGTCAACATCCCGATCGGCATCGCCGCAGCCACGATGCTGTGGCGTCGCTTCGACGAACGGGTCGAGCGCAAGCGCCATCGCATCGATTACACCGGTGCTCTCCTGCTCGCCGTGGGCGGTTCGCTGCTCGTGCTCGGTCTGCTGGAAGGTGGGATCGCGTGGGCTTGGGACTCGCCGGCCAGCATCGGCGTGCTCACCGGTGCGGCCATGCTGCTGGTGGCGTTCGGGCTCGTCGAGCGACGCGCCGCCGAGCCGATCCTGCCGCTGTGGGTCTTCGGGCACCGCATCCTCAACGGCACCAACGCGGCCAGCCTCGTCGTCGGCGTGCTGCTGATCGGGCTGGTGTCGTACGTCCCGCTCTATGCGCAGGGTGTGCTCGGCTCGTCCGCCCTCGTCGCCGGGTTCGCCGTCGCCGCGATGACGGTGGGTTGGCCGATCTCCGCGGCACTGTCCGGCCGCCTCTACTTCAAGATCGGCTTCCGCGACACCGGGTTCGTCGGGGCGGCCCTGCTGCTCGTCGGCACCGGCCTGCTGCTGACCGTCGGCGTCGACAGCTCGGTGCTCCACCTCGCAGCCGCGTCGTTCTTCGTTGGCCTCGGCCTCGGCCTGATCGCGTCTCCGACGCTCGTCGCCGCGCAGTCGTCGGTGGGTTGGGCGACGCGCGGCGTCGTCACCGGGACCAACCTGTTCGCCCGCTCGGTCGGCAGTGCCGTGGGCGTCGCAGTCTTCGGCGCCGTGGCGAACGCCGCCGTCGCGCGCCGCGGCGGCGACGTGAGCGGCGACTTCGATCAGCTCCCTGCGTCAGTGCTCGAACCTGCTCTCCACGCCGTCTTCATCGGTCGGCCGTCGCCGGCGTGGTGATGCTCGCGGCTCTCGCGGTCGTGCCTCGCCACACGAATTTCGCCGCGGACGCGCCTCCCACGACCTAGCATCACGATCGTGAGCACGGAATCGGATGCCGGCGAGGGCACGGCCGACAAGGTCGCGGCGTGGTTGCTGTACGTCCTGCAGCTCGCCTTCGAGGCGGTGCTCCTCCTGTTCGCCGTGTTCTCGGTGATGATGTCCGACGGTTGTGGAACCGGCGTCGACGAGCTGAGGATCTGCAGCGGCCAGTACTTCACGGTGATCTTCTACTCATACCTGCTCGTGCTCGTGGCGACAGCGCTCGCCGTGCCGCTCATGATCCGGTCCGCCGGGCATCGAGGCAGGCTTCGGTGGCTGCGGCCGGTGGGCGGCATCGTTCTCCTCGCGATCGTGACGGTCGCCTACGTCGTCCTGGTGTCGCAGTGAGCGGCTGTGTCGTCCTCCTGCGCGCCGTGAACGTCGGTGGTGCGAAGCTGCCAATGGCCGAGCTGCGCGAGCTGGCCACCGTCCTCGGAGCCACCGATGTCTCGACGTTCATCGCATCGGGCAACCTCATCTGCGACCCGCCCGACGACGTCAAGGCTTTCGTCGCGGCGCTGGAGAAGGCCATCGAGAAGAAGTACGGGTTCTTCCGCGAGTGCATCTTCCGCACGCCGGCCGAGCTGACGAAGGCGCGCAAGAACTATCCGTTCGAGGTCGACGATCCCCAGAACGGCCACATCACGTTTCTGCTCGACCAGCCCACCAAGGCGGCCGTCGAGAAGGCCCGTGGCCACGACACCGGCGCCGACGAGTGGGAGGTCATCGGCCGGGAGTGGCACATCCGCTACGACCACGGCGCCGGACGGCCGGACATGAAGACCGCCGCGATCCAGAAGGCGCTCGGCGTCCCGGGCACGTCACGCAACTTGCGCACGGTCGAGAAACTGATCGATCTCGCGACCTAGGCTGGTCACGTGCGTCCTGATTCCGACGACCTCGAGCGCATGCGTCGCGTCCTCGGCGACCGCCGCTGGCTCGTGCTGACCGGCGCGGGCGTCTCGACGGACTCCGGCATCCCCGACTACCGCAGCCCTGGCGCGCCGGTTCGCACGCCGATGACCTACCAGCAGTTCGTGTCGGGTCCCGACGCCCAGCAGCGGTACTGGGCGCGCGCCCATCTGGGCTGGAGCCGGATGGGCGGAGCCGAACCGAACGCCACCCATCATCGGCTCGCGGACCTGGAGGCCGAGGGCCGGCTGACCGGCCTCATCACCCAGAACGTCGACGGCCTGCACCGGAAGGCGGCGCACCGCGATCTCGTCGAGCTGCACGGACGCCTCGACCGGGTGGTCTGCCTCGACTGCGGCGAGCGGACGTCGCGAGCAAGGGTTCAGCGACGGCTCGACGACCTCAACCCCCGATGGACGGTGCAGGACGTCACGATCGCACCCGACGGCGACGTGCAGCTCGAGGCGACCGGTGGCTACGTGGTCGCGCCCTGTGAACCGTGCGGCGGACGGCTCAAGCCGGACGTCGTGTTCTTCGGTGAGAACGTGCACAAGGAGACGGTCGAGCACTGCTACCGACTCACCGACGACGCCGAGGCGCTCGTCGTCCTCGGCTCGTCGCTGCAGGTGATGTCGGGCCTGCGATTCGTGCGCCGTGCGCGAGCCAACGGCGTCCCCATCGTGATCGTCAACCGCGGGGTCACCAGGGGTGACGACCTGGCGGACGTGCGTGTCGACGCGGGCTGCGCCGAAACCCTCTCCGCGTGGGCCGCGATGGCGCCGCGGTCGCGTACGTTCGTGTGATGCCCGAGATTCCCCGGCCACCCGACTCACCCGAGCCACCGATCTACCCCGGAGACACCGGCGCGCCAGGCGGAGCCACCCCACCGCCACCGCCGCCACCGACCACACCGCCGACCCCGGCGACGACCCCCGCATCCGAGTCGACGTGATGCCGGCGATCGAGGGTCGCAACCGGCTGGCCATCTTCTTCCGGCTCATCATGCTCATCCCGCAGATGTTCGTACTGGTGTTCGTCTCGATCGCGGCCTGGGTCGTCATGATGATCGGTTTCTTCGCGGTGATCATCCTGGGCCGCTGGCCGACCGGCATGACCACCTTCCTCATCGGGTTCCTGCGCTGGAACACCCGCGTGAACGCGTACTTCCATCTCCTGACCGACGAATATCCGCCGTTCAGCACGAGCTGACGCTGCTCAGCTGAGCTGGCGCAGCCGCACGGTCTCCGGCAGCTGCGCGAGCTCGGCGAGCACGTCCGGACGGACCTCCTCGGCGACGTCGGTGACGACATAGCCGATGTCGCCGCGGGTGGCGAGCGACTGCGCCTCGATGTTGACGCCGTGGTCACCCATGAGGCCGTTGAGCGTGGCCAGCACGCCCGGTGCGTTGTGGTGGACGTGCGCGAGGCGGTGGCGCGTGGTGTCGGGAGGCAGGTTGATCTCCGGCATGTTGACACTGAGCGACGTGCCGCCGTTCGACGCGTACGACCGCAGCTTGGAGGCCACGAACCGGCCGATGTCCTGCTGCGCCTCCTCGGTGGAGCCGCCGACGTGCGGCGTGAGGATGACGTTGCGCAGCCCGCGCAGCTCGCTCTCGAACGGGTCGCCCTGACGCTTGGGCTCCACGGGGAAGACGTCGACCGCTGCTCCAGCGATGTGGCCGGATTCGATGTGCGCGCGGAGCGCCGCCGTGTCGACCGCGATGCCGCGCGAGAGGTTGAGGAACAGCGACCGGGGCTTCATCAGGCTCATCTGCTCCTCGCCGAACAGCCCCGCGTTGCCGGGCCTCCCGTCGACGTGCAGCGAGACGACGTCTGCCTCGGTGAGCAGCTCCTCGATCGTCGAGCAGCGCCGCGCGTTCCCGAGCGCGAGCTTGTCGTCGATGTCGAAGAAGATGACCTTGAAGCCGAGCGCCTCGGCGATCACCGACAGCTGACTGCCGATGTTGCCGTAGCCGACGACCCCGAGCGTGCGACCCCGCACCTCGTGGCTGCCGGCGGCCGACTTGTTCCAGATGCCGGCGTGCATGTCGGTCGACTTCTCGTGCAGGCGGCGGGCCAGCGAGATGATCTCGGCGATGGCGAGCTCGACCACCGAGCGGGTGTTGGAGTACGGGGCGTTGAACACGGCGACGCCTTGCCGCGTCGTGGCGGGCAGGTCGATCTGGTTGGTGCCGATGCAGAAGGCACCGACGGCGAGCAGGTCGGGCGCCGCGGCCAGGACCTGCTCGGTGATGTACGTCGTGGAGCGGATGCCCAACAGGTGCACGCCCTGCACCGCCTCGATCAGCTCGTCCTCGCCGAGTGCGCGGTCGAGGGTGTCGACCTGGTAGCCCTTGCCGCGGAGGAAGTCCGCACCGTCGGCGTGAATGTTCTCGAGCAGCAGTACTCGCACGTCGCTGTCCTCGACGTGCTCGGCAGGGAAGGGTGTCGTGGGGGTCATCGTCATCATGGTCACTCGGGGTCCTCCGTCTCAGCCGGAGGGGCCCAGGCGAACGGTCCCGTGGTCTCGGTCGTCGGACGCTCCCTGGTGGTAGCCACCTCAACGCCAGTCGCGCCGACCCGTCGAGTCTACCGACCCGGCCCGTCCGCCTGCGACGATGGACGTATGCCGGACATCGGACAGGAGCTCAGCGGACCCGGGATCCGCCTGCCGCCCCCGCACCTCCACCCGAACCAGGAGGAACGCTTCGAGGTCCTGGGGGCGCGGTCAAGACCGTCATCGACGGCGTGGAGCGACGGTACGAGGCCGGTGAGGTGTCCGTCGTCCCCGCCGGCATCGTGCACCAGCTGGTCGGCCACGGCGGCCCGCGTCAACTGGCAGGTCCGCCCGGCACTCCGGGCCGCTGAGTTCTTCGAGGCCCTGTACGCCGGCATCGAGGCGGCGCAGCGCGGCGAGCACTTCGACGTCGCGGCGTTCCTCGGCGGACATGCCGAGGAGATCCGGTTCACGTGAGCCGTCGCGACACCAGGGTCGACGACTACCTCCGGCCGCTGCCGGAGTGGCAGCACGAGATCTTCGAGCAGGTGCGCGAGATCATCCACGAGGCGGACCCCGAGATCGAGGAGACGATCAAGCGCACCGTGCAGCCGAACTTCGTTCTGCAGGTCAACGTCTGCGCGTTCCTCGCCACGAAGGACCACGTGAACGTGTTCGTCTACGACGGCGGCATCGTGCCCGATCCCCACGGGCTGGTCACCTCGGGGCACGACAACGTGACCTCCCGCTGCATCGCCTTCTGGGAGGGCGACGAGGTGCGGCGCGAACCGCTGCTCGCCCACGGGCAGACCCGCGGGAGGTGCCAGCGCCGGCGGCTGCGCAAGCTCACGGGTTAGCTGCTCTCCGTGGGCCTGAGAGGTCGGCCGGGATGACGGCGTCGAGCTCGATCTCGACCTTCCAACGGGGGTCGAGCAGGCCGGAGACGACGACCATCGTGCTGGCCGGGCGGACGTTGGCGAACACCTCGCCGTGCACCGCCCCGACGACGTCCGCGTCGGCGACGTCCAGGATGAGCTGGCGGGTGCGGATGACATGGCGCGCGCTGCCACCGAGCTCGGTCAGCGCCGCCAAGGCGATCAGCCAGCAACGGCGGGCCTGCATGCCCACGTCGGGGTCGACCTGACCGTCGGGCCAGACCGGCGCCGTGCTGGAAACGACCACGAGGCCCCCGTCGCGGACCGCACGACTGAACCCGATTCGCTCCTCGTACGGCGAACTTGAACGCGCGTACCGGCGCGTCATGAGCGAGGTTCGATGTTGGCCAGACGGACCTGCCCCTGGGCGACCAATCGGCCGTCCTGATCGGTCGACTCCACCCGCCAGAGCTGCTGGGTGCGACCGCGATGGATCGGCGACGCCGTCACCGTGATGGTGTCGCCGAGGTTGGCCTGACGCAGGAAGTCGCAGACGTTGTTGGTGCCCACGACCAACCCCTTCCCGTCCAGCCACAGGTAGCCGGCCGAGCTGGCCGTCGACTCGTGGACGGCGCAGTAGATGCCGCCGTGCGGGATGCCGAACGGCTGCAGGTGGTGCTCGCCGATGGTGAACTGCACGACCACCTCGTCGGGGTTGGCGGAGACGTGCTGCACGCCGAGAACGCCGTCGAGGCCGGAAATCTCGCTCATGGGCCGACTGTAGGCGCGGGCTTGAACCGTATACCCCTAGGGGGTATGGTATCGACCATGAGGATTCTCGCCGCCGTCGCCCCCGCCCCAGACCGCCGAGATCGACCGCATGAAGGAGCTCCTCGATGAATGAGACCACCACCCCCGGATACAGCGACGACAAGGCGGCCGTGCTCGCGCGGCTGCGCCGCATCGAGGGCCAGGTGCGTGGGCTGTCGCGCATGGTCGAAGAGGACACGTACTGCATCGACGTCCTCACCCAGGTGTCCGCCACGACGCGTGCCCTGGAGTCCGTCGCACTGAAGCTGCTCGACGAGCACCTGTCCCACTGCGTCGTCGGCGCGGCCCGTGCGGGTGGCGACGAGGCCGAGGTCAAGGTCCGCGAAGCATCCGACGCCATCGCCCGGCTCGTCCGGTCCTGAAAGGAGCAACACCATGACGACCGAGACCTACGAAGTAGGCGGAATGACATGCGACCACTGCGTGGCCGCCGTCACCGACGAGATCAGCGAGCTCTCCGGCGTGACCGACGTCAGCGTCGAGCTGGTGGCCGGCAGCACGTCACCGGTCACCGTCACCTCCGACCAGCCTCTTTCCCGTGACGACGTCGCAGCAGCGGTCGACGAGGCCGGCTATGTCCTTGCCTGATATTGCTGCGTCCCGGCAGATCATCCGGCTGGACGTCCAGGGGATGTCGTGCACGTCGTGCGCGGCTCGCGTGGAGAAGAAGCTGAACAAGCTCGACGGTGTCGAGGCGTCGGTCAACTACGCCACCGAGAGGGCCACCGTCGAGGCGCCCGCCGAGCTCGACGCGCAGCAGCTCGTCGACGCCGTCGCCCAGACCGGGTACACCGCGAACGTGGCCGGCTCCGGAGTCGAGCGCGACCGCCACGGGGGCTTGCACAGCGCCGCATCGATGCTGCGCCGGCTCCGCGTCTCAGCGGTGCTGGCCGGGCCGGTGGTGCTGATCTCGATGGTCCCGGCGTTGCAGTTCGACTACTGGCAGTGGGTCGTGCTCGCGCTGGCGACCCCGATCGTGCTGTGGGGCGCCTACCCGTTCCACTGGTCGGCCGTGCTCAACGCGCGCCACGGCGCCGCCACGATGGACACCCTCGTCAGCATCGGCGTCGGCGCCGCCTACCTGTGGTCGCTGTGGGCGCTCGTGCTCGGCGAGGCCGGCATGGTCGGGATGCGCATGGAATGGCGGTGGTCGGCACAGGGCAGCGGGACCCACGAGATCTATCTCGAGGTCGCCAGCGCCGTGACCGTCTTCATCCTCGCCGGTCACTACCTCGAGGCGAACGCGAAGCACCAGTCGAGTGCCGCACTACGAGCCCTGATGGACCTGCAGCCGGTGGTCGACGTCGCGTCAGGCGAGGAGTTCACCGTCCGGCCGGGCGAACGCATCGCCACCGATGGCGTCGTGCTCAGCGGCCGGTCGAGCCTCGACGAGTCGATGCTGACCGGTGAGTCCATGCCCGTCGACAAGGTTCCCGGTGACGAGGTCACGGGGTCCACCGTCAACCTCGACGGCCGCCTCGTCGTCCGGGCCACGGCCGTCGGCGCCGACACCCGGCTGGCCCAGATGGTGCGCCTCGTCGAGGAGGCCCAGGAGGGCAAGGCGGAGGTGCAGCGCCTGGCCGACCGAGTCTCGGCGTGGTTCGTGCCCGCCGTGATCGTGCTTGCCGTCGGGACGTTCTTGGGATGGGTCCTGGCCACCGGCTCGGTGACCACTGCATTCACGGCGGCCGTCGCCGTCCTGATCATCGCCTGCCCCTGCGCCCTCGGGCTCGCGACGCCCACGGCGCTGATGGTCGGCACCGGACGCGGGGCGCAGCTCGGCATCCTCATCAAGGGCCCACAGGTCCTCGAGTCGACCCGCACGATCGACACGGTCGTGCTCGACAAGACCGGAACCGTCACGACCGGCGAGATGAGCGTCGTCGACGTGCGTCCGGCCGAGGGAGTCGACGCGTCCGAGCTGCGGTACGTGGCCGCGACGCTCGAGCACGCCTCCGAGCACCCGGTCGCCCGCGCGATCGCCGCGCTGGCCGAACCAGGAGAGGTGGCCGACTTCGAGAACCATCCGGGTCTCGGCGTCGGCGGCACGGTCGACGGCCGCGCCGCCAGGATCGGACGTCCGTCCTGGCTGGGCGCCCCGGCTCCGGACACCGTCGGAACCACCGTCGCGGTCACGTGGGGTGGCGAGATCCGCGGCACGATCACCGTGGCTGATGCCGTCAAGGAGTCGTCGGCTGCGGCCGTGCGTGACCTGCGCAGCCTCGGGCTCGAGCCGGTCCTGCTCACCGGGGACAATCGCATGGTCGCGGAGGCCGTCGCCCGTGAGGTGGGCATCGAGCGGGTCGAGGCCGAGGTGACGCCCGAGGACAAGCTGCGCACCGTGCAGCGGCTGCAGGGCGAGGGCCGTGTGGTCGCGATGGTCGGCGACGGCGTCAACGACGCCGCGGCACTCTCGGCCGCCGACCTCGGCATCGCGATGGGCACCGGCACCGACGTGGCCATGGCCGCATCCGACCTGACGCTCGTCCAGGGTGACCTCGCCGCCGCGGTCGACGCCGTACGGCTGTCGCGCGCGACCCTGCGCACGATCAAGGGCAACCTGTTCTGGGCGTTCGCCTACAACGTCGCGGCCATCCCGCTGGCCGCGCTCGGCTACCTCAACCCGATGATCGCCGGCCTGACGATGGCGTTCAGCTCGGTGTTCGTGGTGACCAACAGCCTCCGTCTCCGCCGCTTCGACTAGCCGGTCGCGGTTAGTGTCGGGCGGGTGAGCACACCGTGGCGGCCGGAGCGGGAGGTGACTCTGGTCGAGGCGCGGCGCGCGGTCCGTGAGTGCGGACTCGACGGTGACGATGTGCGCATCGTCGACCCCGGATGGGACAACACCATCGTGCTCGTCGACGAAACCTGGGTGTTCCGGTTCCCCCGTCGCGAGATCGCGTTGCCGGGGATCGATCGCGAGATCGCCCTGCTGCCACCCCTCGCACCTCTGCTGAGCCTGCCCATCCCCGTGCCGGAGCACGTCGGCAGCTACGGTGACCCGCCCTGGCGCTTCTGGGGAGCCAAGCATCTGCCGGGGACGGAGCTGGCGGTCAGCGGTCATGCCGACCGCGTCGCCGTTGCTGGCGCGATCGGACGGTTACTCGCCGAGCTGCACGCCCTCCCGGTCGGACCCGACCTCCCCGTCGACCCGTTCGGACGCGCGGACGCCGCCGCCCGCGCCGCCAAGGCACGAGACGTGCTCGCCGACCTGAGGAAGCTCAAGATCGACCACGAGCACGGGCCCATCGACGAGGTGCTCACGGCCGGCGAGGCGGCCAGTCCCCCGTCCTCGGAGATCGTGCTCAGCCACGGTGACCTCTACTCGCGCCACGTGCTCGTCGACGACGAGGGTCACGTATCTGCGGTCATCGACTGGGGCGACCTGTGCGCAGCACCGCCCTCCGTCGACCTCGCAATCGCCTTCTCCGCGTTCTCCGGCGTTGCCCGCACGACACTCCTCGACTCCTACGGCCCGGTCGATGACGACATCTCGTTGCGCGCCCGGGTGATGGCGATCTTCTCCGCAGCCTCCGTCGCCCACTACGCCCACGATGTCGGCGATCGCGTGCTCATGGTCGATGCGCTCACCGGCCTCGCCGCCGCCGCCCGCTGAGCACCGCGAATGGCGCAAATTCGTCACCGAAACCGTCGAAACAGGCCAATCTGCGACGAATCCGCGCCACTCGCGGTTCAGTTTGCGCCGCTCGCGGGCGATTCAGAGAGAGGCGAGGAGGGCGAGCTCGTCGTCGCGGGTGAGGCCGGCCTTGCGCTCACGGTCGAGGCCGCGGGACCGCTCGTCCAGCAACGTGTCGGCGAGCGTCTCGACCAACGGTCTGTGGGTCAGGCCGGCGGCCTCGGCGCGCGCGATGTCCATCGCGGCCATGCCGAGCGCCTCGTCCGGCAGCCAGAGCGGCAGCGACCGCGGACCCATCCACGGCTCGACATCGTGCTCGACCAGCCAGTCGGCGCCGGCACCCATCGCGACTCCGGTGTGGCCGGCGACGTCGCCCGAGGTGGACAAGAACTCCGTGAGTGGGACGGCCGGCCCGGCCGCGTTCATCACCCCGGTGGCGCCGGCCAGCGCGGCGTCGACGATGAACGTCGCGAGGTCGCGCACGTCGAGCAGCTGGACGGCGGCCTCGGGAAGGTCTGGCACCAGCACGGGCTCGTCGCCGGCCGCCTCGAACCGGGCGACCCAGTAACCGGCGCGGTCGGACGGGTCGCCGGGGCCGCCGAGCAGGCCCGCCCGCAGGATCAGGTGCTGCGGAAGCGCACCGACGGCCTCCTCACAGGCGACCTTGCCCTCGCCGTAGAGCTCCGGCGGCGCGTGGTCGGCGGCGAGCGCCTCGCGAAGCGCATCGTCCTCACGCATCGGCTGGGCGAGGTCGGCGTAGACGTTGCCCGTGGAGACGAGGGTCCAGTGCTCGGTCTGCGCGCCGAGCGTGAGCACCGCTCCTCTCGCGTGGCCGGGCTGACGCGTGACATCGACGACGGCGTGCCAATGCGAGGTGGTCAGGTCGTCGTAGGCCCGCGGATCGTCACGATCGGCGGCGACGAGCCGCGCCCCCTCGACTACCTCGCCGGACTCTCCGCGTGCCAGACAGGTGACGTCGTGCCCGCGGCCCACCGCCTCGCGTGCGACCTCGCGACCGAGCCACGCCGTTCCCCCGAGCACCAGCACGTTCGCCATGTCCCCACGCAACCACGCACGCGAGACGCGGGCCAGCCGTGTTCACGCTCAGCGCAACGAGTGGACAGCGTCGACCGGCTCAACCGCCGTAACCTAGACAGCATGTCGACATCCCACGTGCTCGCGGTCGCCGGGAGCGTCCTCGTTCCCGAGGATGCCGGTCCCGGCGGCGTCGTCACGGTCAAGCTCGTCGACACCGCCGGCGAGGTGCTGGCCGGCACGTCCGTCGACGCCGAGAACGGATCCACCCCGTTCGCGCTGCAGGCCGATCCTGCCGATGTCGCCGACCCCCGGCGCCTCCTGCTGTGGGCCCGACTCCGCTCGGAGTCCGGCATGTGGGGCACCACCGAGCTGGTGCCGGTCGACGCCGAGGCCACCGATCTGGTCGTCACGAGGATCGACACCTGATGCCCCGTCCGAGTCGGGTCGTCACACACCTGAGCGACGAGGAGATCGAGGCCGACGAGCCGGTGCTCGGCCGCATCGCGGCGCTGCTGCGGCCCTACCGCGGCCAGCTGGTGCTCGTTGCCGTCGCTGTCGTCACGGCCGCGACGCTGACATCGATCGTGCCGTTCCTCACGAAGGCGGTCTTCGACGACGCGCTGTTCCCGCGCACCGGCGGTCCTGACCTCGATCTGCTCGGCTGGCTCGTCGCCGGCATGTGCGTGATCCCGATCGTCGTCGCCCTCATCGGCATCGGGCAGAACTGGCTCACGTCCACCATCGGCAACTCCGCGATGGCCGACCTCCGCAGCGAGCTGTTCGCCCACCTGCAGAAGATGGAGCTGGCCTTCTTCACCGCCACCAAGACCGGCGCCATCCAGTCGCGACTCGCCAACGACGTCGCCGGGGTGCGCACGGTCCTCACCGACACGGCCACGTCGATCCTGCAGAACTCGGTCACGGTCGCGGCAGCCTTCATCGCGATGGTCCTGCTGTCGTGGCAGCTCACGATCCTGACGTTGATCCTGATGCCGGTGTTCATCGTCGTCCAGATGCGGGTCGGCAAGCGGCGCCAGCGGCTGGCGCGCAAGACCCAGGAGTCGCTGTCGGAGATGACGGCGATCACGGAGGAGGCGCTCAGCGTCTCCGGCATCCTGCTGTCGAAGGTGTTCAACCGGGCCGACGCCGAGGTCGGACGCTACCGCGACGCCAACCGACAGCAGGCTCGCCTGCAGGTCGACCAGGCCATGACCGGCCGTGCCTTCTTCGCCACCGTGCAGGCGTCGTTCGCCATCACCCCGGCGCTCCTGTACCTCGTCGCCGGGTTGATGATCAACGGCGGAACGACCCTCACAGCCGGCACACTCGTCGCGTTCACCACGCTGCAGGCGCGCCTGCAGATGCCGCTGCTCCAGCTCATGCGCGTCACCCTCGACGTCCAGACGTCGTTGGCCCTCTTCCGCCGCATCTTCGAGTACCTCGACCTCGAACCGGCCATCACCGAGCGACCCGGAGCCACCCACCTCGACGGATCGCGGCTGCGTGGCGAGATCGAGTTCCGCGACGTCTGGTTCCAGTACCCAGAGCCGCGAGCGCTCAGCGGCACGGTCAACCACGACCGCTTCGGCGACACCGGAGTCCGGATCGAGGCGGCGAACAGCGCCGACGAGGATCTCGACGACGAGGGTGTGTCCGGTTGGGCGCTGCGCGGCGTCTCGTTCACGGTGAAGCCCGGGCAGCTGGCGGCGATCGTCGGTCCGTCCGGTGCCGGCAAGACCACCGCCACCTACCTCGTGCCGCGGTTCTACGACGTCACCGAGGGCGCCGTCCTGGTCGACGGCCACGACGTCCGCGACCTCACCCTCGGCTCGGTGTCCGAGGCGGTCGGCATGGTGACGCAGGAGCCGTACCTGTTCCACGGCACCATCCGCGACAACATCGCCTACGCCAAGCCCGACGCGACAGCGGCCGAGATCGAGCAGGCCGCCCGCGACGCGAACATCCACGACCGCATCCTCGGCTTCGCCGAGGGCTACGAGACCATCACCGGCGAGCGGGGGTACCGGTTGTCCGGGGGCGAGAAGCAGCGGCTGGCCATCGCCCGCGTGCTCCTGATGGATCCGCGCATCCTGATCCTCGACGAGGCGACGTCGTCCCTCGACACCGAGACCGAGCGGCTCGTGCAGGAGGCCTTGGAGCGTGCGACGCACAACCGCACCACGATTGCGATCGCCCACCGGCTGTCGACCATTCGCTCGGCCGACGTCATCTTCGGGGTCGAGGACGGCGTGCTGGTCGAGCAGGGCAGCCACGAGGAGCTGCTCGAGGCCGGTGGGCTGTACGCGCGTCTCTACGTCGAGCAGTTCGGGTCGGGGCAGATCGAGGCTCGGTTCACCGACGGTGTCCGCTTCGCCGACGGCTCGCTGATGTGCGAGCGCAAGCCCGGCGACCGACGGGCCGACGTGTCGTTCTGACTACAGCCGCTTGACGGCGCGGCTGTGCGCGATCTTGACGAGTCGCTTCATGGCTTCGCCCAGCGGCAATGACGGCGTCAGTTCGGGCTCGGAGTAGGTCAGCACCGTGTAGACGCCCTTGGAGCACTTGTGCACGGCCGCGGTCGTGGCGTCTTCGCGGAGCACGACCTGGCTGAGGTCCTTCACGCCGAGGTTGACCTCCACCATGAGGGAGAACAAGTCACACGCCTCGGCGTCGCCGATCTCGTCGGCCCCCCCGAGAACCTTCTGCTTGGCTGCCTGAAGCCGCTTCGAGTACTTGGAATCGACTTGCCCACCTCTGATGGTCCTGTCGATCCGCAGCGGCAGACCGCGAAGCCAGATCTGAACCGTCTGGGTGACGACCTTGATCTCGATCGCGTTCGGCGTCGACAACGTCGTGACCCAGCGGCACTGCGGAGCATTCCTGTTCGACGGCCCGGGGGCCACGATGTTGATCTTCTCGCCGGCGATCGAGCGGCGTTCCTTGGGCGTGAGGAGCGTGCAGGCGAGCGAGTCCTTGGCCGGCGCCTGGGGCGACGGGGACGACGCGGTGTTCTGCGGCACGACCGTGCGACGGGGCTTCGTCGGCTCGTCGGCGCGCGCGCAACCCCCCACCGTGACACCGAGCACGACGGCGAGCACGCAGAGGAGGGCGGCGGGGCGGCGCATGCAGCGAAATCTACCGAGTCAGCCCACGCGCCGGAGTCAGAGCGCCAGACCGACGTACTTCGTCTCGAGGTACTCCTCGATGCCTTCGGTGCCTCCTTCGCGCCCGAACCCCGAGGCCTTGACGCCGCCGAACGGTGCTGCGGGGTTCGAGACGATGCCCTGGTTGATGCCCACCATCCCGGTCTCGAGGCCCTCGTACACCCGCACGACCCGCGACATGTCGCGGGTGAAGGCGTAGGCGACGAGACCGAACTCGGTGTCGTTGGCAACGGCCAAGGCCTCGTCCTCGTCGGTGAACGTGATGATCGGGGCGACCGGCCCGAAGATCTCCTCCGTGCGGAGTCGGGCGTCGTCGGGGATCTCGTGGAGCACCGTCGGCTCGTAGTACCAGCCCTCGCCCTCGACGGCCGATCCGCCGGTGAGCACTGTGGCGCCCTTGGAGACGGCGTCGTCGACGAGCTCGGCCACCTTGTCTCGCTGCTTCTCCTCCACCAGCGGGCCGACGTCGACGCCCTCATCGGTTCCCCGACCCACCACCAGGGAGGACATCTTCGTGGCGAGCCTCTCGCCGAACTCGGTGGCCACCGACTCGTGGACGATGAAGCGGTTGGCGGCCGTGCAGGCCTCACCGATGTTGCGCATCTTGGCGAGCATCGCTCCCTCGACGGCGGCATCGACGTCGGCATCCTCGAACACCAGGAACGGGGCGTTGCCGCCCAGCTCCATCGAGACCCGCAGCAGCCCTTCCGCGCTCTGCTCGACGAGGCTGCGTCCCACCTCGGTGGAACCGGTGAACGTCAGCTTGCGGAGCCGCGGGTCGCGGATGATCGGCTCCATCACCTCGCCGGTGCTGGTGGTCGTGACGACGTTGAGCACGCCATCGGGCAGGCCGGCGTCGGCGAGCACTTGGGCGAGCCACAGCATCGTCAGCGGGGTGAGGCTCGCGGGCTTGACCACCATCGTGCAGCCGGCCGCGATGGCCGGGCCGATCTTGCGGGTGCCCATGGCCAGCGGGAAGTTCCACGGCGTGATCATCAGGCACGGGCCGACCGGCTGCCTGAGCGTGAGCAGACGGGTGGCGCCGTTGGGCGCGGTGGAGTAGCGCCCGGCGACCCGCACGGCCTCCTCGGAGAACCAGCGGAAGAACTCCGCGCCGTAGGTGATCTCGGCCTTGCTCTCGGCGATGGTCTTGCCCATCTCCAGCGTCATCAGCAGGGCCAGCTCGTCGGCGCGATCGGTGATCGTCTCGAACGCGGACCGCAGGATCTCGCCGCGGTCGCGCGGCGGGGTGGCGGCCCAGTCGGCCTGCGCGGCGACGGCGGCGTCGAGCGCGGCGGTCCCGTCGGCGACCGAGGCATCGGCCACCTCGACGAGCGCCTTGCCGGTGGACGGATCATCGACCGAGAACGTGCCGCCGCCCTCCGCATCGCGCCACCGACCGCCGATGAACAGCTGGGGGTGGACGCCCTCGACGACTGACGATTCCGTGGGTTCGCTCATGCTGGCGATGCTAAACCCGGGCCGGTGGCGTCACACTCCGGTGGCTAGGCGGGTCCGTAGGCGAGATGAACGACGCCGTTGTCGTAGACGTCGGAGCCCTTGAAGGCGAGCTTCGTCGCGTCGACGCCCTCGGCGAAGAGCTTCTCCCCCTGGCCCAGCGCGATCGGGTAGACGAACAGGTGCAGCTCGTCGAGGAGCCCGTCGGCGCCCAGGCCACGCACGAGCTGGCCGCTGCCGCTGATGTACATGCCCCCGGAGTCGTCCTTGAGCTTGCGGATGGCGTCCGCGTCGTAGCCGCCGAGGCGCGTCGAGTTGGCCCACTCCTCGGACGGCTCGTTGGCGCCCACGACGTACTTCTGCGTCTCGTTGAAGAACGGCGCGCCGGGGTCGTCGTCGACGGTGCGACCCTTCCAGGCCGGGGCGAACATCTCGAACGTTCTGCGGCCGAGCAGGATGCCGTCGGACCGGTCCGTGATCGCCCCGATCGTCTCGCCCATCACCGGGTCGAAGCCGTACTCGAACGTCCAGGAAGGGTCCTCGAAGACGCCGTCCAGCGCGATGAACTCGTGAGCCGCGATCGTGCCCATGGTCTCTCCCCCAGCGGTCCGGTTCGGTGTCGTGACGAGAGCAGTCTGCCAGTCGCGCCGGCCGACCGGACGGGGTCGTAAGGTCGGGCTCGTGACTCGCCCCTGGGTGCTCCACGTCGACCTGGACCAGTTCCTCGCGGCGGTCGAGGTGCTGCGCCATCCCGAGCTCGCCGGCCTGCCATTGATCGTGGGCGGGCGCGGCGATCCGACCGAGCGGGCCGTCGTGTCGACCGCGTCCTACGAGGCTCGGGAGCTCGGCGTCCGATCCGGCATGCCGCTCAAGACGGCGGTGCGCACGTGTCCGCAGGCGGTGCTGCTGGCAGTCGACGCTCCGGTCTACACGGCGGCGTCCGAGCAGGTGATGGCCACGCTGCGTGGCCTCGACGGTGTCGTCGTCGAGGTGCTCGGCTGGGACGAGGCGTTCGTCGGCGTCGACACGGACGACCCGCAGTCGTTCGCCCAGCGCATCCGGGCCGAGGTGCTGGCGGCCACGTCGCTGCACTGCTCGGTGGGTGTGGGCGACACCAGGGTGCGTGCCAAGATCGCCACGGACTTCGGCAAGCCGCAAGGCGTCTTCCAGCTCACCCGCGACAACTGGTTCGAGGTGATGGGCGATCGTCCGACCGACGCCATCTGGGGCATCGGGGCCAGGATCAAGAGCCGGCTGGGCGAGATCGGCATCGACACGGTGCGCGACCTGGCTGCGGCCGACGAGGTGCGGTTGGTCGGCGAGTTCGGCCCCACGATGGGCCCCTACTTCGGCCGTCTCGGCCGCGGGGAGAGCAGTGCACATGTCGACGACTCACCGTGGGTGCCGCGCGCCCACGGCCGCGAGACGACGTACCAGCGCGACCTGACCGATCCCGATGAGATCGCTGCCGCCCTGCTCGCTCTCGCGGATCAGGTGGTCGAGGACATCCGGCGCGAGGAGCGGCCGTGCATGCGGGTCCACCTCAAGGTGCGCTTCGTGCCGTTCTTCACGTTCACGCGGATCCGCAAGCTGTCCGAGCCGACCTACGACGCCGAGGCGATCGCCGCGACCGCGCTCGAGCTCTTGCACCGGCTCGAGGACGACCGTCCGATCCGGTTGCTCGGTGTACGCGCCGAGATGACCGCGCCCGAGGGTGGTTACTAGGCCGTTCGGCGCAGGTCGCGGACGCGCACGACGACGAACGCGACCATCAGCACGACGACGCTGACGATGACGATCCGCTGGAACCACTCGGCGTACGGCTCGACCCGGTCCCAGTTCTCGCCGAGCCGGAAGCCGGCGTAGACGAAGATGAAGTTCCAGATGAAGCTGCCCAGCGTGGTCAGCAGCGTGAACGTCGCGACGTTCATCCGCTCCACGCCGGCCGGGATCGAGATCAGGCTGCGGAAGATCGGCACCATCCGGCCGAAGAACACCGCCTTCGCCCCGTGCTTGGCGAACCACGCCTCCGTGCGTTCCAGGTCGCTCACCTTGAGCAACGGGGTGCGGTCGAACACCAGCACCGCACGCTCACGTCCGAAGCCACGCCCCAGCCAGTACAGGACCACGGCTCCGAACACCGAGCCGATCGTCGTGGCCACGAGGGCGCCGGTGAGCGAGAACGTGCCCTGGCTCGCCGCGAAGCCCGCGAGCGGCAGGATGATCTCGCTCGGGATGGGCGGGAAGAAGTTGTCGAGCGACACCGCCAGAGCGGCCCCGAACAGGCCGAGGCGGTCCATCAGGTCGACCGTCCAGCCGGTCAGTCCATCGGTCGGGACGCTGCCCCCGTCGGACGCGAGAACGGCAAGAGATGTCACGGCCCCGAGCGTAGGTCATGGCCATGGACGTGCTCCGGGATGGCCATCCTTCCCCCGCCCGTCCGTCAGGAGAATTCTCCCGCTGCCGCGCTCAGGAGAATTCTCCCGCTGCCGCGCTCAGGAGAATTCTCCCGCTGCCGCGCTCAGTAGAATTCTCCCGCTGCCGCGCTCAGTAGAATTCTCCCGCTGCCGCTCCGGGGGGCTCGGCGTCGCGGGCCATCGGGGTGAACCGGGAGTAGTGGCCCTGGAAGCTGACCGCGACACGGTTGATCGGGCCTGAGCGGTTCTTGGCAACGATGATGTCGGCCTCGCCGGGGCGCTCGGACTCTCCGTGCCCGTGGGCGTCGGGCCGGTTGAGCAGCAGGACGATGTCGGCGTCCTGCTCGATGGATCCGGACTCACGCAGGTCGGAGAGCTGCGGGGTCTTGTCGGTGCGCTGCTCCGAGCCACGGTTGAGCTGGCTGATCGCGACGACCGGTACCTCGAGCTCCTTGGCGAGCAGCTTGATCTGGCGCGAGAACTCCGAGACCTCCACCTGGCGGTTCTCGACCCTCTTGCCCGACGTCATCAGCTGCAGGTAGTCGATGACCAACAGTCCGAGGCCGCCCGCCTTCTTGATGCGGCGCGCCTTGGAGCGGATCTCGGGCATGGTCATGTTCGGTGAGTCGTCGATCGTGATGGGTGCTGCCCCGACCCGGGGCATGACGCGGCCGATGGCTTCCCAGCCGCTGTTCCTGACCGTGCCGCCCCGCATCTCGTGGATCGCGACCTTCGCCTCGGCCGAGAGCAGGCGCATGGCGATCTCAGGTCCGGTCATCTCCAGCGAGAAGATGGCCGACGGAACTCCCTGCCGGATGGACGCGGCCCGGCAGAAGTCGAGCCCCAGCGTGGACTTGCCGACACCGGGGCGGGCGGCGACGACGATCATCTGACCTGGGCGGAAACCGGTGGTGAGACGGTCGAGCTCGGCGAAACCGGACCCGAGCCCGGCCAACGCACCCTGGTTCTTCTGGATGGCCTCGATCTCGTCGACGGTGTCGGGCAGGAGTGACGCCACCGAGCGGAAGTCGTCGGTACCGCTCGCACCGTCGACCTCGAGCACCTCGGCCTGTGCACGGTCGACGATCTCGGCGATATCGCCCTGCTCGGCCCAGCCGAACCCGGCGATGCGATCACCGACCTGGATGAGGCGGCGCAGGATGGCCTTCTCGTGGACGATCTCGGCGTAGTAGTCGACGCTGGCTGCGGTGGGGACGCCGGCCACCAGGGTGTGCAGGTAGGGCGCCCCTCCGGCCCTGGTGAGCTCGCCGCGACGGGCCAGCTCGGCGCCCACCGTGATGGCGTCGGCCGGCTCACCTCGCAGGGCGAGCGAGCTGATCGTCTCGAAGACGAGCTCATGGTTCGGGCGGTAGAAGTCGCGACCCTGCAGGACGTCGGTGGCCGGGTCGATGGCCTCCTTGGACAGCAACATCGCGCCGAGCACGCTCTGCTCGGCGGCGACATCCTGGGGTGGCACCCGCGCGCCGGACGTGTCGTCGCCGGCCTCAGGACCTGCTGCATAGAGATCGGCGACACTCACCGCACCCGTACTCCTCTGCACATCGATCACGCTAGATGCCGGTCCGGACACATCGACCAGACCGCCTGGGCCCACTCATCCGCACCGTCGGCCCGGGCTGTCGGCTCCAGCTCCCCCGCACCGACCACGTGCCCATGCGATGTGTGCAGTCGCGGGATGCCGACGCGTCACACTAGGCCGGTGGGAGTCCGCAGGAAAGGTCGCGCCGCACAGGGCCTGTGCGCAACGCGCACCAGGCTGTGCAAAACGCCGCGGAGGATGTGCACAGCCGGTGGACGAACGTGTGGAAGAACCAGAAATTTCATCGCCACAATCACCTATGACCTGCGCAGACATGCTGCACATCGTGTGGAGCGAAGAAACATTTCGGAGGTCATAGTCCTTTGTGACTATGCGGTCGTCCCCAGGCCAGGAGACAAGTCGACATCCCCGACACCTCCGTGTGTCCACAGGCCGCGGGAGCCGTCGTGAGAGGGCTCGACGACCTCGACCACCGGATCCTCGCGGTCGCCGTCCCGGCTTTCGTGGCCCTCGTCACCGAGCCGCTCATGCTGCTCGCCGACACCGCGATCATCGGCCACCTCGGCATCACCGAGCTGGGCGGACTCGCGGCGGCATCCGTCGTGTTGACGACCGTCGTCGGCCTGTGCGTCTTCCTCGCCTATGGCAGCACCGCCGCCGTCGCGAGACGCCACGGAGCCGGACGTGAGTCCGAGGCGTACGGACTCGCCCTCGGCGGTCTGTGGCTGGCTCTCGGTCTCGGCCTCGTTCTGGGACTCGCAACGGCGGCCGCCTCGGGCACCCTGAGTCGCTGGCTGTCCAGCTCGGCGGCCGTGGCCGAGCAGGCCGACACCTACCTGTTCATCTCGGCGACGGCCGTGCCCGCGATGCTCGTGGTGCTCGCCGCCACCGGAGCACTGCGGGGCGTGCTGGACCTGCGGACGCCGCTCCTGGTCGCCGCTGTCGCGAACGTGCTGAACGTGCTGCTCAACGTCGCGCTCGTGTACGGGTTGGGGTTGGGTATCGCCGGATCAGCGGCCGGCACGGTCCTCGCCCAGTGGGTGGCTGCGATCTGGCTCGGGGCGGTCGTCGTGCGACGTGCCCGGGCCGCCCGCGCGTCCGTGCGTCCGCGGGTGAGAGCCGTCGTACGCTCCGGACGCGATGGTGTGCCGCTGCTCATGCGCACCGTCACGCTACGGGTGGCGCTGGTCCTGTCCACGGCGGTCGCGGCGACCCTGGGCGACGTCCCCCTGGCCGCCCACCAGGTCGCGACGGCCGTCGTCACCTTCCTCGCCTTCGGGCTCGACGCGATCGCCATCGCCGGCCAGACCCTCACCGGACGTGCGCTCGGTGCCGGGGATGCGCCTCGCACGCGCGAGCTCACCCGGCGCATGATCGCGTGGGGCATCGGCACCGGGCTGGTCGCCGCTGTCGCCGTCGCTGCAGGATCTCCCCTGCTGGCCCGGTTGTTCAGTCCTGACCGGGCGGTGCAGGACGCGCTGGTGCCGGCGTTGCTCGTCATCGCCGTGATCCAGCCCTTGTCGGGCGTCGTGTTCGTCCTCGACGGAGTGCTGATCGGTGCCGGCGACGGCGTCTACCTCGCCTGGGCCGGGTTAGCCGTGCTTCTCGCATACGTGCCACTCGCGCTCGCCGTCGGCGCCCTCGACGCGGGGTTCACCTGGCTCTGGGTGGCCTACGGCGCCTTCATCGGAGCCCGGCTCGTGACGCTGTGGCTGCGCCAGCGCGGCGACCGCTGGATGGTCCTCGGCGTCTAGGTGGACGTGCCCTGGTGGCAGGCTGACCGTGTGGAGACCGTCGATTACGCGCGTGGACGTTCGGTCGACGTGCATCCGGGCACCGGTGCGGGCCACGTCCTCCTGTGGCACGGCCGCGGCCCCAACGAGCGGGGAGTGCTGGTGACGCTCGCCGGCCTGGTCGCCGACCGCGGACCGACGGTGATCGTGCCCGACTGGAGCTCGGAGTCCGACGACGGCGGACGCGCCGACCTGCTCCGGTCGCTGCGGTTCGCGCGCGAGACCGTCGAGGCCGCAGGCGAGGACCCGGACTCGGTGGTGCTGGTCGGGTGGTCGCTCGGCGGCACCGCTGCGGCGGGCCTCACGATTCACGCCCGGCGTCTCGGCGTCGGGATTGCCCACACCGTCTGTCTGGCGGGCGGGTTCACCGCGCCCGACCCGATCTCGGGCGTGCTCCTGACCGGATCGCTGCCGCACGGCGAGAGCCGGTCGCCGTTCACGCTGATCCACGGCGTCGCCGACGACATCTCGCCGGTGGCGGCGACGCACGCGTTCGCGCAGTCCCTTCAGCTCGCCGAGTGGCCGGTGGAGGTGGTCGAGCTGCCGACCGACCATGTCGGGATCGTCGGCCTCGCGCCTGGTGGGGGTGCCGGGCCGCCGGCGGCAGACGGCACCGGCGGGGGTGGCGGGCCACGGGCGGCAGACGGCACCGTGGCGGGCCAGGTAGCCGACCGGATCGCCGCGTCATGACCGAGACGACCGCGCAGGACCGGGTCGCCGCATGGCGGGCGAGCCGCGCGGCCCTCGCCGCGGAGGTCACGCGGGTCGTCACGCTGTTGCGGGACACGCCGGACCCACCTCCGCGCCGGTCGGGTGAGACCTGGGGGTTCGCCGAGCTTGCGACCCATCTCTCCCACGGCTGGATGACGTTGCCGCAGCTCGCCCAGGGTGACGAGGGTCCGATCATCGAGCTGGTCGGTCAGTCGGCCATCACCCATCCCTCGGAGATGGGAGCCCTGACCGAGGGCGCGGTGGCGTCCGACCCGGAGCGTGATCCACGGGCACTGGCCGACCGGATCGAGACCGCGGCGAGCACCTACCTGAGCTCGTGCGTCGACGCCGACGTCGACCGCGTGACGCAGTGGATCGCCGTGGACGTGCTGCCGGCGATGCCGGTGTTCACCGCCCATCTTTTGAACGAGACCGTGCTGCACGGCCTCGACCTCGCCCGAGCGGCCGGGCGGCCGTGGCGCGTCGACCCTGCACACGCCTCGATGGCCCTCCACGACTTCCTCGTCCCCGTGATCCACCACATGCCGGACCGGTTGGTCGACGGCGACAGGATCAACCGCCCTCGCGTGGTCCTGGAGTTCCGGTTGCACCACGCCCGATGGCTGCGTCTGCGACTCGAGGACGGCCGATCCACGCGGATGACCCCGACGGGCCCGGCCCCGTGGATGCCCATACCCGCACCGGTGCCGACACGCTCCTGAAGGTGCTCTGGGGTCGCCAGTCGATCGCGAACGCGCTGGTGCGCGCGCAGATGGTGGTGTGGGGTCGTGCTCCGTGGCGTGCGGCCGTCGCCGGACGCGCGGTGTGGCTCCCCTGACGCGCCGCGGACCTACTTCTTCGCCCACCCCACGGACGTGAAGTCGGGCTGCTCGAACGTGGCGGCACCGTAATTGACCAGGCCCTCGCGCACCACGACGACGTCGGGCAGCACGCTCAGCGGGATGATGACGGCCTCGCTCAGCAGCTTGGCGTCGAGGTCGTGGATGAGGTCGGCGCGCTTGTCGGCGCCGAGCGTCGACGAGGCGTCGGCCCAGAGGTCGTCGAGCTTCTTGGCGGCGACGCCGGTGTAGTTCTGCGGCGAGTCGACCGGGCGGAACCGCTGCTCGGCAGCCTCGACCGGAAACGCGGACGCGGGCCACGTGAAGGTGATGAGATCGAAGTCGAGCGGCACCACCGTGTCAGGGAAGAACCGTGCGGCCTTCACCGTGGGAGTCTTGACCGTGATGCCCGCGGCCCCGAGATCCTCGACGATCGCCTTGACCCGGGTCTCGCTGGCGGGGGTGTCGGACGGGACCGGGAGCCGCAGCGTGAGCTCCTTGCCCTTGCGCACCGCCTTGCCGTCCTTCTGGCGGTAGCCCGCCTTCTCCAGCAGGGCACGGGCCTCGTCCGGGCCCGGGCGCAGCGTCTGCGCCGCGACATCGCGGTAGCCGCGTTGCCCCGGCACGAGCAGAAGGCTGCCGGCGGTGCGGACGGGCGCGTCGACGCCCTCGCCGACCGTGGCGGCCAGGGCATCGCGATCGACCGCGGCGGCGACCGCGCGGCGGACATCGGCGTCCTTGAGCGGCCCGCGAGCGCCGTTGAGGGTGAGGTGTGACCAGGAGCCTCCAGCGGCCCGTTGCACCGTCCCGGCGTCGGCCGCCTCACCGTACGTGGCGCCGTCGACGGAGACGGCATCGAGCTCCCCGGCCTTGAACGCCACGGCCTGAACCGACGGGTCGGCGATGCGCCACACGACTCGCTCGAGGCGCGGCGTGCGTCCCCACCACCGAGGGTTGCGCTTCTGGGTGATGGTGCCGGTCTTCTCGTCGATGGATGTCACGACGAACGGTCCGTTGGTCGGCACGGCTTCGGCGCGGAAGCCGCTGTTGAACCTCTTGGGCTTCGCGGAGATCTCTGCGGGCAGGCGTGGATAGATGTACAGCGGCCAGTCGGAGCGGGGGGTCGTGAACGTGACGGTGTACTCGAAGCGGTCGGCACCGCGCTCGACGGACTCGATGTCGTCGTAGCCGTCGGTGGAGGCGACCTCGAGACCCTTGACCTTGCCGCTCATCGCACGCTGGAACGCCGTCATGTCCCTGGCCGCGATCGGGGTGCCGTCCTGCCACACGGCGTCGCGGTTGAGGCGGACCCGCACCGTGAGTGGCTTCCTGTCGACGACGTCGACCGCGCGGGCGTAGTCGGGATCGACCCGCCAGCCACCGTCGTCGCCGATGCGCACCGGACTGCCCGTCGTGGGCGCCAGCACCTGGGCGCTGGAGGATCCGGCCCCGTCGGCCTGGACCGGGTTGAAGTTGGCGGGCAGGTCGGGCACGGCGAGACGCAGGCTGCCGCCGCCGGCGACGGACGCCGGCTTCGCCCGCGTCCACGCGGTGGTGGGCAGTGCGTCGGACCCGTCGTCGGAGGCGCCGGCGGTCGGGGTGTCGTCGCCGCCGAGCCACCGGTGGCCGCCGATCGCCACGAGCGCGACGACCAGCACGGCGATGACGCCCAGCAGGACCGGTCTGGTCCTGCGGCGTGGGGCGAGGTGACGATGGATCATGTCGGCTCCGAGACGACGCAGGGTACGAGGAACACCGCGTACCCACCGTTTCGCGGCTTGACGCCGCAGGGCCCCGCAGTCGATCGGTACTTACTTGGCGGCCACCACGTTGAGTCGCACCTGGGCGCTCACCTCGGGGTGGACGCGGACGGCCACCTCGTGGGCTCCCAGCGACTTGATGGGGTTGCCGACCTCGATGCGTCGCTTGTCGACGGTGGCGCCGGCGGACTCGAGCGCATCGGCGATGTCGGAGACGGTGACGGCACCGAAGAGCCGACCGCCCTCGCCGGCGCGGACGCCGACGTTGATCGGCTCGGCCTCGAGCCGGCCCTTGATCTGCTGGGCCTCCTCGAGGTCGTGCACGGCACGGGCGTCGCGACCGGCCTTGATGGACTCGACCTGCTTGGCGGCACCCTTCGTCCAGCGGATGGCGAAGTGGCGCGGCAGCAGGTAGTTGCGGCCGTAGCCGTCCTTGACGTCGACGACATCGCCGGGCTCGCCGAGGTTGGTGACCTCGTGGGTGAGGATGAGCTTCATCTGCGTCCTGCTTTCAGCGGGCGTTCGAGGTGTAGGGCAGCAGCGCCATCTCGCGGGCGTTCTTGATCGCCTTGGCGATCTGGCGCTGCTCCTGCACGGTGACACCGGTGACGCGGCGCGCGCGAATCTTGCCGCGGTCCGAGATGAACTTGCGCAGCAGCGCGGTGTCCTTGTAGTCGATCGTGGTGACGCCGGCGGTCTTGAGCGGGTTGCTCTTCTTCTTCGGAATCCGGACGGGGGGCTTGGGCATGTGGTGTTCTCCTGGTGCGAAAGGTGTGGTGGTGCTCAGAAAGGGGGCTCGTCGGTGGAACCGCCGCCACCCCAGGCGTCGGATCCACCCTGCTGGGGGGCCGACCCGCCCTGGGGAGGCCCGCCCTGGGCCGATCCACCCTGGGCCGACCCGGTCTGGGCTGCCGGCTGCTGACCCCACGGGTTGGCGCCGCCGCCCTGCGAGCCCTGACCGCCGAAGTCGCCGCCGCCGGAGCGGGAGGCCTTGGTGGTCTTGGCCGTGGCGAACTTGAGCGACGGGCCGATCTCGTCGACGTTGATCTCGACACTGGTGCCCTTCGAGCCGTCCTGCCGCTCGAAGTTGCGGATCTTCAGGTTGCCCGTGACGATCACGCGCTGGCCCTTCTGCAGGGACTCGGCGACGTTCTCGGCGAGCTGGCGCCAGGCTGCGCAACGCAGGAAGAGTGCGTCGCCGTCTTTCCACTCGTTCGTCTGCTTGTCGAAGGTTCGAGGCGTCGAGGCGACGGTGAAGTTGGCCACCGCGGCGCCGGAAGGGGTGAACTTGAGCTCCGGGTCGTCGGTGAGGTTGCCGACGACGGTGATGACGGTTTCGCCTGCCATGGCTTGCCCTTTCGAGTGGTTTCGGGGTGGTCCGGTTTCAGTGAACCGCACGGTCCGGACAAGCGCGAGGGCCCGTCCACACCGGCGACTCAGGCGAAGCCGGGGCGGGTGACCTTGGTGCGGACGACGGACTCGTTCAGCGTGAGCTGGCGGTCGAGCTCCTTGACGGTGGCGGGCTCGGCGTGAAGATCGATGACGGCGTAGATGCCTTCGGTCTTCTTGTCGATCTCGTAGGCGAAGCGGCGCTTGCCCCAGATGTCGACGTTCTCGATGCTCCCGCCGTCCTGACGGACCACGTTGAGATAGGTGTCGAGGCTCGGAGCGACTGTGCGCTCTTCGAGATCCCCATCGAGGATGACCATGACTTCGTACTGACGCAACGACAAGGTGCGCCCTCCTTCGGTCTACACGGCTACGGACCATCCGCAGCAGGAGAGGTGTCGCCCTTTCGGGCAACCGGACGAGTCTATCCGGCCCCTGTCCCACCGGCCAAATCGGCACATCGGCCCGCTACCTTCTGCCTCCCACGGCCCGGCCCCCGCCGTAGGCTGGCGCGGTGAGCCACGCCGTCGCGATGTTCCCGCTCGGCTCGGTGCTCGTCCCCGGAATGCCGCTGCCACTGCACCTGTTCGAGCCCCGCTACCTGGCGATGCTCGACGTGGTGCTGCAGAGCGAGCCGGCACACTTCGGGGTCGTGCTGATCGAGCGTGGGCACGAGGTCGGTGGAGGCGAGGTGCGGTTCGACGTCGGGACCCTCGCCCAGGTGGAGCAGGTCGAGAAGGCCGCCGGCCGCGCCGTCCTGATCGCCCGCGGCACGCGACGGTTCGCGGTCGACCGCTGGCTCCCCGACGATCCGTTCCCGCGTGCCGACCTGACGGAGGTCGCCGAGCCGCACTGGCACGAGTCCTTGCGGCCGTCCCTGCAGCGCGCCGAGGACTCGATCCGCCGCGACCTGGCCCGCGCGAGCGAATACGTCGAGCTGATGTGGGGCCCGGAGACCGTCCTGTCCGACGACCCGGTGGAGCGGTGCTGGCAGCTTCTCGGCATCTGCATCGCCGGTCCCCTCGACCAGGTGCGCCTGCTGCGGTGCGACGACCTGGAGCAGCTGCTCGCCGAGGTGGTCGAGCTCTCCGCCGCGGCGCTGGAGACCGTGACGTTCGGTCGCTCCGACGACGGGTTCTGAGGCTACGCTCGCGGGGTGGAGATCGAGATCGTGACGCTGGTGGTCTCGCCGGTACGTCGGTACGACGGACGTCCGAGCAATGAGCCGCGTCCGTATGACGGGCGCGAGACCGTCGAAGAGGTGCAGGCTCGCGCCCACAAGGGCCTGGTGGGCGACCGCTACTTCGGCACGCGCCACCGGTTCGCCGCCGTGACGTTCCTCGCCGCAGAGTCGATCGACCGCCTCGAGGGCGAGCTCGGTACAGGCCCGTTCGATCCCGAGCTCGCGCGCCGCAACGTCGTCACCCGTGGGCTCGACGTCGAGTCCCTCCTGCACACCACGTTCACGATCGACGCCGGCGACGGGCCGATCTCGTTCCGGGCCCTCACCCGAGCCAATCCGTGCGCGTGGATGAACGGAGCCTTCGCCGACGGCGCCCACCAGGCGATGCGCGGTCACGCCGGCATCCGCACCGAACCGCTCACCGACGGCATGCTTCACGTCGGCCCGGCCACGCTCATCGACGTGGTGCCGCTCGGCCCCGACGAGATCTCGCGGCGCCAGCGCGAAGCCGTGTCGTAGTCAGGCGTCCGAGGAGACCGACCAGAGGTTGACGCCCTCCGGCTCACCGGCGAGGCGGTCGATCTCGGCGAGCTCCTCGTCGCTGAAGTCGGTGTTGTCGGCGGCCTTCAGGTTCTCGTCGAGCTGCTCGATCGACGAGACGCCGATGAGGGCGGACGTGACGCCGCCCGGCCGCAGCACCCACGACAGCGCCATCTGGGCGAGCGTCTGGCCGCGCCCCTCAGCGACCGAGTTGAGGCCGCGCAACCGTTCCCGGTTGTCGTCGTTGACGAGGCCCTGGTCGAATGTCGGTCGGTCGGAGACGCGGGTGGGCTCGTCGCCGAGGTAGCGGTCGGACAGCAGCCCCTGCGCCAGCACGGTGAAGGCGATGGAGCCGAGACCGTGCTCCTCGAGCGCGGTGATCAGACCGCGCTCGACCCAGCGGTTCAGCATCGAGTACGCCGGCTGATGGATGACCAGAGGCGTGCCGAGCTCGTGCGCGACCGTGACCGCCTCAGCCGTGCGCTCCGGAGAGTAGGACGAGATGCCGACGTACGTGGCCTTCCCCATGCGCACGGCAGTGTCGAGGGCCGCGATCGTCTCGGCCACCGGGGTGTCGGGGTCGAAGCGGTGCGAGTAGAACAGGTCGACGTGGTCGAGGCTCAGGCGGCCGAGCGAGGCGTCGAGGCTGGACAGCACGTACTTGCGAGAGCCGGCGTTGCCGTACGGGCCGGGCCACATGTCCCAGCCGGCCTTCGTGGAGATGATCATCTCGTCGCGGTACGGCGCGAAGTCGGTGCGCATCATCCGACCGAAGTTCTCCTCGGCCGAGCCGTACGGGGGTCCGTAGTTGTTGGCGAGGTCGAAGTGCGTGATGCCCCGGTCGAAGGCGTGCCGCAGCACCTCGCGCTGGGTGTCGAACGGCTTGTTGTCGCCGAAGTTGTACCAGAGCCCGAGCGACAGCGGCGGCAGCAGCAGCCCCGAGTCGCCGACCCGCCGGTACTCGAGGTGCTGGTACCGGTCCTCGGCCGCCACGTACGGGCGGTGGGTCTCGGCCACGGACTGGGCGTAGTACGGGTCATCGCTCACCCGTCCACGCTAGCGACCGTCCCCCACCCGCGCGATTCCTGTATCCAGTGGCGCAAACCTGACCGCGAGCGGCGCAGATTCGTCGCGGAAGCCACCAAATCAGGCCGATCTGTGACGAATTTTCACCACTCGCGGCTTGGTCGTCAGCGGAGGCGGGTGATCTCGACGTCGACGAAGAGCTCGGAGTCGCCGCGGGTGGAGTAGATGCCGCGCAGGGGCGGGACGTCCTCGTAGTCGCGGCCGCGGGCGACCAGGACGTGCTGCTCGCCGACGGCACGGGCGTTGGTGGGGTCCCATCCCACCCAGTCGCCGTCCCACCACTCGATCCAGGCGTGCGACTCGCCCGACGACCTCCTCGCCGACGACCGGGTCGGTCGACGCCGTTGCGGGGCATCCAGGCCGGCAGCCGGCCTCGGGACGCTACGCTTTCGCCAGAAAGGTGCGAGCGATGGCGGATGGATACGTCCTCGTGCTCAATGCGAGCTACGAGCCCCTGCAACGCGTCTCGCTGCGCCACGCCATCAAGATGCTCGTGCGCGAGGTGGCCGTCGTCGAGGAGGAGGCCGGCGGGACGTTCGGTCCGTTCCCGGTCCCCAAGGTCCTTCGGCTGGTCCGCTACGTCGTTGCGAAGTGGCGCCATCGACGCGGGCACCTGTGCACGAAGTCGGCCATCAAGGCCCGCGACCGCATGTGCGCGTACTGCGGCGGCACGGCCGAGACGGTCGACCACGTCGTGCCCCGCAGCCGCGGTGGGGGGCTCACCTGGGAGAACGCCGTCGCCGCCTGCCTCCGGTGCAACCACCGCAAGGCCAACCGCACCCCGGCCGAGGCCGGGATGACGCTGCTCTTCAGCCCGACCGCACCACCGTCGACGTGGGGCCACGTCGCGTCGGCGGTCGAGCAACCAGCGTAGGAGGAGTCCGATGAGTGCTCTCACGACCAAGGACAAGGCCCTCTGTGCGGCTTACGGTGTGCTTGGGCTGGCTGCCCTGGTCGGTACGCAGATCGCCCTGCTCCGACACTTCTCGACTGAGGGCAACGGCCCTGCCGAGGCACTGGCGGACACGGTCGTCAATCCGGCCGCGACCTTCACCGTCATCGACCTGCTCGCCGTCGCCGTCATCGGTCTGGTGTTCATCGTCGTCGAGGCGCGGCGCCTCGGCATGCGCTTCATCTGGGTGTACGTCGTCCTGGCGTTCGCCGTCGCCATCAGCGTGGCGCTGCCGGCGTTCCTGATCGCCCGCCAGGTCCACCTGGCGAAGTCCCGCTCGACCCAGACGGCCTCGGCAGGGCTCCGATCGCGTCAGCCCTTCGCGTAGGTCTCGGCGCTCTCGAACTCGAACCCGACGACCGGTTCGTCGCCGACCACCCACGCGTCGTGACCCGGTTCGATCACGTACGCCTGGTCCGCACTCAGCGTGGCCTTGCTTCCGTCCTCATGGAGGACCCCCATCTCCCCGGACACCATCGCTCCGACGTGCCTGGCCTGGCATGAGTCGGTCCCCGCCACGGGCTTGACGCACTCGGACCACTTCCACCCCGGCTGGAAGGTGATGCGTGCGACGGTGGCTCCCGAAAGTCGGGCGACGTCGACCGTCGTCTTCGGTGGTGTCCGCTGCTCGTCCGGTTCGTCGAAGGACTTGCTCGACACACTGGTCATGGTGACTCCTCGGCGACTGGCCCCCCGATCACCACCGAGCGTTCCGCCGCGGCGCGGCAAATACCAGAGGTTCGTGCTGACGAAGCGGTGACGTCCGAGGGCGCCGTGCAAGGCTGGTGCCATGGCCGACCTCAATGTCCGGGGTGAGCCGCTCCAGCCCTGCGGGGCGGATCCGGTCACGGGGTTCTACCGCACCGGCGACTGCTCCTGCGGCCCCGACGACGCCGGCCTGCATGCTGTGTGCGCGGTGATGACCCGGGAGTTCCTCGAGCACCAGCGCTCGGTCGGCAACGACCTGTCGACGCCCCGGCCGGAGTGGGGTTTCCCCGGGTTGCGGCCGGGTGATCGCTGGTGCGTGGTGGCCGTGCGTTGGCTTCAGGCGTACACCGACGGTGTGCCGGCGCCGGTGGTGCTCGCCGCCACGAACACCCGGGCGCTCGAGGTGATCCCGCTGCAAGCGCTCGAGGAAGCCGCCGTCGACGTGCCGGACGACCCCGGCACCCTCAGCTAGAGACCGGCCTTCTCGTAGATCTCCTCGAGCTCGTCAAGGTAGGCACCTTCGTCGCCGCCGGCGCGGGCCTGTGCCTGCTCGGCCTCGGCGATGACCTGGTCGGCCACCTCTTCATAGCGCGCATTCCACGTCTCGGCGTCGATCTGCCAGTAGCCGCAGGTGTAGAAGTCACTCTGCGGCCAGCCCAGCTCGCGCCGCAGGTGACGGCGCACTGCTCGACTGGCGCGGGCCTCGCCCGCCAGCCACACGTAGCGGCTGCCGTCCTTCGGCAGGTGGCGCCCGGTGACAGCGGTGGCGAGAGCCTCGGAGATGTCGGTCCCGCGCTCGACCACCTGCCAGTGGACCTTGACGTCGCCGGCACTCGGGAGGGGGATCTCGTCGTCGGCGTCGGCGACCACGACGACGGCCTCAGCGCGCTGTCCGGGCTCCAGGCCGCGCAGGATGCGCGCGAGTGCCGGCACCCCGGTGAGGTCGGCGACGAGCAGCTGCCACTCGACGTCGGCCGGGGCTCCGTACAGGCCACGCGGCTCGAGAAGCCCCACCCGGCTGCCGATCTCGCAGTCGCGGGCCCAGTCGGAGCCGATGCCCGTGTCGTGCAGCGCGATGTCGATGTCGACCTGCACCTCGCCGTCGACGACCCGGTGGTCGGAGATCGTGTAGACGCGATGGGTCAGCTCGACTGCGCCCTCGGGATACGTGATGGTCCAGGTCGCCTCGTCGATCTCGGGCGGCACCACCTCGGCGCCGGCCGGCGGGACGAGAAGCCGGATGTACTCGTCGGGCACGCCGGTGGTCGGGAATTCGTCGAGGCCCCCGAGCGTCACAGTGACGAGGTGGGCCGACTGCGGACGCTTGGCGATCACCGTCGCGACAAACGTGTGCACTGGCATCCCTCCCGTGGTCGTTAGGAAAGGCAAGCCTAACTGATGAGTTACCCCTTCGTCCGTGAGGTCCGTCACCCGAGACGGTTGTAGCCTTCGTCGGGTGACGTCAGCCCTCCAGGTCCGGCCCATCAGCACGCCGGAACACCTCGACCACATCCGCGAGCGTCCGTCCGTCAGCTTCCTGCAGACGCCCGCGTGGGCCGGGGTCAAGAACGAGTGGCGCGGGGAGTCGCTGGGCTGGTTCGACCCAGCGGAGGGCCCGACAGACGGCACCGACAAGCTCGTCGGCGTCGGGCTGGTGCTCTACCGCCAGGTGCCGAAGATCAAGCGCTACCTCGCCTACCTCCCCGAAGGTCCGGACATCGACTGGCTCGACCCCGACCCGACACGCTGGCTCACCCCGCTCGCCGCCTACCTCAAGGACCAGGGAGCCTTCGGGATCCGCATGGGTCCGCCGGTCGTGACGCGCCGCTGGCACGCTGCCACGATCAAGGCGGCCATCGCCGACGACGCCCTCGGCACGCTCGGCAAGGTCCCGGCTGACACCAGCGACGACGCCGCGCTGGACGTGGCCACCCGGTTGCGCGAGGTCGGCTGGAAGCAGGTGCCGACCACCGGCGGGTTCGCCGCCGGGCAGCCGCAGTACAACTTCTGGGTACCCCTGGCCGGGGACGACGGCCCGAAGAGCGAGGACGACGTGCTCGCCGCGATGAACCAGCAGTGGCGCCGCAACATCAGGAAGGCGGCGATGGCCGGCGTCGAGGTCACCCGAGGGTCCCGCGATGACCTCGCCGACTTCCATCGGGTCTACGCCGAGACCGCCGTGCGCGACCACTTCACGCCGCGCCCGCTGTCGTACTTCGAGCGCATGTGGGATGCCCTCACCGCCGAGGAGCCCGACCGCCTGACGCTCTACCTCGCCCACCACGGGAGCGACCTGGTCGCCGCTACCACCCTGGTCCGGGTGGGCAATCACGCCTGGTACTCCTACGGTGCGTCCACCACCGAGAAGCGGGAGGTGCGCGGCTCCAACGCCGTGCAGTGGCAGATGATGCGGGATGCCCTCGCGGCCGGCGCCGACATCTACGACATGCGCGGCATCACCGACACGCTCGACGCCGACGACTCCCACATCGGACTCATCCAGTTCAAGGTCGGCACCGGCGGCCAGGCCGTCGAGTACCTCGGCGAGTGGGACCTCCCGCTGAACCGGGCCCTGTATCTCGGTTTCACGGCATACATGAGGCGGCGTGGTTCGGGAGGGGGAGGATGACGTTCGACCTGCGCGTCGACGCCGCCCGATGGAGACGACATCTGGCCGGCGTCGCCGTGAGCACACCCGGGATCGTCCCGGTGGTCAAGGGCAACGGCTACGGGCTCGGGCGCGACCTGCTCGCCGCCGAGGCGACCGCGCTCGGCTGCCCGACTCTCGCTGTCGGCACGTACAGCGAGGTGCCCGCCGCGCTCGCCGCGTTCGCCGGCGACGTCATGGTGCTCAGCCCCTGGCGGCCGTTCCTCACCGACGTCACGTACGACGACCGTGTCGTCCACACGGTCGGCCGGGTCGAGGACGTCGAGGCGCTTGCCGCCCGAGGCGAAGCCGTTCGCGTCGTCGTCGAGGGCGAGACGTCGATGGCCCGGCACGGGTTCGACCGTCACGAGCTCGCGGCTGCGGCGGCGGCCATGGGCGACCTGCGGGTCGAAGGCTTCGCCGTGCACCTGCCGATGGCCGGCGCGAACCTGACCGAGGCAGAAGGGTGGGCCGCCGCACTGGGCGCGTCCCAGCTCGAGACCGAGACGTTGTTCGTCTCGCACCTCACCGCGGTCGAGCTCGCCGAGCTGCGAGAGCGCCGACCCGATCTCGACGTCCGTCCCCGGATCGGCACGGCTCTGTGGCTGGGCGACCTGGGTGCCTTCGACGTGCGCTCCACCGTGCTCGACCGGCACCGCGTGTCGCGGGGCGAGCGGGTCGGCTACCGGCAGCGGCCGATACCGCGGGAGGGTTTCCTGCTCGTGCTCGCCGGTGGCACCAGTCACGGCCTCGGCCTGGAGGCGCCCCGCGCCACGGGCACCGTCCTCCAGCGCGGCAAGACTCTCGCCAAGGGCGGTCTCGAGGCGGCCGGCTTCTCGATGAGCCCGTTCACCGTCGACGGCAAGCAGCGCTGGTTCGCCGAGCCACCGCACATGCAGGCCAGCCTCGTGTTCCTGCCCTCGGCTGCGCGGCCGCCCGAGGTGGGTGACACCGTGAGCGTGGCCGTCCGCTACACGACCACCACGTTCGACGCGATCACGCTCGACTGAACGGGACGATCACCCGCCGAGGGCGTTGCCGTCACTTTCGCTCGGGGGCTCAGTGGGTTCATCGGTGGGCTCGGTCCCTCCGCCGTCGTTGCCGCTACCGCCGCCGTTCTTGCCGTTGCCGCTGCCCCCACCGGAGCCCCCACCGGAGCCCCCACCGGATCCGCCGTCGTTGCCCTCGTCCTGCTGCTTGGGCTTGGGCGTCGGCGGCTGGTAGGTGAAGCCCTTCGTGCTCCGGATGTTGCCCGGCAACGGGAAGGTGCCGCAGCTCGCGGGGTTGACGGCGACGTCCATGTAGGCCTTGAACGTCATGGCCGGGTACGTGCCACCGAAGAACGGCACGAGGTAGCCCTCGAGGTCCTCGTTGCCGACGCCGCGGTTGAACATGACGGCGGTGGCCAGCTTGGGGGTGGCGCCGGCGAACCAGGACGAGGACACGTGCTGGTCGTCGTCGTCGCCCGCGGTCGCGGTGCCGGTCTTGCCGGCCGTCGGGCAGAGCGTGCGGCCCCGGCTGCCGGTGCCGCCCGCGCCGGAGTTGACGACCTTCTGCAGCGCCGAGATGGCGTCGCCTGCGACGTCCTCGGGGATCGACTGCTCGTTGTCCCGTTCGTGCTGGTGGAGCTCGGCGCCGGATGGATCGTCGACCTTCTCGATGACGTACCACTCGGACTTCTTGCCGCCGGCCGCCAGCGTGGCGTACGCGTTGGCCATGTCGACGGGGGGGACCGGGACGTAGCCGAGCGGGGTCACCGCCGCGGCCGGGTCGAACTTGTCGGTGACCGACTTCGGGATGCCGGCGTCGTTCGCGGCGTCGCGGATCTTCTGGGTGCCGACGGTGATGTCGCCGCTGGGCGTGGAGGAGCCCGGCGTGGTGGGGGCCGCGGTCTCGTCGTCATCGGTGCCCAGCTGCTGGGCGAGGTCGACGAACGCGGTGTTGATGGACTTCTGGGTGGCGCGCTCGAGCGTGACCGGACCGAAGGACTGACCGCCGCTGTCGCCCTGGTTCTCGATCGTGTTGCCGCCGACCTCGATCGGTGAGCTGCCATTCAGCCGGCTCTTCAGGCTGAAGCCGTCCTCGAGCGCCGCGATGAGCGCGAAGACCTTGAACGTCGAGCCGGGCTGCGTGCCGGACGTGGCCCAGTTGAGCTGGTTCTTGAGGTAGTCGGAACCGCCGTACATGGCGCGCACGGCGCCGGTGCCCGGCTCCACCGAGACGAGCGCGGTGTGCAGCTTCTTGAGCCCGGGCGGGCGAACGGTGTCGACGGCCTTGATCGCGGCCCGCTGCTTCACGTAGCCGATCGTGGTGGTGATCTTGAGGCCGCCGCCGAGGACCTGCTCGTCGGTGAACTCCAGCTGCTGCATCTGCCTCTCGACCAGCTTGAGGATGTGGCCGTTGGGCCCCCGGAAGCGGTTGTTGTCCTTCTTCTTGGCGAACGACGGCAGCTTGTCCGTGGCCTCGGCCGCCTGCTCGGCGGAGATGGCGCCGGCCGCCTGCATGCCGTCGATCACGTAGTTGTAGCGCGGCACCATGCGCTCGCGACCACCCTCGGAGTACGGGTCGTAGTACGACGGCTGGTTGAGGACCGACGCGAGAGCCGCGGCCTCGCGGTAGTCGAGCTTGGAGGCGGCCTTGCCGAAGTAGGTCCGCGACGCCACCTGCACGCCGTAGGACCCGTTGCCGAAGTAGATCGTGTTGAGGTAGCCCTCGAGGATCTCCTGCTTGCTCAGCTGGTTGTGGATCTTGATGGAGAGGATCGCCTCGCGGACCTTGCGGGTGTACGACTGCTCCTGCGAGAGGTACAGGATCTTGACGTACTGCTGCGTGATCGTGGATCCACCGCCGGTGATCGCGCCGCTCTGCGCGTTGTCGCGGGCGGCCCGGATGATGCCCCTGATGTCGATGCCGCGGTTCGAGTAGAACGTGCGGTCCTCCGCGGCGATGACGGCCGCCTTCATCTCGTCCGTGACCTCGTCGAGGTTGATGTTCTCGCGGTCCTGCGTGGCGAACTCGCCGATCTTGTGCTTGCCGTCGGAATAGTAGACGTTCGTGGTCTGTGTCTCGAAGTCGGCGTTCGCATCCGGGATGTCGATGAGCTGGTACAGCGCGAAGAACGTGATCGCGCCGACGACGACGCCGGAGACGCCGAGCGTCGCCACCCAGCGCAGTGCCTGCTGCCACCGCGGACCGTCGCCGGAGATCTTGGCGGCGAGATTCGTGTTCGCGTTGTCAGGAAGCGGAGCGCGACGCTGGTTCAAGGCGGTGATTCCTTCGTGTGGTTCCGGGCCGAGCTCGGTGATTCTGCGCGGGGCGTACCGCGACCCATTCTGACCGACGAACCTGAGAGGAGGCCGAGCGCCCCCTTTCGTGGGCTCGACGGTGCCATGGTGTGCGTCACGTGAACACGGGGTGGCGGCGACGTGGCAGGACGATGTATCGTTCCGATATACCGGTTCGTCACCACGACGACACCCCTTTCGACGATGGGTCCCCCATGACACGGCGCGGAGCAGCGCTCGAGCTCGCAGTCCTCGGACTGCTGCACGACGCTCCGATGCACGGCTACGAGCTGCGCAAGCAGCTCATCGTGCTGCTCGGCTGGGGCCGCGTGCTTTCCTACGGCACGCTCTACCCCTGCCTCAAGGCGTTGGGCAAGGACGGCTACATCGTGGCCGATCCGCCCAGCCCGAAGGCGGCCAAGTCCGCCAAGACGACGACGGGACCGGAGGCCGTCCGTGGCCGTCGCAACCGGATCGTCTACCGGCTCACGGCCGAGGGCAAGGAGCGATTCGCGCAGGCCCTCGAGGAGTCGGGGCCGGCCACGTGGGACGACGAGAGCTTCGGCGTACGGTTCGCGTTCTTCGCGCGCACCGACTCGCCGACCCGGGTGCGCATCCTCGAGGGGCGACGCAGCCGATTGGAAGAGCGTCTCGAGAACGTCAAGACCTCGACCCAGCGCGGTCGGGAGCGGGCGGACTTGTACACGCTGGAGCTGCAACGGCACGGGTTGGAATCCGTCGAGCGCGAAGTGCGCTGGCTGACCGAGCTCATCGACCGTGAACGCTCGGGGGGCTATCAGGCGTCCGAGCCGGTGGCCGACACGAAGAAGAAGAGCCCGAAGAAGGCCGTGAGCGAATGACCGACACCGGAGGAGAACCCATGGGTTCGGTACGCGTAGCCATCGTGGGCGTGGGCAACTGTGCCACGTCCCTGATCCAGGGCGTCGAGTACTACCGCGACGCCGACCCGCAAGGCCGTGTTCCCGGCCTGATGCACGTCCAGTTCGGCGACTACCACGTCAGCGACATCGAGTTCGTCGCCGCGTTCGACGTCGACGCCAAGAAGGTCGGCTTCGACCTCTCGGAGGCGACCACCGCGAGCGAGAACAACACCATCAAGATCGCTGACGTGCCGCCCCTGGGCATCACGGTGCAGCGCGGCCACACGCTCGACGGGCTCGGCAAGTACTACCTCGAGACCATCGAGGAGTCCGACTTCCCCGCCGTCGACGTCGTGCAGGTGCTCAAGGACACCCGGGCCGACGTGCTCGTGTCCTACCTGCCGGTGGGCTCGGAGGAGGCCGACAAGTTCTACGCGCAGTGCGCCATCGACGCGGGCGTGGCCTTCGTCAACGCGTTGCCCGTCTTCATCGCCTCCGACCCCGAGTGGGCGAAGAAGTTCGAGGACGCCGGCGTGCCGATCATCGGTGACGACATCAAGAGCCAGGTCGGCGCCACCATCACGCACCGCGTGCTGGCGAAGCTGTTCGAGGACCGCGGCGTGGTGCTCGATCGCACCTACCAGCTGAACGTCGGCGGCAACATGGACTTCAAGAACATGCTCGAGCGCGATCGTCTCGAGAGCAAGAAGATCTCGAAGACCCAGGCCGTCACGTCCAACATCTCGCACGACCTCGGCGCCAAGAACGTCCACATCGGCCCGAGCGACTACGTGCAGTGGCTCGACGACCGCAAGTGGGCCTACGTCCGACTCGAGGGCCGCGCCTTCGGCGACGTGCCGATCAACATGGAGTACAAGCTCGAGGTCTGGGACTCGCCCAACTCGGCCGGCATCATCATCGACGCGATCCGGGCGGCCAAGATCGCCAAGGACCGCGGCATCGGTGGCGCGCTGCTCAGCGCCTCGTCGTACCTGATGAAGTCGCCCCCGGAGCAGCGCCCGGACGACCTCGGCCGCACCATGCTCGAAGCATTCATCGCCGGTACCGAGGAGCGCTGACTCCCAAGCACTGCCGCAGAGGCGCGTGGCGCCGGCGACGAAGAGCGGTAACCCCAGAACTGCCGGCCTCGGGCCCGGTGCGCGACGTAGGTCGGATCCCTCGGGGGGTCCGGCCTTCGTCGTGCCTGACCCGGGATCACACTCTGTCAACTTGTGTGCGCAGTTCGACGTGCCGGAGCGAGCCAGGAGGTCCAGGCGGACGACGTCCCGACCGGAGACGACATCCGATCCGCAGCCTCATCCGGGCCGATCTGCAGGCGACGACGCGCCCCGGTTTCGCACGGTCGCCGGCCCGGCATCGCCCACGGACTGGCCCAGAACGGTCACCTGAACATCGCCATGCTCTTGCGCTCGTACGGAATCCGCACCTCAGGTGCCGAGCTCAGCCCGCTGGCCACCATCGGCCCCGGGCTCTACATCGCCCACTCGATCGGCGTCGGTGTGCGTGCATACGTCGTGATCGGGTCCTACTGCCGGCCTGCACCTCGGTTCGGTCATCGGCCCGAACGCCGTCGTCATGCGCGACGTGGAGACCTACGAAGTCGTCGTGGCCTCGCCGGCCCGCACCGTCGGCCAGCGGAACCCCGGCGACCCTCGGGCCTGACCGCCGAACCGGCTAGGTCCGCTCGGACCACCACGTCCTCAGGGCCTCGGTGACGTCCGCCTCGCCGAGGGGGCCGCGGTCCATCCGGAGCTCGAGCAGGAAGCGGTAGGCCTCGCCAACCTCGCGGCCGGGCCCGATGCCGAGCACCTGCATGATCTGGTTGCCGTCGAGATCAGGGCGAATCGACTCGAGCTCCTCCTGCTCGGCGAGCACCGCGATCCGTTCCTCGAGCTCGTCGTACGTGCGCTGCAGTCGCGCCGCCTTCTGCCGGTTGCGGGTGGTGCAGTCGGCGCGAGTCAGGATGTGCAGCCGCTCGAGCTGGCCGCCGGCGTCACGCACGTAGCGCCGCACCGCCGAGTCGGTCCACTCACCGGATCCGTACCCGTGGAACCGCAGGTGCAGCTCGACCAGCGTGCACACCTGGTCGACGAGGTCGTTGCTGAACCGCAACGCCCTCAACCGCTTGCGCGCGAGCTTGGCGCCGACGACGTCGTGGTGGTGGAACGTCACCATTCCGCCGGACTGGAAGCGGCGGGTCTTCGGCTTGCCGATGTCGTGCAACAGGGCGGCCAGGCGCACCACGAGGTCGGGGGCTCGTCCGAGGCGCCCTTCGAGGGCGATGGCCTGCTCGAGCACCGTGAGCGAGTGCTCGTAGACGTCCTTGTGCCGGTGGTGCTCGTCCCGCTCGAGCACCAGGGCGGGCAGCTCGGGCAGCATGCGATCGGCCAGCCCGGTGGCCACGAGGATTCTGAGTCCCGCCACCGGATGGTCTGCGCAGACCAGCTTGACGAGCTCGTCCCTGATCCGCTCGGCGGAGACGATGTCGAGCCGGTCCGCCATCGCCGCCATCGCCGTGACCACCTCCGGATGCGCGGAGAAGCCGAGCTGGGCCACGAAGCGAGCCGCCCGCATCATCCGCAGCGGATCGTCGCCGAACGAGATGCCGGCGGCAACGGGGGTGCTCACGACGCCGGCCTCGAGATCGTTCAGGCCGTCGAAATGATCGACGAACTCCCCGGACGGCAGCCACACCGCCATGGCGTTGATCGCGAAGTCGCGGCGCGAGAGGTCGACGTCGAGGGAGTCGCCGAAGCGTACCTGCGGCTTGCGTGACGTGGGGTCGTACTGGTCGGACCGGTACGTCGTGATCTCGATGTGCACGTCACCGCGTCGCATCGCGATGGTGCCGAATTCGCGACCGACGTCCCAGACCGCGTCGGCCCAGCCCGTGACGAGAGTCTCGATCTGCTCGGGACGGGCGTCGGTGGTGAGGTCCCAGTCCTGGCCGGCACGTCCCATCAGTGCGTCACGCACCGGACCGCCGACGACGGCCAGCTCGTGTCCGGCCGCCGCAAACCGCCCGCCGAGCTCGACGAGGGCCGGCTCGGAGCCGATCAACCGGTCGAGCCGCTCACGCTGGTCGGGCGTGAGGACGGGCAAGTTGGACACGACCACACACTCTACGGGCGGGCCGCCCGCCTACCATGAGCGCGTGGGTTCTCGTCGCCGTGGCATCTCGCGCGCGGTCGCGGCGACCCTGCTGCTCGTGCCGCTCGCTCCCTTGGTCGTCCTCGGTTCGCCGGCGGCAGCAGCGGAGGACCCGGACCTCGAGGTGCGGATCACCGGGCTCACGCCGAGCACGCTCGACCAGGGCTCGACCGTCACGATGTCCGGCACGGTCACCAATCGACACGACCACGTGTGGGCGGATGCGCAGGCCTACCTGGTCATCCCGACCACTCCCTTCACGACGCGCAAGCAGGTCGACGACGCCATCGACACCGGCACCGCGTACACCGGCGAGCGCATCGTGGATCTTCGGTCGATCGCCGAGCTCGAGAACCTGGAACCGGGCTCGACCACCCGGTTCGAGGTGCGCGTGCCATTCAAGCGACTCGGCATCTCCGGCGCCGACGGCGTCTACCCGGTCGGGATCCAGATCCTCGGCACCGACGTCGACGGGACGCGCGACACCACCGCCATCGGCCGGGCCACGACCTTCCTGCCGCTCGTGTCAGACTCCAAGCCTGAGACCGTTTCCGCCGGACTCGTCTGGCCGTTCCTCATGCCCGACCGTCGCAAGCCGGACGGCGCCTACGCCGCCCCCGAGGCGCTCGTGGCGCTCGTGGCCGGCGGAGGCCGGCTGCGCAACCAGCTCGATCTCGCGGGCTCGACCTCGTCGAGGGGTGCCACGCTGATCGTCGACCCCGCTCTGCTGGTCGGGCTCGACGACGTGAGCCGTGGGAGGCACCTGCCCGAAGGGGTCTCGCTGGACGGGACCCAACGCGAGTCGGCCCGGCGCTTCCTCGACGATCTCTCCGGTCTCGCCCGTCGCAACGCCACGTGGATGCTCGAGTACGATCGTCCCGACGTCCTCGGCATCACCCAGTCGCCCTCCGCAGGTGCTCTCAGCGAGACCGTCGAACTGGCCACGGCCACGACCCTCGCGCGGTTCGAGCTCACCGGGCGCCGGGTCGCCTGGCCGACCGATGCCGGTGTCACCGCGCCGCTGCTGTCGGCCGTGCGCGACACCGGCGAGAAGCCGGTCATCGTGAGGCCGTCCTCCATCCCCGGATGGGAGCGGCGCGACGGCTCGATCGTGCAGCGCACCGCGCGCTCCGGCCCGATGCCGTTGCTGGTCGACGACGCGCTGGACGCCGGTGTGCCGGGTCAGACCAGCACGGTCACCCTGCGCCAGCGCATGCTCGGCGAGGCGGCGCTCGCGTCACTGCAGTCGGTCGCCGACCCCGGCTCCCGCGCCGACGCGGTCGCGATCATCGATCCCCGGTGGGATCCCGGCGGAACCAGCGGCACATCCCCGCTGAACGACGTGTTCGACGCCCCGTTCGTCGACGGGGTCAGTCTCGAGAACCTGATGAGCCAGCCGCTCACCAGCTACGACGGCTCCGTCCCCCGCACAGCCGAGGCCGACCCGATCGGCGATGCACAGATCGCGGCGGCGGCGGCGGCCGCGGAGACGTCCGAGCTGCTCGGCCGGATCAGCCCGGAGGGTGACGAGGTGCGGGCCGAGCAGGCCCGGGAGATCGCCGAGGTGCTCGGCGTGCGGTGGCGCGACCTGCGCAGCGAGGGCCTGGCTGCGGCGCGAGCCGTGGCGGGGCGGGCCGAGCGCGACCTGGGCCGCATCACGATCGAGGGTCCCGGTGCCGTCACGCTCACCAGCTCGGAGGGCAGCTTCCCGATCACCATCACCAACGGCACCGACGGTCCGGCGCGGGTGAGTGTCCAGATCGACTCGAGCAACCCGGCACTCACCGTTCCCGAGTCCGACCCCGTCGTCGTCACCGCCGGTGAGCGCCAGACCCTCACCATCGCCGTCGACATGAGTCGCCAGACGTCGGCGACGCTCACCGCCGGCATGGTCACCACCGACGGGGAGGCTTTCGGGGTGCCGGCCGTCTTCAACGTTCGGTCCAGCCGCGTCGGTGCCGCCCTGTGGGTGGCGATCGGCGTCGCCGCTGCCTTCGTCGTCGTCGCCCTGGCCCGTCGCTTCCGCGGCTCCCGGGATGACCGCGCGCGCAAGCCATCAGCCCCGCTGGAGGCCGACCCGGATGACTGAGAGCGAGAACGAGGCCACCCCCGACCTGGCGCGGAGCAGCGCCTGGATGGCGCTCGGCACCGTGGTCTCCCGCATCACCGGATCCTTCCGGCTGCTGCTGATCGCCTTCACGATCGGCACCCTGCTCGACGCCGACCTCTTCAACAACGCGAACACCATCCCCAACGCGCTGTACATCCTGGTCGCCGGCGGCATCTTCAACGTCGTGCTCGTGCCGCAGCTCGTGCGGGCCATGAAGAACGACGCCGACGGGGGCGATGCGTACGCCCAGCGCATCATCACGCTCGGTCTGATGGTGCTCGCCGTGGCCACGGTCGTCCTGCTGCTGGTCGTCCCCGGACTCGTCCACCTCGTGTTCGACCAGAAGCTGTTCACCCCCGGCTTCGAGAACCAGCGCGAGTCCGCCCGCCTCCTGATGTGGCTGTGCATGCCCCAGGTCTTCTTCTACGGCGCGTTCGTGCTCGTCGGCCAGGTGCTCAACGCGCGGGGTCGCTTCGGCCCGATGATGTGGGCGCCGATCGCGAACAACCTCGTCGCGGTGGCGGTGCTCAGCCTCTACCTCGGACTGTTCGGCACATCCAACGGCACCGACGGATTCACCACCGACCAGGCGCTGCTGCTCGGCCTCGGTTCCACCGTCGGCATCGCCGTGCAGACGGTCGTGCTCATCCCGTTCCTGCGCCGGACCGGGTTCGCGTTCCGGCCGCGGTTCGACTTCCGCGGCGTCGGACTCGGCCACACGTTGCGCCTCGGCTGGTGGACACTGCTGTTCATCCTGGCCAACCAGGTGGCGTTCATCGTCATCCAGCGCCTCGGCACCCGCGGCACGCTGGCCGGCGCCGAGACCGGCGAGAACGCGGCCGGCTCGGCGGTGTACGAGATCGGCTTCCTGGTCAGCCAGGTGCCTCATGGCGTCATCACCGTGTCGTTGGCGACGGCCGTCATCCCCACCCTTGCCGCGCTGGCCGCCGACCGCCGCCACGACCGCATGCGCCTCGAGCTCGGTCGCACGCTCCGCCTCGCGCTTGCCATCATCGCCCCGCTCGCGGTGGCCGCGGCGTGCCTCGGGCCGGCCGGCGCCGACGCCATCGCCTACGGCGGGATCCGCGGCAACGCCGACGTCATCGGGCTCACCATCGCCGCGTTCGCCCCGGCGATGATCGCCTTCACGGTGCACTACCTGATGCTGCGGGGCTTCTATGCGAACGAGGACACCCGCACGCCGTTCTTCGTCCAGCTCGTGATCGCGGCCGTGAACGTCGCCGCCGCCTTCACACTCACCCGCGACGTCGCACCGAGCCGCGTGGCCGCGATGCTCGCCCTGTCGTACGGACTCGCGTACGTGGTCGGCGCCACGCTGTCGACCACGCTGCTCTCGCGGGCGATCGGACCCGTCCTCGACCGGGAGACCGCGGTGTTCGCGGTCCGGCTCGCGGCCGCCTGCGCTGTCGCGGCCGCCGTGATGCTCGGTGCGGTCGCCGGGCTCGATCGACTCGGCCTCACCACCGACTCCGCCGGCGAGGCACTCGGCGTCCTCGTCGTGGCGGGCCTCCTTGGCGCCGGCGCCTACGTCAGCGCAGCCCGTCTGGTCGGCCTCGACCAGCTCTCCTACGTGGTGCGGAGCGTGCTCCGCCGCGGCTAGGCCGGTTCCCTTGGATGGCCGTCTCTGCCGACTACGATGGGAGGGGGTCTCGGAAAGGGTGTCGATGAGCGAGAGACGCGCCATGGCGTCCGGCGACGTCCTCGCGAACCGCTACGAGCTCCAGGACCTCGTCACCGAGCGACTCGGCTCGGTCACCTGGCGCGCCAACGACAGCGTCCTCAATCGCAACGTCGGCATCGAGATGCTCCCCAGCACCGATCCGCGCGCCAACCACTTCCTCGAGGCCGCCCGCCTCTCCACCTCGGTCACCGATCCCCGCTTCCTGCGGGTGCTCGACCTCATCGAGGACGACCACGGGCAGCACCTCGTCGTCCGCGAGTGGGCGCGGGCCTTCCCGCTCGACCAGCTGCTCGCGCAGTCTCCGCTGCCGAGCCCGCGTGCGGCGCGCGTCATGACCGAGGTCGCCGACGCAGTCGCGCACGCCCACGAGCGCGGTGTCTACCACCGACGCCTCACGCCGCACCACGTCCTGCTCAAGCAGTCCGGCGCCGTGCGGATCGTCGGGCTCGGGGTCGCCTCGGCCCTCGCACCGGCCGGGCACGAGGACACCCGCGACGACCTCCGGACCTACGAACGGCTCGACGTCGAGTCCCTCGGCAAGCTGCTGTACGCCTGTCTCGTCAGCCGGTGGCCGGGGGCCCACATCGACCAGCTGCGGGCGGCGCCCACCGAGCACGGACGACTCCTGCGGCCACGCCAGGTGCGGGCCGGGGTGTCACGCGAGCTCGACGCCGTCTGCGACCGCATTCTCGGCCAACCGCCCGCCCACCACCGTCCGCCGCTCACCACGGCCGAGGACGTCGCCCGCGCCCTGCTCCTGGTCGGCGACGAGTCGCTGCGCAACGACGGACCCACCACCCTCACCCGCGTCTCGTCGCCCGACCTGCTGCGCCTCGACCCGGTCGTGGTCCCGCAGGGCCCGCCCCCAGGGCTTGCTCCTCCGCGGCGCCGTCCCAAGGCGCACGAACCCGCACCCCCGACCACGTTCGAACGCGGCAAGGCCAGGGCTCGACGCGCCGTCAAGGGCGACCGCCGCTACGTGCTCGCCGGAGTCGTCGTCGTGCTCGTCCTCGCCACCGTGCTCGCGTACCTCGTCAGCCGCACGACCGGCGGCGACGAGGACAACGGTCCCGGCAATGCGTCCGCACCGGTCGAGACCCTGCAGGTGGCGGGGGTCAACGACCTCGACCCGCAGAGCGACGATGCCGCAGAGAACCCCGGGGACGTCGGGCGGGTCATCGACGGCAGGCCCGGCACCGGCTGGCAGACCACGACGTACTTCAACCGCCCGGATCTCGGCGGTCTCAAGAACGGGGTCGGCGTCGTCCTCGACCTGGGCGGGCCCCGCGAGCTCAGCTCGCTGCGCATCCGGCTTGCCGGTGGCCCGACCGACGTGTCGGTGTACGCGTCCAGCCCCGGGGCCGTGGAGCCGCGTTCCATCAAGGGCCTGCGCAGGATCGCCGCGCTCGACGCCGCCGGCCCGGACGCCTCGGTGAACCTGCAGTCGGGGCTGTTCACGCGGTACGTCGTCGTGTGGCTGACGAGTCTCCCGGAGGTAGAGCCGGACCGGTTCCGTGGCGAGATCCGGGAGGTCACCGTCCAGGGTCGTGCCTGAGAAGCCCGGGAATGTTCCCCACCTAGACTGCGTTGCAGCAGTTGATCTCGTTTGACCAGCAGAGTCCTGACCGCAGAGGGAGAAGTCACGCCGCATGAGCGACGACATCCGCGACCTGATCATCATCGGCTCCGGCCCCTCGGGCTACACGGCAGCCGTCTACGCGGCGCGCGCGAATCTCGCCCCGCTCGTATTCGAGGGCTCCGTCACCGCCGGCGGCGCGCTGATGACCACGACCGACGTCGAGAACTACCCGGGCTTCCCCGACGGCGTCATGGGCCCCGAGCTCATGGACAAGTTCCGTGCCCAGGCCGAGCGGTTCGGCGCCGAGCTGATCTCCGACGACGTCACGTCCGTGCAGCTCGAGGGTGACGTCAAGACCGTCAGCCTCGCCGACGGCACGACCTACCGCGCCCGCGCGGTCGTGCTGGCCATGGGCTCGGGTTACCGCAAGCTCGACATCGAGGGCGAGGACCGGCTCTCCGGTCACGGAGTCAGCTGGTGCGCCACCTGCGACGGATTCTTCTTCCGCGAGCAGAACATCGTCGTGGTCGGCGGTGGAGACTCCGCCGTCGAGGAAGCGACCTTCCTCACCCGGTTCGCGTCCAAGGTCACGCTCGTCCACCGCCGCGACGAGCTGCGCGCCTCCAAGATCATGCAGGACCGTGCGTTCACCAACGACAAGATCGAATTCGCCTGGAACTCCGAGGTCGCTGAGCTGCACGGGGACGAGCAGCTCGAGGGCGTCACCCTCCGCGACACGGTCACCGGCGAGACGCACCGCGTCGATGCCACCGGGCTGTTCATCGCCATCGGGCACGACCCGCGCTCGGAGCTGCTCAAGGGGCAGGTCGAGCTCGACGACGAGGGTTACGTGCTCGTGCAGCCCGGCAGCACCGCCACCAACCTGCGGGGCGTCTTTGCCGCCGGCGACCTCGTCGACCACACGTACCGTCAGGCCGTCACCGCGGCCGGCACGGGCTGCGCCGCGTCGCTCGATGCCGAACGCTTCCTGGCCGACCTCGAGCACGCCGGAGCTCCTGCTCAAGACGCCGCGCTCATCACCGACTAGCTGTCACCACCGATCCGAGGAGAACCATGGCAGAGATCACCGCCGTCACCGACGCCGACTTCGACGAGTTGGTTCTCAAGGCCGAGGGCCCCGTGCTCGTCGACTTCTGGGCCGCATGGTGCGGACCCTGCCGTCAGCTCGAGCCGATCCTCAAGGAGATCGCCGCCGACAAGGGCGACGCCCTGACCATCGTCAAGATGGACGCCGACGCCAACCCCGCCACCCCGGCCAAGTACCGCGTCACCGGGCTGCCCACGATGAACCTCTACTACGAGGGCGAGCTCGTGCGATCGATCGTCGGGGTGCGCCCGAAGTCGGCCATCCTCACCGAGCTGTCTGAATTCGCTTGAGACGCTTTATCGACAAGCTGATTTGTCGATAAAACAGTCTTAGCGGCGTCCTCGTCGCGGATCCATCAGCTCAACGATGCGTTCGAGGTCCTCGACCGTGGCGAACTCGACGGAGATCCTGCCTTTGCTCCGACCCAGGTCGACCTTGACCCTGGTGTCGAACCGATCCGACAGCCGCCCGGCGAGCTCGGCGACGCGCGGCGAGTGGAGCTTACCTCCGGAGCGCCGGGCCGACCGGCGCTTGCTGTCCGGCTCGACGGTGACGATCTCCTCGAGCGCCCTCACCGAGAGGCCCTCGGCAACCACCCGCTGCGCGAGCCGGTCCTGGATCTCGGCGTTGCCCACTGACACCAGGGCCCTCGCGTGGCCTGCCGACAGCACCCCGGCAGCCACCCGTCGTTGAACGGTGGGCGTGAGCTTGAGCAGCCGCAGCGTGTTGCCGATGTGCGGGCGCGACCGACCGATCCGCTCGGCCAGCTCCTCGTGCGTGCACCCGAAGTCGTCGAGCAGCTGCTGGTACGCGGCCGCCTCCTCCAGCGGGTTCAGCTGCGAACGGTGCAGGTTCTCCAGCAGCGCGTCGCGCAGGAGGTCCTCGTCGGACGTGTCGCGGACGATCGCGCCGATCGTGTCGAGACCGGCTTCGCGCGTGGCGCGCCATCGCCGCTCCCCCATGATGAGCTCGTACGCCTCCGGACCAGTGGAGCGCACGATCACCGGTTGGAGCAGGCCGACCTCCTGGATGGAGTGGACCAGCTCGGACATCTCGTCCTCGTCGAACGCCTGCCGCGGCTGGCGAGGGTTCGGGCTGATCTGCGTGAGCGGAATCTCGGCGAAGCGCGCTCCGTCGACCTCCTTCAGCCCGCTGGCCTCCGCTTCAGCCGGGGTCGCCGGGATGAGCGCCTCGAGTCCGCGTCCCAGACCCCGTCGTGTCATCGGCCGTCCTTTCGTGACGGTTCGGCGATCTCGCGGGCCGCCTCGAGATAGGACAGTGCCCCGGACGACGTCGCGTCATAGGTGAGAATCGTCTGCTGGTAGCTGGGTGCCTCGGAGAGGCGCACCGACCTCGGGATCGCGGTACGAAGCACCTTGTCGCCGAAATGGCCTCGGACCTCGTCGGCCACTCCCGAGGACAGGCGCGTGCGCGCATCGTGCATCGTCAACAGGATCGTGGTGATCTCGAGCTTCGGGTTCAGGTGGCGCTGCACGAGGTCGATGTTGCGCACGAGCTGGCCGAGGCCCTCGAGCGCGTAGTACTCGCACTGGATCGGGATGAGCACCTCGCGGCCGGCCACGAGGGCATTGACCGTCAGCAGTCCGAGCGACGGCGGACAGTCGATGAGCACGTAGTCGAGTCGGTCCCCGGCGTCTTCGCAGTCCTCGAGGTACGACTGGAGCGCCTTGTCGAGACGCGTCTCACGGGCCACCAGCGAGACGAGCTCGATCTCGGCTCCCGCGAGGTCGATCGACGCCGGCAGCACCGTCAGGCCGGGGATGTCAGGACACGGCCGCACCAGCTCGTCGAGGTCGATGCCGTCGACGAGAGCTTCATACACCCCCGGAGTCCCCTCGGAGTGGTCGATGCGGAGAGCGGTGGACGCGTTGCCTTGAGGATCGAGATCTATGACGAGGACCCTGAGGCCCTTGAGCGCAAGGGCCGCGGCCACGTTCACCGCGGTCGTCGTCTTGCCGACGCCGCCCTTCTGGTTGGCGACGACGAAGACGCGGGTCTGGGCGGGCTTCGTCAGCCGCGCCGTCGCGTGGACGCGGCGAGCGAGGTCGACGTGCTGCTGAGCCTCGGCCGCCAAGGGCGTCGCATCGTCCCCGAAGGCAGTCTGGTCGGCCTTGCTGATGGCACCGGCTGATGACGGTGCGGCCGCCATGCCGGCCGTGGGACCGGCGGCTGATCCGCTCATGTGGCGACCTCCCCGCTGGGTGCTTCCACGTCGTGGGTTTCACGTGAAACATTCCGCCCGACGGGCTTCCGTGAGGGGTCACCCAGCAGTCCCCGAGGCCAGCCCAGTTCTGCCACCACGCTCACCGCGTCACCTCCACGACCGTCGTCGGAACCCGCAGGTCACCGTACGAGGTCACCACGATATCGGTCGCGCCCATCTTGTGAAGTGCCGCTCTGGACGCTGCGACCTCTTCGTGCGCGGTCTCGCCCTTCAGAGCGAGCAGCACCCCGCCCTTTCGAACCAGCGGAAGACACCATCCGGCGAGCTTCTCGAGCGGCGCCACCGCGCGAGCCGTGACAAGGTCGTACGTCTCGTCGACCTCGTCGGCTCGAGCTCTCAGGACGTCCACGCGATCCAGGCCGAGCTCCTCCACGACCTCCTGGAGGAAGGCCGTCCGTCGCAGCAGCGGCTCGACCAGGGTGACGTGCAGGTCCGGCCGTGCCAGCGCCCAGACCAGACCGGGCAGCCCCGCCCCCGACCCGACGTCGGCGACCGACGCGTCCTCAGGAACACGCGAGACGACGACTGCGCAGTTGAGCACGTGCCGCTCCCACAAGCGCGGCGCCTCACGCGGACCGATCAGTCCGCGCTCCACACCGTCGGTAGCCAACAAGTCGACATATCGCTTTACGAGCGGGAGGCGATCCGCAAACACCCCCGCCGCGGAGGATGGGGGTGTTTCACGTGAAACATGCACGATCACGTAGCCGCGGGCAGCACCACGACGTGCCGACTGGTGTCGACCCCGTCAGACTCGCTGACGAGACCGGCGTCGGCGACTGCGTCGTGCACGACCTTGCGCTCGAACGGAGTCATCGGATCGAGGGGGATGGGCTCGCCATCGGCCTTCACCTTCTCGATGGCCTGCGCGGCGACCTCGACGAGCTCGGCCCGACGGGCCGCTCGGTAGCCATCGACATCGAGCATCAAGCGGCTCCGCTCGCCGGTCTCACGGTAGACCGCAAGTCTGGTCAGCTCCTGGAGCGCCTCGAGAACGTCGCCGTCGCGGCCGACCAGATGCTTCAGGTCGCCGCCCACGATCGAGACCGCTGCGCGGTCGCCATCCACATCCATGTCGATGTCGCCGTCGAGATCGGCGATGTCGAGCAGCTCCTCGAGAAAGTCCGCGGCCGCGTCACCCTCCACCTCGAGCCGTGTCGATTCCGTGGTCATTTCTTGCCACCCTTCTTCTTGCGCTGGTTGCGCGACTGCTTCTTGGGCTGCTGACGGGCAGGAGCCGGGGGCTCCTTCTCCTGCTCCTTGAGCGGGTCCTCGGTCACGGTCCTGCCGTGCTTCGCGTCGCGGTCCTGCTTCGCCTTGAACGCCGGCGTGCCGGGCACCGGATTGTTGCGGATGACGTAGAACTGCTGCCCCATCGTCCACAGGTTCGACGTCGTCCAGTAGATGAGGACCCCGAGCGGGAACGCCACGCCGCCGACCGCGAACACCACCGGCAACACGTAGAGCAGCATCTTCTGCTGCCGCGCATAAGGGCCGGTCAGAGCCGATTCCGGCATGTTCTTCATCATCAGCTGACGCTGCGTCAGGAACTGGGTTGCACACATCGCCAAGACGAAGAAGAACGCGAGCAACCGCGTGTTCCACGACTCGGCGATGGAGAACGGGCCGAACGTCATCAGCGTGTCGGCAATCCGTGCGCCTGCAAACGCGGCGTCCTTCAGGGATTCGGCATCGGTGCCCGAGAGGAAGCCGCGAGCGCCGCCTTCAGCGCCCTTCTTCGCGGCCTGGTCGATCAGGCGGAACAGCGCGAAGAAGATCGGCATCTGCAGCAGCAGGGGAAGGCAGGAAGCGAACGGGTTGGTTCCCGTCTCCTTCCATAGCTTCATCTGCTCCTGCGTCAGGCGCTCACGATCATGGCCGTACTTCTTCTGCAGCTCCTTGATCTGTGGTTGAAGCAGCTGCATGTTTCGCTGGGACTTGATCTGCTTGACGAAAAGCGGGATCAGCAGCGCTCGGATGGTGATGGTCAGGCCGACGATCGCCAGCGCCCACGTCCAGCCGGAGTCGTGCGGCATGAACTGGTCGAAGAGCTTGTGCCACGCCAGAAGCACGAAGGAGACGGCGTAGTAGAGCGGCGTCATGATGGCCGAGCCGAGATCGCCTAGGAAGCCCATGGTTCTCCTGTGGTGGGGGTCGCCATCGACGGCGAAGGCGTCGATGACCTGCGGTTCTGGGCGGGCGGCACGGGGTCGAGCCCCCCCGCCGCCCAGGGGTGGCACCGGGCAACCCGCCGTATGGCGAGCCATGTGCCGCGCACGGATCCGTGCGTCTGCACAGCTTCCAGTGCGTACGCCGAGCAGGTCGGGTGGTAGCGGCAGACCTGGCCGTACAGCGGGCTGATGGCGAATCGGTAGGCCTTCAGCAGCCAGATGAGCGGGTACTTCATCGGGCACCCGCTCGGGTCAACGCGGCGTCGAGGTCGCCGGCCAAGGTGGCCGACGAAGCGTCCCTTGCTGCCGGCAGCGCTCTGATCACGATCAGAGACCCACCAGGCACATCGACGAGTCGCCTTCTCATCAGGTGCCGGAGACGGCGCTTCACCCGGTTGCGGACGACGGCGGTGCCGACCGACTTGCTCACGACCAGGCCGACGGACGTGGTCCCGCTCTCGCCCGAGACCATGTGAGTGACCAGAGTCGGCTGGGCGGCCCTGGCACCGCGACGGACGGTGACGCGGAAGTCCTCGCTGCTACGCATGCGATGGACCGGCTCGAGCAACGGGCTCAGGCCGAAAGCTTGGAGCGACCCTTGCGGCGACGCGACGACAAGATCGAGCGGCCGGCGCGGGTGCGCATGCGCAGACGGAAACCGTGCTTGCGGGCACGGCGGCGGTTGTTCGGCTGGTACGTACGCTTGCTCACGGAACTTCCTCACGAATCGGGCGGTGACAGGTGCGGCATGTCTGGGCCCGCGGATGGTGCGATGCGAGCCGGTCGACGGCCACCGCTCGCCCACAGAATCTGACTCCGCTGTGAGCACGCGGCAGGTGTCGCGGGTATGACCACACCACGGTACGGGGGCCCCCCTCGGGGGTCAAACCGACCTTCATACGCCGTTGTGAGAGGCTCGTCCAGGCGACACGCCGAGCCGCCGACGGCAGATGGGGATATCCGCTTGAACTGACCTGGTGCCGCTGCTAGCGTCGCCGCGGTATTCGACTTTTCCACAGTGGAACCCACGCTGCCATGTCGATGCACATCGTGTGGAAAACCATGTGGAGCAACGGAGGTACCAGGATGGGTGAGGCGCCGGATCCGGCCGTGGACCTCGAGCTCAACGGCCACTGGAAACAGGCGGTCGACACCCTCTCACCCGGCGCCAAGATGTGGGTCTCCAACGCCACTCCACTGAGTCTCCACAACGGCATCCTGATCGTCGCCGTCCAGGACGACCTCACCCGGGCGCAGCTCGAGAGTCGCGTCCGGCCGGCCCTCGAGCACGCCCTCACGTCGTCCCTCGACCAGCAGATCCGGCTCATCGTGACGATCGATCCGGCCGAGCTCGACGTCGCGACCCATCACGACACAAGTCAACAAGCCGACTTATCGACAAATCACCATCACCAGCGGTCGGACTCCGACGCTGATATCGACCTCGCCGAGCTTGACGATGACGAGGACGACGACGAGTTCGTGCCCAGCTGGGCGCAGCGCACCAACGTCGTCCCGATCAAGCGCGGCAGCGCCGCCGAGGCTCGGCTCAACCCGCGCTACCTGTTCGAGAACTTCGTCATCGGGTCGTCCAACCGGTTCGCCCACGCGGCGGCCGTCGCCGTGGCCGAGGCTCCGGGAAAGTCGTACAACCCGCTCGTCATCCATGGCGAGTCCGGCCTCGGCAAGACCCACCTGCTCCACGCCATCGGCCACTACGTGCTGAGCCTCTACCCGTCGTCTCGCGTGCGGTACGTGAACACCGAGGAGTTCACCAACGACGTCATCAACGCGATCCAGGAGCGCAAGACCGCCGAGCTCAAGCGCAAGTACCGCGAGATCGACGTCCTGCTCGTCGACGACCTCCAGTTCCTGGAGAAGAAGGAGTCGACGCAGGCCGAGTTCTTCCACACGTTCAACGCGCTGCACAACGAGAACAAGCAGATCGTCATGACGTCCGACCGTCCGCCGAAGGCGCTCCGGACGTTGGAGGAACGGCTGCGCAACCGGTTCGAGTGGGGCCTGCAGACCGAGACCCTGCCGCCCGACCTCGAGACCCGCATCGCGATCCTGCGCAAGAAGGCCGCCAACGAGAAGCTCACCGTGCCGGCCGACGTCATGGAGTTCATCGCCAGCCGTGTGCAGACCAACATCCGCGAGCTCGAGGGTGCACTCATCCGTGCGACGGCCTTCGCCAACCTGCAGAAGGCCACCGTCGACATGCAGCTCGCCCAGATGGTGCTCAAGGACCTCGTCGCCGAGGGTGAGGAACCCGACATCACGATCGGCCACATCATGGCCCAGACCGCGACCTACTCGGAGTTCTCCATCGACGACCTCTGCAGCGCCAACCGCACCCGCAACCTCGTGCTGGCCCGACAGATCGCGATGTATCTGTGCCGCGAGCTCACCGACATGTCGCTGCCCAAGATCGGTCAGGAGTTCGGCGGCCGCGACCACACCACCGTGATGCACGCCGAGCGCAAGATTCGCAAGCTGATGGCCGAGAAGCACGCCGTCTACAACCAGGTCACGGAGCTCACGAACCGCATCAAGCAGCAAGCCCGGCAGTCCTGACCTACATGCATGACACCGTGCGGACGCCTCCCACCACGATGCACAGCTGGGGACGGGCTTGTGGGAAAGCCGGCCGGACTCGTGGACACTCAAGGCCGGGTTGTGAACGTGATGTGAACACCACATTTCAGTCCACAGGGCACGGGGTGCAGTGCACCGCTGCGCCCACAGGCCGTACACCGGGTCGAACCAGGTACCACCTGCGCGGACAAGGGTTGTCCACCGTTTCCACACTGGCTACGACTACTACTACCCGTATATGTGTCAGAAGACCTCGTAAGAGTGGCTTCGGGCCCCGTGTGTGGACAGCTTTCCTGCACTGCTCCCGCCCTACCTCGGGCGCCCGTGGCGTGGCAGGATTCATCCCGACGGCCCCCTCCTTCAGAAAGGTCCTCGTTCGTGAAATTCCGCATCGACCGTGACACGTTCGCCGACGCCGTCGCCTGGACCGCCCGCAGCTTGCCCAACCGTCCCAGCGTCCCGGTGCTCGCCGGACTCCTGATCGAGACGTCCGGAGACGGTCTCACGCTGTCCGGTTTCGACTACGAGACCTCCACCCGCGCCAACCTTCCGGCCGAGATCGCCGACGACGGTCGGGCGCTTGTCTCCGGCCGCCTGCTGTCGGAGATCGTCAAGTCACTCCCGGTCAAGCCGATCGACGTCGCACTCGACGGCACCAAGGTGCAGGTGGTCTGCGGCAGCGCCCGGTTCAGCCTCCAGACCATGCCGGTCGAGGAGTACCCACAGCTGCCCGACATGCCCACAGCCACCGGAACGATCAAGGCCGACGAGTTCGCCACCGCAGTCGCCCAGGCCAGCGCGGCGGCCGGACGCGACGAGATGCTGCCGCTTCTCACCGGCGTCCGGCTCGAGCTCGAGGGCTCGACGATCTCGTTGATGGCCACCGACCGGTTCCGCGCGAGTCTGCGCGAGCTCAGCTGGTACCCCGAGCGCAGCGACCTCTCGGCCCAGGCGCTCGTGCCCGCCCGGGTCCTCGGCGAGACGGCCCGATCGCTGGTGGCCGGCGGCGACGTCACCATCGCCGTGTCGTCCGGCGAGGCGGGCGACGGCCTCATCGGCTTCGAGGGCACGGTCGGCAACGGCACCCGGCGCACCACCACCCGTCTGCTCGAGGGCGACTTCCCCCGGGTTCGTCAGCTGTTCCAGGCCCAGGCCGAGACGGTGGCGTTCGTGAGCACCCAGGAGTTCGTCGACTCGGTCAAGCGCGTCGCTCTGGTGGCCGAGCGCAACACCCCGGTTCGGCTGACGTTCTCCGACGGACTGCTTCTCCTCGAGGCCGGCAGCGGCGACGAGGCGCAGGCGTCGGAGTCGATCGAGGCCACCATCAACGGCGCGGACATCTCGATCGGTTTCAACCCGACCTACTTGCTGGAGGGTCTGGCGGTGATGTCCGACCCGGTCGTGCACCTGTCGTTCACGCAGCACACCAAGCCGGCCGCCATCTCCGGCGTCCAGGAGATCGGAGCCGACCCGGACGGCGCGTTCCGCTACCTGATCATGCCGGTGCGGCTGCAGAACTGACGCTGCATCATTCACTTTGGGGAGGCGACATGCACATCGGTCTCATCGGCCTCGGCAAGATGGGCGGCAACATGTGCACCCGCATGCGCGATGGTGGCGTCACCGTCGTCGGCTACGACCGCGACCCGGAGCTGAGCGACGTCGGTTCGCTGGAGGAGCTGGTCGAGCAGCTGCCGTCGCCCAAGGTCGTGTGGGTCATGGTGCCGGCCGGCGACCCGACCCGTCAGACGGTCGCTGCGCTGAGCGAGCTGCTTGGTGAGGGCGACGTCGTGGTCGACGGAGGCAACTCCCGCTGGACCGACGACGAGAAGCACGCCGCCGAGCTGGCCGAGCAGAACATCGGCTTCGTCGACTGCGGCGTCAGCGGCGGCGTCTGGGGCCTCGACAACGGCTACGCCTTGATGGCCGGCGGCGACGCCGACGACATCGTCAAGGTCCAGCCAGCATTCGACGCCCTGCGTCCCGACGAGAAGTCCGGCTTCGTGCACGCCGGCCGGGTCGGCGCCGGTCACTTCTCCAAGATGGTCCACAACGGCATCGAGTACGCCATGATGCAGGCCTACGCCGAGGGCTACGAGCTGCTCGAGACGGTCGACATGGTCGACAACGTCACCGAGGTCTTCGACTCCTGGCGCACCGGCACCGTGGTGCGCTCGTGGCTGCTCGACCTCCTGGTCAACGCGCTCGAGGACGACCCCGGCCTGTCCAAGATCCGTGGCTACGCCGACGACTCCGGCGAGGGCCGCTGGACCGTCGAGGCCGCCATCGACAACGCCGTCCCGCTGCACACCATCGCGGCCTCGCTCTTCGCCCGGTTCACGTCACGTCAGGACGAGTCGCCGGCCATGCAGGCGGTCGCGGCGATGCGGCAGCAGTTCGGCGGCCACGCGGTGCAAGCGGCCGAGGAGGCCGGTCTCGACCCGGCCGACCCCGACCCGTCCGACCCCGTCTAGTCCATGTACGTCGCCCGGCTCGTGCTGCACGACTTCCGGTCGTACCCCGAGGTGAAGCTCGACCTCGAGCCCGGGCCGACCGCGTTCATCGGCGCCAACGGACAGGGCAAGACCAATCTCGTCGAGGCCATCGACTACGTGTCGCGCCTCGACTCGCACCGCGTCGCCCATGACACCCCGCTGGTCCGAGCCGGAACGCAACAAGCAGTCATCCGGTTGGAGATTCGGAAGGAGGAACGCACCGCGCTGCTCGAGGTCGAGATCACACCGGGCCGGACGAACCGGGCGCGCGTCAACCGCTCGCCACTGCCACGCACCCGTGACGTCGTGGGCATCCTGCGCACCGTGATGTTCTCGCCGGAGGACCTCGCTCTCGTCAAGGGCGACCCATCCGACCGCCGCCGCTTCCTCGACGCGCTGCTCATGGTGCGTACGCCGCGGCTGGCCGGCGTGAAGGCCGACTACGATCGCGCACTTAAGCAGCGGAACACGCTGTTGAAGTCGGCGCGCGGGCGACAGGGTTCGGTCGACCTGTCGACGCTCGACATCTGGGACGACAAGATGGCGACCCTGGGAGGTGAGCTCGTCGCCCACCGGCTGATGCTGCTCGACGACCTCGCGCCGCACGTGGCATCGGCCTACCTGGAGGTGGCGGCCGAGGCACAGTCGGACCGACGCGAGGTCACGGCGACGTACCGGCCATCGGTCGACCTGCCCGGCGACGCGGCCGGCGACCCGGCGGCGGTTCGCGCGGCTCTGCTGGCCGGCATCGTGGAGCGACGCCGCGACGAGCTCGATCGCGGTATCAGTCTCGTCGGGCCGCACCGCGACGAGGTGGTGCTCGACGTCGGCGACCTGCCGGCCAAGGGCTACGCGAGCCACGGTGAGGCCTGGTCACTCGCCCTCGCGCTGCGGCTCGCGTCGTTCGCGTTGCTGCGCGACGAAGGCGACGACCCGGTGCTCATCCTCGACGACGTGTTCGCCGAGCTGGACCAGGGCCGCCGTGAGCAGCTCGCCGGGCTGGTCGCCGGTGCGGAGCAGGTGCTCGTCACGGCCGCGGTGGCCGACGACGTTCCCAAGGCACTCCTCGGACGACGTTTCCGGGTCGAGGGCGGACGTGTGCAGCGTGACTGACCCCGATGACCGTCCCGACGACGCAGCGGACGAACCGGACGCACTGGGTCTGGCCCGCGATATCGCCGACTCCTACCGCGGCGGCACGCCGTCGGGTCCGCCGCGCCGTCGGCGACCGGGGCCGGTGTCACCGCGTCGCGCGCGGCGCGACGACCCCGCCCGACTGTCCGACGTGATCGGCGAGATGATCCGCGAGCGCGGCTGGGACGAGCGGATCCAGGCACAGCGGGTGTTCTCCGACTGGGCGGGTGTCGTCGGTCCCGAGATCGCCGCACACTCGCACGTGGAGGGCTTCGCCGACGGGATCGTGTCGATCCGCACCGACTCCTCGGCGTGGGCCAAAGAGCTCAAGATGCTCGCGTCTCGCGTCGTGCACCGGCTCAACGAGGAGCTCGGCCACGGCACCGTGCTGCGCATCGACGTGCGCGGCCCCCAGGCGCCCTCGTGGAAGAGGGGTCGCCGTACGCTCCGCGACGCTCGGGGCCCACGCGACACCTACGGTTAGGCGAACGCGGAGGCCGGCGTTTCGTCAGATCGTCGTCATCTCGCTCAGTGCCCGGGGGAGGCGCCAGTGAAGGGACGTCGCCTCCTCATCGTGTTGATGACACTTGCCTTCGCCGTGTCGGTCGTGCACTACACCGACACACCGTGAACGACGACGACTACCCGCAGGCCGAGCCCAGTGGGTGCCGAACCCGCCGGACTGGCTGATCGACCGGTCCTGGTTCACCTTCACCGCGTTCGGCGTGCTGGGGCTCTGGCTGTTCCTGCGGGGCAGTGTCGCGCCGGCCGCCGTCGCCGTGTACTCCGGGAGCGGACTGATCGGCTTCGGCCACGACGCGGTTCCGGGTGCGACCGACATGGTGTGGTGGCGACAGGCCCACGTGATCGCCGACATCACCTGTGGGGTGGCACTCTTCGCGTTCGCCTTGTGGTCGGTCCTCGCGCTCCGGGAGCGTGGCGGTTGACTACTGCGCGACGGTGGGTGAGATGCGCTCCATCAGGAAGACGGTGAGGGCGGCCACGACGGCCATCAGTCCGAGCACCAACGCCGCTTCGCCGAACGCGGTCCAGCCGTACGACGGCCGCACTCCGATGCCGACGAGCAACAGGAGAGCGGCGCCGGCGCCGGCGAGCGTCCCGAGGCCCGCACCGGCCGCCGGACGGTGCGACCCGCCGGCCACGATCGAGCCGACGGCCGTCCAGCCGAGGCAGACGGCGAGTGCGGCGACGATGTCTGCGGGGCGGTGCCACCCGGCGACCACGGTCGAGGCACCGGTGGCCACCACCGCGAACGCTCCCGGCACCACGACGGGGAGGCGCAGGGCCCGCGGCGACACCAGAAGCAGTGCTCCGACCGCGCTCGCGACGACAGTTGTGTGACCGCTCGGCAGGCTGTTGGGTGCGATGACGTCGAGCAGAGACCGCTCCAGCACGACCTTGAGGAGCTGGGTGGTGACGTTCGAGCCCACGATCACGACGAGCGCGGCCGCCGCGAGCCGGACACGCCCGCGCGCGACGGCCAGCACCACGCATGCCAAGGAGACCGCCAGGACCGCGCCGATGGAGACCCGCCCGAGCAGGCTCAGCACCGTCAGCTCGGTCTCGTGACCGGCCACCACGGTCCTCATGGCCCGTTCGTCGAGACGCTGCCCCGCACCGGTGTGCAGGGCCACGATCGCCACGGCCACGAGCACACCGACGGCACCGGCCGCGGCCGCCAGGGGCGTGGCGACCGACTTGTGACTCGGGGTGGTGAAGCTCATCCTGCAACGATGACGGATCGCACCAACGGGCCGACGGCCAGGGCGCCGATCTGAGCCAGTTTCGGCCTCCGGGGCCCTACCCGGCATGAGGGCAGGGCCCACGAGCACGTCTCAGACCCACTCCTGAGGCGCTCAGGGGCATCTGGGAGGCGGTTCACGTCATTCGACACAGACCCGAGGTCGCTGAGACGGACAGAATGGGCCCGTATACTGGACCGGTGACCCAAACCCCCGATCCCGCGGCGACTCCCGACAGCCCCACGTACGACGCCAGCGACATCCAGCTGCTCGAGGGTCTGGAGGCCGTCCGCAAGCGCCCCGGCATGTACATCGGCTCCACCGGCGAACGCGGGTTGCACCACCTGGTCTACGAGGTCGTCGACAACTCGGTCGACGAAGCCCTCGCCGGCCACGCCACCCACATCGAGGTGACGCTGTGCGCCGACGGCGGCGTGCGCGTCGTCGACAACGGCCGTGGCATCCCGGTCGACGAGCACCCGGTCGAGAAGATCCCGGCGGTCACCCTCGTGCTCACGTCCCTGCACGCCGGCGGCAAGTTCGGCGGCGGCGGCTACAAGGTCTCCGGCGGTCTGCACGGCGTCGGTGTCTCGGTGGTCAACGCCCTCAGCTCACGCCTCGACGTCGACATCAAGCGCGACGGCTACCGCTGGACGCAGAGCTTCACCTACGGCGTGCCCGACGCCCCGCTCGAGCGACACGAGAAGACCAAGGACTCCGGCACCACCACAACGTTCTACGCCAGCGACACGATCTTCGAGACCACTGACTACTCCTACGAGACGCTCAAGACGCGCTTCCGCGAGATGGCGTTCCTCAACAAGGGTCTCGAGCTCGTGCTCAAGGACGAGCGCGACCACCCGGCCGATGCGCCCGACGGCGGCGCCGACATCGACCACATCGAGCGTGAGGTCGCGTTCCGCTACGACGGCGGGCTGGTCGACTACGTCGACCACATCAACTCCGGCACCAAGTCGCCGCTGCACCGCGAGGTCATCGCGCTCGAGCGCGAGGCCGTGGGCGACGGCATGTCGCTCGAGATCGCCATGCAGTGGAACGTCAGCTACGCCGAGTCGGTGCACACGTTCGCCAACACCATCAACACCCACGAGGGCGGCACCCACGAGGAGGGCTTCCGCACGGCCCTGACCCGTACGGTCAACCGCTTCGCCGAGGTGCAGGGCCTCATCAAGAAGAAGGAGGACGCACTCACCGGCGACGACATCCGTGAGGGTCTCACCGCCATCGTGTCGGTCAAGATGGCGAATCCGCAGTTCGAGGGCCAGACCAAGACCAAGCTCGGCAACACCGAGGCACGGTCGTTCGTGCAGACGATGCTCAACGACGAGCTGGCCGCCTGGCTCGACCGCAACCCGGCCGACGGCAAGATGATCGTGCGCAAGTCGATCGACGCGGCGAGCGCGCGTCTGGCGGCGCGCAAGGCCAAGGAGCTCGCCCGCAACCGCAAGGGTCTGCTGGGCGGAGGCGGCCTGCCGGGCAAGCTGTCCGACTGCCAGTCACGCAACCCGGAGGAGTGCGAGATCTTCGTCGTCGAGGGCAACTCCGCCGGCGGCTCGGCCAAGGGCGGGCGCGACCCGCGCACCCAGGCGATCCTCCCGCTGCGCGGCAAGATCCTCAATGTCGAGAAGGCGCGTATCGACAAGATCCTGCAGAACGCCGAGGTGCAGGCCATCATCTCCGCGCTCGGCACCGGCGTGCAGGAAGACTTCGCTATCGAGAAGCTGCGCTACCACAAGATCGTGCTGATGGCCGATGCCGACGTCGACGGCCAGCACATCTCCACGCTGCTGCTCACGCTGCTCTTCCGCTTCATGAAGCCGCTCATCGACGGCGGCTACGTCTACCTCGCCCAGCCGCCGCTCTACAAGATCAAGTGGACGAACGGACCGCACGAGCTGGCGTACTCGGACCGCGAGCGCGACGCGTTGCTCGTGGCCGGGCGCGAGGCGTCGCGCCGGCTGCCCAAGGAGGCGCCGGTTCAGCGCTACAAGGGCCTGGGCGAGATGAACGATCACGAGCTCTGGGACACCACGATGGATCCCGACGCCCGCATCCTGCGCCAGGTGACGCTCGAGGACGCCGCGATGGCCGACGAGATGTTCACCATCCTCATGGGTGAGGACGTCGAGCAGCGGCGCCACTTCATCCAGCGCAACGCCAAAGACGTCCGTTTCCTCGACATCTGACCTGACAGGACTCACACGTGACCGAGACACCCCTCGCGCGAGACCGGATCGAACCAGTCGAGCTGCAGGTCGAGATGCAGCGCTCGTACATCGACTACGCCATGAGCGTCATCGTGTCCCGCGCTTTGCCCGACGTGCGCGACGGGCTCAAGCCGGTGCACCGCCGCGTCCTCTACGCGATGTACGACGGCGGCTACCGCCCCGATCGCGGCTTCAGCAAGTGCAGCCGCATCGTCGGAGACGTCATGGGCCAGTACCACCCGCACGGCGACACCGCGATCTACGACACCCTCGTGCGGCTCGCCCAGCCGTGGGTCATGCGGGCGCCGATGGTGTCCGGTCAGGGCAACTTCGGCTCGCCGGGCAACGACGGCGCTGCGGCGATGCGCTACACGGAGTGCAAGCTGGCGCCGATCGCCATGGAGATGGTGCGCGACATCGACGAGGACACCGTCGACTTCAAGCCCAACTACGACGGGCGCTCGCAGGAGCCCACCGTCCTGCCGGCCCGCATCCCCAACCTGCTGGTCAACGGGTCGGCCGGTATCGCCGTCGGCATGGCCACCAACATCCCGCCGCACAACCTGCGTGAGGTCGCCGACGGAGTGCAGTGGGCACTGGAGCACCCCGACTCCGGTCGCGAGGAGCTTCTCGAGGCACTGATCGAGCGGGTCAAGGGTCCCGACTTCCCGACGTCAGGGTTGATCGTCGGCACGCAGGGCATCGAGGACATGTACCGCTCCGGGCGTGGCTCGGTCACGATGCGTGCCGTCGTCTCGATCGAGGAGGACACCAGGGGACGCATCAGCCTCGTCGTCACTGAACTGCCGTACCAGGTCAACCCCGACAACCTGGCCGTCAAGATCGCCGAGCTCGCCGACTCCGGCCGGGTGCAGGGCATCGCCGACGTTCGCGACGACTCGTCGTCTCGTACTGGGCAGCGCCTGGTGGTGGTGCTGAAACGCGACGCGATCGCGCGCGTGGTGCTCAACAACCTCTACAAGCACACGCCGTTGCAGGACAACTTCAGCTGCAACATGCTCGCTCTCGTCGACGACGTACCCCGGACGTTGAGTCTCGACAAGTTCGTATCTCATTGGGTCGCGCACCAGATCGACGTCATTCAGCGGCGCACGCGATACCGGCTGCGCCGAGCTGAAGAGCTAGCCCACATCCAACGCGCACTGGTGAAGGCGCTCGATGCGCTCGACGAAGTCATCGCGCTGATCCGGCGGAGCCAAACCACCGAAGAGGCTCGTGACGGGCTGATGGCTCTGCTGGAGATCGACGAGGTGCAGTCCGGGGCCATCCTCAACATGCAGCTACGCAGGTTGGC
>JBPCJE010000018.1:0-11988 GCA_051005615.1 Aeromicrobium sp.
GATCGTGGCTGGTGGGGACCGTGAGCGTCATCCACAAGGACGGCGCTGAACTACTCTGGATCCTCGTGGCTGTCGACTTTTCCGAGGAGATCAAAACCCTGCGCGCGACGATGGATTCGGTGCGCGACGTCACCGACCTCGATGCCCTCCGCAGCCGGATCACCGACCTCGAGAAGCAGGCCTCGGTGCCCGACCTCTGGGACGACCAGGAGAAGGCGCAGGAGATCACCTCCTCGCTGTCCCGGGCCGGCGGTGAGCTCGAGCGGGTCGTCGGGATGGACCAGCGCATCGAGGACCTCGAGACGCTCGTCGAGATGGGTACCGAGGACGGCGGCGACCCCGACACCATGGTCGAGGCCGAGCGCGACCTGGCATCCCTGAAGCGCGACGTGGGCGAGCTCGAGGTGCGCACCCTGCTGTCCGGCGAGTACGACGAGCGCGACGCCCTCGTGTCGATCCGGTCCGGCGCCGGCGGAGTCGACGCCGCCGACTTCGCCGAGATGTTGCTGCGCATGTACACGCGGTGGGCGGAGCGACACCACTTCGGCATCGAGGTCTACGACACGTCGTACGCAGAGGAGGCCGGCATCAAGTCCACGACATTCGCCATCAGGGCTCCGTACGCCTATGGCACGCTCTCGGTCGAGGCCGGCACCCACCGCCTCGTGCGCATCTCGCCGTTCGACAACCAGGGCCGCCGGCAGACGTCATTCGCCGCCGTCGAGGTCGTGCCGGTGCTGGAGGAGACCGACGAGATCGACATTCCCGACGAGGACATTCGCGTCGACGTCTACCGCTCGTCCGGCCCCGGTGGCCAGAGCGTCAACACCACCGACTCGGCCGTGCGCCTCACGCACATCCCCACCGGCGTCGTGGTCAGCTGCCAGAACGAGAAGAGCCAGCTGCAGAACAAGGCGAGCGCGATGGTGATCCTCAAGGCCAAGCTGCTCGCACTCAAGAAGGCCGAGGAGCGGGCCCAGCTCGACGAGTTGCGCGGCGACGTGCAGGCGTCGTGGGGCGACCAGATGCGCAACTACGTCCTGAATCCCTACCAGATGGTCAAGGACCTGCGCACGGAGTTCGAGACCGGCAACACCCAGGCCGTGCTCGACGGCGAGATCGACGACTTCATCGAGGCCGGCATCCGCTGGAGGCGGGCCCAGGACCACCAGGTCGTCTAGCGGGTCCACGCACACAACCGTCCCCACACCCCCCGAGACGAGGTGTGGGGACGGTCGCTCCCTCCCGGGTCAGGCGCTGGTGCGCGCCCGGCGGGCGGCGAATGCCACACCGGATGCCGTCACCAGGGCGCCGCCGGCCAGCAGCCAGGCGAGATCGATGCCCTCGTCGCTTGCACCGGCACCGGCACCGGCGTCGATGCGGGTCGGCACCGGGATGTCGCCGGGTTCCTTGTCGCCAGGTGTCTCGTCGCCGGGGTCGCCGGGCTCCTCGCCCTCCTCGCCGGGGCCCTCCCCGCACGGTCCGTGCGTCGGGCACGGAAGCGGGTCGGTGATCTCGTCGGGACCGTCCGGATGGGACGGGTCGTCGGGGAGCGGGGCCTTGTCGTCGATCTCGGGTCGGGGATCGGGGTCGCCGCCGGTTGGTGCCGTCACGACCTCGGGGCCGATCGGTTCGGCCAGGGCCGGCGTCGCACCCAGGCCGAGGGCGGCGAAGGCCAGCGGAGCGGCGAGGGCGAGGGTGCTGACGGTGCGCTTCATGGTGGTTCTCCTTGGTTGTGGTGTGCTGCGGTTGGTTCGTGTGTGGGTAGGAGGCCCGACTCCTGGAGGTTCTTGCACTTTCTGACCGATCCTTTTCAGCGTGCGTAGACGATCGTGTTGTCCGGGTAGCCGCCGAGCTGGGTGTCGCGCTTGCCGCCACACGTGATCAGGCGGAGGACGGGTTCGTTGGCGGATCCCCAGATCCGGTCGTAGGGCAGCTCGTCCTTGGGAACCTGCTCGGACCCCTCGACGACGAACGTCGAGGCGCCGTCGGTCCCGTGCACCGTCACCTCGTCGCCGGGCTTCAGCTCGTGCAGTCGTTCGAAGACGTCCGGTCCGGCGGGCCCGTTCACGTGTGCCACGAGCACCGCGGGTCCCGGGGCGCCGGGGCGCGGCCCGAGGTCGTACCAGCCGGCTTCGCCGAAGTCAGGGATGTGCATCGACCCGTCGGTGTTCAGCCCGACACCCTCCAGCGCCACGTCGACCTCGATCGCGGGAATCACGACTCGGGTTGGCTTGCCGACCGGCGCGGGTTCGGCGGATTGGCTGGATGCTGCCGGGCTCTGCACCGGGTTCGCGTCGGCGGCGGGCTCGGAGGCACAGCCACCAACGCTCACGGCGATCGTGAGGAGGACGGCGGCCAGTGCGGACGTGCGGACGGTGCGGTTCATCGTGGTCTCCCGGTCTCGTGTCTCGACACGTGTGGGAGCACCCGGAGGGATCAGGCCTTACAAGTTCCTGGCGACGGGTTGACTATTCGACTACTGGGGGCAGGGATCGACGCCGGTCGTCGTGGACGGCCCGGTCATGGAGTTGGCGCGCTCGTCGGCAGCCGTGACCTTCAGGGTCACCTTGCCGCCCACGGGGAACGGACCCATCGCGGTGGACCAGCGCGACCCGGAGGCGGACATCTTGGCGCTGCCGGAACCCGACGGCCCGGTCCAGCCCAGGACCACGGAGTCCAGCCGGCTTTCGTCCGAGGCGGCGGCGCTCACGGTGACGGTCCGGCCGTTCGGCCCGCACTTCGACCCTCCGAGCGATGGCTGGCCGACCGTGGGAGGCCGTTCCTGGACGAGACGGACCGTGACCGGCGCGCTGCCTCCGTCCCAGGTGATCGTCAACGTTCCTCTCGCGGCGCCCTCGGCAATCTCGGACCGGTTCGCCGTCACCTGGGTACTGCCTGTCCGGCCGCCGGTGAGCGTGCCGCTCGCCGGGGAGACGGTGAGCCACGGCGTCGATGTGGTCACCCGGTACGCGACCTCTTCGTCGCCGGTGTTGGTCAGTCCCACCGATGCGGTGGTGCGGTCCCGGCCCAGGTCGACGACGCGCGTCGAGACGGTGAGCGTCGCGGCCGTCCCGTCGTCCTCGGCCGGTGTCGGCGAAGAAGATTCGGTCACGGACGGCTCGACGGTCGGGGTGGGGGTCACCTGCTCGCCGGCGGCTGTCGGCGCGGAGGCGGAGTCGTCGGCCCCACTGGGCCACAGGAACACCGTTCCAGCGATCACGACCGCTGCGGCGCCTGCGGCCAGGGCCTGGTTGCGGCGTCGCGAGCCCATGCCGGCGCCTCCGGTGGGCCCCGAGTACGCGACCAGCTGGGTGTCATTCACCACGCGGTCGCGCAGCGAGAGGGGCGCGGCGACGAGCGGCACCCCAGCCAGCAGGGCCCATGGGCTGACGATCCGGCGCCGGCGGTCCGTGCAGACGTCGCAGTTGTCGACGTGACGAGCCACCCGCTTGCGGACCAGCGGCGAGAACCGTCCGTCCCAGTCCACGAGCATCCCGTCGAGCTCGTCGCACTCCTCCCGGCCCAGCCTGGCGATCAGCAGCGCGCCGAGCGAACGCTCGACTTGCCCGCGGAGGCGGTTCAGCATCACGTAGGCGTTCGACGCGTTGACGCCCATTGCCTCGCCGAGCTCGGCACCCTCGAGTCCTTGGCGCAGGTGCAGGTCGAGGAGCGCCCGGTCGCGGTCGGCCAGGCCGGCCGACGCGTCCCACACGAGGTCGCGCAGGGCGGACTTCTGCGCCTCCGACTCAGGGGACATCGACTCGTCAGCCATGTCGACCAGCCGGTCCTCGCCGCCATACGCGATGCGTTTGCGTGCCTTGAGTCGGCGCAAGCACTCGCTGCGGACGATGGCGTAGAGCCAGGGGCGCAGGCGATCCGGGTCGCGCAGCTGACTGATGCGCTCCACGACGATGACGAAGGAGTCGGCCACGGCATCCTCGGCCTCCTCGCGCTGCCTCAGCATCGAGTTCGCGAAGTCGTAGAGCCGGTCGCCGTAGCGGTCGTAGACCGTGGCGAAGGCCTCCCGGTCGCCGCCGAGGACGCCCGCGACGAGCTGTGCGTCGGGTGGTCCGGCCTCCCCGGACGGCGCGTTCATGCCCGGATCCTATGGCGCCGAACGCCGGCTCGGGGGTCGTCCACGACATGGCCCATTCCTTGCTCCTGTGGTTCCTTCACGAGTAGGAGGCGCGAGCGGGCGAGACCTTGCAGTTTCTGCCACGTCCGATTCACTGGGACGATGCACGCCCCCGACGTCGACACCGCGTTCACCGCGGTCGACCGCGCGGAGTTCCTGCGGCCGCACGATCGTGCCGCGGCCGACCTCGACGAGCCGCTGTCGATCGGGCTCGGCCAGACCAACTCGCAGCCGCGGACGGTGCGCAACATGCTCCGGCTGCTCGAGGTCGCGGAAGGTCAGCGCGTGCTCGACGTCGGTGCCGGGTCCGGATGGACGACGGCGCTGCTGGCCAACCTGGTCGGCCCCTCCGGGAGCGTTCTCGGTGTCGAGCTGGAGCCCGACCTCGCCGTGTGGGGCGCGGAGAATCTCTCTCGTCAGCACGCGCCGTGGGCGACGATCCGCGCCGCCGATCCCGACGTCCTGGGTGCTCCGGCCGAGCTGCCCTTCGACCGCATCCTGGTGTCCGCCGCCGCCCGCAAGCTCCCCGTCGGGCTGGTCGATCAGCTCACCGACGACGGCATCCTGGTCGTCCCCATCAACGCGACGATGACGCGGGTCAGGCGCATCGGTCCGGCCGCGGCTGACGCCGACATCACCACCCACGGCTCGTACAGCTTCGTGCCGCTTCGTTGAAGGTTTGACCGTCGCTGGAGCGTGCCTTCGCGGAGCCGTGGTGCCGTCTGCCTAGACTCGTCCGAGTGATTCGCTTCGACAAGGTGACCAAGACCTACCCCGGACAGAAAAGGCCGGCGCTGCAGGGCGTCGACCTCGAGGTCGAGAAGGGTGAGTTCGTCTTCCTGGTCGGGGCCTCCGGCTCGGGCAAGTCCACGTTCCTGCGTCTCGTGCTGCGCGAGACCCGCCCTACTGACGGGCGTGTCTACGTCGCCGGCAAGGAGATCAACAAGCTCGCCAGCTGGAAGGTCCCCAAGCTGCGGCGCCAGGTCGGCACCGTGTTCCAGGACTTCCGCCTCCTGCCCGAAAAGACCGTCTCCGAGAACGTCGCCTTCGCGTTGCAGGTCATCGGCAAGTCACGCCACGAGATCAACAAGCTGCTCCCCGAGACGCTCGACCTCGTGGGGCTCGACGGCAAGGGGCACCGCATGCCCGACGAGCTGTCCGGCGGCGAGCAACAGCGCGTCGCGATCGCCCGGGCCTTCGTCAACCGTCCGATGATCCTCATCGCCGACGAGCCCACCGGCAACCTCGACCCCGCCACGAGCGTCGGCATCATGAAGCTGCTCGACCGCATCAACCGCACCGACACCACCGTGGTCATGGCCACCCACGACTCCACGATCGTCGACCAGATGCGCAAGCGCGTCATCGAGCTCGACGACGGGCACGTCGTCCGCGACGAGGCACGCGGCATCTACGGATACCAGAGCTGAGGCACCGATGAGGACCACCCTGAGCGAGCTCCGCACCAGCCTGTCCCGCAACAAGTCGATGACCATCTCGCTGGTCGTCACGATGACCGTCTCGCTGCTCCTGGCCGCGCTCGGCCTGCTCATCCAGAGCCAGGCCGACCGCACCGAGAGGTACTTCGGCGACCGCCTGCAGCTTCAGGTCAACCTGTGCACCAAGAACTCGCCGAGCGCGACGTGTCTGGGCGGCGTCGCCACCGACGAACAGAAGTCCGCGGTCAAGGAGGCGTTGAGCACCAACCCCGAGGTGAAGTCGTTCGACGTCCGCACGCCGGCCGCCAACTATGAGCAGGCCCGCGAGCTGCTCGGGCAGACCGACACCGGCGAGAAGCAGCTCGAGACGCTCGGTCCGAGCGCGTTTCCGGAGTCGTACTTCGTGACGCTCAAGGATCCGCAGGAGTTCGACGGCGTCGTCAGTCAAGTGTCCGGCATGGACGGCGTCGGCAACGTCAACTCCCTGCGAAAGCTGCTCGGCCCGCTCTTCGAGATCCTCGAGAAGATGCAGCTCGCGGCCATCGGCACGTCCCTCCTGCTCATCGTCGCGGCGATCCTGCAGGTCTCGAACACGATCCGCATGACTGCCTACGCCCGCCGCCGCGAGATCGGCATCATGCGGCTCGTCGGAGCGTCCAGCTGGCACATCCAGCTGCCGTTCGTGCTGGAGTCGATGCTGGCCGCGTTCATCTCGGCGGCGCTGGCCGCCCTCGGGCTCGCCGTGTTCATGTATGTCGTCGTCTACGGCTACCTCCGCGACACGCTCGGTCAGATCACCACCTGGGTGCGATGGCAGGAGTCGATCATGGTGATGGGGTACACGACGGCGCTCGCGCTGCTGCTGGCGTTGGTTCCGACACTCGTGATGACGCGCAAGTACCTTGACGTGTAGAACGCGCCCTGCTCGCTGAGAATTCCCAGCATTGCAGTCATTCTGTGGAGTTCTAGCCAGCACACTACGATAGCGCAGCGCTTCTAGTCAAGATATCGGCTACGCTGGACCTGTGGCGACATCCCTGACGAGCGAGGACCTCGAGACGTTGCTGACGTCGTGGGAGCTCGCACTCAGCGCCGAACGCAAGAGCCCCCAGACGATCAAGAGCTACGGCGACGGTATCCGCGGTTACATCCGCTGGTGCCAGGAAACCAGCCGCGAGGCCGACCTCTCGCGCGACTCCGTCCGCGCATTCGTCAACCACCTGCTCGATGCCGGCGCAGCCCCGGCTACAGCAAAGTCTCGCCAGCTTGCACTCAGGCGCCTCTCGGCATGGCTCCTCGAAGAGGACGAGATCCCGGCCGATGCGTTGGCCGGGATGAAGCCACCAAAGATCGATAAGACGATCATCGACCCGCTCACCGACGACCAGCTCCGCGCTCTGATCAAGGCGTGCGCCGGCACCGACCTACGCGACCGCCGGGACGAAGCCATCGTCCGATTCATGTTCGAAACCGGCGCCCGCGCCGGCGAGGTCGTCGCACTCACCCTCGACGACCTCGACCTCAAGGCCGGAACCGCCATCATCCGCCGAGGCAAGGGCGGCAAGGGACGCATCGTCCCATTCGGCTCCGAGACCGGCCTCGCGATCGACCGCTACATCCGCCGCGCCAGGTCCAGGCACAGCAGGGCCTCGTCGCCGGCCCTGTGGCTCGGGGAGCGCGGAAGGGGATTCACCTACGGCGCCCTGAACCGCACCCTCAAGCTCCGCGCCGAGCGGGCCGGCATCGCCAACTTCCACCCCCACCGGATGCGCCACACCGCCGCTCACCGCTGGCTCGCCGCCGGAGGCTCCGAAGGCGGCTTGATGACGGTCGCCGGGTGGTCCTCACCCGACATGCTCATGCGGTACACCGCCGCCCGGGCTGCCGACCGCGCGAACGCTGAAGCCAAGGGCCTCAACCTGGGGGAACTGTGAGCCGGCCCCTCGCATTGTTCCCCCTTCGCTGCCGGAACCGGAAGCGCTGTTACCTCGGGAGCGTGGTCCAGACGAACGCAGGCACGCAGCTCGTCATGAGTGCTCGCGTGATCGTCCACACCGGAGTCGACGAGGTGAAGTCGATGCGCCAGGACACCGGCCCGTATCCGATCGACGGCTCCGAGATCGTCTCGTTCGGCTGCCGGCATACCTCCGGCGAAGTCCTCGACGAGGAGCACTGGCGAGCGATCCAAGAACACACGGCCGCCGTGCGAAACGGCGACACGGAGGTCGGCGTTGAGCTGGTGATAGAGAATCGTCATGGCGGTCCGGTAGTATAGCGTTCAGTCGACCCGTTGCCACAAGTTGGCCGGACCCTCGAAGTTGGTCACGAGGCGGAGCCTGAAGGGGCGACGTCGTCATGGCCTCATCCATCCCCGCTGAGCGATCTGTCATCGCCAGCATCGCGGCCCACACATCCTGGGCCAACACACCCGACCGCACAGTCCGTACCGCAGCCGCCCGGAGCGGCCTCGAAGCCAGGTTCCTCGTCGAAGCCGGCGGCGACCCCCACCGAGCCGAGAGCCTTCGCAAGGCGTACTACAAGCGTCTTGCCCTGAAGTCCGCCCAGGCTCGGCGAGAGCGGGGTCGGTCCGCATGAAACACGAAAGCCGCCCGCAGGCGGCCTCCGCTGACTCGACGCCAATCAAGTACGAGGACATTCTAGTCCAGATGCGTCGGCGCAGGGATGCAGCGCGCCGCTTGCCGCCCTTGGCTGATGGCCGCCGCGATCCGCAGTTCGACCTTCATCCTCGGGACGGTGCGGCCGGATGACCTCTTACGGCACAAGTCCCGTAAAGCGTCCGAGGCGTACCAGAGCCGAGATCGCCGAGTTGCACGACGCGATCCTGACCGCGTGTGAAATTGACCATCCCCTGAGCGTGCGCGGCGTCTTCTACCGCGTCATGTCTGCTGGCGCAGTCGAGAAGTCCGAGAAGGCCTACAGCGCCGTGCAGCGCGAGGTCCTGAAACTTCGACGTTCTGGCGCGTTGCCTTACGAGTGGATCGCGGATGGGACCCGTTGGCACATCAAGAACCAGTCCTGGTCGGGCGTCGAACAAGCACTTGCTGATGCCAGCTCGTCGTACCGCAGAGCCCTGTGGAACGACCAGAACGTCTACGTGGAGGTCTGGTCGGAGAAGGAAGCGATCAGCTCGATCGTCTCGGAGGTCACGAACGAGTGGGACGTACCGCTGATGATCGCCCGCGGCTTCGCTTCTGAGTCTTTCCTCTGGACCACCGCGAGCACCATCAGGAACGTCAGGAAGCCGACCATCGTGTACCAACTCGGCGACCACGACCCGTCAGGTGTCGCGGCCTGGAAGCACGTGCAGCGCCGGCTCACGGAGTTTGCGCCCGATGCCGAGATCTACTTCGAGCGGCTCGCTGTCACCGAGGAGCAGATCATCTCCTTGAACCTCCCGACGAGACCGACCAAGCAGACCGACAGTCGTGCCAAGAACTTTCACGGAGATTCGGTCGAGGTCGACGCGATCCCCACGTCCGTACTGCGAGGCCTGGTGAACGATGCGATCGAGAGTCACATCAACCCGACCGCGCTCAAGGCCACCCGACTGGCCGAGGCACACGAGAGAGCCGGGCTCGAAGCGATGGCGTCGGGGTATTCGGCATGACGCTGACCCCACGCGACTACCCGTACACGCCATACCCGCCGTTCAAGGAGCCTGAGGATTGGCGAGACGTCGCCGGTGGCGGCGCCACCGAACGAGACCAGCACAAGGCTCGCCAGTGGGCGGCAGACGCCACGCTGGACCATCTCGTCAAGCACGTGCACCACGACCATCCGTGGTGCACCGACTGCTACATCCGCTTCTTGAGCGCCGACGGACAGAAGGCTGGCCTGCCTGAGCTCGTCAAGCCTCCCTACCCGCATCAGATGTTCCAGGAAGCCGACATCAACGGCCAATACGAGGACATGCAGGTCGTCAAGAGCATCGTTGACGAGGAGGGCAACCTCGACGTCGACGAACCGCCCGAGATCGTCGCCCACGTTCCGCGCGAAACCCTGTTCACGTGGGTGGACTACTTCCGCAAAGCGGATCGTTGGGAGACGAATCATGCTGAGGCTCAGGTCACGTGCTTGTCGAGTGCCTGCCGCTACCTGCTCCTGCATGGCCGCCGGCCGGCCGACCCCTGGCCCATCGAGGTCGAGCAGGTTGAGGGCGAGTACCTGACACGCAGTCAGCTGGATGAAATGCCGTTAGCCGAGCCGCTCATCGAGGGCATCCTCCCGCGGCACTCCTATGCAATCCTGCGCGGGCGCGACGGCACGCTCAAGACGTTCGTGGCGCTCGACTGGGCGCTCTGCCTCTCGACAGGGCAACCGTGGCAAGGACGGTCCAGTGAGAAGGTCAGGACGCTCTACATCGCCGGTGAAGGCGCCTACGGCATCGCCAAGCGCGTCGACGCCTGGGAAGCCGCGAACGGCGTCCTGGTGGGCGATGAGGAGTTCGTGGTCAGGAAGTCCGCGCTCAGCCTGTTCAAGCCGTCCAGCGCGTTTGACCACATGCTCGACCTGATCGCTGAAGGCGGGTTCGGTCTCGTCATCGTCGACACCCTGCGCCGCGTCTCGGGGTCCGCCGACGGCAACAGCTCAGACATGGGCATCGTCGTCGACAACCTCGACCGCATCAAGCGAGCCACCGCCGACGGTTCGGTGCTCGTCCTGGCGCACACCGGCAAGGACGACCACGACTCTCGTGGGTTCTCCGGAATCGAGGACGACGCCGACGTGGTGTGGCACGCCAAGCGCGACGAGATGAACCTCGAGCTTGAGTGCACGAAGTTCAAGGATGGACCGGACGGGCACCGGATCCATCTGCGAGCCGTGGTCGAAGGTGAGTCGCTGGTCCTCGTCGAAGCCGGCGCCGAGCACATGGTGGCCAGCGAGTCACAGATCAAGATGCTGACCACACTGTGCGACGTGTTCCCCGATGGTGCGTCAGGCACGCAGCTGCTCGAGGTCTGCGGCCTGCCGAAGCCGACGTTCTACCGCGTCCTTGCAGCACTCGTGAAGGCCGGCCACGTGGAGAAGTCGGGAACCAAACAGCGACCGTTCTACAGCCCGGTGTCTCACGGGAGTCTCACTGACGAGTCTCACGAGTCTCGTCAAGCACGTGCACCACGGCAGGCCGCTGACCAGCAGAGTCTCACGGAGTCTCACGGAGTCTCACTACTGCCGCCCTCGGAGTCTCACGAGTCTCACACCCCTTTAGGGGTGAGACTCGAGACCGAGGCGAGTCGGAACATCCAAGACAAGAGCGTGTGATGAGCCTGCGAACCGGTATGCCCCTGAGAAGTCCACAGCGCGGGCGTGGCGACCCCGCTCTGAACAAAAAATCCCGCGCGTGAGTCTGGGGAATCTGACAAGTCTGGAGGTGTGACCTATGGCAGGACGCGGACCCGCGCCGAAGGATTCGCTCTCCCGGCCTCGTGACCAGCGACGCCGCGACGGGCAGTTGACGGTCATCCACGCCGACGGCTCCGAGTATGGGCCGGTGTTGCCGGAGGAGATCGACTGGCCGGAGGCGACACTCGCATGGTGGCAGACGTGGCGCACGTCAGCCCAGGCCAAGACGTTCACCGATACCGACTGGTCGTTCCTGCTGGACACGGCGCTGCTGCACATGGACTTCTGGGATGGTGACCGCTCAGTGGCCGCGGAGCTACGGCTGCGCGCTGCGAAGTTCGGGGCCACGCCGGAGGATCGGGCCCGTCTGAAGCTGGAGATCGGTGACCCGTCAGCCACCCCGCGTAAACAGCCGGTGAAGAAGGCTGCCCGGCGTGCCCGTGTCCTTCAGGTGGTTGAGAGTGCCGACCAAGCCTGAGCCGTTCGTCACGCTCGGCTTCTCCGCGATCTCGTGGATTGAGCACTATCTCGTTCACGGCCCCGGTGATGTCCAGGGTCAGGAGATCGAGCTCGATGACGAGTTCGCCGGCTTCCTGGCCAAGGCGTATCGGCTGCAGCCGCGAGGTCAACGCAAGGTGCGCCGCGCGTTCCTGTCTCGCGCGAAGGGCCGGAACAAGTCGGGGCTTGCCGCGATGGTCGCCTGTTTCGAGGCGCTGGGCCCGAGCCGGTTCGACCACTTCGCCGAGCATGGCGAGGTCTCGCCGTGGGGTTATGCCGTGCCCGTCGAGTCCAGTCTGGGCGCCACGCCGAGCAGGCCCACGACGGCCTTTTCAGCGAGCAGTGAGTCGAAGGGCTCGTGGCCGTGCAGGGACCTCGCGACCCCGTCGAGCGCGCCTAGATAAGCGAGAGCCAGTCGCCGTGGCGGCGGTCCCGGTGGGATCGCCCCGGTCGTGCGCCCGGCGGTGATGAGTCGAGCGCTGTCGTCGATGACGCGTCCATGCGCTTCCTGGACCGCTCGCCCGACCGGATGGTCGCGTCCTTCGAACT
>JBPCJE010000019.1:0-54252 GCA_051005615.1 Aeromicrobium sp.
GCCCGGCGGACCGCAAGCCGGAATAGAGCCACACCCGCGAACAGGTGGGCAGCCGCGAAGCGGGCGTCCCGCCGAGCACCTGGACCGAGTCTGGCCAGACGCCGGTCCTAAGGGAATCGTCTAGTAGGCGCGAAGGTGGCACGATCTGGCGCACCAGTCGAATGGCCACCGGCCCCGTGGCCGTGTCACTCGTGCAACGCGACATCCACACCGTCGAGGCCGATGCGTGGGGCCCCGGGGCCGACGCGATGCTGTCGACGCTCCCCAAGGCCCTCGGCATCGACGACGACGCCTCAGAGTTCGCGCCCGTCCACCCGGCCGTCGCCGACGCTCTTCGGCGCTTCCCGGGCTTGCGTGTTCCGTGGACCGGACGGGTACTCGAGGCCTTGATCGGTGCCGTCATCGAACAGCGTGTCGTGGGCAAGGACGCGTCCGCCTCATGGCGACGGCTGCTGCTGCGGCACGGCGACCCGGCTCCCGGGCCCGCCCCCGACGGCATGCGCGTGTTCCCCACTCCCCTGGCGTGGGCTTCCCTGCCGTCATGGGAGTGGCACCGTGCAGGTGTCGATCCGCAGCGGTACCGCACCGCCCAGGCTTGCGCACGAGTCGGCCCGCAGCTCGAACGGGCATGCTCACGAGTCGACGACCGCGCAGCCGCATACCGGGCGCTGCGATCCATCCCGGGCGTGGGGGTCTGGACGGCCGCCGAGGTCGGGTGCCGCGCGTTGGGCGATGCCGATGCCGTGCCGTTCGGGGACTTCCACCTGGGTCACCTGGTCGGCATCGGGCTCGTCGGACGCCGGCTTCACCACGACGACGAGATCGCCGATGCGTTGGAGCCGTACCGCCCGCAGCGTTATCGCGCCGTCCGACTGCTCGCACTGAGCCCGCTCGTTCGACTCGAGCGTCGCGGGCCGAGGGCGCCACGCGTCGACCACCGCGCCCGGTGACCGTCAGAAATCGTCTTCCTGGTGCTTGATGACTGACAGCACGTTGCCCGCCGGGTCGGTGAACCAGGCGATGTCGGGCCCCTGCCCGGTCATGACCCCGAACTCGTCCTGCGGCGCACCGTCGTAGTGCAGGAACTTCAGACCACGCTGCCCGAGCTCGTGCACGGCCGCATGGACGTCGTCGACCGGCAGGTTGAGGACCGTGAACGTGGCGGGCTGGTGGTCGTCCTTCGGGTACATCAGAACCGTCGTGTCACCGTCGAGCGCCAGCTCGAGGAATCCATCGCCGAGCTCGCGCACGTCCAGCTTGAGCACATCGGTGTAGAACTCCCGGACAGCGTCCGAGTCATCGATCGAGAATCCGCTGAACGGCTTGTGGAACATCGTTCTCCTTCTGGGTCGGTCGATCAGGTCAGGGTGCGGACGAAGACGTCGCGGTCGACGTTGCCGCCGGTGACGACGATGCCGACTCGCTGGTTCGCGAGGGTGTCGCGTTCGTGGAGCGCTCCGGCGAGAGCGGCCGCGCCCGCGCCTTCGGCGACGTTGTGGGTGGCCGTGAACAGGAGCGTCATGGCGGCCGCCACCTGCTCGTCGTCGACCTCGACGAGGTGGTCGACCTTGGACCGAATGATCTCGAACGCCTCGGGGTGCGGTGTGCGACAAGCCATGCCGTCGGCCAGCAGCGTGGTGACCGGGGCTGAGACCGGCTCCCCGGCTTCCCACGACCGTGCATACGCAGGCGCACCTGCCGACACCACTCCCACGATGCGAGTCGGCAGCCCGAGCGCATCGCGGGCCGCCAACGTGGCACAGACGCCCGACCCGAGACCGATCGGCACGTAGACGACGTCGAGGTCGGGCACCGCTCGAAACAGCTCGAGCGGGTAGCTCGCCACGCCGGCGAGAAGATCGGGATGGAAGTTGGCCACTTGATGCCATCCGTGCTCCTCGGCGAGGGCCGTGGCGTGTTCGAGCGATTCCTGGAAGTCGTCACCGACCTCCACGAGCGTGGCTCCCTGCGCTCGCATCGCCTCGTTCTTCTCACGACTGTTGCCGTGCGGAACGACGATGGTGACGGGGATGCCGTACCGACGGGCAGCCAACGCGATGGACTGCCCGTGGTTGCCCCGGGTGGCTGTGACCAGACCCGACGGCTGCTCGCGTGCCATCAGGCGATGCAGGAAGACGATGCCGCCGCGGATCTTGAACGCGCCGAGCGCGGTGTGGTTCTCGTGCTTGAGCCACGTCTCGGTGCCGAGGGCCTGCTCGATCAGCGGCCAGCGGTGCTGCGGCGTGGGCGGTACGGACTCATGGACGAGCCTGGCGGCGTCATCGAGCTGCTCCAGCGTCAGGTCGAGCACCGTCATGCTGGCAACCTACTCCCCGACGGTGACACGCCCAGCTCAGTCGAATGGAGCTCACACGAATCGGGCGATGTCGCCCGCTCCCGCACGCACCACGTCGGCCACACCGTCGACGAAGTCGATGACGCTCGTGGGTGCGGCCGCGACCTCACCTGACTCGATGACCGCGTCGACGAGGTGATCGAGCTCTTCCTTGACCTCCCAGCCCTCCGTCATCGCCTCGGTCTCGCCGGGGAGGATGAGGGTGCTCGAGAGCAGCGGCTCCCCCAACGCCGCCAGCAGAGCCTGGACGACGACATGGTCCGGAATCCGCGCGCCGACGGTTCGCTTCTTCGGGTGCAGGAGGCGCCGTGGCACCTCGGCCGTAGCGGGCAGGATGAACGTGTAGGGACCCGGAGTCGCGCTCTTGACGGCTCGGAACACCGCGTTGTCGACGTGAACGAACTGGCCGAGCTGGGCGAAGTCGCGACACACGAGAGTGAAGTGGTGCTTGTCGTCGAGCTGGCGGATCGTCCGGATCCGTTCGAGGGCGTCCTTGTTGCCCAGCTGCGAGCCAAGCGCGTAGCCCGAGTCGGTGGGATAGGCCACAAGGCCGCCGTCGCGCACGACGGACACCGCCTGGTCCACCGCCCGCTGCTGCGGGTTCTCCGGATGGATGTCGATGTAGCGGGCCATGCGTCGACCCTACGCGTCAGTCATCCGGGTGGTGTCAGGTGAAGATGGAGACACCTCCGGGTCCAACCAGGAAGGCGACCACGATCAGCACGATGCCGATCAGGATGTCGCCGCGGATGAGCTTCAGGACGCCGAAGATGCCGATGATGACGGCGATGATCCACAAAACGGTGGCCACAGTGGTGCTCCTTCTCTCGTCTTCGCTGTCACGCTAGACCCGACGGGTTCAGCCCGCCTTCTGAGCAGCTGACACCGGTGTCCAACCCTCGGACGGGAATAGTTGAGGCGGCATACGACGTCTACGCTTGTCGATGGCCGAGAATGTCGCCTGCGAAGGAGGTCGACGATGACGAGCACGACGACGTCCTTGGCCGACCAGCGCCGTCGCCAGCAGGAGCACGACACGGCGCACGCCGAGCACCACCGCGATCGCCAGTCGATGCTGGGTCCACTCCGTGGCCGCGACGAGTTGAAGTCCATCGTCGACGAGGCCTCCGTGCGGCTGGCTGACGCCAGTACCGACGACGTGCTCGCCTGGGTCGCCGACGAGTTCGGCTACCGCACCGCGGTCGCGTGCTCGATGGCCGACGCCGTGCTTCCCGACGTCGTCTCGCAACACATTCCCTGGATCGACACCCTGTTCCTCGACACCGGATACCACTTCGCCGAGACCATGGGAACCCGTGACGCGGTCGAGTCCACGATGCAGCTGAGCATCGTCGACGTCACCCCGAAGCGCACCGTCGCCGAGCAGGACGCCGAGTTCGGCAAGGACCTGTTCTCCCGCGATCCGGGACTGTGCTGCGAGATGCGCAAGGTCGAACCGCTCGCCGAGACCCTCGAGAACTACGAGGCCTGGGTCACCGGCGTCCGCCGCGAGGACTCCTGGCTGCGGGCCGAGACGCCGCTCGTCGAGTGGGACGACAAGAACGGCATGGTCAAGATCAACCCGCTAGCAGCCTGGACGTTCGACGAGCTGATCGACTACGCCGCCGAGCACGACGTCGTCATCAACCCCCTGATGAACGACGGCTACCCCTCGATCGGCTGCGCCCCGTGCACGCGCCGGGTGGCGCCCGGTGAAGATCCCCGCGCTGGTCGGTGGGCCGGACTCGACAAGACCGAGTGCGGCCTGCACGGCTGATCCCCTTCTCATCGACACTGCCTCAGCACCACCTAGAGTCGCCACATGACGTCCACGGGGAGCTTTCCGCTCACCCTCCGCATCGCCGGCCGCAAGGTCGTCGTGGTGGGTGGGGGCCATGTTGCCACGCGGCGTGCCCACGCACTCGTCGAGGCCGGCGCCGAGCTCACGGTCATCTCCCCGTCGCTCACCGCCCGCCTCGCGGAGCTCGCCGAGCAGGGCCGCATCACCTGGGAGCCGCGGACGTACGGGGACGGCGATCTCGACGGCGCCTGGCTGGTGCAGACCGCCACGGCCGATGCCGCCACCGACGACCGGGTGGCGGCGGACGCCGAGGCGCAGGCCATCTGGTGCCTCAAGGGCGGTGACCCGGATGGCGCGACGGCTTGGACCCCGGCCGTCGCTCGGGTCGACGACGTGCTCATCGCGGTGAGCGGCGGTGGCGACGCCGGACGTGCTTCTTCCTTGCGCGACGGCGTGGCCGCGGCGCTCCAGGCCGGTGAGCTGCCACTGCGCCACCGGACGCATCATCCGGAGGGCTTCGTCGCCCTTGTCGGTGGCGGACCGGGTGACTCGGGCCTCCTCACCGTGCGCGGACGTCGGCTGCTCGCGGAGGCCGACCTGGTCGTCGTCGACCGCCTCGCCCCCACGGCCTACCTGGCCGAGCTCGCCCCCGACGTCGAGGTCATCGACGTCGGCAAGATGCCCGATCATCATCCGACCCCGCAGGACGAGATCAACCGCCTCCTCGTCGACCACGCCAAGCAGGGCCGCATCGTCGTGCGGCTCAAGGGCGGCGATCCTTACGTGTTCGGGCGCGGTGGCGAAGAGCGTCAGGCGTGCGAGGACGCCGGCGTCCCGGTCGAGGTGGTGCCCGGTGTCACGAGCGCGATCGCCGTCCCGGCAGCTGCCGGCATCCCGGTGACACACAGGGGTGTGGCACGGGGCTTCAGCGTGCTGACCGGGCACGAGTCGGTCGGCGAGCTGCCTCGCGATCGCGGTCACACGCTGGTGCTGCTCATGGGGGTCAAGCGCCTGGGCGAGACGGCGGACGAGCTCGTGTCCGCCGGTCACGACCCGGACACCCCCGTGGCCGTCGTCGAGAGCGGTTGGTCCGACCGGCAGCGCGTCACCATCGGCACCCTGGCCACGATCGCGGAGCGGGCTGCGGCGGCAGGCGCACGTCCGCCGGCTGTCACCGTGGTCGGCGACGTGGTGACGCTGTCACCCCACTGGGTCTGAGTCACGCTCTGCCAGCAGCCAGGAGTTCAAGCCCCGCTCCCCCGCGCGCATCACCGCAAGGTGGGCCAGGACGAAGACGGGTCGCAGCACGTAGCGCGTCGCCCGCATCCAGGGCCGGGTGACGTCCACGTGCCACGTGACGTCGATCGTGCTGCTCGACTCATTGACGGCCCGCAACATCAGCGCCGCCTCGCCGTCGAGGTCGCCGTCGGACTGCAGCGTCACCTGCTTCATGGGTGCCTCGACGACGTCGTGCAGGCGGAACCGGAGCCGGTAGCCCAGCGGGCTGCCGGCGACCACGTGGATGTCGTCGCCGCGGCGCTCTGAGCCCAAGCCCGGCCACCACACGAAGGGGTCATCGCTGGCCAGCAGATCCTCGAACAGGTACCACACGTCCTCCTGCGGAGCGACGACGTGCCAGCGGGAACTGAAGGTGTACTGCGATCGGGCCGTGTCGCTACCGGGATCAGTGTTGCTCGTGGGATTCAATGGTCATGGCCCCGCGTGGTATGAGTGCGCGGGGCCTTGGCCTGTCCGGTCCGTGCATGCTGCAGCCACCACAGGCCCACGAACGGGAGCACCAGAGGGACGAAGACGTACCCCGCACCGAAGTCGGACCACACGGTCTGGTCGGGGAACAGGTCGGTGTCCACGAGCGTCAGCACGCCGACCAACAGTACGCCGACCAGCTCGAAGACGATGGTGCCCGTGGCCAATCGGCGTCGATCCGTGGCCAAGGCGACCGTGGCCACGATGTAGACCGCCCCGGCCAACGCGGAGAGCGAGTACGCCACCGGGGCTTCATCGGCCCTGGTGGCCAGTTGATAGACGGAACGAGCCGACGCCGCGAGCGCGAAGACCCCGTAGACGGCGACGAGGACCCGCCCGAAACCATGACTGGTGCCGTCGTCAGGCATAGGTGCCGTCCCAGATCTGCAGGACCCGCACACACAGCACGGCCACCGTCAGCAGGGCAACGACAACCACGCCCGTGCCCCAGCGGCTCTTCTCCGCGATGCCCCACAGCACCGCAGCGGGCGGGATCACCACGAGCGTGACCAGGTAGGAGACGAACAGGACTCCGTCGACGTTGCGCTCGGTGCCGGCCAGGGCGACACACCCTCCGACAAGCACACCGATCAGCGCGACCTCGAGGATCGACACCGCATAGAACAACGGGTTGTCGAACGGCTTCTGCGCCACGGTGTGCCATGCCGCGAACGCTGCCACGGCCGCGGCCAGACCCGCGACCGCGTAGGCGAGCGAGTCGGTCACGCATGCCCTTCGTGGGAGGACGCAGACTCCCCCGGCGACGGGCGGGATCCTTCGAGGATGGCGGTGATCGAGTTCTTCACGAAGCCGTTCCACAGGTTGAGGCGTCTGAGCATGAAGTGCCCGACCCCGGGCAGCGCGGTCCAGGTGGCGCTCAGCGCGACGGACCGGCTGCGCTCGACGTAGTCACGGCTCCAGTGTGCCGACGTCCATCGGTCACGCGTGCCGTGGATGACGTGGAGGTGACGTCGCGCGATGGTCCTGTTCGGTTCGCCCTCCGGCAGCCAGGGTGCCAGCGCGACCACGCCGACGACGGCCGGGTCGTCGGCCACGCGGCAGGCCGTGCGACCGCCCATCGAGTGCCCGATGATCACCACTGGAACACCCGGATGCCGCTCGACCAGCCGGTCGAGGGCCCACCGCGCGTCGCTCACCGGGGCCGGGTCGACGGCGCTGTTCCAGCCTCGTACGCGGTACTGGAGCAGGTGCAGGGCGAGATCCTGCTCCTCGGCGAAGCCGCGCAGCGCGCGAGCCATGAGCGCGAGACGCCACCAGCTGGCGTGGCGGTTGGTCACGTCGTCGGTGCTGTGCTCCTGCCCACCGTGCAGCATCAGCACGAGCGCCCGCGGCGACGAGCGCTCGTGGTAGGCGTCGAGTCGGGGATCACGCATGCGCAAAGGGTTTCACGAGCCCGCCGGCGTCGCAGACGAAGGGTCGGCCGGCGGGGGTGCCGGGTCGTGGGCGGCAAAATCAGGAACCGAAGGCGTTCTCACCGGTGAGCGCCTGTCCGAGGACGAGGGTGTGCATCTCCACGGTGCCCTCGTACGTGAGCACCGACTCGAGGTTGTTCATGTGTCGGATGACGGGGTACTCCAGGGAGATGCCGTTCGCGCCGAGGATCGTGCGGGCGGTGCGGCAGATCTCGAGGGCCTCGCGGACGTTGTTGAGCTTGCCGAAGCTCACCTGCTCCGACGTGAGTCCGACCGTGTCCTTGCGGCGACCGAGGTGCAGGGCCAGCAGCAGTCCCTTGTGCAGCTCGAGGCACATGTCGGCCAGCTTGGCCTGGGTCAGCTGGAACCCACCGATCGGGCGACCGAACTGCTGCCGGTTGCGGGCGTAGTCCAGGGCTGTCTCGAACGACGAGCGGGCGGCGCCGAGCGAGCCCCAGATGATGCCGTAACGCGCTTCGTTGAGGCACGACAAGGGGCCTTTCAGACCCGTGACATCGGGGAACACCGCGTCGGCGGGCAGGCGGACGCCCTCGAGCACCAGCTCGGACGTCACGGACGCCCGCAGCGACATCTTGTGCTCGATGGTGTTGGCGGTGAAGCCCGGAGTGTCGGTGGGCACGACAAACCCGCGGATGCCGTCGTCGGTGCGAGCCCAGACGACCGCCACGTCGGAGATCGAGCCGTTGGTGATCCACATCTTGGTGCCGTTGAGGATCCAGTCGTCCCCGTCACGCTTCGCTCGCGTCCGCATGCCGCCCGGGTCGGACCCGTGGTCGGGCTCCGTCAGGCCGAAGCAGCCGACGGCGTCACCTCGTCCCATCGCCGGCAGCCACTCGTCCTTCTGCTCGTCCGAGCCCCAACGCCAGATCGCATACATGGCGAGCGAGCCCTGCACCGAGACCATCGATCGGATGCCTGAGTCGACCGCCTCCAGCTCGACGCAGGCAAGTCCGTAGTCGACGGACGACATGCCCGGCAGGCCGTGACCGTCGAGATGCATGCCCAGGAGCCCGACCTCGCCGAACGCCCGGATCAGCTCGCGTGGCTCATCGACCTTGCCGATCTCGAACCAGTCGGCGACGTGCGGCTGGACGCGATCGGACAGCATCGTCCGAACCGTGTCGCGGACGGCGATCTCCTCGGTACTGAGCAGGTCGTCGATCGACAACGGATCGAGACGGTCGAACGCGGGAGGGGTGTGCTCGCTCATGAGGCAACCGTACGGGTCGGCCGCCTAGACTTGTGATGCAGACCGCGTGGATTCGACGGTAGCTACGACCCATCACTCCCGGAGGCAGCAGCGAATGGCAGGTAGAACCCGATTCGGTAGGGAGAGGAATGTGGCCCAGACCCACGCCGCAGACCGCCACCTAGGCGTCGCCGGCACGCGAGACACCGTCGACCTCTCCGACCTGCTCATCAGGGTGGCCAGAGGCGATGAGGCATCGTTCGCGAAACTCTACGACGCGTTGGGACCCGCCGTCTACGGACTGGCCCGCCGCGTGATCCGCGATCCCGCCCGTGCCGAGGAGGTTGCCCAGGAGGTGTTCCTCCAAGTGTGGCAGACCGCCGCCCGATTCGACCCCGAGCGTGGTCGTGCCAAGAGCTGGGTGCTGACCCTCGCCCACCGCCGCGCGGTCGACGCCGTCCGGCACGACCAGGCGGCCACGAACCGCGAGAACTCGTACGACTGGACGTCCGGTCCCGACTACGACGAGGTCAACGAGACAGTCACCGTGCGGCTCGAGCACGAGCAGGTGCGCCGCTGCATGGAGGGTCTCACCGACCTCCAGCGCGAGGCCATCAACCTCGCCTACTACCAGGGCTACACCTATGCCCAGTGCGCCACGGTGCTGGACGCCAACACCTCGACCATCAAGACCCGGATGCGCGACGGACTCGTCCGCCTGCGTGACTGCATGGGAGTCGAATCATGAGCATTGACCTCCATCACTTGATGGCCCCGTACGCGCTCGACTCGCTCGAGCCCGACGACCGCAGCCGCTTCGAGGCGCACCTCGCGCTCTGCGAGCAGTGCCGCGTCGAGCTGGTCGGGTTCCTGTCCACCGCCGCGCGCCTGGGCGAGGCCGAGGCGACCACTCCCCCGCCCGCGCTGCGTGAGCGGCTGGTCGCGATGGCGTCCTCGACCCCGCAGGAGCACCCGGTCGTCACCGCGTTCTCCCAGCGCAGTCACGTACGCCGGAGCGCACCGCGCATCGGGCTCGCCGCGGCCGTGGCGGCGTCCGTGCTGGGCATCGGCGGATTCGTCGCCGAGAACCAGCGAGCCGGTGATCTGAGCGCCGAGCGTTCACGACTCACCGCGGTGATGTCTGCCGAGGACGCTGCCACCACGGAAGCAGGTGTTGCGGGAGGTGGCGAGATCCGGGTGGTCGCTTCGTCGACGAACGATGCCGCGGTCATCGTCGGCTCGTCGTTGTCCCGTCTCGGCGAGGACAAGACCTATCAGGTGTGGCACATGGAGGACGGCAAGCCCACGTCCGTCGGGCTGCTCGGCCGTGGACCAGGGCTGCTCTACGTCGACGGCATCGAGGGCGCCGAGGCCTATGCGGTCACGGTGGAGCCCGAGGGTGGATCACCCAAGCCCACGGGCGATCCGATCGTCACCGCACAGGTCTGAGCCACCGCTGCGGCTCTGCCACCATGGATGCGTTGCTCACACCGGTCGTCCTGATCTCCCCCGCGATGGCGGTGTCGTCGCGGTTCTACGCCCCGGTGGTCGACGCGTTCGCGGAACGAGTCTGGGTGGCGGTGGCGCTGCCGCGCCGCGGCTTCGAGCGAGGATCTGCTGTCGCGTCCCGCAGCGTCGACTGGAGCTACGGCGACGAGATCTCCGACATCGCCGACGCCGTCGTCAAGGCCCGGAGCGACGATCCGGTTCGTCCGGTCGTCCTGCTTGGTCACAGCCTGGGCGCTCAGCTCGGTGCCGGCCACCAGCTGAGCCGGACGCCGGCGGACGGCGTCGTCTGTGTGGGCGCTTCCGTGCCGCACCCGCGGTACTACCGGTTCGGCGGGGTCCCCCTCCACGCCATGGCCACCGACCGCCGGGACGCGGTGCCCGAGGGCGGGACGACCGATCACATCCGCTGGGTCCGTACACAGGGCCCGTCGTCGAGCGCATCGTCGAGTGGTGGCGGAGCCACGCTGAGGCCTAGGCGAAAGCCTCGACCGGCGGGCAGGAGCAGGCGAGGTTGCGGTCGCCGTAGGCCTGGTCGACGCGACCGACGGGCGGCCAGTACTTGTCCTCCGGTGACCCATTCGGGAAGCAGCCCGTGGCGATCGAGTAGCCGTGCGACCAGTCGAGCAGCTCGCGCGCCGCGTGTGGTGCGTTCGCGAGGGGGTTGTCGTCGGCCGGGTACTCCCCCGCCGCCACCGCGTCGATCTCGCTGCGGATCGCCAGCATCGCGTCGCAGAACCGGTCGAGCTCGCCGAGGTCCTCGGACTCGGTGGGCTCCACCATGAAGGTGCCTGCGACCGGGAAGCTCATCGTCGGAGCGTGGAATCCGTGGTCGATGAGCCGCTTGGCGACGTCGTCGACGCTGAGACCGGCGGCCTTGACGCTCGGTCGAACGTCGAGGATGCACTCGTGCGCCACCAGTCCGTGGTCGCCGGCGTACAGCACCGGGAACGCGCTCTCGAGTCGCTTCGCCACGTAGTTGGCCGAGAGCACAGCCACTGACGTGGCCTCGGTCAGACCGGCGGCACCCATCATCGCGATGTAGGCATACGTGATGGGCAGGATGCCCGCCGAGCCGTACGGGGCCGCGCTGATGGCGCCGATGCCGTCGCGCCGCGACTCGACCGGGTGCAGCGGATGGCTCGGCAGGAACGGCAGCAGGTGCTCTGCCACGGCGACCGGACCGACGCCGGGTCCACCACCGCCGTGGGGGATGCAGAACGTCTTGTGCAGGTTCAGGTGCGACACGTCGCCACCGAACCGGCCCGGTTGGGCGTGCCCGAGCAGTGCGTTCAGGTTGGCCCCGTCGACGTAGACCTGGCCGCCGTGCTCGTGCACGATGTCGCACAGCGTGGCGATGCCGTGCTCGTAGACGCCGTGCGTCGACGGATAGGTGACCATGATCGCCGCGAGGTCGTCGGCGTGCGTCTCGCACTGGTCGCGCAGGTCGGCGGGGTCGACCTCGCCGCTCTCGGTGGACTTCACGAGGACGACCTTCATGCCGGCCATGACGGCCGACGCGGCGTTCGTGCCGTGGGCCGAACCCGGGATGAGGCACACCGTGCGATGGTCGTCGTCACGACTGCGGTGGTACGCGCGGATCGCGAGCAGACCGGCGAACTCACCCTGCGACCCGGCGTTGGGCTGGATCGAGACACCGGCGTAGCCAGTGACGGTGGACAACCAGGACTCCAGCGTCTCGATCAGCTCGATCAGCCCGGCGGCGTCCTCGGCTGGGACGAACGGGTGGAGGTCGGCGAAGCCCGGGTAGCTGATGGGTTCCATCTCCGCGGTCGCGTTGAGCTTCATCGTGCACGAGCCGAGGGGAATCATGCCGCGATCGAGCGCGTAGTCACGATCGCTGAGCCGACGCAAGTATCGCAGCATCTGCGTCTCGCTGTGGTGCTCGTGGAACACCGGGTGCGCCAGAATTTCGTCGTCACGCAGCAGTGATCCGGGCAGAGAGGTGGGCGCATCGGCGCGCAGCGGCTCGAGACCAAAAGCGCTCAGCACGCGGGTGACGTCGAGTGCGGTCGTGGCCTCGGAGGTCGTGATGCCCACGTGGTCGTCGTCGACGTGCCGCAGGTGGATGCCGTCGGCGTGCGCGGTCTTGACGACGTCGGCTGCGCGGCCCGGAACGTACGCCACGACAGTGTCGAAGAACTCCTCGGCCACCAGCTCGATGTCGCCGGCTCGGAGGCCCGCGGCCAGCGATCGCGCCTGACCATTCACGTGCTCGGCGATGCGGCGCAGTCCCTCGGGGCCGTGGTAGACCGCGTACATCGAGGCCGCGACCGCGAGCAGCACCTGTGCGGTGCAGATGTTCGACGTCGCCTTCTCGCGTCGAATGTGCTGCTCTCGCGTCTGCAGGGCGAGCCGGTAGGCGGGTCGCCCGGTCGCGTCGAGGGAGACGCCCACCAGGCGTCCGGGCAGGTGCCGTTCCAACCCGTCGCGTACTGCCATGAACCCGGCGTGCGGGCCGCCGTAGAACATCGGGACGCCGAACCGCTGCGACGAGCCCACGACCACGTCGGCACCCAGGGACCCGGGCGACGCGAGCATGACCAACGCGAGCGGATCGGCCACCACGACGGCGAGCCCGTCGTGCGCGTGGACGGCCTCGATGGCCGGCGACGGGTCGACGATGCGCCCGTCTGCGCACGGATAGGCGATGATGACGCCCGCCGCCTCGGCTTCCGGGACGCCGTGAGCGAGGTCGGCCACCAGGAGATCGATGCCGAGCGCCTCCGCGCGGGTCTCGATGACGGCCCTCGTCTGCGGGAGCAGGCCGGAGTCGATGATGATCGGCAGGTCGTCCTTGCCGCGCGTGGCCCGCCGGATGAGGGTGAGGGCCTCCCCCGCGGCCGTGCCCTCGTCGAGCAGCGAGGAGTTGGCCGTGGTCAGGCCGGTCAGGTCGGCGACCATGGTCTGGAAGTTGAGCAGGGCCTCGAGACGTCCCTGGGAGATCTCCGGCTGGTAGGGCGTGTAGGCCGTGTACCAGGACGGGTCCTCGAGGACGTTGCGGCGGATGACCGCGGGCGTGACGGTCGGGTGGTAGCCGAGGCCGATCATCGCGATCCCGGGGTGGTTGCGCCCCGCGAGCTCGCGCAGGCGGGCCAATGCTTCGGCCTCACTCAGCGGCGGAGGCAGGGCATCGGTCGTGGACATCTGGATGCCCGCCGGAATCGCTGCGGCGATGAGCGAGTCGAGCGAGTCGTACCCGAGCGTGCGCAGCATCTCCTGCTGGTCGCTCAGGCTGGGACCGATGTGACGGCGAACGAACGGATCGATCGGATTCGACGCTGTACGAACCGTCATGGGGAGGACTCCTGGGGTCGAGGCGGTCAGGCCCCTCCCCTTCTGTCGCCCACTCTGTCGAGCATGCTCCAGAATCGCCTCGCTCGCGTGGTCCTGGGTGCCTGAGAGGTTCCGGGGAGGAGTTGCCCCTTCGGCGCCGACGTGGTTGCGGATCGGTCTCTCCCACGCGCGATGGGCGGCGGCCTTCAGCCTACCCGATGCCCCGCGACGATGCGGGAGATCGTCAGCTGCCGAGACGGGCGCGGCGTCGAGCCGCGAGCTCGTCTCCGGCCTGCGGCTCCTCGAGCGCACGCTCGCTCGGAAGCTCGTGCAAAGACCCCTCGATCTCCTTCCAGACACCGCCGATGGCGATGCCGAAGACGCCCTGGCCACCCTGCAGGAGGTCGACGACCTCGGTGGCCGAGCGGCACTCGTAGACGCTCGCCCCGTCGCTCATGAGCGTGACCTCGGTGAGGTCGTCGGTACCGCGCTGGCGCAAGTGGTCGACGGCGATACGGATCTGCTGAAGCGACACCCCGGCGTCGAGCAGACGCTTGATGATCTTGAGCAGCAGAATGTCCTTGAAGGAGTAGAGACGCTGCGTGCCCGAGCCGGTGGCCGAGCGCACGGACGGCTCGACGAGCTTGGTGCGGGCCCAGTAGTCGAGCTGGCGGTACGTGATGCCGGCGGCGCTGCAGGCGGTCGGCCCGCGGAAGCCGGTGCCGTCGGGCATCGGCGCGACGTCGTCGTTGAAGAGCAGTCCCTGGTCGCCGGCCCGGGCCGTGGCGTCCGTGACTTCGGGAGCGTTGGCATCGTCGCGTCGCTCGATCATGGGGTGTGCCTTCCAGAGGTCGTAGGGGAAGACTACCTCCACGAAACTACATCCGTGGAAATCCGGCAGCAGTCTCAAGGTAAGCGCGAGGGTTTCCCGGGTCAACGACCGAGCGTGCTCCCGGGCGTGTCGTCAACCCTCGATCTGAGGTTGAGGGTCTGGCTGCGAGGTCCACTCACCAGGTTTGGTCCAGCGGGGGCGACTTCGTCGCCAGTCGCTCAACCCCGGGTTCACGCTCGATCGCTGCGCTCGGTTCACCCATCAGGGCGCCTCGAAGTCCTCTGGCTCCACTTCGTCCAGGAACTCGCGGAACTTCTCGATCTCCTCGTCCTCCTCGCGGGTCGAGGTGATGCCGGCGACGTCGAGCACGTCCTCGGCGCAGAGGATGCGGGAGCCGGTGCGCAGGGCCAGCGCGATCGAGTCCGACGGTCGGGCCTCCACCTCGGCGCCCGACTCGAAGTGCAGCGTCGCGTAGAAGACGCCCTCGTCGACGTCGACGATGCGCACCTCACGCAGGTCGTCGCCGAGGGCGGTGACCAGACGCTGCATCAGCTCGTGCGTGAGGGGCCGCGGCGTCTCGGTGCCTTGCTGGGCGAACGCGATGGCCGAGGCCTCGACGGCACCGATCCAGATGGGCAGGTAACGGTCGCCCTCCAGCTCGCGCAGCAGCACGAGAGGTTGGTTGGTGGGCATCTCCACCCGAACCCCAACGACCTCGACCTCACGCATTAGGTCTCAGCCGCGCAAACGGTTCCGGACGAGGACGGTGTGCAGCCGCACTGACAGTGCGGCGAGGGCAGCGGCAGCCTGCTCAGCGGCCTCCTGGTCGAGGCTGCGCGAGCGCGGCGAGACGACCTGGTCGACCAGGTTCGCCTCGCGGTCGGCCTGCGCACCGAAATGGCGCAGGTGCCGGGGTTCCAGACCGAGCTGCGAGAAGTCGGCGACCAGAGCGGCGACCTGGAGGTCGTCGCCGTCGTAGTACGTCTGGGTGGGACGACGGGAGATGAGCCCGAACTCCTCGACGGCCGCCAACACGTCGCCGTCGAGGCCCGAGGACTCCAGCAGCTCCTCGCGCGACAACCGCAGCTGGCTGCGGCCCTCGCGGAACGTCTCGACGCTCGGGAGGCCGTCGGCGGCGAGGCTAAGGTGCGGCACCCGCGACGTCTTGCCCATCGTGGTGTCCGGAATCTGACCGCGGTCCATCTCGTCGAGCACCTGCCTGAGGTGGCTGAGCGGCCAGAAGTTGGGCGCGGCCTGCTGGCGCAGAATGAACCGCAAGCGCTCCACGTCGGCGAACGTGAACTTGCGGTAGCCGGACGCAGTTCGCTCGGGCTCGAGCAGACCCTGCTGCTCCAGGAATCGGATCTTGCTGATCGTGAGCGTCGGGAACTCGCCGTGGAGCTCCTCGAGCACCTTGCCGATACCGAGGCGAGCGAGCTCCGGCACGGCATCCGTCACGTTCGATCCTTGGAAGACCCGGCGAAGTAGATCAACCGGTACTTGCCGATCTGGACCTCGTCTCCCCCGGTGAGCGCGACGTCGTTGTCGATGCGATCGCGGTTGACGTAGGAGCCGTTGAGACTGCCGAGGTCGGACACGACATAGCCGGAGTCGCCCCGGCTGATCGTGGCGTGACGGCGCGAGACGCTGATGTCGTCGAGGAAGATGTCGCTGTCGGGGTGACGTCCGACCGTGACGACATCGGTGTCGAGCAGGAACCGGGCCCCCGCGTCGGGCCCGCGCTGGACGAGCAGCATCGCGCTGCCCGCCGGAAGGTTCTCGACAGCCTGGACGTCGTCGGTCACCATCTCTTCGGTGTCGGCGTCGATCACCGGGATGGTGGTGGTTTCCTCCGGCGGAACGGGCTTCGCAGTGGCATCATCGGGCGATGACATCGGCGATCACTCCTGCTTCGGCTCGACTCGGTCGGGATTCGTCCGGACGGATCCTTCACTCGCTTCCAACGTAGCACTCGGGAGAACCGCGTCCGGCGAACGAAGCGGTCACTCCGAGACGAGTGCTCCATAGGCTTCGGGCGTCATCAGGGACTCGGTCGCGTCCTCATCGGTGGGCCGCACCTTGATCAGCCATCCCTCTCCGTACGGGTCGCTGTTGATGACCTCCGCGCCGCCGTCGAGGGCCTCATTGCGGGCCATGACCTCACCATTGAGCGGCGAGAACACGTCGCTGACCGACTTGGTGGACTCCAGCTCACCGATCACCGCTCCTGAGGCGATGGTCTCGCCGACCTGGGGCAGGTCGACGTACACGATGTCGCCGAGCTGCTCCTGGGCGAAGTCGGTGATGCCGATGGTGGCGACGTCGTCGTCGAGGCGCACCCACTCGTGCTCCTCGCTGTAGTAGAGGTCCTCAGGGATCACCGCATGCTCCTCGCGCGCTCAGTACCGATCAGATGGCCGGTCAGGATGTGGGTCGAGCGTACTCGGGGCCCTTGACGTCGGCCAGGACCGTGATGGTCACCTGCTCGCGCTCGACGACGGTGGCATTGCCGCCGACGTTCTCGACCCGGTCGATGAGTCCACCACGGAAGCGGACCGCCTCGGCCATGGTGGCCGGGTCGCCGATGGCCTCGATGACGAAGGGACGCTTCACCTCGTTGCCGCCCACCCGTATCGCCCCCTCCTGGTCGAGGAAGTACGTCTGGGCCACGACCCTCGCCGTGCCGTTGATCGCGATCGCCTCGGCCCCGGCGTCCCGAAGCTCCTGGACGGCGTCCAGCAGCTGGCTGGACGACACCGACTCGTCAGGGTCCTCGATGGTCACCGCGACTCCGGGCCCGGCGGCACCCGCGGATCCGGCGAGGATCGCCAGCTGCTCCGATCTCTCTCGAGCCTGCGCCTCGGCGTCCTCGGAGCGCTGCGAGCTGCTGAGCAGGTCGTTGCGCGTCCTCGTGAGGTCGTCGATCTGGGTACCGAGACGCTCGTTCGCGGCGTCGATCGACTTGAGCAGCTCGACCAGCTCCACGCCCCGGACCGACGTGTAGTCGGTCGCATCGTCCTGCCCGATCTGGGTGGTCATCGCGAAGGCCAGCACGCCGATGAGGAGTCCGACGAGCAGGTGCGGGCCGGTGGGACGCGACCAGCGCCGCAGACGCGACTCCGGCGGGGGTGCCGGGCCACGGGCGGCAGCGGAATCAGATCGGTCGGTGGTGTCAGCGGGATCAGGCATGGAAGATCCGACGACGGATGGCGGCGGCGTTCGCGAAGATGCGGATACCGAGCACGACGATCACACCGGTCGAGAGCTGGGAGCCGACCCCGAGCTGATCGCCGATGAACACCATGAAGGCGGCGATGATCACGTTGGAGATGAACGAGATCACGAACACGCGGTCGTTGAACCGCTTCTCCCCCAAGGCACGGATCGCACCGACCACCGCGTCGAGCGCCGCGACGATCGCGATCGGCAGGTACGGCTGGAGCCACACGGGCACCGTCGGCTGGAGCCACAGCCCGAGGCCGAGGCCCACCACCAGCCCGATCACCGGGATCATCGGCCCTCCTCCAAGGTCGTGGCGTGCTTCAACTCCAGTCGTCTGGCCGGAGCGGCCGGCACGGTGACGTCCGACGATGGTGCCACGTCGAACGCCAGCCCGGCATTCTTGCGTCGTGTCTCCCAGTACGCGCCGGCAGGATTCTGGGCGAACCGGGTCTGCAGGGTCTCGGAGTCGCCGAGCGCGACGACGGTGTACGGCGGGCTGATCGAGCGGTAGTTGACGATGATGGCGCCGGCCGCGGTGCGGATCGCGGTGAGCGTGCCGATCCTGTTGCCGTTGACGGCGACCGCCTCGGCTCCGGCATACCAGAGCCCGTTGACCAGGATCTGTAGATCACGGTCAGTGATGCGTCCGTCGCCGTCCTCGTCGGAGCTCTCGCGGCCGTCCCCGGCGGTGATGACGATCCCGGGTCCGCGGGCGGCTTCGGCCGCGGCCACGATGCCGAGGTCTTCGGGCCGGCCGCCGGACGTGTCAACGGCGGCGCGAAGGCCTTGGACCTCGGCATTCAGCCCGGCGGCCGTGGCACGTCGTTCGTCGAGCGTCTTCTGCCGCGACTCGATGTCTGCGGCCAAGGTGCGGCGCTCGAGCTCCGTGGCCGGACGGTCGTTGCGGGTCTGAACCGTCGCGGTCGTGACGAACAGGGCGAGCAGTGCGACAACCAGGCCGAACACGAGGCCGGCGGTCCGCGAGCGGTGCGGATCTGCTCCCCGGAAGACGTAGTAGTCGTCGTCGAGTGCTGTCTCGGTGATCTTCTCGATCAGTCCCGGCGCCGACCTCGAGGTGATCTCTGCATGCGGGGACGTCTCGCGGGTCATGGCCGCGCTGCGACCCTCGGGGTCGTGGCCATGAGGCGACGGACCTGGAAGGCGTAGAGCACACCGCCCCACCAGTACAGGCCGACACCCCAGATCGCGAAAGCCCAGCCGAACACGTCGGCGAGGTCGGCCGCCGTGCCCTTGCCGTCACCGAGCAGCAGCAGCGGGAACGCGTACAGCAGCCCAGCCGTCGCGGCCTTGCCGAGGAAGTGGACCGGCAGCGAGCTGTACCCGCGCGTGCGCAGGAACGGCACGAGGCTGAACAGGAAGACGTCGCGCAGTGGCAGGATCACGGCCAGCCACCACGGGATGATGTCGCGCATCCACAACCCGACGACGACGGCGAGGATGAACAAGCGGTCGGCGACGGGATCGAGGATCGCTCCCACCGTGGACGTCTGGTTGAGCTTGCGGGCCAGCTTGCCGTCGAGGTAGTCGGTGATGCCAGCAATCATCAGGACGAGCAGTGCGAGCTCGTCCTCCTCCGGACCGAGGACCAGCCAGAGGAAGACCGGCACGAGCAGGAGCCGGATCACGCTCAGCAGGTTCGGGATCGTGACGATCCGGTCGGTCACGGGTGTGTTCCTCTCGATGATGGTGCTCGGTCAAGCCTAGGACATCCGGCCTGTCGTCCGAGCACGGACGTGCCACCTGCCGAACCCTGTCTTGCATCCGGCCGCGGGACTGACAGACTGAGGGTCAGAACCGCACGACGTCACATCGCGGCACGCCCGAGTGCCCAAGCTCAAGTGCCCTGTCTCGAGGAGGATGCGTGGCCGACTACTCACTTCCCGACCTGCCCTACGACTACGGTGCGCTCGACCCGCACATCTCCGGCAAGATCATGGAGCTGCACCACAGCAAGCACCACCAGAACTACGTGAGCGGCCTCAACACCGCCCTGGAGAAGCTCGAGGAGGCACGCGCGTCCGACTCCTTCGACACGATCAACCTGTTGGAGAAGAACCTCGCGTTCAACCTCGGCGGCCACATCAACCACTCGATCTTCTGGAAGAACCTCTCCCCCGAAGGCGGCGACAAGCCCGACGGCGACCTCGGTGCGGCCATCGACGACCATTTCGGGTCGTTCGACGCGTACCGCGGCCAGTTCGAGGCCACGGCGCTCGGCATCCAGGGCTCCGGCTGGGCCATCACCGCGTGGGACACGCTCGGACAGAAGCTCGTCATCGTCCAGTTGTACGACCAGCAGAGCAACATCCCCGCGACGCTGATCCCCATCTCCCAGCTCGACATGTGGGAGCACGCCTTCTACCTCGACTACCTCAACGTCAAGGGCGACTACGTCAAGGCGTGGTGGAACATCGCCAACTGGGCCGACGCGCAGGAGCGGTTCGCCGCGGCCACCGGCGGCGGTCAGGTGCTCTTCTGATCGTCTGACCGACTCAAGAGCCGACGGCGGGACCCCTCAGGGGTCCCGCCGTCGTCCGTGGGCGGCGAGGTCGCGGAGGTAGGCATTGTACTCATCGAGCGCAGCGTCGTCGTCGCGCTCAGCGGCCCGGTCGAGCCGACGCGCATCCCGGCGGTCGGACCGGATCCACTGCACGAACAGGGCACCCATGACCAGCAGGAGCGGGATCTCCCCCAGCGCCCAGGAGATGCCGCCCCCGAGGTACTGGTCGGCCAGCAGGTCCGCGCGGAAGAGGCGGTCGATCTCGATCCAGTACGACTCGGCGATGACCGTGGTCGACGACATCAACGCGATGGAGAAGAACGCGTGGAACGGGATGGTCACGAGCAGCAGGCCGAACCGGGCGATCGGCGGCAGCGAGCGCGGTGACGGGTCGACCCCGACGAGCACGTAGAAGAAGAGCGTACCCACCGCGATGAAGTGCAGCTGCATCGCGGCATGTCCCCAGTGGCTGCCCATCAGCTCACCGAAGATCGGTGAGAAGTAGAGGGCGTAGAGGCTCCCGATGAACAGCGCCGGGCCAACGAGGGGGTGCGTCACGACACGGGTGAACCGTGAGTGCAGGAACCCGGTGAGCATCCCGCGCGGTGACACCTCCCCCGGCTGGCGCGGGCCGGGAAGCGTGCGGAGCGCGAGGGTCATGGGAGCCCCCAGGACGAGGAAGATCGGCGCGACCATCGACAGGACCATGTGCGAGACCATGTGCGCGCTGAAGAGCACGTGGGAGTACTGGCTGAGACCGCCGATGCCGGCCCAGGAGATCAGCGCGAGTCCCGTCACCCAGGCGAGGGTGCGCCCCATCGGCCAGGCGTCCCCACGTCGCCGCAGCACGAGCAAACCCTTCACGTACAGGGCGAGGCCGAGGCCGACCACGGCGAGCGCCACCCCGGTCGGCTCCCACCCCCAGAGCAGGCGGGCCACCGACGGCGCCGCAGGCATGGGTCCGCCGAGGAGCTCCTCGGCGCGGGTGGTGACGACGTCGCTCTCCGGTGTCGGCGTGCGAGAAAGGGCGACCGCCAGGCCGACGGTGGCGGCCATCAGCAGCACCTCACCGGCCACGAGCCGCAGGAAGCCGCCGCTCTGTTCGACGATCTGCCGTCGATGCCGCCAACCGAAGAGGCCGAGGAGCCCAAGAGCCACCACCTTGGCGACGACGAGCCGGCCGTAGGAGGTGCCGAACACGTCGCCCCACCCGACGAGTCGCACCGACGCGTTCGCGACGCCGGACGCCGCGACCGCGACGAAGGCCCACAGGGCGAGCGTCGAGTACCGAGCGACCGCATCCGGGAGCCGCTTGCTGCCCCGGACGGCCACCCACCCGATCGCGGCCAGGCCGCCGACCCAGATGCAGACGCCGACGACGTGGAGGAACAAGCTCGTGGTGGCGAGGTCGTGCGAGCCGGACGATGCCGAGTGACCGGTCAGCGAAACGGGCAGCATCGTCGCCAACGCCAGACCGAGCAGCATGGCCAACGGTCGGACGCCAATCGTCCACCGGCAGGCCACGGCGACGAGTCCGGCGGCCGCCGCCTGCACGAGCAAAGCTCGTCCGATCGACGACTCGAACGCCAGTGACGTGACCAAGGTGAAATTCAGGTCGGTCAGGGGTCGTGCGAACACGTCGCTGACGGTGAGCATGAACAGCACCAGGCTCGCGACCGACCAGATCATCGCCCAGCGCGACGCGAGGGAGACCGCGGAGACCGACAACCCCTCGACGACGTCCTTGCTCGTCGGCAGCAGGAAGACGGCCGCCAGCAGGAAACCGGCGACAGCGACCGTTGCCGCCTGCGTCAGGAACCGGACGGCCGGAACGCCCCAGCCGACGATCGGCCCGGGATCCGGGATGCCCGCCGAAACGGGTTGCGGCGCGCCACCACCTAACTCCAAGACCGCGACCATCACGAGAAGCCCCACCGCCATTCCGGTGACAGCGGCCCGGCCGGCCCTGGTCACGACCGCTTCTCGCGCTGCCGCGCCCGGAGGACCAGTACTGCGCCAAGGACACCCACGATCCCCAGAATGACGAGGACGGGACTTCTGCTCCCGGAGGAGGGCGATTCCGCGGGCGGCTTTCGGGTTTCGACCGTCTGGCCCGTCGTGGTGGTGAACCGGAACTCGCCGGAGACGGTGTGACCGTCCTCGGAGACCACTCGGTACGCCACCGTGTACTCGCCTCGTTGGTCCGTCCGTCCCACGTTGGCGGAGACGTTCACGCCGTCGATGGTCGGTTCGGCCGTCCCGACCACACCCCCGTTGGGCGCGCTGACCGAGACGTCGGCCAAGCGGACGCCTTCGTTGAAGTTCATCTGGATGGTGCGTGGCGCCGACTTCACCGTCGAACCGTCCGCCGGGTCGGTGCTGACCAAGGACGCGTGAGCCGCCGCCGGTGGCGACAGCGCAACCAGGAAGACCATGGTCGCGAACACGGCAGCGATGACGGGCTTGGGCACGTCATCGATTGTGACTCAGCCGGCATCGCCCCGTTGAGGCGGCTGCCCTTGCACGGCGGCTAGCCTGAATGCATGGCTACCGTTTCAGGCGACTTCATCACCCTCGACGAGCAGTGGGGAGCCCACAACTACCACCCGCTTCCGGTCGTGATCTCCGAGGCCGAGGGGGCCTGGGTCACCGACGTCGACGGCAACCGCTACCTCGATTTCCTCGCCGGATACTCGGCACTGAACTTCGGTCACCGCCACCCGGAGCTCATCAGGGCGGCGCACGACCAGCTCGAGCGGTTGACGCTCACGTCCCGCGCTTTCCACAACGACCAGTTCGGCGCGTTCTGCCAGGAGCTGGCCGAGCTCACCGGCACCGAGATGGTGCTCACCATGAACACCGGTGCCGAGGCGGTCGAGTCGGCCATCAAGGTGGCCCGCAAGTGGGCGTACGAGGTCAAGGGCGTCGAGTTCGACTCCGCCGAGATCATCGTCGCCTCCGGCAACTTCCACGGCCGCACCACCACGATCGTCTCGTTCTCCGACGACCCGGCAGCGCACGACAACTACGGGCCGTTCACGCCCGGCTTCGTCACGGTGCCGTACGGCGACGCCGAGGCGGTTCGAGCCGCCATCGGCCCGAACACGGCGGCCGTGCTGATGGAACCCATCCAGGGCGAGGCCGGCGTCATCGTGCCGCCCCAGGGCTTCTGGTCGGACGTCCGCGCAGCGTGCGACGAGAACTCGGTGCTGATGATCGCCGACGAGATCCAGTCCGGCCTCGCCCGCACCGGCGAGCTGTTCGCCCTCGACCACGAGGGCGTCCGCGCCGACCTCTACACCCTCGGCAAGGCGCTGGGCGGCGGCATTGTTCCGGTGTCCGCCGTCGTCGGAAGGCGCGACGTGCTCGGCGTGCTCAAGCCCGGGCAGCACGGTTCGACTTTTGGTGGATACCCGGTCGCCTGTGCCATCGGACGCGGCGTCGTGAGCCTCTTGGCCACCGGTGAATTCCAACAGCGTTCCACCGAGCTCGGTGCGTATCTGCACGAGCGGCTGCACGACCTGTCCGGGTTGGGCGTGGCTGACGTCCGCGGCCGTGGCTTGTGGGCCGGAGTCGACATCGACCCCACCGCCAAGACGGGCCGCGAGGTCTCCATGGCGCTGCGCGACCAGGGCGTCCTGTGCAAGGAGACCCACGAGCGCACCCTGCGCATCGCTCCTCCGCTCGTGATCACCCGCGAGGAGATCGACCACGCCGTCGACGCCCTCGCCAACGCGCTGAAGGCCTGACCGGCACCACAAGAGACCAGCGAACCGTGGGGTAGGGTTGCCGCTGGTAAACGGGCTGTGGCGCAGTTTGGTAGCGCACGTGACTGGGGGTCACGGGGTCGCAGGTTCAAATCCTGTCAGCCCGACCCGACCGCTCGAATCATCGACGCAGGTCAGCACGCGAAAGGGCCAGTCGGACTATGACCCGGCTGGCCCTTTCTCTGCGAATCGCTCACAGAAACGCTCACAGATGGCGAGCAGCGGCTATGACTCCGCTGCTGCCGCCCGTCCGAGCGCCGCAGCCGCCGACGTGATCCCGGCAGTCTCGGAGGACTTGGCCGCCTGCGTCGTACTGGACGGGCCGCTCGACCCAGACTCGCGTCACCGCTACGTGATCGGGCTGGACCTCGGGCTCAAAGACGACCGGACCGTCCTCACGGTCTGCCACGCCGAGCGGGACGCCGCTGCTCCACTGGCCTTGCCCCGGATCGTGCTCGACCGGCTGCACGTGCTGTCCGGCACCCAGACCAACCCGGTCAAGCTCGCGGACGTGGAGGCCATCGCGTATGAGGCGGCCACGGCCTACCGGGCCCCGATCCGGCTGGACCCGTGGCAGGCTATCGGCCTCGCGCAGCAGCTCCGCGATCGTGGCGTCACCGTGCAGGAGTGGAACTTCTCGGACGTCTCGGTCGGACGGCTGGCGATGATCCTGCACCTGCTGCTGCGAGAGCACCGACTCGCGCTGCCCGACGACCCGGATCTGCTGGACGAGCTGGCCGCCGTCCGCCTCCGCGAGAAGCGGCCCGGCGTTTACAGGCTCGACCACGACGCGGGACAGCACGACGACCGTGCCGTGGCTCTCGGCCTCGCGGCCCTCGCCCTGACGGAGAAGCCCGACCCCGGCAGGGGCTCCGTGTCGGTACCCTCAGGCCGCGTCGGTCCTTGCGCCATGATCGTCGCGGACCGAAAGCGGCCCACTGGCGTAGTGGCCAGAGCGCTCGCACGCGCCCAGTCCGAGCGGATGCCACGTGGCATGCATGGCGGGGCCGTCGTTGGAGTACCGGGCGACCACTATTCAGGTCGTGCCTAGGTTCCAGGCGGGAGCGGCGCTGTGTGCTCGGTCCATTGCATACCGTCCCGATACCTCTGAATTGCACCTTGCGGATACCACCCAGCCGGGATCGATCTGAGGCGGCGGCGGCGCCCGGCATGGTGATGCGGCCCCAGCCCTGGGGCGAGGCGCTCGACGCTGTGGCCACCGACGACTGGCGTCGTCATCGTGCCGACCCTCTCGCGCCCGGGCGGATGGGGCGGAGTCGTTCGAGCGTCGAAAGTGCTCAATTTTCGAGCGTCACTGACATGACTCCGGATGTGCCGTTTGGGGATCCCCGATCGGGGCTATTCACACCGGCACAGGTGAGTGGTCTACTGAACTGGTGGGTAACCAATTTCCGCCAAGGTCTTCAGAGAGCCCAACGACGGGCTGGACTCTTCCGGTCCCGTTGGCGAGCAGCGCGGGTCGCGGGACAGGTCGGCTTCGCATGGGGCTCGGTTGGGACGCGATTGTGCCCATCCTCCTTCTTTCGGTGGCCGCAGGCGCGTGGTGGTTCACCATCCGACAATCCGGCGAGATGAGCGTGGCGGTTACCCCGACCATCGAGGCCATGCCTGGCATGGACGTGGTTGGCGTAGGAAAGGTGCTCTCTCTGGGTTCTTTCCTCCTCGCCTGGACCGCGATGATGGCCGCCATGATGCTTCCAGCGGTCACTCCTGTCGTGCGTCTCTACGCGCGCGCCGCCGCCGCACGACGGGTGGCGCCCGCCGGATACTTCGTTTCCGGATACCTCGCTGTCTGGGTGGTCAGTGGTCTGCCCGCCTATCTGTTGTGGCGAGCTATGGGCATGCCGCTCATGGACGCCGAGCCTTGGGCTCTTCGCGTCGCTGGGGGAACGTTGGTGCAGCGGGCATCTACCAACTTTCTCCGCTGAAACGGGCCTGCCTTCGGCGGTGCCGTTCACCTATGTCGTACTTCCTGCGGCGGGGTCGTCGGCTCGGACGCCCCAGGAGTGCCATTTGGGCGGGGGCTGTCCATGGGTTTTTCTGCTTCGGGTGCTGCATCGGGCTAATGCTGGTACTCGTCACTGCCGCTGCAATGCAGCTGCTGTGGGCAGCGGTCATTGCTGCAGCAGTATTTGTCGAACGTAATCTCCGCCGGGGGGAGACTTACTCGAAGTTCATGGCCGCCGGGCTGACCGCCCTCGGTGGCGCCACACTCATCCACCCTGCCCTCGCGGCGGCACTCATCCAAGGAGTCTGATCATGACCGTCACCGACACAACAACCGCTACCAAATGGGCGCTCAAGGGGGTCGGGTACGAGTTCTGTAACTGCAATCCCGGGTGCACCTGCAACTTTAGTGGCTTCCCCACGTCCGCTGATGGCAGTTGCAAGGCCGTGGTCGCCAACGTGGTCGCTGAGGGCCACTGCGGGGACGTCGACCTGGCGGGCGTCACCGCTGTAGCCGTCATCGATTGGCCGAGCGCCATCCATGATGGTGGGGGCAGGGCCGTTTTCGTCGTCGCCCCCGAGACCAGCGACGAACAAGTCGGCGCGCTCAGCCAGATCTATACTGGTGCGCTCGGTGGAGAGCCTTGGTCGATCCTGGGCACCACTTTCGAGGTGGCCGGTCTGACCAAGGCAGCGATCACTATCAACGAACAGGGCATCGACTCCACTGTCGAGATCGAGGGTGTCGGCCGCGCGGACGGGCGCTCACTGCGAAACCCGGTGACCGATGAGACCCACGAAGCGCACATCGTGATGCCCGATGGCTTCATCTGGAAGGACGGCCTGTGTGGTGTCGGCTCGTTCAGCGTCGCGGCCGAAGGCATCGAACTGGACTTCAGCGACACCAACTGGATCCGCTACGAGTTCGACTGGACCAACTGATCTGTTCCACTTACGGGACGCTCGGTGAACGCCCCGCTACGGAACTCGATCTTGGCATGAGATGAAGCCTTCCAGAGGAGGCCCGATATTCACTGCATCACGGGTGACTAATCCATAGCGGCGGTTCTGGCGATCGCCACGGCGGGTCTGGCAGCGTTCGCCTACACAACGTTTCGGACTGTCGCGATCGCGATAACCCACAACGCTTCTTGCTCCATCTTGATGGCCCTCCTTGACGTGCCCTGTCGGACACTCGCATCGTGCCCTCTGGCAGAGACCGAATCTGGATGACGCGCCGCGTCCCGGGAAACGGAACCGCTCACATAAGGCACCGGACGTGGCCGGATCAGACGAGACGGAACGAGCCAGGTATGTCCGATCTACGCGTGAGGCCGGACGAGACCAGACGAGGGGAGACCGGTTCACTCCTCTGGGGGTCACGGGGTCGCAGGTTCAAATCCTGTCAGCCCGACCGAGAACCGCAGGCCAGAGGCACTTTTCGAGAGACAACGGAGAGTGAATCTGGCCCTTTTGTGCGTCTGACAGCCGATCTGGCAGCCACGTAGGTGCAGGAGTCCCGCCTCGAACCCGTACCATCTCCCGACCGCATTTTCAGGAGAAGGAATGGCGACAAGGCGAAAGAAGCGAGCAGACGGCCGCTACGTGAGCAGCAGACATTGGAGCAGAAAGCCGTGCGACTGGGCAGTGAATGCGAGTAGACCAAGCACGCGGAATGGCGTCGGCCGAATGTAGAGGCTCGGTCCTGCCTTCACGGCCCCTCGACGATGACGGGACTCACAGGCCAGATCATCAAGTGCCTGATGCCGATTGCACCTGCCAGGTGAGGGCAGCGAATCGAACCACTTCTTCGATTCTCTGTGAAAACCTGTGGCCTGCTGTCCCCACGCATGCTCTGATGTGTAGCCCTACCGGCTCATCCCCAGGTCATCGCAGCAGCGACTCGTGGCGCATGGGCGCAGGTCGACGCCTCGACGCGGACCACACTCGGTGCCACACTTAGGCAGCCAAACGATTCCCGCTCAGGAGGCGTCTTCTATGGACACTCGCATGATCGCCGTTCTCGCCCTCGTCATTGCAGTCATCGTCGTGTTGATTCTCGTTCTCTGAGTACGACTGGAAACATGGCGCCATAGGTCACGCGGGTGCTGCCGACCGATTGGAATGCGTTCCCACAGATCGTCGGACACGATGGAGCATGGCCGCATCCGACCTCTTCACCACCGTTGGTTTCGCGGCGGGTGCTTCATTGCCGCTGATCGCCGGTGCAGTCGCGGGGTCGTTCTGGCGACCAACAGCGACCGGTGATCGCTTGCGCCATGGCTTTTGCGGCGGGAGCGTTGATCTCGGCGTTGGCGTTCGAGTTGTTCGAGGAAAGCTATGACCTCGGAGGGCCTTGGCGAGCCGGTCTTGGTTTTGCCGCCGGGACGGTGACGTTCGTCCTGTTGGCAACATGACGATGGCCGAACGCCGAGCCGAGCGGGAAGCGCGTGAAGCAGCAGGCGAGACGCCGCCGCCACGACGCCCCACCGCGGGTTTCCGCGCCGGCCACGACGCCGAGAGAACCCGCTCCTGGTGGTGCACCATGTCTCGGCGTAAGGACGAGGCCGGCGAGCGTACCCTGAGACCGCGCCGGCAGCCGAGCCCGTAACGAGCACGGATGAGGCAGAGCTGCCCCGCTGGCAGCGCCCCTCCACTCTTTGCCAGCCGCAAACCTCAGGCCGCCGCGGCGAACGAAGAACTCAGCAAGCGACGCCTGGTGAGCCTCGGGGAAACCGAGTTCACCCAGCGCAACCTTCCCACCGGCGAAATCGACGTCCTCCCGGCGAAGCTCTTCCACGACTTCGACCACCCGCCAGAGATGGTATGAGTTCGCTGGATTGCCCGGCCGGCACGACTTCAACACCAGCGACGCCCGCGAGAAGGTCACCAAGCTGCCGCCGCTCAAGAACGGGTGGCCCCGAGGCCCTTCCGCGCAGTCCCAGCCCACCTACGACGTCCCAGAGCACACCTGGACGCCGTAGGGTGCCCGGCGTCAAGCTCACCCGCCGCGCAGACACGTGACGCGCAGCGGGAGGTAAGGCGGCGAAGGCATTTCCGACCCCTTCTACCCGACGACCCGCCTGCGCCGACACCTTGCGACCACCACGGCCCGCCCCTCTGTCTCCTCGGGGCGGGCCGTGGCCTTGGGGTGTCACCACCGATTCCCCAGTGGCCCGAGATGGCTCGCCACCGGGCCGTGTTCGCCGAGCTCCCCGACGCCGCCCGCCAGCTGTCAGGTGGCGAGCCGGTCATCGAGACGATCTCTTCGAGGGGTCAGTAACGCGTATAGCCTGCCCCTGTCTGTTGTTTCGGGCCACACGGGTCCGATGGACCGGACAGGAGTACGACCCCATGATTGTTCACCTTGTTGCCCGGCTGCTGGCCCTCATACTGATCCTTCTTGCGCTGATTCACGGCTATTGGGCCACGGCGGGCAGGGAATCGCTTCGAACCTTCATGCGCTCTGCCGAGGTCCCGGTACCTCCCCCGTGGGCAGTATGGCTGGTCGCAGGACTTCTGGTGGTGGGCGCCTTGTTGATGCTCGGCCGAATCGGGGATTGGGGCGGGTTCATGCCGCAGTGGCTGTTCGTGGTGGGGTGCTGGGCAATGGTCGTCAGCTTCTCGATGGCCGCTCTGATCAACTTCGTCGACGCAACCACCACGATCGAACTCACAGTGTTCGGCCCCTTGGCTCTCCTTCTCACCGTCGGGACCTTCCTGGTGGCGCTGAGCCCGAAACGCATCACACGCACCACGCGGGCCGGCACGTGAACTTCACCCGCCGCGGAATGTCGGTTCACGGCCTGGGGTTTGTCTCCCTGACAGGACTTTTCGATCGGAAAGACTCTGAAGCGCCGGACGGTGCTGCGCTGGGTCAGGGCCGAGCACCTGCGCCCCGTCGTCTCGGACCCCAACGTGATGGGCTGGCGCCGGCGAGTGTGGCGATAGGTGCTACGCAACCGAGCGATTCGGACGCTAGGATTCGGCCCGAAACGCTGAGGGAAGACAGGGTGGCTCGAGATGGTTCGCAGGCTGGCGATTGACCACCTGCGCCCAGCTGGCGTTCGGGGTTCCGTCACCAAGAGTCCGTGATCGCAGACTCCGCCGACCATGTCAGCGTCCTGTTTGCAGACATCGTCGATTTCACGCCCTTGGCCGAATCGCTTCAACCAGACGAGCTTGTAGCGCTATTGAACGACCTGTTCATTCTCTTCGATGACCTGTGCAAGCAGTACGGAGTCGAGAAGATCAAGACCATCGGCGACGCCTATATGGCCGCCGCAGGAGTACCCACGCCAGATCCAGACCACGCCGGAAGCATCGCTGAGCTCGCGCTGGACATGCGGGACGCCGTCAGCCTCTTCGCCGAGCACTGGCCCCGTCCACTCGCTCTGCGGTTCGGAATCAGTTCCGGTCCCGTGGTGGCTGGCGTGATCGGGCACAGCAAGTTCGCCTACGACTTGTGGGGAGACACCGTCAACACGGCGAGCCGAATGGAATCTCACGGGCTAGCCGGGCAAATCCACGTTGACGCCGCAACTCACGCACTTCTGATTGATCGATACGTGTTCAGCGCCCCTCGGGAGATCGAGGTCAAGGGTAAGGAATGTTGCAGACCTACTGCCTGCGCGGCCGTGTAGTGGCACCAGCATGACTCCGGAGCCGACCCAGCGGAGGGAGCTGAGCCTATCCGCTCGATTCGGTCCCCACGGCGTCGCTTCCCGGATCTATGACGGTCTCAGGGTCATCACCGGTGACGTCCGGCTCTGACACCGGCTGCTCGTCGGGTTCGGTTGCGGGCGAGTCGTCCGGCTCTGGAGGTACGTCGGTCATGGTCCTCTCCTTATGCTCCATCTCACTGCAGCATGAGTAGGGTCACGCCGCCAGTCGGTGTCCGAACCGGGCCCCGAGTTGCGTGCAGCGACACGGCGGGGAGAGTGGAGGAAACCCAATCGAAAGGGATTCTGATGGGACTGGACGACAAGATCGAGAACAAGGCAGAAGACATCAAGGGCAAGGCCAAGGAAGCAACCGGCAAGGCGACCGGCGACGAAGAGCTCGAGGCCAAGGGCAAGAAGGACCAGACGAAGTCGAGCCTCAAGGACGCCAAGGAGAACGTCAAGGACGCCTTCAGCTGAACCCTCTTTGAGACCACCCCGCCTTTTGCCCAACAACCCCCCCCCCCCCCCCGTTGAACGGCACAGGGCGGGGGTTTCTCATTGCCCAGGTTGCAGCAAGCATGGGCCGGGATAAATTGGAACCAACGCGGGCCGCACGGGACTCAAGCAGGGACTCCGGGCGGCCCGCTTTCATGCCCGAGGTGGGTGCAAAGGGGCGCCGCCCTCGTCGTCTCAAGCCCAGGAACTTGGCGCTTCTCTGCGGCCATCAGGAACCGGCGCCGCCCTCGAAAGGAACGATCTCGACCACGGCGTCGGAGAAGTCGTCCTCATACCTCGTCTCGAGGTAGTGGCGCACCTGTGTCTCGGCGTCGGACAGCTGCTTGACTTGTGTGACGCATCCCCCGACGACACCCTCTCCCTCGATGTGCAGTTCCCAGCCGCCCGACCACTGGAGTGCGGTCGCGACGAAACGGCCGTGCGGCGGCGGGTGTCCGATGGTCACTGTTGGATCATCGCACTCATCACAAGCCCAAAGCGATGGTTGGCAATCGCCGTCGGGCGACAACGCAGGCGCACCGTGGCCGCTCGCCGAGAGGTCCCTCACCAGGTTCTGCCATAGCATGCTGAAGCCGACCCGGCCCGGGTCCAACGAAAGGTGCACATATGTACTTCGGTGGAGCAATTGCCCTCATCGCCCTCGGCGCAGTCTTGGCGTTCGCAGTCCAAGACTCACTCGGCGGCGTCGACTTGGTCGCAGTCGGTTACATCCTGATGGTCGCCGGCCTCTTGGGGATCGTCCTGACCTTCGCCATGAACGCGCAGCGCGACCGTCGACGCGACGACCTTCCGCCCCCTCCGCGGTAGGCATCAGCAACCTCGCAAGGCCAACGGCGACCGCTCCGCGAACTCTGGGGATGGATGCACAGGGCGGCCGCGTCAATGCGTGTTGGGCATCGGCCTTCGGATTGACACCGTGTGGCTGAGTCAGTGTTCACGGGTGCTCGACGTCACCCCGCCAGGCTCCAGTTTCATCGCCCGCGCGGCCTTCGATGAACTCCTTGAAGTTCGCCAAGTCACCCTTGACCCGGAGCTTGAGAATGCCGGCCTTGTCCCCGACGTTCTCGACGAAACCTTCCGGGTCAATCGACATCTGGACGGTGACCTTGGTCTTGTTGTCGTCGATCCGATGAAAGGTGACAACGCCAGCGTGCTCGGGACCATCGTCGGACTTCCATGCGATCCGCTCCTCGGGGTGCTGCTCGGTCACGGTCGCGTCGAACTCTCGGGTGACCGGGCCGACCTTCGTCACCCAGTGCAAGTGCGTGTCATCGATTTGGCGTACTTCCTCCACACCCTCCATGAACTTCGGGAACGCCTCAAACTGCGTCCACTGGTTGTAGGCGGAGGTGATATCGACATCAACGTCGACGGTGTCGGTGATCGTGCTCATGCAACATCATCCTTGGGGTAGGCCGGTCAGGGGAACATCCAGTCTCGGGCCTCGCAGCCAACCCCGCACGTTCAATCAACACCTCCAGGAAATCCTGCTCACTGGGTCACTTGAGAACGGCCGGCTCGACCTCATCCGCATCACCAGGACACGGGCACCCTGGACGTGACCTACTTGGCTGACGAAGAAGGCGATCCCTGGGTGGACCTAGAGCCGACGTTCGTTGGCTCCGATGCAAGGCAATATGACTCCTCGGCCTGTGAAGCAGTCGTGCCAGGTGCGGCGGTAGATGTTCCAACGCTGAACAGCGGGGGCGAGGCGACGTACAAGGTCTGCTTCGAGACCAGCGCAGGAGCGATGCGCAAGGTGCGCTCGTGGGTCTCCTTGCACAGGACGTCCTGGTCGCAGCGCCATCGAATACCCGCCGAGTTTGAACCTCTCACAGACTGCGCCGGAGGACCCCGCACTGCAACGGACGAGACCGGACAAGCGGAGGGTGTCGCCGCGTGAGACAGGACGAGACCGCAAGAGGTCGGGCGGGATCGCTGCACTGGGGTCAGCGGGTCGCAGGTTCAAATCCGGTCAGCCCGACCCGACCGAGAACGACATCGCCACGGTCAACAGGCGGAAGGGTCAGCCGGCCAGAACCCGGCTGGTCCTTCCGTGCTCCGCTTGCGGCGAGACCTCAGCACGCACGCGAGGCTACGCTGCGGGCATGACGGACGAGGCCGACCTCAGCGTTGCGGTCACGGGTCCGACCGGCACGTTCGGACTGGCCCTGATGCCGTTGCTCCAGGACGACGAGAAGGTCGCCCGGGTCATCGGCATCGCGCGCCGACCGTTCGACCCGGCCGAACGCGGCTGGGCGAAGATGGCGTACCGCCGCGGAGACGTGCGAGACCCCGAGGCACTGCAGGAAGCGTTCGCCGGTGCCGACGTCGTCGTGCACCTGGCCTTCCTGATCATCGGCGGCAACAAGGAGACCACCCAGGCGATCAACGTCGAGGGCACGCTCAATGCATTTCGGGCAGCGGCCGAGGTGGGCGCCCGCCGCTTCGTCTACGCGTCCTCGATCGCGGCCTACGGCTTCCACCGCGACAACCCGGTCGGCATCACGGAGGACTGGCCGACCCGGCCCGCGGATCGGCTGTTCTACGCACAGGAGAAGGCCGAGCTCGAGCATCTGCTCCAGGACGAAGCCCGACGACATCCGGAGACCGACCTGTATCTGCTCCGCCCACCGATCGTGCTGGGTCCGGACGCAGTCGGCGCCAAGGCACAGCTGTCGCCGGGCCTCCTGCAGGTGCTCCAGTACCTGCTCAGCGGGATTCGTCGTCTCCGGGGGGTCCCAGCAGTGGTTCCCGACCTGCCCGTGCAGCTGATCCACCAGGACGACGTCGCCGAGGCGTTGCGGCTGTGCGTGGTGGCGGCCGGCCCGCCGGGCGCCTACAACATCGCCGCTGACGACGTGGTGAGCAGTGTCGACATGCTCCGCGAGCTCGGCTTCCTCCCTCTGGCGGTCCCGGGGAAGCCCGTCGCGGCCGTCGCCCGGGCCATCGCCACGCTGCCGTTCCTGCCCTCCGGAATGCAGTGGGTGGAAGCGCTGAGCCACCCGGCGATCATGGACACCACGAAGGCCCGCACCGAGCTGGGGTGGAGCCCGAAGCACTCGGCCCTCGAGTCATTTCGGGCCACGATCTCGTAGGCTCAGCGTCGTCGCTTCTGGCGGGGCCGTTGCTGGATGTGGATCGGTGAGCCGACGAAGCCGAAATCCTCGCGCAGGCGGCGTTCGATGAAGCGCAGGTAGGACGCCTCGAGCTTGCCCGAGGTGAACAGGATGAACGTCGGCGGCGAGACCGAGGCCTGGGTGCCGAACAGGATCTTCGACTGCTTGCCGCCCCGCACCGGGTGCGGGTGCTCGGCCACCAGCCGGCCGAGGAATGCGTTCAGTGCGCCCGTGCCGACCCGCGTCTCCCAACCGTCGAGGGCGGTGTCGAGGGCGCGGACCAGCCGGTCGACGTGCCACCCCGTCCGGGCGGCCACGTTGATGCGCGGGGCCCACGGAACCTGCACGAGCTCTCGGTCGATCTCACGCTCGAGGTAGTAGCGACGTTCGTCGTCGACGAGGTCCCACTTGTTGAAGGCGATGACGAGCGCCCGGCCGGTCTCGGCCACCGAGCTGATGATGCGCGTGTCCTGCTCGGTGAGCGCCTGGCTGGCGTCGACGATCATGAGGGCGACCTCCGCTCGTTCGATCGCCGAGCTCGTGCGCAGGCTCGCGTAGTACTCGTGGCCGGACGCCTCGCGGACGCGTCTGCGGATGCCGGCGGTGTCGATGAAGCGCCAGGTGCGGTCGCCCAGCACCACGAGCTCGTCGACGGGGTCGACGGTGGTGCCGGACACATCGTCGACGACGACCCGGTCCTCCCCCACCAGCTTGTTGAGCAGGCTCGACTTGCCGACGTTCGGCTTGCCGACGATCGCCACTCGTCGTGGCCCACCCACGACCGCCCGGTCCGGAGGTGCGTCCGGCAGGGCAGCGAGCACGGCGTCGAGAAGGTCTCCGCTGCCTCGGCCGTGCAGGGCAGAAACCGGATAGGGCTCCCCCAGGCCCAGGTTCCACAGCGAGGCGGCCTCGAGCTCGCCGCGCTGGTCGTCGACCTTGTTCGCCGCGAGCACGACCGGCTTCTTCGCCTTCCGCAGGATGCGCACGACCGCTTCGTCGGCGTCGGTGATGCCGATGGTGGCGTCGACGACGAACATCACCGCATCGGCCGCCTGGACCGCGACCTCGGCCTGGGCGGCGATCCGCTCGGCCAGACCTCGCGCATCCGGGTCCCACCCGCCGGTGTCGACGACCGTGAACACACGTCCGTTCCAGTCGGCGTCGTAGGTGACGCGGTCGCGCGTGACCCCGGGGACGTCCTCGACGACTGCCTCGCGGCGGCCGATGATGCGGTTGACGAGCGTCGACTTGCCCACGTTCGGCCGGCCGACCACGGCCAGCACCGGGACCGGGCCGGACATGACGGTGTCAGTCACTGGTCGAACCCGCCGGCAGGGGCCCGGGCAGACCGCGCTTGGTGGCACCCTTCGCCCAGGTGAGGTGGTTGCGCAGGTGCTCGAGGATCTGCTCGCTGACGTCGTCGATCATGGCTTTCGAACGCGGCCACGACGTCTCCGGGAAGCGGATCGGCTCTCCGTAGACGACGTCGATCCGCGCTCCTTTCGGCGGGCGAGACTCGGACGCCGCACCGGGCTCGCGGGTGCCGAAGATGGCGACCGGCACGACCGGCGCACCGCTGACCAGTGCCAGCCAGCCGACGCCGTTCTTGATGGACTGCAGCTCTCCGTCGCCGCGACGTCCCTCCGGGAACGTGACGATGACCTGGCCGGCAGCGAGTGCGTCGGCGGCCGTGCGCAACGCACCGGCGTCGGTGCCCCTGCGGTCGACCGGGATCTGGCTGGCGTAGGTCAGCAGCTTCCCGGTGCGCCCGACGAACAGCTCCCGCTTGACGAGGGCGTGGGCCGGACGTGGTGCCTTCAGGAACAGCACGGGTCCGTCCAGCCACCCGATGTGGTTGGCGGCGAGGATGACCGGCCCGTCGTCCGGGATTCGCCACTCCCCTCGTTGGTTGACCTCCCATCGGTGATCCAGCCACGCCGTCGCGTAGCGCCGGACGGTCCGCAGCCCCTTCTCCGACAGCCCGCGAGGGCCGGTGATGTGCCGGTTGGAGAGGAGCTGGTCGCTCATGAGGCCCCCTCGCGCACGACCTCGTCGACGAGGGTGACGACCTTGTCGACGACTTGGTCGAGGCTCAGGTGAGTGCCGTCGATCAGGACGGCGTCCGGAGCCTTGGCCAGCGGCGATGCGGCACGAGTGGAGTCGATCTGGTCGCGTCGGGCGAGATCCTCCTGCGTGGTGCCGGGGTCGAGGATGCCGAGCTCGGCGGCTCGGCGGGCCGCTCGCGCGGCAGGGTCGGCGACCAGGTACACCTTGACTGGCGCGCCGGGAGCGACGGCGGAGCCGATGTCGCGTCCTTCAACGACGATGCCACCCGGGGAAGCCTCGATCGTCCGGCGCTGAAGGCGGACGAGCATCTCGCGGACCCGGGGCACCGCAGCCACCAGGCTGACGTTCGCCGTGACGTCGGCGGCCCGGATCAGGCCCGAGACATCCTCGCCGTCGACCTCGATCGTCGGCGCCAGCGCTTCGGTGCCGGATCGGATGACGACGGACTCGGCATCACGGGCGATGGCTTCCGGATCGTGGAGGTCGGTGCCGCGCTGCATCAGTGCCCAGGTCATTGCCCGGTACATCGCGCCGGTGTCCAAGTACGCCAGGCCCAGGCGATCGGCGACACCGCGAGCGGTGCTCGACTTGCCTGATCCCGACGGTCCGTCGACGGCGACCACGAGGCCAGAGCTCTCCGACGTGGGACTCACGGGGTACTCCTCCTCAGCGGTACGCGGACCAGCCGCGGGTGGTCAGGGATTCGACGAGGTCATCGGCACGATCGGCGAGGACCGCGATCTCGACCAGACCGACCGGACGGCCCAGCTCGTGGTCGATCCGGAGGTCCTCGATGTTCACGTCCGATTCTCCCGTATGGGCCATGAGACGCGACAGCTCGCCCGGGTGGTCGGCGACCGGGACGAAGACCGTGGCGAACTCGGTGGGTCGTTCGCCGTGCTTGCCCGGGATGAGCCGCGTACCGGCACGCCCGGACTCCAGGACGTCGGCGAGGGTCGAATCCGGCTCGTCGATGGAGCCGATGATGCGGTCGAGATCGTCGCGCACGTTCTCGAGCAGGTCACGGACCTCGTCGGCGTTGCTGCGCAGGATGTCGGACCACAGGGCGGTGTCGCTGCCGGCGACGCGGGTGACGTCGCGGAGACCGGGCCCGGCCAAGGACAGGTGCGCCCGCGGGGCATCGGCCAGACGCGCGGCCGCGAGCACGCTCAGTACGTGCGGCACATGCGAGACGAGCGCGACCGCGCGGTCGTGGGACTCCACATCCATCGTGATCGGCACCGCGCCCACGAGCTCGGCGACCGTCTCGACGAGTCGCACGGACCGGTCCCCGGCGCCGGCCACTGGTGTGACGGCCCACGGACGGCCTTCGAACAGTCGCGCCGAGGCAGCCATGGGGCCGGACCGCTCGCTGCCCGCCATCGGATGGCTTCCGACGTACCGTTCCGAACCGGACTGCTCGGTGATGGCCGACGCGAGGACCGACTTGACGCTCGCGACGTCCGTGACGACAGCGTCCGGCCACGTGCGAAGCGCGTGGGCAACCGTGTCGACGACGTCGGACGGCGGCACGGCAACGACGACGAGGTCTGGGGCGGCGAGCGGTTCGGCGCTACCGGCACCCCGCGAGACGGCAAGCTCGAGGTTCGAGCGGTTGACGTCGTCCAGATGGACGTCGACGTCATGCTCGCGCAGCGCCAGCGCGACCGAGGTACCGATGAGACCGCACCCGATCACGAGGACGGATCGGGGCGGAGTCATTCCTCCACGCTATCGAAGAGCGCCCCGATCTCGTCGCGCGACAGGTCGCGGGTCGTGCCGACGGCGAGGTCGCCGAGCCGCAACGGCCCGAATGCTGTCCGAGTCAGCTCCACGACCGGGTGCCCGACGTGGTCGAGGATGCGCCGCACGATGCGGTTGCGACCGATGTGGACGTCGAGCTCGACCAGCGATCGTCCGCGCGAGCGGTCCTTCACCCGGAAGCGGTCCACCTGCGCAGGGCCGTCGTCGAGCGTCACGCCCTCGCGCAGGCGTGCCCCCAAGGCGTCCGGGACGTCGCCCTTCACCAACGCCATGTAAGTCTTGGCGACCTCGAACGATGGGTGCGCGAGCCGGTGCGCCAGGTCGCCGTCGTTGGTGACGATCAGCAGGCCTGAGGTGTCGGTGTCGAGGCGGCCCACGTGGAACAGCCGTTCTGGACGGTCGGACACGAGCGACCTCAGGTCTTCTCGCCCGCGTTCGTCCGCCATCGACGTCACCACCCCGCGCGGCTTGTTGACCAGCAGGTACGCATGGTCGGTCCGCGGGGGAAGTCGTTTGCCGTCGACGCGGATGACGTCGGCCACCGGGTCGACCCGAGCACCCATCTGGGTGACGATCTCGCCGTTGACCTCCACGTGGCCATCGGCCATGAGCTGCTCAGAACGGCGTCGGCTGGCGATCCCGGCCTGGGCGAGCACCTTCTGCAGCCGGACCCCCTCGACCGAGGGTGGCTCAGACACCGGTGGAGGAACTCGTGGATGGATCCTCTGCAATCGGGACCGGCTCGTCGTGAGGGGCCATCACCGATGCGGCGAAATCCACGTCGTCCATGTCGTCGATCTCCGGGAGCATCGGTGCGATGTCGGGCAGCTCGCCGAGTTCGGCCAGACCCATGCGCTCGAGGAAGTAGCTGGACGTGCGGTACAAGATCGCCCCGCTCTCGGCGTCGACGCCGGCCTCGTCCACGAGCCCGCGGGTGACCAGGGTGCGCACGACGCCGTCGACGTTGACGCCGCGGATCGCCGAGACCCGCGATCGGCTCACTGGCTGGCGGTAGGCGATGACGGCCAGGGTCTCGAGTGCCGCCTGCGTGAGCCGCGCCTGCTGCCCGTCGAGGACGAAGCGCTCCACTGCCGGCGCGAACGCCTCGCGGGTGAAGTACCTCCACCCACCGCCGATGTTGCGCAGCTCGAAGCCACGCTCCTGGTCGGTGTACTCCTGGGCCAGCTCGACGAGCGCCTTCTCGACGTCCGGCGGAGGGTGGCCGACCGCCTGGGCGAGCGTGAGGTGGTCGAGTGGCTGGTCGGCGACCATCAGCACGGCCTCCAGCGCAGGCCGCAGGTCGAGCTGGGGGTACCTCCCGCTTGCGGGGGAGTCCAGCTCGAGCTCGTGCGGTTGCTCAGACATCGACGGCTCTCTCGTCATCGTTGGGCAGGTCGGCGACGGCCGAGAGCCCGGGGCGGGCCTCGTGCTGTCCTGCGTCCGTGGTGTCGAACTCCTCACCGACGTCGATGTCTCCGTCGTCGGACCCGGTCCAGCGCAGATGGAGGTCGCCGAGAGGCGTGGCCTGGTCGAACGCCACCATGCCCTCGCGGAAGAGCTCGAGCACGGCGAGGAACCTCGCCACCGTCGTGACCACGTCGGCATCCGCGGTGAGGGCGCGGAACGTGATCGTGTGCTCAAGGCGCAACCGGTCGACCACGAGATGGGCCTGCTCGCGCACGCTCACCTGCGGGGCGTGCAGATGTGCGAGCGACAGCACCGGTACCGGCTTGGGCTCGAGCGCGGCGGCCGCGAGCTGTGCGAGGTCGACCGGTCCGACCGAGACGATCACCTCCGGCAGCATCTCGGCGAAGCGGGCCTCCAACGTGACGGCACGCGGGTGACGCAGCTGTTCCTCCGCCAACCGCCGGGAGATGTGGGCAGCGACCTGCTTGAACGCGCGGTACTGCATCAACCGGGCGAACAGGAGGTCGCGAGCCTCCAGCAGGGCCAGGTCATCCTCATCCTCCACGTCCGCCTGCGGCAGCAAGCGCGCCGTCTTGAGGTCGAGCAGGGTGGACGCGACGAGAAGGAAGTGCGTGGTCTGCTCGAGGTCGCCGCCCAGGGCCTTGATGTAGCCGATGAACTCGTCGGTGACCTGTGACAACGCCACCTCGGTGATGTCGAGCTGGTGCTTGGAGATCAGGGAGAGCAACAGGTCGAACGGGCCCTCGAAGACCCCCAGGCTGACCGAGAACCCGGTGGTCTCTGACGCCGAGTCCTCGACGTCCACGAGACTCATGACGCGCTCAACCGGCGCGCGATCTCGCTGTCTGTGCCGTGGGCATCGAGATCGCCGAGTGCGATCGCCAGCGCGGCGCGCACCAGCCGGCCGCGGTCGACGTTGCGTCCGAGCTCGCCCCGCAGCTTGAGGCGAGCCTGCTCGAGAGCAAGCAGCTCTGCGGAGGTCAGGTAGACGGTCATCTTCTCGTCGTGCCTCATCCGCCCGCTCGCACCCTCCGGCTGCGGTGGGGCGGGATCGGTGGCGGCGGCATGTGGGCCCGGCGCGGTGGCGCGGAAGAGCTCGTCGGCGCCCGGCAGGTTCACGCGCCGGGGCATCGACTCAGCACCTCTCGAGCCAGCTGGCGGTAGGACGTCGCGCCCGGCGACGTGGTGGCGAACTCGGTGATGGGCTCCCCCGCCACCGTGGAGTCGGAGAACTTGATGGTGCGGCGGATGACCGTGTGGAACACGAGGTCACCCCAGCCCTCGACGAGAGTCTGGAGCACCTCACGTCCGTGCAGTGTGCGTCCGTCGTACATCGTTCCGAGCAGTCCGATGATCTGGAGCCTCATGTTGGTGCGATCGCGCACCTTCTCGATGGTCTCCTTGAGCAGCGCCACGCCGCGCAGGGCGAAGTACTCGCACTCCAGCGGGATGACGACGCCGTCCGACGCCGTGAGGGCGTTGACCGTGAGCAATCCAAGCGACGGCTGGCAGTCGATGAGCACGACATCGTAGTCGTGCAAGACGGGGTACAGCACGCGCGAGAGCACCTGCTCGCGGCCGACCTCGGTGACCAGCCGCATCTCGGCGGCCGAGAGGTCGATGTTGGCCGGGGCGAGATCGAGCCCGTCGACGGACGTCTCGAGCACGATGTCCTTGATGCCGAGCTCACGGTCCATGAGCACGTGGTAGATGCTCTGCTCGAGCTCGTGGGCGTTGAAACCGAGGCCCACCGTCATCGAGCCCTGGGGGTCGAAGTCGACGAGCAGCACCTTGCGGCCAGCCTCAACGAGCGCAGCACCGAGGTTGATGGTGGTCGTGGTCTTCCCGACCCCACCCTTCTGGTTGCACATCGAGATGACGGTGGCGGGCTGTCCGGCGCGCCGTGGCGCGGGTTCTGGTAGGTCAGGGATCGGACGTCCTGTGGGTCCGAGTTCCTTGCTCATCTACTTCCTTCGTCCCTCGCGCCGTCGACTTCACGCCACACTACCGCTCACCTCGCGGCGCGTGGATGAGCCGTCGCATATATCTCCCGAAGTTTCTCGACGGTGACGAGGGTGTAGACCTGTGTGGTCGTGACGGACGCGTGACCGAGCAGCTCTTGAACCACCCGGACGTCTGCACCACCGTCGAGCAGATGCGTCGCGAACGAGTGCCGAAGGGTGTGCGGCGACACCTCGGTGGACACGCCGGCCCGCTCAGCCGCCTTCACCAGGACCGTCCACGCGCTCTGCCGGCTCAGCCGTCCGCCGCGGGCGTTGAGGAACATCGCCGGTGTCGAAGCCTTGGCCGAGACGAGTACCGGGCGGGCCACCGCCAGGTAGTCCTCGACCGCGGAACGGGCATAGCTGCCGACGGGGACGAGACGTTGCTTGCCACCCTTGCCGCGCAGGAGCACGGTGCCCTCGGTGAGATCGAGGTCGTCGACGTCGAGACCGACCGCCTCGGAGATGCGGGCGCCGGTGCCGTACAGCACCTCCAGCAGGGCGTGGTCGCGCTTGGCCAGGGTCGTGCCGGCCGCCCCCGATGCCTTGAGGATCGCCTCGACGTCGGACAGGGGCAACGCCTTGGGCAGCCGAGCCGCGGGCCGCGGCGGCTTGACCGCGGCAGACACGTCGCTCGCGACCAAGTGCTCGCGGAGACAGAAGCGATGGAACCCGCGCACGGCGACGACCGCTCGTGCGGCACTGGCGGGTCCGAGGACGGGATGCTCGGCGTCGCCGGTACGCAGTGCGCCGAGGAATGCGAGAACGTCTGTCTCGGTGATCGCACCCGGTGTCTCGATCGAGCGTCCGTGCAGATGAGCGAGGTACCGTCGCAGATCGCGCCGGTAGCTGTGCAGCGTGTTGTCGGCCAGACCTCGCTCGACGCCCAGGTGGCTCAGGTAGTCGAGCACCGCGCGCTCGAGGTCGGTACTCATGGTCGCTTTCGTCGGACCTGCTCGGCCAGGACCGCGGCGACGGTCATGCCGTCGGTGATGCGGCCGTCCAGCACCGCGTCGACCGCCGCGTCGAACGGCAGCCACCACTGCTTCATGTCGGCCTCCTCGGCGAGGCGGTCGGTGCGTTCCCCGTGCGGGACGGCTTGGAGACCCGTCGCGCGGAAGACGGTCCATCTCTCCGACGAGTAGCCCGGTGTGGCGTACAGCTCGAGCATCGTCTCCCACTCGTCGGCGACGAGATCGGCTTCCTCCGCCAGCTCACGAACGGCCGCGTCGAGCGGGTCCTCCCCCTCGACGTCGAGAGTGCCGGCGGGCATCTCGAGCAGTCGGTGCCGCACCGGGTGGCGGTACTGCTCGACCAGCAGGACGCGGTCCGCGTCGTCGATCGTCAGGACACCGACCGCGCCGTGAGGCTTCACCACGACCCGCGTGTGCTCGTCTCCGTCGGGGTCGACGATGGTGTCGAGATCGAGACTCAGATAGGCGGAGGCGAAGTGCTCGGACGAGTCGCTGACCGGCCACGCGTGGGTGCTGTCAGCGAACGTCGAGACGTCAGCGAGGTCCCCCGGCAGGCTCGGGTGCGCGCTCATTCCTCATCCGTGTCATGAGCCGTCCGCGGTCCGGCACCACCGTCGGGTTCGACCGGGAGCCGGGTCTCACGCTGGCGCTCCAGCGCCGCCTCGATGAGCCCGGCGAACAGCGGGTGGGGCCGGGTCGGGCGGGAACGCAGCTCGGGATGTGCCTGGGTGGCGACGTAGTACGGGTGCACGTCGCGGGGCAGCTCGACGAACTCGACGAGCGTGGAGTCGGGCGACGTGCCGCTGAACACCATGCCGGCTGCCTCGAGCTGGTCGCGGAACCCGTTGTTGACCTCGTAGCGGTGGCGATGGCGCTCCTCGACCTTGTCGACGCCGTAGGCCTGCGCCACCAACGTGCCGGGCTTGAGCGCGGCCGGGTAGAGACCGAGCCTCATCGTGCCGCCGAGGTCGCCCGCCCCATCGACGTACGCCTCCTGCTCAGCCATGGTGGCGATGACCGCCGCGGTGGACTGGGGATCGAACTCCGACGAGCTCGCGCCGTCGATGCCGGCCACGGACCGGGCGAACTCGATCACCATGCACTGGAGGCCGAGGCAGAGGCCGAGCACCGGGATCTTGCGCGTGCGCGCGTATGTCAGCGCGCCGATCTTGCCCTCGATGCCCCGGATGCCGAAACCGCCCGGCACACAGATGCCGTCGACGTCGCCGAGGTGCTGGGCGGCGCCGGCCGCGGTCGCACACTCGTCGGAGGGCACCCAGCGCAGGTGCACCTTGGCGTCGTGGGCGAACCCGCCGGCACGGAGCGCCTCGGCCACCGAGAGATAGGCATCGGGCAGGTCGACGTACTTGCCGACCAGTGCGATGGTGACCTCGTCGGCCGGGTCGTGCACACGGCGCAGCAGCTCGTCCCACTGCGTCCAGTCGACATCACGGAACGGCAGGTCGAGGCGCCGCACCACGTAGGCGTCGAGCCCCTCGCTGTGCAACACCTTCGGGATGTCGTAGATGGACGGCGCGTCGCTCGCCGTGACGACCGCCTCCTCCTCGACGTCGCACATGAGGGAGATCTTGCGCTTGACGTTCGCCGGGATGAAACGGTCGGAGCGGCAGACGATGGCGTCCGGCTGGATACCGATCGAGCGCAACGCAGCGACGGAGTGCTGCGTGGGCTTGGTCTTGAGCTCGCCGGACGGGCCGATGTAAGGCACCAGCGAGACGTGCAGGAAGAACACGTGGTCGCGACCGATCTCGTGGCGAACCTGACGGGCCGACTCCAGGAACGGCTGGCTCTCGATGTCGCCGACCGTGCCGCCGATCTCGTGGATCACGACGTCGACCTCGGGCCCGCCCATCGAGAGCATGCGGTCCTTGATCTCGTTGGTGATGTGCGGGATGACCTGGACGGTGTCGCCGAGATAGTCACCGCGACGCTCGCGCGCGATCACGTCGGAGTAGACCTGACCGGTGGTGACGTTCGCGCGACCGACCAGGTCCTCATCGAGGAAACGTTCGTAGTGACCGATGTCGAGATCCGTCTCGGCGCCGTCGTCGGTGACGAAGACCTCGCCGTGCTGGAACGGGTTCATCGTGCCGGGGTCGACGTTGAGGTAGGGATCGAGCTTCTGCATGGTGACGCGCAGGCCGCGTGACTTGAGCAGGCGCCCGAGGCTGGAGGCAGTGAGGCCTTTGCCCAGCGAGGAAGCGACCCCGCCGGTGACGAAAACGTGCTTGGTAACCGCGCTACCTGCCAAGGTGACTCCCGTGGGTCCGTACCAAAAAGTGAGGGGCCGGAACGTTCAGTCCTCCACGGGACTCCAGCCTATCAACACCTCACGACGTCCGCCCCGGTGACACTCCGGCGGCGGCTGGTCGGGCAGTCGCTCAGCGCGGGACGGCGCCGTCGGCACTGCGCGAGGTGCCCCACGCGCCGGACTGCCCATCGGCTTCGCGCGAGAGGGCCAGAGCCACGACGACGCGCCCGGCAGCCAGGTCGGTGACGTCGACTGTAGAGACCTGGGTGGCAGCGTCGCTGTCGCGGAGCGCGGCCAGCACGCCACCGTCCAGGCTCGACGACGAGGGACCAGCGAGGACGGCTCCTCCTCCGGCCCCGTCGACGGCCTTCGACATCTGGGCCGAGACCGGGCCGGAGTCGCCTGCGCGCCCTGGTCCGCTGAGGACGACGGCCAGATCGGCGAACTTCGTGGGCTTCGACGCGTACGTGACCAGCTTGCCCTCGTCGAAGGCCGAGCTGATCGTCGTGGCCGCGGTGTCGAGGTTCTTGCCGCCGCCGCCGAGCACCGACCGGCCGAGGGCCGTGCCGACACGTCCGTAGCTGTCGCCCGCGTCGGTGACGCCCTTGACGTCGGACGCGGACTGCTGCGCGACGCCCTCGGCGAACTGGCGGTTGGCCGGGTCGACCAGCTTGGCGGTCAGCTGCACCTCGCCGGTGACGGCGGCGCCCGTCTTCTCGAGCTCGGCGCGGATGTTCTTCGCCTCGTCGGCGCGCGCGCCCGGCAGGGTCAGGACGACGACGGACTTGCCCTTCAGCGTGTCCTTGAGCAGGGCGCCGGACGTGCGAGCGGCATACCCGGACTCGAAGCGCGCGACCGCGGGATCCGCCGACGTTCCCGACACATTCGCGTTGTCGGACAAGCCGGCGGCCGCGTCATCGAGCGGGCCCGCGCCGAGGGCGACGCCGGCAGCCAGCGCCAGCAGAATGGCGGCGACGGAGACGAGGTGGTAGCGGAAGCTGATCACGAGAAGAGTCCTTCAATCCAGGTACGTGCGTCGTCGGTGCGTTCGCCGAGGGAGTCGAGCCAATCGCCGCCGACCGGCGTGATGGCAACGGCGACGAACACAGCTGCGACTCCCGCGAGCAGGATCAGCAGCACCGGCCACATGGGCATGGCCTGGGCGGCGAAATGACTGGCCGCCTTGGCGTCGACCAGTCGCGAGCCGGCGCGCAGCCGCGTGACGAATGAGCTGGCGACATCAGCCGGGCCGCGCTCGAGGAACTCCATCAGTCCCGTCGGCGCACCCACCTCGACGACCACCGGTGCGTCGTTCGAGTCCGCCAGCACGATCGCCAGGTCAGTGGCGGATCCGGTGGCGATGAACCAGACCGGGTCGACGCCGGCCTTCTCGAACCGCTCGGCGCCGCTCTTCTCGTGGTCGGAGCTCGCGGTGACGATGACCTCCGCGCCGGCGTTGAGTGCACGGACGGAGAGCTCGTCGAGCGCGCCGAGCACGACATGCGGCTTGTATCCGGCGTCGAGGAGTGCGTCGGCGCCGCCGGCGACCCCGATCAGCACCGGATCGCGCTCCCGGATCCAACGCCGGATGCGGCGCAGGTCGTTCTGCCAGCCGAAGGCCTTGCTCACGACGACGACCGGACGTTTGCGGAGTCGCTTGCCCAGTCGGGGCACCCGCGCGCCCTCGAGCAGCAGAGCACGCTCGCGCTGCAGGTGATCGGTGACGTTGGCCATCAGCGACTCGAGTCGGGTGGACAGTCCGCGGTCTGCCTCGCCGAGGCTGGCCGTGACGGTCGCGTCGTCCTGCGACACGCCCTGGGCGACCAGCATCTCGCCCTTGAACACGCGGTTTCCGTCGATCCGGATCGTCTCGCCGCTCTTCAGCCGGTTCCACACGCCCTGCCCGACCTGGTCGACCAAGGTGATGCCGGCGTCGGCGAGGATGCGCGGGCCGAGGTTCGGATAAAGACCCGTGCTCGACTGGGCCGCGTTGACGACAGCACGGACCCGGCGATCGACCAACGCCTCGGCCTGACCGCGGCCGAGGTCGGTGAGGTCGACGACGGCGATGTCGCCGGCACGCAGCGAGGACGCGGCATCGTCGCCACGACGGGCGAACCTCGCCACGCCGGTGAATCCGGGAGCAGTGTCCACAGGCGTGGTTCGGCGGTTCCAGGGAGGCATCGCGGTCCATGCTGCCACGCACGCCCCCGGAATCCCGGGAGGCGACCGGCGCCCGGGGCGGGCGCGTCGAGCCCAGTTCGCGGACTGCGGGGGTGGCGGCCGCTGCGGTGTGTCAGAGTGCTTCCGTGCTCGAGTCGATCATCGGCCTCTCGGTCCTGCTGACGCTCTCGCTGGCCGGGCTCATCGTGTGGCACGTTCGGCTGATCCGCTCCCGACGCGAGGTCGCGCGACTGCGCGAGGTACTCCGCCGACAGGGCCGCGGGCTGACGCGGCGCGAACGACGGGCCCAGCGGGTGAAGGCGGTCGTCGTGTCGGCGGTCGACACGGCCACGAAGGTCCGTGACCACGGTGTGAGCGGGCTGCTGATGACGTCGATCGACGATCTTGCGCGGTGGAGCCAGGAGGACCGAAATGCTCTCGTGAAGCTCGCCGGCCGCGACGGGAGCTTGTCGATCCTGTTCTCCGACATCGAGGACTCGACCAATCTCAACGAGAAGCTGGGCGACAAGGAATGGGTGCAGCTCCTCGGCTCGCACGACAAGCTCGTCCGGGCCTGTGTCGAAGCGCACGGCGGTCACATCGTGAAGTCCCAGGGCGATGGCTTCATGATCGCGTTCCGCGACGCCGCCGACGCTGTGCGCGCCGGCATCGAGATCCAGGATGCGCTGAGTGAAGGCGGCGACCGTCGGCTTCGCAAGACACCTATCCGCGTGCGTGTCGGGATCCACTGCGGCACGGCGATCGAACGCGACGGCGACCTGTTCGGCAAGAACGTCGCCATGGCTGCGCGCGTGGCCGCGCAGGCCGAGGGCGGCGAGATCCTGGTCAGCGACGAGATCCGTGCCGCTCTGCGCGACGTCGACGACATCGTGCTGGTCGACGGCCGCGACACCGAGCTCAAGGGATTCCCCGGCGTTCACCGGCTGTGGGAGGTCGCCGTCATCTGACCGGCCGGGGCCGATCAGCGGCCGGCCAGGCCGAGCAGCTCACGGGCGTGGGCCTGCGCGGCGTCCGAGTCCTCCTGCCCCGCCAGCATGCGGGCGAGCTCGTCGACGCGCGCATCGTCGGCGAGCCGGGTGACGGAGCTGCTGGTGACCGTGCCGTCGTCGTCCTTGATCACACGGAAGTGATGGTCGGCGAAGGCTGCCACCTGCGGTAGGTGGGTGACAGCGAGCACCTGGGCGTTCTCGGCCAGACGCGCGAGTCGTCGACCGACCTCGACCGCTGCCTTGCCGCCGATGCCGGCATCGACCTCGTCGAACACCAGGGTGGGAACGGTGGTGCGATCGGCGAGCACGACCTCGAGCGCGAGCATCAGTCGGGACAGCTCGCCGCCGCTCGCGCCCTTGGCGAGGGGTCGTGGTGCGGCGCCGTTGTTGGCGGCGAAGAGCAGCTCGATCTCGTCGAGTCCGTTCGGGCCCGGCGTCACCTCATCGGCCGAGTCGACCCGCACCTCGAGATGCGCGGACGGCATCGAGAGCTGCGCCAGCTCGGCGTCGACGAGACCGGAGAGGCGCGAGCCGGCCTCGCGGCGGAGATCGCCGAGCCGCTGGGCCTGTGCGACGACCTCCGGCCGAAGACGGGTCAGGTCGACCTCGAGCGCGCCGATCGTGTCGTCGTCGGAGTCAAGCTCGCCGACGCGGGCGACGGCCTTCTCCTGCCAGGTGAGGACGTCGTCGAGCGTGGGTCCGTACTTGCGTTGGAGCGAGGTCAGGGCGGCGATGCGCCCCTGCGCCGTGGCCAGACGGGCCGGGTCGAGGTCGACGTCGGACGCGTAGGCGCTCAGGTCGGTCGCTGCCTCGTCGAGGAGGATCCCGATCTCGCGCAGACGCGTGCCGAGCTGGTCGAGCGCGGAATCGTGGCCGGCCGCGTCGTCGAGCCCGGCGACTGCACCGGCCACCTGCGTCCGCGCGGATCCCGCATCGTCGAGGTCGCAGGAGACGGCTTCGTGTGCTCCCAAGGCCGCGGTGACCAAGGCCTCGGCGTGCGCAAGTCGGCCTTCCTCGGTCTTGAGCTCGTCGTCTTCACCGAGCCGCGGTTCCACCGCCGCGATCTCGTCGAGTCCGTGCCGCAGCAGGTCGAGCTCGCGGGCCCGCTCCTGCGCGTGGGTTCGGAGTTCGTCGAGGCGCTGCTCGATCGCGCGAAGGTGCCGGTACGCCGGGCCGTACTCGGCCATGACCGCGGCCAGCGGATCGCCGGCGAACGCATCGAGGGCCTGCCGCTGTGCGGACGCCCGGAGCAACCGGTGTTGGTCGGACTGGCCGTGCACCGCCACGAGCTCGTCGGTGACCTCGGCCAGCAGGGCCGCCGGCACTGTCGCTCCCCCGGCGAAGGCCCGGGAGCGCCCCTGCGCCGACAGGGCGCGGCCAAGCACCACGACACCGTCGTCGAGGCGACCGCCCGCCTCGGTGATCGCGTCAGCGACGCCGGACCCGCTGGGCACGGCGATGCTCGCCTCCACGCGGGCTTGGTCGGTGCCGGTGCGGACCAGCCCAAGATCGGCGCGGTCGCCACGGAGAAGGCCGAGCGCGGTGACGAGCATCGTCTTGCCGGCGCCTGTCTCGCCGGTGATGACGGTGAAGCCCGGGCCGAGCTCGAGCTCAGCGGAGTCGATGACACCCAGCGACGACAGGGTGAGGTGGTGCCACATCAGGCGTCACCAGCAGTGCCATCTGCCGCCCGTGGCCCGGCACCCCCGCTGGCCCGGCGTTCCGCGGAGCCGCGCCAGCCGGTCACGGGGAGGTCGAACTTACGCACCAGTCGGTCGGCAAACGGCGCGGCGTGCAGTCGGGCCAGCCGGACGGTGCCGCGTCCACGGACGACTTCGACTCGAGCTCCGACCGGAAGATCGGCGGCTCGACGGCCGTCGCACCACAGCACACCCGTGGCCTGCTCGCCGACCACTTCGATCGCCAACGTCGACTCCGGTGAGACGACGAGTGGCCGGGCGAACAGAGCGTGCGCGCTGATCGGCACCATGAGCAGCGCCTGGACCTCCGGCCAGACGATCGGTCCCCCGGCGCTGAAGTTGTAGGCGGTCGACCCGGTGGGAGTCGCGCAGACGACACCGTCGCAGCCCCACCGCGACACTGGACGGGCGTCGATCTCGACGACGAGCTCGAGCATCCGTTCGCGAGCGGCCTTCTCGACCGAAGCCTCGTTGAGTGCCCAGTTGGTGGCCACCACCTCACCGCCGACCTTCACGGACACGTCGACCGTGAGCCTCTCCTCGACCGCCCACGAGCGATCGACCACGCCTTGCACCACCTGATTCACGTCCTCGACATCTGCCTCGGCGAGGAAGCCCACATGCCCGAGGTTGACGCCCAGCACGGGTGTATCGGTGCCGCGACACATCTCGGCCGCACGCAGGATCGTGCCGTCGCCGCCGAAGACGACGGCGAGCTCGCACCCGGCAGCCGCACCTTCGCGGGCCGGCACGACCTCGGCGTCCTCGAGCCCGACGAGTCGAAGCGCCTCGGCATCGGAGTCGAGCACCCGGATGTCCAGGCCTGCTCTGCGAAGATCCATGGCGAAGGTGGTGGCGACCTTGGTGGCCTCGTCGCGCACGGTATGGACGATGAGCAGCACCGTCCTCGTGTCGGCGCTCATGCGCCGGACTCCAGCGGGCCGGCAGCCACGACGTCACCGGCCGCGCTCTCGTGCGGCGCGTCCGCGTCGGTGCGCAGCCAGCAGAAGTACTCCACGTTGCCGGCCGGGCCGGGGAGCGGGCTCGGAGCGAGTGCGCAGGTGCCCCACCCGTGCTCGAACCCGGACCGGCACACCCGGAGCACCGCGTCGGCATGCTGTGCGGGGTCGCGAACGACACCGTTCTTGCCGAGATTGTCCTTGCCCACCTCGAACTGCGGCTTGATCATCAGCACGATGTCGCCTTCCTGCGCGCATGCTCGGGTCAGTGCCGGCATGACCACCGTAAGGGAGATGAACGACAGATCAGCGACGACGAGGTCGACGGGTCCGCCGATGTCGTCAGGCTCCAGCTTGCGGACGTTGGTGCGGTCGTGGACGAGGACGCGCTCGTCGGTCTGCAGCGACCACACGAGCTGCCCGTAGCCGACGTCGACGGCGTGCACCTCCGCGGCACCATGTCGAAGCAGGACGTCGGTGAAGCCGCCGGTGGACGCGCCAGCGTCGAGGCATCGTCGCCCCTCGACCAAGAGGCCGAGGGGCTCGAAGACGGCCAGCGCCCCGAGCAGCTTGTGGGCGCCGCGCGAGGCCCAGGTCGGTTCGTCTCCCGGTCGGATGACGATCGGCTGGTCGGTGCCGACCTGCGTCGCCGGTTTGGAGGCGAGACGCCCCGCAACAAGCACGTGACCTGCATCGATGAGCGTGCTCGCGTGCTCACGCGAGCGAGCGAGATCGCGACGCACGAGCTCCGCGTCGAGCCTGACGCGACGGGTCATGGGGCGTCCGCTGCCGTGCCCCCGGCATCAGTCAGAGCTTCGCGGAGGGCGCGGTGGATCGCGTCGAACTCTCCCGGATGCTGGTCGAGGTCCACGTCGTCGAGCGCGTCGAGCCGCTGCAGGGCGCTCTCGAGGCCAGGATGGCCGGCAGCCATCTCCCGCGCCTCCGCGAGCACGCCAGGATCGACCTCGGCCGTGGGCTCCACATCCTCTTCGCTCATGTGCTCAGTGTCCCATCCAGCCGGACGTCGCGACCGTAGCGGTCGCGCAGCGACCACGCGAGTGTCACGACGGCTCGGATCGCCTCGAGCGACCCGGGGTCGCCCCGGCTGAGGTGCACCCCGTCGTCGCCCAAGGTCGCCGTCGTCGCTCCGCAACTCGCCGATGGCTCGTCGATCGTGACCGCGGAATGCGACGAGCCGAGCGCGGACAGGTCAGGTCCGACGAACGTCGGGCGTCGGTCCGGGGACAGCGCGGCGATGTGGTGGAGCGTGTGGACGCCACTGAGCACTGCCAAGCTGTCGATGCCGGCCATGATGGCTCCGTCGATGTCGGTGTCGAGCCGGTCGCCCACCATGAGCGGGCGTCGCCCAGCCATCCGTTCCAGTGCCTCGTCGAAGAGGGCGCGCTCGGGTTTGCCGGCGACGGTCGGCGTGGCACCGGTGGCGTTGCGCACCGCCTGGACGAGCGAGCCGTTGCCGGGAGCGATGCCGCGAGCGGTGGGGATGGTCATGTCGGCGTTGCTGACGAACCAGGGCAAACCGCTCTCGATCGCGTATGCCGCCTCGGCGAGAGCGCGCCACCCGACGTCCGGGTGAAAGCCCTGCACCACGGCGACCGGATTGAGGTCAAGGCTGAAGACACAGCGGAGCCCGCGTTCCTCGAGCGGGACCCGAAGCCCTTCTCCTCCGACCAGCAGAACGGGCGAGCCCATCGGAACAGCGTCGGCGACGAGATGGGCAACCGCTTCCGCCGCCGTCACGACGTCCGTGTCGGCGGCGTCGATCTCCAGAGCTCTGAGATGCGTTGCGACCTCGCCGGCCGTGCGCGAGGCATTGTTCGTCAGGAAGGCGAGGCTCATCCCGGCGCCACGCGCTGCCGACACAGCCTCGACCGCTCCCGGCACGGCCGCGCCACCCACGTAGACGACGCCGTCGAGATCGAGAAGGCCCAGATCGTAGACCTCGTGCAGCGGACGATCTGACGACCCGAGGCTCATGCGCCGAGGTTATCGGTCAACCGGCGGAGTCCGCCCGCGTTGTTTGCTCGCAGGTCTCGAGGTCGACGCTGACCCAGCTCATCGGCCCCTGAGCACCGCGGCTGAATCGGCGGCGCAGCTCGCCGGTGACGACGACCGTTTCGCCGGCCTCGAGCCGGCGCACCGATCGTCGGAGGCGGGCCGTCCAGGCTGAGCACTCGATCGTGTCGACCAGCTGCTTGGACCGTCGTCGAGCGGCTGCGCTGCGCGGAACGAGACCACTTCATCACCGCTCGGTAGCAGTCGCGCTTCGGGTGCTGCGGACACTCGGCCGGTGAGTCGGACGGCGTTGACCATGTTCTGATGGTCGGCGATGGCTGTACTGGTGTCGGAGTTCATGGCCCGACTCTGCCCTTGTCGTCACGACTGGAAGGAGTGGGTGTTTCGCTGCTGTTGACAACTTTGACCAACCGCGCGGCTGTGGAGGGTCAGGCAAGTGCTGCGAGCCGCTCCTCGGCGTCCGTGGCCTTGTTCCCGTCGACTGCGACGACGCGGTGGAACCACTCAATGGCGTCCTCGCGACGACCGGCGTCGAGCAACGTGTCTGCGTATGCATAGCGGAGTCGCGCGACCCACTCGGCTCGAGACTTGCTGTGCAACGGTTCGGTCTCGAGCAGTCGAAGGGCGGCCTCGATCTGGCCGAGGTCGCGACGAGCCCCCGACACGACGATGGACAACTCGATCTGGCCGGCCTCGTCGAGGTGCGACCGGACTTCGGCCGTGTCGAAGGAGAGCGCCTTCTCGGGCCGACCCAGCGCCCGCTCGCAGTCAGCCATCATCGGCGCGTGGTGCTGCTCGCCGTTCATGCGACGCGCGGCGCGGAGCTCCGACAGCGCCTCGGCGAACTTGCCGGCAGAATATGCGGTCTCGCCGCAGGCCTCGCGGATCAGACCGTTGCGGGAAGCACGCGCTCGCGCCGCCAGCGCGTGGCGGTAGGCCGTATCCGGGTCGTCGTGCATCAGCAGCCCGGCCATCACGAGATGGCGGGCGACGCGCTCGGCCAGCTTCTCCGGGATCGACTGGAGGGCCTGACGGGCCTGCTTGTCGAGGTCCTTCGCACTGATGTCGTCGGGGATCGGCGGGCCGTCGTAGGTCTGCTGGTCCGCCGTGCGCACCTCCGGCTCACGCCGCCGTGGGGCGCGGCGACCATCTCGGCCGCTGTCGCGGTTCTGGCCGGAACGCCCGTCGCCGCGTGGGGCGCGCTTGTCGTCGCGCGGGGCCGGACGGCCCCGGCGGCCCGGACGTGGTCCGTTGCCACGGGAGCCCTTGGACTCGCTCATCTGGCTCGTCCTCCTGTGTCTGGGTGTGGAAATGCAGCGAGGCCGCCCCCGAAGGAGCGGCCTCGCGCACAAATTGTCCGGCGACGTCCTACTCTCCCACGCAGTCTCCCGCGCAGTACCATCGGCGCTGAGAGGCTTAACTTCCGGGTTCGGAATGTCACCGGGTGTTTCCCTCTCGCCATGGTCGCCGAAACTCTATGGAGATATCAACACCTTGACGACTCGGTTGAGTCGATTCGGGTTCCCGACCATATCTCGGGAACCTCACAGTGGACGCGGAGAATCTGTGTAGGAACAAGCCCTCGGCCTATTAGTACCGGTCAGCTCCATGCATTGCTGCACTTCCACTTCCGGCCTATCAACCCAGTGGTCTGCTGGGGGCCTTACCTGGTTAAACCAGTGGGAAACCTCATCTTGAAACGTGCTTCCCGCTTAGATGCTTTCAGCGGTTATCACTTCCGAACGTAGCCAACCAGCCGTGCTCTTGGCAGAACAACTGGCACACCAGAGGTTCGTCCATCCCGGTCCTCTCGTACTAGGGACAGCCTTTCTCAAGTTTCCTACGCGCGCGGCGGATAGGGACCGAACTGTCTCACGACGTTCTAAACCCAGCTCGCGT
>JBPCJE010000020.1:0-43305 GCA_051005615.1 Aeromicrobium sp.
GTCCTGGTTGTTGCGGCGTGTGGACGGCTGGCCCCTGCGCTGGTCGTCCCCACGTCACGCCTGCTGGATGGGCACCTTTCCCGGAGTCGTCGTCGACGACCGCCCGGGCGTCAGCCTGGATCACGCAGAGAATTCCGGTTCGTCTCGGCCGATTGACCCTTCATCGCGAAGGGAAACGCGGGGCGCGTGGGTTCAGGTAACCCCTGTGCGAGTGGCGGTCGAGAATCCTGCGCCTACTGTGGAGATGCTGGCAGATGTCGGCGCCACCCCGGCCCCGGTGGGAACGCCCGGAGGGGGCGTCGGGATGAACGTGCCCGAGAACGCGGATGCACTGTGGCACCAGAGGTACACCGAAGCCGAAGCGCAGATCGCCGGTGCTGACGCCGCCGGGTTGGGTGCCGTGGCGGGATCTGTTCGTCGGCTGCACCTGCTGTGCCGCAGTCTGACCGCCAACCTCCCCGCCATGGGTGCGGCGGTCAATCTGGTGCAGGCGAGGGGAACCGAGGCTGTCGCGGCCGCATCCGACGACCGCAGCAGGGACATCGACCAGCTGCAGTTCACCACTGGTGAAGGGCCGTGCCACGACGCGTTCGCCGCTCGTCGTCCGGTGCTGATTCGGGATCTTCAGTCCGAGGCTCGTCAACGGTGGCCCGCGTTCACGTCGGCAGCCTCGGCAGCTGGCGTGGCGGCCGTCTTTGCCTTTCCCTTGCACATCGGCGCGGTGGGATTCGGGATCCTGGACGTGTATGCGGAGCAGGCTCTGTCGCTGAGCCCGGAGCAGGTGGCGATGGTGTTGACGTATGCGCAGATCGCCACCGAGATCCTGCTCGGCGGAGATCTCACCACAGCGAGTGGTGAGCGTGCCGTCGGCTCGGCGAAAGCGCTCGACTACCGAGCGGAGATTCATCAGGCTCTGGGCATGGCCATGGTCGGCCTCAGAGTGGGGCCGGCCGAAGCGTTGATCTGGATGCGAGCCCACGCGTCTGACCACGACAGGACGCTGATCAGCCTGGCGCGCGAGATCATCACGGGTTTCGACATGGGCGAAGCCGACGACGATTGACACCCGCTCGACATGACCCGCCACCAAGTCCCCGGATTCGCGCGTGGCGGACCTCGCGACGGGGTGCTCTACTGGAGATCGTCAGGAGCTGCCCCGGACCCGGCGGTCGACCAACGCTGGAAACGGGATTTTCATCATGCTTCGTCGTCTTCGCGGTGCGCCTCACGGTGACCTTGCCTCATGAGCGGCACAGGTAGCTGGTCGATCACGGTCTTTCAGGTCTCGGGAGTCGGCGTTCAGCAACGCATCCTGCGGGCGATGCGCCAGGTCGATCGCTCCGGCGTCGTGGCATTGAGCGCGAAGGCCGGGAACCACTCCTACCTCATCGTCGACAGTGAACGTCCCGCCGACGAGCTCCACGCCCAGCGCGTGGTCAAGGTCTTCGACCGTCACGCGGTGAGGACGTACTCGAGCCGTGACACACACCACCATCCGGCGGTGGCCACCGGCACGGTCATGGATGATGTGCACAGCCGAACGAGACGCGAAACGTGATCAGCTGAGTACGCATGTGGACGGTCGGCTCGTCAGCCGGTCGTCCACGCGTCACGCTGGGCCGGTGATCAGGCCGACCCTCCGCCCCGGCGCGCCGCTGCTCCGCCGCGACGCGACCCACTTGCAGGTGGGCACCTCCCCCGGCATCGTCATCGACGACCGACCGGGGCTTCGTTCCTTTCTGCATCTCCTCGACGGCGTGCGCGACGTGGCGCGGCTTCGACACGTGGTCCGCGCCGACATCCCGGAGCTCCAAGACGACGTCGATGACGTCCTCCGACCCCTGCTGGCCTGCGGCGCCGTGATCGACGGCCGCAGCCTGCATGTCCGTCGGCCGCGCCTTCGGGTGGGCGTGCGCGACGACGCAGCAAGCCGGCTCCTGACGCGGGCCGTTGACCACGTCCTCACCGACCTCGGGTTCGCGTCCCTCGACACGACTGACCCCGACCTGCTCGTCGTCATCAGCTGCGGCGAGCCCGCCCGAGCCATCTTCGACCAGGCCCATCGGCACGGCGTCACTCACCTGCTCGTCGTGCTCGACGAGGACCGCGTCCGGGTCGGACCCCTCGTGGTCCCGGGTGTCACCCCCTGCCTGGCCTGCCTCGACCTGCATCGCACCGACTGGGACCACGCCTGGCCGGCGCTGCTGCCCCAGCTCGGACGTGCGGCGCGGTCGGTCACCGCACCCACGCTCGCCGCCCCGCTGCGTTACGTGGCCGCAGCGGAGGTCGGCGTCGAGGTGCTCGCCGTCGCGGCCGGCTTGCGCCCTCGGACCGCAGGCCGGGTGCTCGCGATCGGCCCGGAGCACGACGCCCGCGCGACGTGGCCGGTCGCGTTCCACCACGGTTGCGCCTGCGCGTTGCTTCCTGCCGCCTGAGGCCATCAGCACGTCTATCCTGATCAGGTGACCGAGGACAAGCCGCGCGCTCGCCAGACGTCGCTGCCGAGCAGCGCGTTTGCCCGTGGCATGCGCCTCGCCGCGCTGCCGGTGGGGTTCGCCGGCCGCACCACCCTGGGGGTCGGCAAGAGGTTGGGCGGGGCCCCGGCGGAAGCCGTCCTGCTGGAGGTTCAGCGCCGCACCGCCGACCAGATCTTCAGCGTGCTCGGCCAGCTCAAGGGCGGGGCGATGAAGTTCGGCCAGACCATGAGCATCTTCGAGGCGGCACTGCCCGACGAGATCGCCGGCCCCTACCGCGAGACCCTCACCCGACTGCAAGACGCCGCTCCGCCGATGCCGCCGGGTGTCGTGCATCGGGTGATGACCGCCGAGCTCGGGACTGGCTGGCGCGAGCAGCTCCCCGAGTTCGACGACATCCCGGCCGCGGCTGCGTCCATCGGACAAGTGCATCGGGCCACGTGGTTCGACGGCCCAGGGTCCGACGGTATTGCGGTCGCGGTCAAGATCCAGTACCCCGGGGCGGCCAAGGCGCTGCGATCCGACCTGCGTCAGGTGGCGCGCCTCTCACGGTTGTTCTCCATCATCGCGCCGGCGGTCGACGTGAAGGGGATCGTCGAGGAGCTGCAGGACCGTGTCGTCGAGGAGCTCGACTATCGCCTGGAGGCCGAGTCGCAGTCGATCTTCGCCGAGGAGTTCGCCGACGATCCCGAGATCGTGGTGCCCCGTGTCATCGCCCACACCGAGCGACTGCTCGTGAGCACCTGGCTCGAGAGCGACCACTCGCTGGCCGAGATCATCACGAACGGCACCCAGGAGGAGCGCAACCGCTACGGCGAGGCGTACGTGCGATTCCTCTTCGCCGGTCCGGCCCGCACGGGGCTCCTTCACGCCGACCCACATCCGGGCAACTACCGGATCATGCCCGACGGGCGACTCGGCGTCGTCGACTACGGTGCCGTCGCCCGCCTTCCCGACGGCGTGCCGCCCGAGGTCGGTCAGCTGCTCCGAGCTGCCGTCGACGGCGACTACGCGGCCGTCACCGACGGCCTGCGCGCGATCGGCTTCCTGCGCCCCGGCGCCGGGCTCGACGCCGAGATGATCGAGCGCTACGTGAGTCCTTTCGTCGAGCCGGCCAGCTCCGAGGTGTTCACGTTCAGCCGGGAGTGGATGCGCTCACAGATGGCCCGCGTCGGTGCTCCGACGCCCGAAGGCATGGGCACCGCGCTGCGGATCAACATCCCGCGTGAGTACGTGCTGATGCACCGGGTGTGGGCCGGCGGCGTGGGCGTTCTGAGCCAGCTCGGGGCCACGGCGCACTTCCGCGCGATCCTCGAGGAGAACATGCCCGGCTTCGCCGACCACGCTGGTTAGCTTGTCGAAGCCTCAGGCGTTGACGAGGGCGAGCACCTGGTCGGCGTAGCGCTCCAGCTTGGCCGGACCCACGCCGCGCATCGTCGACAGCTGGACGGCGTCGGACGGACGGGACGCCACGATGTCGAGCAGCGTGGAGTCGTTGAACACGACGTACGGCGGCACGCTCGCCTTGCCAGCCTCCTGGGTGCGCCAGGCCTTGAGCTTCTCGAACAGCTCCCGGTCGGCCTCGGGGAGACCCTCGACGATCGCCGCGGTCTTGCGACGTGGCTTGGGCACTGCTGCGTCTCGACGCGCCTCGTGCTCGGCAGGCAGCAGCGTGTCGAGGAATCGGCTGGGGCGGCGGTTGCCCCGGCCACCTGGTTTGCGCGCGGACGCCCAGGAGATGACCAGCCTGTGCCGCGCCCGCGTGATGCCGACGTAGAACAGCCGTCGCTCCTCCTCGATCGCCTGCGGGGTGCCGGCGTGGCTGATCGGCACCATTCCTTCGTGCACGCCGACGCAGAACACCGCGTCCCACTCCAGACCCTTGGCCGAGTGCAGGGTGGCCAGGGTGACCCCCTCGGCCGTGGGTGCATGGGCGCTCTCGGCTCGACGGTCGAGGTCTGCGACCAGGGCCGTGAGGTCGGCGTCGGGGTCGGCGTCGGCCAGATCGGCCGCCATCGACACGATGGCGTGCAGCGACTCCCAACGATCTCGAACCGCCCCCGCACCGCTCGGCGCGGCGTCGGCGTGGCCCATGCTCGCGAGCACCGCGCGCACCTCGTCGAGGAGAGGTCCGTCGTCGGACTGGCCACCCCGCGCTGCACCGCGCAGCAGCGTGACGGCCTGCCGGACCTCGGCACGGTTGAAGAAGCCCTCGACCCCTCGCAACGTGTACGGGATGCCGTGCGCTCCCAGGGCTTCCTCGAAGGCCTCGGACTGGGCGTTGATGCGGAACAGCACCGCCATCTCGCGATACGGAGTACCGCGGCTGTGCAGTCGTGCGATCTCGGTCGCGACGGCACCGGCCTCAGCCGCCTCATCCGGGTGGCCGAGGTAGATGACCGGGTCGCCCGGCTTGGACTGGGCCTGCAGTCGGACGCCGGTGTCGCGGCTCCGGCCGAACACGGCGTTGGCCACGGCCACGACCTGCGGCGTGGAACGGTAGTTGCGGATGAGCTCGATGCGTTCTGCGCCCGGATGACGCCGGCTGAACGACGCGAGGATCTTGGGGGAGGCTCCGGCGAAGGAGTAGATGGTCTGACGCGGGTCGCCGACGACGCAGATCTCGTCGCGGCCGCCGAGCCAGAGGTCGAGCAGGGTGGACTGCAGCGGGTTGACGTCCTGGAACTCGTCGACCACGAACCAGCGGTACTGCCGGCGCACCCGGGCGGCGACCTGCTCGTCGTCGGCGAGGATGGCTGCCGTGACGAGCAGGATGTCCTCCATGTCGATGCGGCCACGCTCGCGCTTGACGTCCTCGTAGGCGGTCATCAGCGACCCGACGGTGGCGGCGTCGAGCTCGGCCACATCACGACCTGCCTGGGTCGCGGTGGTGGCGTAGTCGGCCGGGCGGAGGTTGCTGACCTTGGCCCACTCGATCTCGGCCGAGAGGTCGCGCAGCAGCGGGGTGTCGGCACGCAGGCCGAGCCGGCGAACGGCTTCGGCGACCAGACCGAACTTGGACTGGATGATCTCCGGAAACGCGGTGCCGTACACGTGCGGCCAGAAGTACCTCGCTTGACGGAGGGCTGCCGAGTGGAACGTTCGTGACTGAACACCGGACGCTCCCAGTCGCGAGAGTCGGTTGCGCATCTCACCCGCCGCGCGCGTTGTGAAGGTGACCGCCAGAACCTCCTGCGGCTGGTAGACACCGGTGGCCACGCCGTAGGCGATGCGGTGCGTGATGGCGCGCGTCTTGCCAGTGCCGGCGCCGGCGATGACGCACACCGGTCCGCGCAGTGCCGTGGCGACCTCACGCTGCTCGGGATCGAGGCGATCCAGCAGCTCTTCGGCGTCGGACACGGGTCTCCTCGCTGGTCAGATTGGGCTGGTCGCAGCCTTGCCGGGGAATGGCGAACGGGTCAGAATGGTTGGACTGAGTGCCAGACTAATCCTTGGAGGAGACACTCGATGCCCGGTTCGTTCACGCTCTACTCGACCCCGTGGTGTGGCTATTGCCACCGCCTCAAGGGCCAGCTGAGACGCGAGGGCATCAGCTTCGACGAGGTCGACATCGCGACCGATCCGGGTGCCGCGGCACTCATCGAGCAGGTCAACCGGGGCACCCAGACCGTGCCGACCCTCGTGTTCGCCGACGGCTCCGCACTCACGAACCCCTCGGTCGCCCAGGTGAAGGCGCAGCTCGCCTCCTAGGCGTCACCAGCGACCGGAGATCTCGCCGCCGTGCCACCGTTCGACGAGCCAGCGCGAGATCGAGACGATCGGCGGCAGCAGCAAGTAGCCCGAGGCGCTGAGGTCGGTGATCTCGGCGCGGGTGAACCAGCGCGCCTCGGCGATCTCCACCTCGTCGACCCGGATGTCGTGCGTCAGGGCGCTGGCGTGGAAGCCGAGCATGAGGCTCGACGGGAACGGCCACGGCTGGCTCCCGGCGAACTCGACGTCGCCGACCTCGATACCGACCTCCTCCATCACCTCGCGACGCACCGCGTCGGGCAGGGACTCCCCCGGCTCGACGAAGCCGGCCAGTGTCGAGAACCGCAGCTCGGGCCAGCTTGGCTGGCGGCCGAGCAGGGCGCGGTCGTCGCCGTCGGTGACGAGCATGATGACGGCGGGGTCGGTCCGCGGGAAGTGGTGGGTGCTGCAGTCAGGGCAGATCCGGACGTGGCCGGCCTGGCCGACGTCGGTGTGCGATCCACAGCGCGAGCAGAACCGATGGGTCTGGTGCCACCGGGCGAGACCGACGGCGTGGACGGCCAGCGACGCGTCCTCGGGCGCGACGCTCGGGCCGAGCATCCGCAGGCTCACCGGTCGCAGCTCTGCGTCGACTCGTTCGACGACGACGGCCGCGAAGCTCTCGCCGTCGCGCAGACCGAGGAACATCCACTCACCGTCGGGGACGTCGCCGGGCTTGAGCCAGAGCACTCCCCCGCCGTCGGCGGTCGCGACGTGCTCGCCGCCGAGCACCATGACCCGCAGGTCGGGCGAGCGCCAGGCATCGTCGCGGCGCAGATGAGCGGCCCGGTCGTGCTGAGTGCGGTAGAACGCGTAGTCCACCTCGTCAGGCTAGCCGCGACGGATCGAGACCCAGCACCCGCTCGAGCCCGGCGCGATCGAGCAGGTCGTCCGCACCGAAGCGCACGGTGTCGCCCAGCCGGACGTAGTAGAACGCGGCGGTGACCTGGGAGAGGTCGACACCCGTCAACTCGGCCCACGCGAGACGGTAGATGGCGAGCTGAAGCGGATCGGCGTCCGCTCGCTGGTTCGTCTTCCAGTCGACGACCTCGAAACCGTTCGGTGTCGGGAACACGGCGTCGATGCGACCGCCGAACTGCTGGCCGCCGAGCACGAGCGAGAACGGCGCCTCGATCCGGTGAGGCGTCCGGTCGGCGAACTCCGACTCCAGGAACATCTGCTTGAGCCGATCGAGCTCGGTGTCGGTGTCGATTCCGGCGTCACCACGCCCCGGCAGGTCGGTGGGGTCGAACAGACCCGTCACGCCGTAGTGGTCCTCGATCCACGCGTGGAACCGGGTGCCGAACCGGGCCGCGGACGAGGGTCGCCGTGGCATCGGTCTGGCCAGGCCTCGCGCGAACTCCTCCGGATCCTTGGTCAGCGCCATCGCCGACGTGGCCGACATCCGGCTCGGCCACGGAACCTCACGGACGCCCCGGATGCTCTCGGCCGCCTCGACCACGAGGAGGTCGAGGTCGTGCTCGAGCGCGTCGAGATCGGCAAACGACGTGCGATCCGCATCGCTGACATCTCCGGTCGCCACCTGGACGTTCAGTCGACCCTCGATCGCCGCACAGACGTCGTGCGCGAGCACGCGGCGTCCGTCGAGACCGGGACCCGCGGCCGGCCAGGCGATGCCGTCGGCCTCGACCAGATGAGGATTGGTGGCCTCCTGACCCGGCGGGTCGGCCCAGTGGATCGGCCGCACGCCGCTGTGCTCGAGCCGCTCCCGCGTGGTGAGGAGGAACTCCGACGGTCCGAGAGGCTTCTGCTGGGTGCGTCCCCAGTAGTGGCCGCTGACGGTGAGCCGCCGAGCCGCTCGAGTGAAGGCCACGTAGGCCAGGCGCCGCTCCTCCATCAGGGCGTCGTCGCGGTCGGCCTTCTCGTAGGCGGTTCTCGCCGCGGCGGTCCACTCCGCGAGGGCAGGCAGGCTGTCGGCGTCACCCCGCAAGGGACCGGGGAGGGTGGACGCGCTCGTGATCCATCGCGGGCGTCCGCGTCCTGACGGGAAGATCGTGCGCGACGCCAGTGGGACGAAGACCGTGGGCCACTCCAGGCCCTTGGCCCGATGGATCGTCAGCAGCTTGACCGAGTCGGCCTCCGAGGGCGTGGAGACCTCCATGCCGCCGGCGTAGAAGCGTTCGGCGTCGAGGTAGGCGACGAGCCCGGACAGCGAGGCGTAGCGATCGGTGTGGGCGTAGTCGGCGATGGCCTCGAGCAGCAGCGCGATGTTGTCGGCGCCGCCCGCGACGTCGCCCGCCTGGAGCTCGAGGTCGAGATCGAGGGCGCGCACCCCGCGCCGGGCGAGGTCGAGCAGCGGTTCACCGGCGTGCGCCCGTACGGCGGAGACGAGACGGGAGATCTCGACGAACCGCGCTCGTGCCTCGGTCGAGTAAGGCAGGTCGCCGGGATCGTCGAGTGCGTCGGCGAGCGAGACGATCTCGGTCGGGTCGGTGCCCTCGACCGCTCGCCTCAGCTCGGCCTGGAGTGTCGTGTCGTCGTCGCGGCCGAACGTGCGGCCGGTGAGATGAGCCGCCCGCCTCCCGAGCAGCGCGAGGTCGCGTGGGCCGATGCGCCACCGCGGCCCGGTGAGGAGGCGGAGCATGGCCGGATTGGCCGTGACGTCCTCGACGACCTCGAGGAAGGCCAGGAGGTCGAGGACCTCGGGCTGCGCAAGGAGCCCCTCGAGGCCCACGATCTCGAACGGGATGTGTGCCTCGCGGAGCGCCTGGACGATGGCGCCGTTCTCGCGAGCCACCCGCACGAGGATGGCGATGTCGCGGCGCGGACCCGCGATGGCCTTGATGTCGTCGACCATCGCGGCGATCTCGGCGTCGATGGTGTCGTAGAGGGCGACGTCGACCCGTCCGCCGGGCCGGGTCGCCGACGCGAGCGGTCGCACCACCGCGGAGGTGGCGTAGAACGATGCGACGACGTGGTTGGCGACGTCGATGATCTCGGGCGCGCACCGGCGGGTCTCGTGGAGGCTGAACTGTCGGCCGCGGCCGCCGTCCGTGCGCGGGAAGTCGTCGAGAAAATGCTCGAGATTCCCGACCGCGGCACCGCGCCAGCCGTAGATCGCCTGGGCGGGATCGCCGACCGCGGTGACCGAGAAGCCTCGACCCGCTTGTTCGTGGGGCCCCGAGAAGAGGGCCTGCAACAGGTCGCGCTGCGCCACCGACGTGTCTTGGTACTCATCGAGCAGGACGATGCCGAATCGCTCTCGCAAGGCAGCGCCCACCTCGGGAAGGAACGCGAGCTTCGCTCCCCACGCCATCTGGTCGGAGAAGTCCATCACACCGTCGTCGGCCTTGCCGGCCCGATAGTGGTCGACCAGATGACTGAGCTCGACGCGCTTCTGCGCCGTGGCCGCGGCATCGCGCAGCACCGCCGGTGGCTTGGCCGTGGACAGGAACTCGCGGACGACCTCCTCGTCGTGCGCCCGGAGGATCTCGGGCTCGACCAGGTGCTCGGCCAGCTGGGCGTCGAGCGCCATCGCCTGCGTGACCAGGCTCGGCACGTGGGTGGTGACCTCGCGCAGCTCGCCGACGTAGGACTCGATCGCGCGCGCCATGCGCTGAAACCGGGAAGCGTCAGTGACGAGTCGGAGATCGGGCTCGACGCCCAACCTGAGCCCGTGCTCGGTGATGAGGGAGCCGGCGAACGCGTGGTACGTGGACGTGGTGGGCTCGCCGTCATCGTCGGACCCGAGTACCTGCAGGCTCGCGCGGATGCGCTGCCCGAGCTCGGCCGCCGCCTTGTTGGTGAACGTCAGCCCCAGCACGTGGTCGGGTGCCGCGTCGAGGTGACCGACCAGCCACACGACGCGGGCGGCCATGACCGTGGTCTTGCCGGAACCGGCGCCCGCAATGATGACTCCCGGTTCGTCGACATCGGCGGTGATCGCCGCGAGCTGAGGCTCGGTGAAGGCGAGGCCGAGCAGCTCGCAGAGGTGCTGCTCGTCGCGTACGGGTCTCATCGGGTGCGGCCCTCCACCAAGATCGTCGCGCCCTCGTCCTTGGTGGGGCAGAGCCGCTGGAACTGGCAGTACTGGCAGGACTTGGTGGAGGCGGTGGCGATGAAGTCCTCGTGGTGGAGCGTGTGGACGGAACGTCGTAGCTGTTCGACGGCGAAGAACGGTTCGTCCGGGCGGGGGCCGTCCTGAGCCTGCACCTTCGGGTAGCCCGCGGTGCGCGCCTCGTCGATGCGCAGCAGCACCAGCTCGGCGCCGGCGGCTCGCGCCGACTCGGCGCCGGGGAGCCCTGCGGTGGCGCCGTGCTCGACGGCGAGCTGGTAGAAGCCGAGCTGCGGATGCTCGGTCAGCTCGTCCTTCTTGAGCGCGTTCTTGGACGTCTTGAGGTCGACGACGTGGATGCCGTCGTCGGCGAGCTCGACCCGGTCCATCGACCCCCTCATCACCACGGCCCGCCCCTCGACGTCGACCTTCACCTCGAACTCGTGCTCGGCCTGCAGCACGGCGCGGCCATGCTCACGGTGCCATCGGCTGAAGCGGACGACGGCGGCCACAGCGGCCTCGTGCTCACGCGCGCCGATCCACGCTGCGGGGTGCTCGAGCTGTGGCCAGATGGCGTCGAGGTGCTCGGCCAGCTCGTCGGGGTCGGCGTCGACGCCGGACCGGACGACCTCGGCCGCGATGGCGTGGACGATCGACCCGAAGCCCTGCGCGGCCGTGGTGCCGCGCTCACCGCGGGCTTCGCGGCCGAGGAACCAGCGCAAGGGGCACTCCTCCATCGAGGAGACCGCGCTGCCCGAGAGACCGAGCGGTTCGTCGGGGTTGCGGATCGGCTGGTCGCTGCTGGTCAGACCGCGCAGCCCCCACCATCGGTCGGGGTGTGCGCCGGTCGCGCCCGGTTGGTCGGCCAGGCGCGCCAACAGGCCCGCCACGCGTGCTCGTAAGGCCGGGTCGCTGGTGGTCTCGCCGATGCGGCGCAGCTCGGCCACCGCGCCGCGCAAGGAGAGCGCCCTCCGCGGCCGATCCTCCGGCTCGGGCAGGCTCTGGGCAGATGGCACCGTGAGATCGCTCACGTGGGCGTGGAGCTCGCCGACGAACCGCGACGGCTGGTCACCGTCGTCGGACCCGCTCGCCACCGCCGTGACCACGAGCCGTGACCGCGCCCGGCTGCAAGCCACGTAGAACAGTCGTCGCTCCTCGGCGACCAACGAGCGGGAGGACGGCGGCGAGCGGAGCCCGTCGGGGGCCATCCGGTCGACCTGGAGCAGGCTGCTCCGCCATCGCGTGTCCGGCCACTCGCCGTCCTGCACGCCGACCACCACGACGAAGGGCCACTCCAGGCCCTTGGCCCGGTGCGCGGTCATGAGCTGGACCGCTCGGCCCGGGGCGGCGTCCTGCGCGAGGGTGTCGGCCGGGATCTGCTGTGCCTCGAGGGCGGTGGCGATCTCGACGACGGAACGATGGGCGTGCTGCTCCTCGGCGCGGGCCGCCTCGGCGAACAGGGCGCAAAGCGCGTCGAGGTCGTGATCGGCCTGCAGGGAGCCGTCGCCGCCGGCCTCGGACTGCCGGCGGAGCCGATCTGGCCAGGAGGTGCCGCTCCACAGCGTCCAGAGCACCTGTTCGGCCGGCTCGCCGGCCATGATCTGGTCGGCGGCTCGGCGCAGGAGCAGGGCCAGCGCTCCCGCGGCCTCGACCGCGTCGCCGTCGGGCGTCCCCGGATCGTGGTGCCCACCGAGGACCGACGGGTCGCCCAGCGCCTCGGCGACGAGGAGCCGGGACGGCCGTGGATGGTCGGTGTCGCCCTGGCGGAGGACGCGACCGAGACGCCGCAAGGACGCCGCGTCGAGGCCGCCGAGCGGACCGGTGAGCAGCGCTGCCGCGGCCCCTGGCTCGATCGGCCGATCCGAGCGCAGGTCATCGGCGACGTGGAGGGCAGCGAGGAGCGTGCGCACGGACGGCTCGAGGGCCAACGGAACCTCGTCGCCCGCGACCTCGACGGGTACACCGGCCGCACCCAAGGCCCGCTGCAGTCGACCGAGATGCATCCCCGATCGCACCAGCACGGCCATGTCGGTCCACGGCACCTCGTCGTGCAGGTGTGCCTCACGCAGCAGCAGGGCCACGTGCTCGACCTCAGCCGTCGGGGACACGAACGTGCGGACCTCGACGTGACCCGTGTCGTCGACCCGCGAGATCGGGGAGCGCAGGGCCTCGTAGGCGCTGCCGTCGACGGGCCCGAGAGCACCACGCCCGTGCACGACGGACCTGACCGCAGCACCGATGGTCGACCCGTAGCGGTGGGTGTTCCGCAGGACGATGGTCGGAGCCGGGACCTCGTGGGTTCCGAACTGCTCGGGGAAGTCGAGGATGCCGCGGACGTCGGCGCCACGGAATCCGTAGATGGACTGGTAAGGATCACCGACCGCCACCAGGTCGCGGCCGGCGGCCAACGCCCGGAGGAACGAGACCTGGAGCGGATCGGTGTCCTGGTACTCGTCGACGACCACCAGACGGAAGCGGTCGCGCCATCGGTCGCGCACGTCGGGGTCGGTGAGCAGGCGGACCGCCTGGAAGATCATGTCGGCGTGGTCGATGGTGTTCTCGAGTGCGGCCACCGAGGTGTACTCGTCGAAGAACCGGCCGGCGCTCTCCCAGTCGTCGCGACCGTGCTCACGGCCGAGCGACTCGACATCGACCGAGTCCATGCCGAGCGCCCGCGCCGTCGCCATCAGCCGCTGCAGCTCCGAGGCCAACCCTCGCGTGCGCAGGGCGCCGCGCAGCTCGCGGGGCCAGGCGAACGGATCGGCGCTCCGCAACAGCTCGGCGATGGCCGCGTCCTGCTCCGGCGCGCTGAGCAGCCGCATCGGGCTGGTGTATCGGTCCGAGGCCTGCTCGCTGCGAAGGAGCGCGTAGCAGAAGGCGTGGAACGTCATGGCAGGCGTGACGGCCGACGTGCGAGCGAGGCGCCGCGCGATGCGAGCCCGAACCTCGCCGGCGGCCTTGCGGCTGAACGTCAGCACGAGCACCTGGTCGGGGCTCAGGCCCTCCCGCTCGATGCGCTCGACGATCGTCTCGACAACCGTCGTGGTCTTGCCGGTCCCCGGCCCCGCCAGCACCAGCAGAGGCCCGCGGCCAGGCGTCGCCCCGTGCTCGACCACCACGCGCTGCTCGTCGTCGAGGACGGGCGCGACCACGTGGTCATGGGCAGCGGGGGACTGCAGGACGTACTCGGGCATGGACCCATCTCAGCAGACGACCCGGACAGCCGTGATCACTGCCATTCATCAGCCACCCAGGGTCGGCCGGAAGCGACGCGGCAGCGGCCGTCAACGAGGGCACCGCACGCGATGACGGCATCGGTCATCCGCGGCGCCGGGCCGGACACCGGGATCGCCAACGGCAACGTCGAGCCGGCCACCGCGACCGCCACACACCGCGCCTCGACCTCCTGCTCCCCCTCGTCGAGGGCGTATCCGTCGGCCCGGGCACGGTCCAGGGCAGCGGTGAGCTCGGGCAGCGTGGTCAACGTGTGCGCCGTCTGGTCCGGCGGGCCAGAGCGTCGGGCCATGGCCGCCACGTGCTCGGACGGCAGTCGGGCGAGCAGCACCTTGCCGACGGCAGTGCAGTGCGGCTGCGCACGGCGACCGACCTCCATGAACATCCGCATGGAGTGGCCCGACTGGACCTGGGCGACGTAGACCACCTGGTCGCCGTCGAGCATGGCGAGATTCGCGGTCTCGCCGACATCGTCGACCAGCGTCTCAGGTGCGGAACCGCCCATCGGGACGCCATCCGGCCGGCACGTTCGCCGAGGTGGATCAGGCGAGACGCGAGCGAGTACTGCTTGGTCGAGTCACCGACCACGTAGCCCAGCGCGGTCAGCGAGCGGACCAGGCGATGCACTGACGTCAGCGGCCGATCGACCACGACGGCCAGCCGGGGACAGGCTCATCGGACCGTGCTCCGCGAGTGCCTCCAGGACCTCGAAGGCACGCGTGACCGACTGGACGCCACCGCTGTCCACCGGTTGCCCCGCTGACTCATACGGCATAGGTTTTCAGACTGTAGAAGGGGTCTTCCGCAGAGCGGAAGAATGGACGAAGAAGACTGGGCGAATTCGGGGGACTTCGATGAGCGTCGAGATCACCGCTCCGATCCACGATCGGTTCGACGAGATCCTCACCGACGAAGCCATGACCTTCCTCGCCCGCCTGCACGGCGAGTTCGAGCCGCGTAGGCGCGGGCTGCTCGAGGCCCGTGGGCGGCGATACGACGAGCTGGCCCGCGGCGGCATGCTGCACTTCCTCGAGGAGACCAAGGACGTCCGCGAGGCCGACTGGCAAGTCGCCGAACCGGCACCCGGCCTCCGAGACCGGCGTGCCGAGATCACCGGACCCACTGACGCGAAGATGGCGATCAACGCACTGAACTCGAATGCCAAGGTGTGGCTCGCCGACCACGAGGACGCCAACACCCCGTTGTGGGAGAACATGGTCCGCGGCCAGCTCAATCTGCGCGACGCGGTCGCCGGAACCCTCGAGCTCACCAACCCCGACGGCAAGCACTACTCCCTCCGCGACGAGACGGCGACGATCGTCGTCCGGCCCCGAGGTTGGCACCTCACCGAGAAGCACGTGCTCGTCGACGGCGAGCGCATGTCCGGCAGCTTGTTCGACTTCGGGCTCTACTTCTTCCACTGCGCCCAGGCCCAGATCGACCGCGGTTCGGGGCCGTACTTCTATCTCCCCAAGATGGAGAGTCACCTCGAGGCCCGGCTGTGGAACGACGTCTTCGTGCTGGCCCAGGACCACGTCGGAATCCCGCAGGGCACGGTGCGCGCCACCGTGCTGATCGAGACCTTTCCCGCGGCGTTCGAGATGGAGGAGATCCTCTACGAGCTCCGTGACCACTCGGCTGGGCTGAACGCCGGCCGGTGGGACTACATGTTCAGCGTCATCAAGAGCTTTCGCAGCCGCGGCCAGGACTTCCTGCTCCCCGACCGAAACTCGGTGACCATGACCGTTCCGTTCATGCGGGCCTACACCGAGCTGCTCGTCCGTACCTGCCACCAGCGTGGCGCCCACGCCATCGGCGGGATGGCGGCGTTCATCCCCAGCAAGGACGAGGAGACGAACCGGCAGGCGTTCGAGAAGGTGCGTGACGACAAGACCCGTGAGGCGAATGACGGCTTCGACGGCTCGTGGGTGGCCCACCCCGGCATGGTCGACCTCTGCACGGAGGTGTTCACGGAGGTCCTCGGCGACGATCCGGACCAGCGCCACCGAACCCGCGACGAGGTGGACGTCACCGTCGAGCAGCTGCTGGACGTCGCAGGCACCCCGGGCGAGATCACCGAGGCGGGCCTGCGCTCGAACATCAGCGTCGGCATCCAGTATCTCGAGGCTTGGCTCCGCGGTTCCGGAGCGGTCGGGATCAACAACCTGATGGAGGACGCCGCGACCGCGGAGATCTCCCGCTCCCAGGTGTGGCAGTGGCTGCACGCCGGCGCTTCCCTCGCAGGCGGGGAGCAGGTGACCCGCGACCTCGTCGAGCGGCTGATCGACGAGGAGACGGCGGCGATCACCGACGCCGACGCGACGGACGGCCGCTGGGACGAGGCCCGTGCGCTGTTCACCGAGATGGCCCTGTCCGAGCGCTACGAGGACTTCCTGACCGTGCCGGCGTACGAGCGGATGCCCTGAACCAGAGGACGGAGTCCAGAGAACCGAGAACTCCGAGGCGGAGCGACCACGACCAGTCCGACACCGGAAAGAGGTGCAGCCTCGACCGAAGCGGAGATTCCCGACAATTACGTCCCGGCGGTTGAGTACACCGACCTTTCCGAGCCGTTGCCGATGAAGAAGGTGGTCGGGCCGAGCGTGCTGCTGCTGGCCGGCGCCATCGGATCGGGCGAGTACGTCCTGTGGCCGAGCATCGCCTCCCAGGTGGGGCTGGTGCTGTTCTGGCTGGTCATCCTCGGCGTGGGCACCCAGTACTTCCTGAACATGCAGATCGAGCGCTACACCCTCGCCACCGGCGAGACGGCGGTCACCGGCTTCACCCGGATAAGGTGGCGAACCGCGAACAGTTCTGGACGTTCTTCTTCATCGGCGCAGTGGCCTTGCTGGTCTTCATGACGCTGACCTTCGTCACGGTTGGAGTCGACAGTGACGCCGAGAGCTTCGACTTCATCCGGCTGCAGGGTGAGGCCCTCAAGGACGAGCAGGGCGCATGGCTCGGCACGGTGTTCTGGTTGATCGGCAGCGTGGTGCTGTTCTCGACCAACCTGGTCGTGCTCGACATGATCGGCCGGCTCACCGCCGACGTGCTCAAGACCGCCACGTTGCGCGACAACGACCGCTGGAGCGAGAGCCGGCTGTACTTCATCACCGTCTGGGCCATGATCGTGTTCGGGTCGGTGATCCTGTTGTCCGGTGTCGACCAGCCCCTGCTGCTGCTGGTGATCGCGGCGGCCCTCAACGGACTGGTGATGTTCGTCTACTCGATCCTGCTGCTCCAGCTCAACCGAGGGGTGCTGCCCCGCGAGATCGGGCTCCGCGGCGTGCGGTTCGCAGCGATCATCTGGGCGGTGGCGTTCTACGGGTTCTTCTCCGTGATCCTCCTCATCGACCAGGCCAAGCAGCTGTTCGGCTGACACGGTTCAGGGCTCGACGTTCCAGAGAGCCGCTGGGACGTCGACCCGGCCGCGGCGGACCGGCGTGCCCTCCTCACGCCAGTTGACCTGAGCGTCGGTCATCAGGTGCGGCGGAAGGGTCCCGTCGGCCCGCACCACTCGCCACCACGACACGGCAGCGCCCTCGAGCGACATGACCCGGCCAACCTGACGTGCCCCGCCACGGCCCACCGCGTCGGCGATCAGGCCGTATGTGACGACGCGACCTGGCGGAACACGCTCGACGATCCGGAGGACCGCGTCGGTGAAGTCGCCGTCCATGCCGATCAGAGTAGGGGCGTCAGTACGCGGGCTGGCTCGGGTCGATCTGGTTGACCCAGGCTGCGACGCCGCCGCCGACGTGCACCGCATCGGCGAACCCGGCGCCCTTGACCGCAGGGAGCAGCTCGGCCGAGCGAGCTCCGGTCTTGCAGTAGAGGACGACCTGCTTGCCGCTGTTCAGCTGCTCGAACGCGTCGCCCTTGGCGAACTCGCCCTTGGGGATGAGCACCGAGCCCGGGATCTTGTTGATCTCGTACTCGTTCGGCTCACGGACGTCGACGAGCACGAAGTCGCGCCCGCCGTCGTTGCGCTCCTTGATCCATCCGTTGAGCGTGGCGACCGAGATCGTGGAGTCGGCGGCGGCCTCGGCGGCCTCGGCGCTGATCATCCCGCAGAACGCCTCGTAGTCGTCGAGGAGCTCGGTGGGAGCGACGGCGCTCGGGTCGCGCTGGATCTTGAGCGTCGTGTAGCTCATCTCGAGCGCGTCGTAGACCATGAGCCGGCCGATGAGCGGCTCGCCGATGCCGGTGATGAGCTTGATGGCCTCGGTGACCATGACCGAGCCGATGGACGCGCACAGCACGCCCAGCACGCCGCCCTCGGCGCACGACGGGACCATGCCCGGCGGCGGCGGCTCGGGGTAGAGGTCGCGGTACTGCGGACCCTCCTGGGCCCAGAACACCGACACCTGGCCCTCGAAGCGGTAGATGGAGCCCCAGACGTACGGCTTGCCGAGGATCACGGCAGCATCGTTGACGAGGTAGCGCGTGGCGAAGTTGTCGGTGCCGTCGACGATGAGGTCGTAGCCGGCGAAGATGTCGAGGACGTTGTCGGTGTCGAGGCGGACGTGGTGCTGGATGACCTCGACGTACGGGTTGATCTCGGCGACCGAGTCCGCCGCCGACTCGACCTTCGGCCGGTCGATGTCGGACTGACCGTGAATGACCTGGCGCTGGAGGTTCGACTCGTCGACCACGTCGTCGTCGATGATGCCGAGCGTGCCGACACCGGCGGCGGCGAGATAGAGCAGTGCCGGGCTGCCGAGGCCACCCGCACCGATCACGAGCACCTTGGCGTTCTTGAGGCGCTTCTGGCCGGTCATGCCGACGTCGGGGATGATCAGGTGCCGGCTGTAGCGGCGGACCTCGTCGATCGTCAGTTCGTCGGCGGGTTCCACGAGTGGGGCGACCACGAATCTCTCCTCTGTGCTGCGGGCGCAGGGCAAGCGCTGGCTGTCATCTGCAAGAACATCGCGCCGACCATCAATGTTCCCCGACGGGTGCCGGCCCGCGACCGGCCGTCCGGATGGTGAGCAGCCACCCACTACATTGGAGCCGTGAGCGAAGCCCTGCCCCTGCGGCCCCGAACGAGCCGTCTTCCGCGCTCGGCTCGCCGCGCCCAGCTTCTTGACGTGGCGCTCGAGGTCTTCGTCGAGCAGGGCTACCACGCCGCCTCGATGGACGAGATCGCCGACCGCGCGGGCGTCTCGAAACCCGTGCTCTACCAGCACTTTCCTGGCAAGCTCGACCTCTACCTCGCCTTGCTCGAGACGTCGTGCGACACCGTCATCGCCGGGGTCAGGGACGCGCTGGCCTCCACGACCGACAACCGCGAGCGCGTCCAGGCCACGATCGAGCTCTGGTACGACTACGTTGCCGACCAGGGCGCCGCGTTCCGCCTGGTCTTCGAGTCCGACCTCACCAACGACCCGTCCGTCCGCGAGCAGGTCGACCGCGTCATCCACGAGTCGGCCTCGGCGATCGCCGAGGTCATCCACGAGGACACCGGCCTCCCCGCGCCGGCCTCGCACCTGCTCGCGGTCAGCCTGGTCGGCATGGGCCATGTCGGCGCGCGCAACTGGTTGTCGACCGACTCCCGGCTCAGCCGTTCCGAGGCTGTCGAGCTCGCCGCCGGGCTGGCCTGGCGCGGCATCGGCGGCTTCCCCACCACAACAGGAGATGAGTGACCATGGAAGTCAAGATCGGCGTTCAGAACGCCGCCCGTGAGCTGTCGGTCGACACCGACCAGGCTCCCGACGACGTGCTGAAGTCGCTGGAGTCGGCGATCACCGACGAGACGGTGTTCAGCCTCACCGACGAGAAGGGCCGCACCGTGGCCGTTCCGGCCGACAAGGTCGCCTACCTCTACTTCACCGCCGACTCCGGGCGCAAGGTCGGCTTCGGTCTCGTCGCCGGCAGCTAGCTTCTCGCTCCCAGGCCGTGGGGTCGCGGTTGAACAGCCGCTTGGCCCACAGATGGCTTGCCAAGGAGCCGGCTCTCGCCGGGATTCCAGAAAGAGTTCGTCGCTGCTACGCGGCCAGGCCGAGTTTTTCCATGCGTTCGGCGTGGGCCTCGGTGAGGCGGGTGAACATCCGGCCGATCGCGGCGAGGTCCATGCCGGGCTGCTCGATGCCGCCGACGATCACGGCGCTCAGCGCGTCGCGCTCGGCCACCACCATCTGCGCCTGGCTCAACGCCTCGCCCATCAGGCGGCGTCCCCACAGGGCCAGTCGGCCCGCCACGCGGTGATCGGCCTCGATGGCCCCCCGCACCTGCTCGATGACGAACGCGGAGTGACCGGTGCCGCTGAGCGTCTCGAGCACGAGCTCGCGCGTCTGGGGATCAAGGTATGACGCGACCTCGCGGTAGAAGTCGGACGCCAGACCGTCGCCGACGTAGGCCTTGACCAGGCCCTCGAGCCAGTCGGACGGCGCGGTCTGCCGGTGGAAACGCTCGAACGTCGCGGTGAACGGTGCCATCGCCTCGAACGGGTCCTCGCCGAGCTCGAGGAGGCGATCTCGGAGCAGCTCGAAGTGCTGGAACTCCGCGACGGCCATGGCCGCGACCTCGACCTTCGTGTGCAGGTCAGGAGCCATCTTGGCGTCGTCGGCGAGCCGTTCGCACGCGCTGATCTCGCCGTAGGCGAGCACGCCCAGCAGCTCGACGACGCCGGTGCGGTAGACCGGATCGTCGAACGCGGAGGGGGCGGGAACGTCCTTCTTGGCCATGGCATCGCAGCGTAGCGCGAGGCGGTGCGTACTGCGGCGGCGCAGGCGGGCGATAGGATGGGCCGAGAAACCATCTGAGTCTGAAGAATTCGAGAAGTCCCCTGACCACGTTCAAAGATCTGGGCGTCATGCCCGAGATCGCCGACGCACTTGACGACGTCGGCATCACCCACCCCTTTCCCATCCAGGAGATGACGCTCTCGGTCGCTCTCATCGGCACCGACCTCATCGGCCAGGCCCGCACCGGTACCGGCAAGACCCTCGCCTTCGCGATCCCCGTCATCCAGCGCACCGTGGCCCCGCACGACCCCGACTACGACCAGCTGGCCGCGCCCGGCAAGCCGCAGGCGCTCATCGTCACCCCCACCCGCGAGCTCACCATCCAGGTGGCCAAGGACATCGACACCGCCTCGGCCAAGCGCGGCACGCGCAACCTCACCATCTACGGCGGCGTGCCCTACGAGCCCCAGCTCGACATGCTCAAGTCCGGCGTCGACATCGTCGTCGGCACCCCCGGGCGCCTGCTCGACCTCGCCAACCGCGGTGCGCTCGACTTCTCGCACGTCAAGTCGCTGGTGCTCGACGAGGCCGACGAGATGCTCGATCTCGGCTTCCTGCCCGACGTCGAGGCAATCCTCGCCAAGACGCCCGAGCTGCGCCAGACGATGCTGTTCTCGGCCACCATGCCGGGAGCCATCGTCACGCTGGCCCGCACGCACATGCGCCACCCGATGAACATCCGTGCGGAGTCACCCGACGAGGACCTGTTGCTGCCCACCACGGCGCAGTTCGTCTGGCAGGCGCACGACATGGACAAGCCCGAGGTCGTGGCCCGCATCCTCCAGGCCGACGACGTCGGACGCGTGCTCATCTTCACGCGGACCAAGCGCACCGCGCAGCGCGTCGCCGACGACCTCGCCGACCGCGGCTTCCCGGCCTCCCCGTTGCACGGCGACATGGCACAGACCGCCCGCGAGAGGGCGCTGCAGCGGTTCCGCGACGGCAAGGTCGACACCCTGGTCGCCACCGATGTCGCGGCCCGCGGCATCGACGTCGCCGGCATCACGCACGTGGTCAACTACAACTGTCCCGAGGACCACAAGACCTATCTGCACCGCATCGGCCGCACCGGCCGCGCGGGCGCATCGGGCATCGCGGTCACGTTCGTCGACTGGGCCGACATGACCCGCTGGCAGCTCATCAACAAGGAGCTCGACCTGCCGTTCCCCCAGCCGCAGGAGACGTACTCCACCTCCGAGCACCTGTTCCACGACCTCGGCATCTCCCACGACGCGAAGGGCCGCCTCAAGCCGCCCTCGCCGAAGGAGCCCCGCAAGGATGCCGGCGGTCGAGGCGCGCAGGGCGGTCGCGGCGGTCAAGGCGGTCGTGGTCCCAAGGGCGGCCAGGACGGTCGCCCACCACAGGCGTCCGACACCAAGGCGACCTCCGACGGCGGGTCGAGCCGCAATCGCAGTCGCAACCGTCGCCGCAACCGCACCCGTGGCGGCCAGACGGTCTCAAAGGCCGACTGACCTAGGCGGTCACCACGACCGTCGTGCCGACCGGGGCGAAGTCCCAGAGCGCGACGGCGTCTTCGCGCCACTGGCGCACGCACCCGGCCGACGTCGGCGTGCCGAGCTGCTCCTTGGTCTGCTCGAGACGGCCGGCGGTGTCAACCGGCACGGTGTGGAACCCGATCGGTGCGGAGAAGCCCGTGGTGAACCGCACGAAGTACTCCATTGATCCGCTGGCGTCGAATGCGGTCGCGTAGCGGGACTTCGACTGCACGGCGTAGGAGCCCGGGTCGAGGTTGTCGAACTTGCTGCCCGACACCAGGTACGTGCGGACTGCGCGGCCGTCGTCGCCCACGAGCCAGACGCGCTGGGCGGTCTCGGAGAAGACGATGCGACGGCCGTCCCCCGAGCCGGCCGGAAGTGAGTCGGACTCCCGGACCTTCACCGCCTTCTCGGCCTTCATGCGGAGCTGCTCGGCTGCCCCGTCCTTCTCGGCGATGACCGCGATGACTGGTTCCGACAGGGATGTGAGCGACGCACGCTCGAACGTGGACGCGCCGGCAACCGCCGGGGGCTGGGAGCGGATCTGCGGCGCCGCACCCAACGCCGCTGCACCAACCACGAGTGTGACGACCAGGGCCCCGCCCAGCGCGCCGAGACGACGGCGACGTGCAGCGCGGTGACGAGCAGCGCGATGCCGAAGGGCTTGCCGGGAAGACACGATTCCCATTCTAGTGACGATGGCGACCGAGGTCAGCCGGTCAGCGGCGATCGTTGAGCAGGCCCGCCGCCACCTGGCGGTAGGCCTCTGCGCCCTTGTGGTTCTTGCTCGTGCCGAGGATGGACCGGCCGATGGCCGGCGCCTCGGCGAACCGGATGGTCTTCGGGATCGGCGGCGTGACGATCGGCAGGTCGTAGGTCTCGCGGATCGCCTTCATCACCGCCTGCGCGTGGTTGGTGCGCCCGTCGAACATGGTGGGCAGGACGCCGAGGATCTCCAGCTCGGAGTTGATGAACTGCTTCACGTCGTGGACGGTGTCGAGCAGCTGACCGACGCCGCGGTGGGACAGGGTCTCGGCCTGCAGCGGCACCAGCACCCGTTGCGCGGCCGAGAGGGCGCCGACGGTGAGAACCCCCAGCGTGGGCGGGCAGTCGAGCAGGATCCAGTCGTAGTCGTCGGCCACCCTGTCGAGGGCGACCCGCAGACGCTGCTCGCGTCCGGTGCGGTTGACCAAGCCCTCCTCGGCCTGGGCCACGGTGATGTTGCTGGGCAGCAGGTGCATGCCGTCGGCGGTGATGACGATGGCGTCGTCGGGCTTCTTCGTGCCCAGCAGCACGTCGCCCACGGTGACGTCGACGTCCTCTGGATCGATGCCCAGCGAGAAGGTCAGCCCCCCCTGCGGGTCGAGGTCGACCAGGAGTACGCGCTGTCTCTTTTCGACGAGCGCGGCACCGAGGGAGGCGACCGTCGTGGTCTTGCCGACGCCGCCCTTCTGGTTCACCACCGCGATCGTCGTCGTCACGGCTGACACGCTACCTTGAGCGCCATGCGAGGACGCGCCCTGATCACCGGAGCCACCGCCGGCATCGGCAACGCCTTCGCGCGCGAGCTGGGTCGTCGCGGCCACGACCTGGTGCTGGTGGCGCGCGACTCGGAGCGCCTCGAGACCGTCGCCGCGGGACTACGCGAGAAGCACGGCGTCGACGTCGACGTCGTCACGGCCGACCTCACCACCGACGAGGGACTGCGGGCCACCGTCAACGCCATCACCGACACCACCCGGCCGGTCGACCTGCTGGTCAACAACGCCGGCTCCTCGCTCGCCGCCTGGTTCGGAAGCACCGACATCGCCGACGAGGACCGCCAGCTCGACCTGATGGTGCGCGCGCCGATGCACCTCATGGACGCCGCGATCAAGGCCATGACCGGTCGCGGACACGGCGAGATCCTCAACGTCGCCAGCGTTGCGGCCTTCACGCCGCGCGGCACGTACTCGGCCCACAAGGCGTGGATCGTCTCGCTGTCGCGGTGGGCCAACATCCAGTACGCCGACGCCGGCGTCACCGTCATGGCGTTGTGTCCCGGGTTCGTGCGCACGGAGTTCCACCAGCGCATGGGCATCGACCCGAACGAGACCGTCCCTCGGTGGATGTGGCTCAAGGCCGACAAGGTCGTCACGGCCGCGCTCGACGACCTCGACAAGCACAAGGCCGTCTCGGTGCCGACGATCCGCTACAAGATCCTTGCGACACTCGCGCAGTACATGCCGAAACCACTCGTGGCCAGGATGGCCAGACGGGGTCGATGAGTACTCCACGAAGCCTCGAGATCCCGCACGGTGTCGAGGAGACCGGCATCGAGACGCCCGTCGGCACCTTCGCTGCCCACGTCGTGCGGGTCGAGTCACCGGGCGCCCACGTGCTGCTGATCCCCGGCTGGACCGGCAGCAAGGAGGACTTCACCCCGCTTCTCCCCCTCCTTGCCGCGGCCGGGTTCGACGCCACCGCGTACGACCAACGCGGTCAGTTCGAGACCGCCGGCAGCACCGTCGACTACACCCTGGACGGGTTTGCCTCCGATGCACTGGCGATCGCATCCATGCGCAGCACCGATCCGTCGCATCTGCTCGGGCACTCGTTCGGCGGTCTCGTGGCTCAGCATGCCCTGCTCGCGGAGCCGTCGGCATGGCGCAGCCTGAGCCTGCTCGACACCGGACCTGGAGCGCTCGGAGACTCGCCCAACCGGCCGCTGCGGATGCTGGTCGACGCCCTCGGGAAGGTGCCCCTGGCAGACATCCACCGGTTCCGGGAGCAGGCCACCGGTGCCAAGCGAACGCCCGACATCGCCGACTTCCTCCTGCGCCGGTTCACCTCCAACGACCCGTTGTCGCTCAAGGCCATGACCATCGACCTCCTCGATGCCCCCGACCGGATCGACGAGGTCGCAGCATTGTCGGCGCCGGTCTGGGTCGGTCGCGGTGCCGACGACGACGCATGGCCCCACGACATCCAGGCCTCGATGGCCAAGCGCCTCGGCACCGAGATCCACGTCATCGAGGACTCGGCCCACTCCCCCGCCGTCGAGAACACCCAGGGCCTCGCCGACGCCTGGCTGCCCTTCCTCACGTCGATCTGACCCGGCCCGAACTTTGCGTGCTCGTGCACCGAGTCGGAGACGGAACTACGTGCAACGGCACGCAAGATTCGGGCGGGTCAGCGCGCGAGCAGCCGCTCGAGCTCCTCGGGACGAGTGGTGTTGCAGCCCAAGCCGAACTCGGGGCCCTTGCCCGTGCCGTGGTAGTCGCTGGAACCGGTGACGACGAGGTCGAGATCCTCGGCGATCTTCAGCAGCCCCTCACGATCCACGTCCGTGTGGTCGGCGTGGTCGACCTCGATGCCGTCGAGTCCGATCTCGACGAGCTCGGCGATGCGGTCGGCCGTGAGCACGGTGTCGCTGCCGCGGGACCAAGGGTGGGCCAGCACGGCCTTGCCGCCGGCGGCCTTGATGAGGCGGACCGCTTCCGGCGTGGAGGCGGCATACCGGCCGACGTAGCCGGGCTTGCCGGGGACCAGGTAGTCGTTGAAGGCCTGGTCACGGTCGACCACGACGCCCTTGTCGATGAGCACGTCGGCCACGTGAGGACGACCAGTCGAGCCGGCGTCACCGGATTTCGCGAGGATCTCCTCCTCCGTGATGTCGATGCCGATGCGCTGAAATGCGGCGACAATCTTGGGCACGCGGTTGTTGCGTCCGTCGAGCACCCGCCCGAGCTCCTCCAGGAGCGGCCCGTTGGCGGGGTCGAAGTCGTATCCGAGCAGGTGGACGCTCTTGTGGTCGATGCTCGAGGAGACCTCGATGCCCTTGACGAGCCGAATGCCGACCCGCTCGGCCGCCGCCTCGGCCTCGTCCCAGCCGACCGTCGTGTCGTGGTCGGTGAGCGCCACGACATCGAGTCCGGCCCTTTTCGCGTTCTCGACCAGCTCGGTCGGGGTGTCGGTGCCGTCGGAGCGGCTGGAGTGGGTGTGGAGATCGATGCGCACGTACTCAGATTACGGGTGAGTTCCATCGCAACATCACGCGAGTCTCGCGGTACTCACCGAGCACGGACGTCGTTGCGGTGTCGAGCCGGAGCAACCGACCGTCGTGCACCGGCAGCCCCAGCCATCGTGCCGCGAGCGCGGGCAGGGAGTGCCCGTGGGCGAAGGCCAGCGTGTCGCCGTGAACGGACCCAACTCTGGCGACCACACGGTCCAGCCGGTCGGCGACCTGCTGGCCCGTCTCGCCGCCGGGGCACGGGTGCGTCCACACCGTCCAGCCGGGCTCGGACTCGCGGATCTCGGGCGTGGTCAGGCCCTCGTAGTCGCCGTAGTCCCATTCGGCGAGGTCGTCGTCGACGACGGCGTCGGGGAAACCGGCGAGCGTGGCGGTGTCGCGCGCCCGTTGCCGGGGGCTCGTGAGCACCTGCGTGAACGTCTGGTCGCCGAGCGTGGGCGCGAGCGCCGTGGCTGCCGCCATGCCCTCGGGGGTGAGCGGGAGGTCGGTCGTGCCGGTGTGCCGGCCCGACCCGCTCCACTCGGTCTGACCGTGACGGACGAGCCACAGCTCGCTCGTCATGGGGCCTGGGGCCTCGGCCAGTTCTTGTCGGGCTCGGGCACGGGGCGTCCGGGCTGCTCGCCGCCACGCTCCTCGAGGTACGAGTTCTTCGGCACCATCACCTTGCGGCGGAAGATGCAGACGATCTTGCCGTCCTGGTTGTAGCCGATCGTCTCGACGTGCACGACACCACGATCGTCCTTGCTCTTGCTCTCCCGCTTGTCGAGCACGGTGGTCTCGCCGTACAACGTGTCGCCGTGGAAGGTCGGCGCCACGTGACGCAGCGACTCGATCTCGAGGTTCGCGATGGCCTTGCCAGAGATGTCCGGCACGCTCATGCCGAGCAGCAGCGAGTAGACGTAGTTGCCCACCACCACGTTCTTGCCGAACTGCGTGGTGTTCTCGGCGTAGTTGACGTCGAGGTGCAGCGGGTGGTGGTTCATCGTCAGCAGGCAGAACATGTGGTCGTCGAACTCGGTGACCGTCTTGCCGGGCCAGTGCTTGTACGTGGCACCGACCTCGAACTCCTCGTAGCTGCGTCCGAACTGCATGGATCACTCCCGTCGCGTGTGGCCTCCATCATGGCGAACGCCGGTCAGGTTGGTCGGGCCGGGTACATACACATGCTAACGTATGTGTATGTCAGTGATGGAACGCCGGCTGCAGATCCTGCTCGACCAGCACCGATTCTCTCTCGTCGAGCGTGAGGCCAAGCAGTCCGGCCGCAGCATCGCCGCGGTCATCCGCATGGCGATCGACGAGCACTTCGACGACGAGGACGCCCGACGGCGCGATGCTGCGCGCCGATTCCTGGCGTTCGAGCACGAGTCTCAGGAGCCGGAAGACGACTGGGAGACGATCAAGGCCGCCCTCGAGGCGGACATGGATCGGGCCGAACGTCTGTGACGCGTGCGGTCTACCTCGACGCGGCCGTGGCGATCTATGCCGTGGGTGGCGCGAGCCGGTTCAAGGACCCGAGTCGCGCGCTCATGGAGCTGGCGACTCGCGGCGAGATCATGGCCCACACCAGTGTCGAGATGGTGCAGGAGTTTGTTCATCATCGACTTCGCGTCACCGATCGTGCCACCGCTGTGGCGCAGGCCAGGACCCTGACTGACATCGTCGTGCTCCACGACTTCGACCGTTCGGTGCTCGACGAAGCTCTGCGACTCGTCGACACGACGCATCTGCGCGGCCGGGATGCCGTCCACACGGCCACCGCGCTCGTTCATGGCATCGGGGAGATCATTTCAGCTGACACCGGCTTCGATGATGTCCCCGGGCTGACCCGCATTGACCCCGCGGACGTCTAGAACTGGGCTCGGCCCGGCATCTTCGCGAGCAGCTCCTGGGCCCTCGCCAGCAGCTTGTGCTCGACGAGCACCTCGTACTTCGTGGCGACGACCTTCTGCACCGAGCTGAAGTCGCGCTGACCGCGGGTGGCCCAGTAGCCGATGAGACCCCAGACGACGCCGAACACCACACCGAAGGCCAGTCCTCCGAGCACGGTCGCGAGCGCGCTGCCCTCCTGCGCGAAGATGCTCAGCAGCAGGCCGATGAGCAGGCCCAACCACGCACCGGAGGCCGCACCGGCCAAGGCGACCCGGCCGGTGGTGAGACGGCCCGTGACCCGCTCGACCTGCTTCAGCTCCGTGCCGACGATCAGCACGTTCTGCACGGGGAACTCCTCGTCGGACAGGTAGTCGACCGCCTTCTGGGCCTCGGCGTACTTGTCGAAGACACCCAGCGACTGCGGGTACTCCAGCGAAAAGATCTGAGCCACGTCGTCGCCCTTCAGGCCTTGTAGTCCTCGAGGAGCCGCCGGCCGATGATCATCTTCTGGATGTCGGCCGTGCCCTCGCCGATGAGCAGCATCGGGGCCTCGCGGTAGAGGCGCTCGATCTCGTACTCCTTGCTGTAGCCGTAGCCACCGTGGATGCGGAACGAGTCCTCCACGACGTCGCGGCAGAACTCCGAGGCGAGGTACTTCGCCATGCCGGCCTCCAGGTCGTTGCGCTCACCGGCGTCCTTCTTGCGCGCGGCGTTGACCACCATCGCGTGGGCGGCCTCGACCTTGGTGCCCATCTCGGCCAGACGGAACAAGATGGCCTGGTGCTCGGCGATCTTCTTGCCGAACGTCTCGCGCTGCTGTGAGTACGCGATTCCCAGCTCGAAGGCCCGGGTCGCCAAGCCGACCGCGCGGGCCGCGACGTTGACGCGGCCCACCTCGACGCCATCCATCATCTGGTAGAAGCCCTTACCCGGCTCGCCGCCGAGGATCTGGTCGGCCGAGATCTTGTGGCCCTCGAAGATCATCTCGGTGGAGTCGACGCCCTTGTAGCCCATCTTCTCGATCTTGCCCGGGACGGTGACGCCCTGGGCGGTCTCGCCGAAGCCGGTCTCCTTCTCGACCAGGAAGGTGGTCATGTTCTTGTAGACCGAGTCGGTGCCCTCGTCGGTCTTCACGAGCACGGCGACGAGGTTGGCCGTGCCGCCGTTCGTGATCCACATCTTCTGGCCGTTGATGGTGTAGTCGCCGTCGTCGCCCTTGACCGCTTTGGTCGTGATCGCTGAGACGTCCGAGCCGAGCGCGGGCTCGGACATCGAGAAGGCGCCGCGCACCTCACCCGTGGCCATCTTCGGGAGGTACTTCTTCTTCTGCTCCTCCGTGCCGTGCTGCATGAGCATGTAGGCGACGATGAAGTGGGTGTTGATGACGCCGGAGACGCTCATCCAGCCACGGGCGATCTCCTCGACCACCAACGCGTAGGTCAGCAGCGACTCACCCAGACCGTCGTACTCCTCGGGGATCATCAGGCCGAAGATGCCGAGCTCCTTCAGGCCCTCGACGATGTCGGTGGGGTACTCGTCCTTGTGCTCCAGCTCGGTGGCGACCGGCAGGATCTCCTTCTCGACGAACTGGCGGACAACCTTGAGGATCTCCTGCTGCTCCTCGGTCAGACCGTCGGTGGTGGCGAGGCGACCCATGCGAACTCCTGGTGACGGAACGGGCGTTGACGCGCCGATCCTAGCGTCCGTCCCGCGGGCTCAGTCAGCCTGCACCGGTGCGGGCGGCGGGCGCCGGGACGTCACGACCGCGAGCCCGGCGAGGATCATCACGAGCCCGACGTACACACCCCACGCGGGTGACTGGCCGAGGAACACGCCGGCCAGCAGCGCCGCGCCGGGCACCTCGAGCAGCAGCAGGAGGGAGATGACGGTCGGGCTCATGACCGCCAGCAGGTGGTTGAGCAGGGAGTGGCCGAGCATCTGGGCCGACACGGTCACGGCGGCGATGAGGAGCCACGTGCGCGTCGAGAACCCGGTCAGCTCGGTGTCGGTGACCACGCACAGGACCCCGAGAACCAGGGCGCAGATTCCGTAGCAGGCGAACGTGTAGCCGGTGGTCGACAACCGGGTGCGCACCGACTGGCCGGCGACGAGGTACACCGCGGCGAAGAATCCGCCGGCCAGGGCCAGCGCGTCCCCGGCGAGAGCGCGGCGGGAGAGCGCGAAGTCGACGCCCGTCACGACCAGCACTCCAGCCACCGCGAGACCGAGCCCGATCAAGACCACCGGCGCGATCCGGACGCCGCGCAGCCGGTCGTGCAGCACCACCCAGACGATCTGCGCAGCCACGAGCGCGGTCGCCGCCGCGACCGACGTGAGCTTCAGTGCGGAGACCCAGGAGGCGAAATGGGCGGCCAGCGCCAGCCCGGCCAGTGTCGTGGCCATCCAGAGCCGTCCACCCAGATGCGAGAACTCGGCCCGCGACCGCACCACCGCCACCGGCGCGATGAGGACGGTCGCCGCAGCGTTGCGCCAGAAGGCGATGGCGAAAGCGGGGGCCGCGATACCGGCCATCAGCGGCCCGGACGCCGAGACACCGAGAACCGCGACGACCGCGAGGAACGGGCTCACGCGGCCAGTGTGGACTACGCCGCGGCCTCGGCGTCGCCCCCACGACGCCGGCGCATCGCGGCCAGCAGGCCGGCGGCCAGGACGGCGAGGACGACCACGCCGCCGACGATCCAGGGCCAACCGAGACCGCTGTCGGCCGCGGCCGCGTCGTTGGCGCTCTCCTTGGGCTCGGTCGCGTAGCCGGGCTTGCCGTTGACTTCGCCGACCACGCTGACGGTCAGCGTGATCGGGATCTCGCCCATCTTGGCGATCGGGGCGTCCTTGCGCTCGAGCGAGTTGATCTCGCAGTAGTGGTCGCCGTCCAGAGCCGTGTCGGAGACCTTGCCGGCGGCCTCACGGTTGCGGTACCGCAGCTCCGGCGACACCGCTTTGAAGGTGACGGCCTCGGTACCCGGGCAGCGACCGAGCGTCTCGGTGTTGCCGATCAGAGTCTCGCGTCAAGGGGTTGTAGACGATCTCGCCCGCGTTCGACGCCTAGCCGCGGGCTGCGCGCACCGAGGTGCGGGTGAGGGTCGAGGTGAGCTGATCGAGGTCCTTGACGTCGTAGAAGGTGCCACCGCCGGCGGAGGCGATGCAGGTCATCTCGCTGCGCGCCTTGCCCTTGAGCTGCAGACCGGCAAGCTCGAGCGATCAACCCCAGGAGGTCTCGAGCTCGGCCAGTGCGGTCTCGAGGTGAGTGAGCAGTCGCTGGAGCAAGCTCCAGCGATCAACCCCAGGAGGTCTCGAGCTCGGCCAGTGCGGTCTCGAGGTGAGTGAGCAGTCGCTGGAGGTGAGGGACGCTCTTGCGGCAGCCGATGATCCCGACGTCGAGGTAGTTGTCGCGGCTGCACAACGTGATGTTGATCGCCTGGCCGTCGAGCACGATCGACACCGGGTACATGCCGTCGAGCCGCGCGCCGTTGAAGTACATCTGGTTCTTCGGGCCGGGGACGTTCGAGACGACCACGTTGAACGGTGGGCGCGAGTACTTGATGAAGCCGGGGAGCGGGGACATCGCGAGCGGCAGCATCTGCATGGCCGAGAACGCGAGGATCTGTGCGGGTGAGAGGTCGCCGAGCAGCTTCTTGGTGGTGCGCGACGAGTACGCGATCTCCTCCAGCCGGGTGGCACCGTTCTCGCGATCGGTGGCCAGGTTCACGATGATGGCCCCGACGGAGTTGCTGTCGCCGGCCTCCTTGCCGGCCGACTCCGCGCGAAGCGCGAGGGAGACCGGCACCATCGCGCTCATCGGCTCGTCGGGCAGGGCGTGCTGCTCGATCAGGTACTCCCGCAGCGCCCCGGAGACCATGGCCAGCACGACGTCGTTGAGCGTGGTGCCCGACGACTTGGCGACCCGCTTGAGGCGATCGATCTCCCACGACTGCGCCGCGAACCGACGCGCGCCGCCGACGCGGCCGTTCAGGATCGTCTTCGGCGCACTCGGGAGCGTGATGTCGCCGTCACGGATGATCTGGCTGACGATCTTGGCCGAGGCGGGGAGCATCCCGGCGATCTCGCCGGCCGCTCCGCCCACTCCGCGCAGCAACCCCATCGGATCGAAGCCGCCGCGCCCACCGGAGGACTTCCGTGGCGGCAGCGCCCACGGCGGCACGCAGTCGCGGGCGTCGGGGTCCTCGGTGAGGGAACGCTTCATCATGCGAATCGCGGACACCCCGTCAACCAGGGAGTGATGGATCTTGCTGTAGACGGCGATCCGTCCGTCCTCGAGCCCCTCGACGACGTGGGCCTCCCAGAGCGGCCGGTGCCGGTCGAGCAGGGAACCGTGCCAGCGCGACGTCAGCTGGAGCAGCTCGCGGATCCGGCCCGGCTGCGGAACCGCCGAGTGACGGATGTGGTGGTCGTAGTCGATCGTGTCGTCGAGTGCCCACCACGTGTTGCCGAGGGAGCTGACCGGCTCGGCCGGGCGCTTGCGGAACGTGGGAGAGATGTTGTCGGTGGCCCGGAAGGTCTCGATGAGCTCCTGGACGAACTCTGGCCCTGAGCCGTCGGGCAGCTCGAAGAGCTGCAGGCCACCCACGTGCATCGGGTGCTCGCGGGACTCGGCCAGCAGGAACATCGAGTCCGTAGGTGGCATGAACGACATTGCGGAACCTCCCTCACCGGGCGCGGTGCAGGCCCTACGCTAGTGGCCGGATGTGCTGCAAGTCACGGCATGTGAAATGTTCATGAACGGCAGATCACACGACGAAAGGGGCCTGATGGCCACGCATCTGACGCTCGCGGCCGAGCCTCGTTACTTCAAGAGCTCGAGCGTACAGTCCCGCCTTCTCGGCTTGGGACTGCGTCACACGGTCCGTCCGATCCTCGGGCTGTGGGCCAGGCTGCCGTTCGACATCTACCCGCCGAACCTGATCGACCACGCGGCACGGTTGCTCCCCGTGCACGAGGGCACCAGCTGGCGCACGGTCGACCTCGGGCCGTGCCCGAGCGAGTGGCTGCTCGCCAAGGACGTCCGCGACGTGCACGGCGGCAACCCCCGCGCGATCCTCTACTTCCACGGCGGCGCGTTCCTCACCTGCGGTCTGAACACCCACCGTCGTCTCGTCTCGCACATCTCCTACGCGGCCGGCCAGCCGGTGCTCAACGTCGGCTACCGGCAGATGCCGCTGGAACCGATCACCGAGTCCGTCGCCGACGGCGTGGTCGCCTTCCGCTGGCTGCTCGACCAGGGTTACCGGCCCGAGCACATCACCATCGCCGGCGACTCGGCCGGCGGCTACCTGGCCTTCAGCGTCGCCCGCGCCGTGCTCGACGCCGGCTGGGGCCGGCCCGCCGGTGTGGTCGCCATCTCGCCGCTGCTCGACGTCGACTCCACCCGCAAGCGCAACCACCCGAACGCGGACCGCTGCGAGACGTTCCCTCTCAACGCGCTCGAGCGTTTCACCGCGCTCACCCTGCGGATGGACTCGCGGCGCGGCATCTCCGGCGAACGGGTCTGTCCGGTGAAGATGCCGCTGGCCGACATGCCTCCGTCCGTCATCCAGATCGGTTCGCGCGAGATCCTCATGCCCGACGCCGAGCTGATGGCCAACCGCCTGGTCGCCGCCGGAGTCCCCTGCGACCTGCAGATCTGGGAGAACCAGGTGCATGTCTTCCAAGCCGCGGCGGCCTGGGTGCCCGAGGCCCGACAGGCGATCGAAGAGATCGCGTTGTTCGTGCAGTCGCTGGCCGACGGCTCCATCGAGGCACCCGCTGCAAAGGTCACCGGCAAGAAGAAGGTCGCTCGGCCACGCGCCCGGGCCGCCGGAAACTGACCCTGCACCCCGTCTGCCCGCCCCATCCCGGCACTCCTGCCTGGCGCCTATCCTGATCCGGTGAGCGACCTCGATCTCGTCACCGACCTCGCCAAGAAGTCCGGTCTCGTCTGGATTGCCTTCGCAGACCGCACGTATCCGGTCTGGCACGAGCTCGTCGACGATTCTGTCTGTGTGGTCGGCGGAGGTGCCGAACAGCCGCTGCCCGACCTCGACGACGGCGACACCGTGTCCCTGCTGCTCCGTTCCAAGACGAACCGGCACCTGGTCGCACGGGTCGACGCCACGGTCGAGGTGGTCACGCCCGACGCTCCGGCCTGGGCGCCGGTCACCGCCGCGCTGAAGGCCGGCCGTCTCAACCTGTCCGACATGGACACCGCCGTCGACCGCTGGGCGCGAGAGTCGCGGGTGCTGCGGCTGGTGCCGCGGGAGCCCGTCATCCTGGCCGGCGACCTGCCGAGCGATCGCCGCCCGACGTCGCCGCGACTCTCGGGGTAGCGTCGGGTTCGTGGAGGTTCACCGTCCCAAGAACGCAGCCGCGGGAGTCACCGGCGTCCGGGTCGCTCTTCAGCGATCGCTCGGCCAGATGGGCATCTCGCGCACCACTCGCACGTTGCTCAAGCTGAACCAGACCGACGGCTTCGACTGCATGAGCTGCGCGTGGCCCGACCCTGATCCCGAGCACCGCCACACCGCCGAGTTCTGCGAGAACGGCGCCAAGGCCGTCGCCGAGGAGGCCACTCGCGAGCGCGTCACACCAGAGTTCTTCGCGCAGCACAGCATCGACGAGCTGGACGAGCACGAGGAGCGGTGGCTGGGTCAACAGGGCCGCATCACCCACCCGATGGTCAAGCGACCTGGCGGCACGCACTACGAGCCGATCGAGTGGGCTGACGCGTTCGCCCTGATCGGCGACCAGCTGCGGAGTCTCGACTCCCCGGACCAAGCGACCTTCTACACGTCCGGACGCACGTCGAACGAGGCCGCGTTCGTCTACCAGTTGTTCATCCGCGCCTTCGGCACCAACAACCTGCCCGACTGCTCGAACATGTGTCACGAGTCCACCAGCGTCGCGCTGGCTGAGGCGATCGGCATAGGCAAGGGCAGCGTGAGCCTCCGCGACATCTACGACGCGAAGTGCATCGTCATCGCCGGACAGAACCCAGGCACCAACCATCCCCGTATGCTCCAGGCGCTCGAGATCGCCAAGCGTCGCGGCGCCAAGATCATCGCCATCAACCCGCTGCGCGAGGCCGGCCTCGTCAACTTCCGCAACCCGCAGAAGGTCAGGGGCGTCGTCGGGCCCGGCCTCGACGTGGCCGATCTGCACCTGCCCGTCCGCATCAACGGCGACCTGGCACTCTTCCAGGCCATCGGCTCGCTGCTCGTCCAGTGGGACGCCCTCGACCACGAGTTCGTCAAGGCTCACACCGACGGGTTCGACGACTGGGCCGAGCACGTGCGCCACGTCGACCACGCCGAGGTCGAGCGTGCCACCGGCCTCACCTGGCAGCAGATCACCGAGGCGGCGAAGATCATCAGCGCCTCGGAGGCCACGGTCTACTGCTGGGCGATGGGACTCACCCAGCACCGCAACGCCGTCGCGACCATTCGGGAGGTCACCAACGTCGCGTTGGCCCGTGGCGACATCGGCAAGCGCGGTGCCGGCCTGTGCCCGGTTCGTGGCCACTCCAACGTGCAGGGCGACCGCACCATGGGCATCTGGGAACGCGTCCCCGCATACTTCCTCGACGCACTGCAGAAGGAGTTCGGCTTCGACCCGCCCCGCGAGGACGGCTTCGACACCGTCGACAGCATCCGCGCCCTCCGCGACGGCAAGGCGTCGGTGTTCATCGGGCTGGGCGGCAACTTCGTGCACGCCTCGCCCGACACCGAGGTCACCCGCGCGGCCATGCGGAACGCCGCGCTCACCGTGCATGTCTCGACCAAGCTCAATCGCTCGCACCTGACCTGCGGCGACACCGCCCTCATCCTCCCCACGCTCGGACGCACCGAGAAGGACGTCCAGGCCACCGGCGAGCAGTTCGTCTCGGTCGAGGACAGCATGTCGGCCGTGCATGCGTCGCGTGGGCCGCTCGACCCGGCCAGTCCGCACCTGCGTTCGGAGGTCGCGATCGTCTGCGGCCTGGCCCGCACCACACTCGCCGACGACGACGGCACCGATCGCCACGGCATCGACTGGGAGGGGTTCACCGCCGACTACTCACGCATCCGTGGGCACATCTCACGCGTGGTGGGGGGCTTCGACGACTACGAGAACAAGGTCGACCGTGCCGGCGGTTTCGTGCTTCCACACCCGCCTCGCGACTCGCGGGAGTTCCCCACCGACAGCGGACGGGCCGAGTTCGCGGTGTCGCCGATCGACGTCGTCCAGGTGCCCGACGGCCACCTGCTGCTCCAGACGCTGCGCAGCCACGACCAGTTCAACACCACGATCTACGGGGACGACGACCGTTACCGCGGCATCAAGGACGGACGGCGAGTCGTGTTCGTGCACCCCGACGACGTCAAGGCCTTCGACCTGAGCGACGGGGCGATGGTCGACCTGGTCGGACACTGGGCCGACGACGACGTCGAACGCGTGGCGCGTGGCTTCCGGGTCGTGCCCTACGAGACGCCCCGCGGCACCGCTGCCTCCTACTACCCCGAGACGAACCCGCTCGTGCCGCTCGACTCCACCGCCGACGGCAGCAACACCCCGACGTCGAAGTCCGTGGTCGTGCGACTCGTGCCGGCTGGGCAGGCGGACGGATCCGATGCGACGGGTTCCGTCGCCACGCAGGATGCCGAGGGAAGCGACGATGGCCACAAGGCGGACCCGCAGCCTTCTCAGCTCAGTTGACTTCGGCCCACTTTCCGTACTCCGCCGGCTTGTCGGTCAGCACGAGATCTGCGCCCACGCTGTCCGCCTGCTTCCACAGCTTCGGAGTGTTGACGATCCACATCATCACCTTCATCCCGGCGTCGTTCAGCTCACCCACGTAGGCCTTCGAGATCACGTCCGCCTTGATCGCGACAGCCCAGAGATCCTGCGCGGCCAGGTCTGCCGCGGGAACCCGCTTGCCGGAGACGAACAGCATCGTCCGCAGGTCCACACCTTGCTCATCGGCTTGAGCTCGGATCTTGTCCAGCTCGTCGGGGAGGAACGACGTCACGACAGCCCGATCGGTCATGCGGGCGTTCTTGAGCGTCTCCACGAAGTGGCGCGTCTGCCGGCCCGTCTGCTCGACCTTGACCTCTGCGTAGATCTCGGCGCCCGGAATCTTGGCCAGGGCCGAAACCGCGTCGGCGAATGTGGGAATGCTGTACTGCTTCCCGTTCGTCGAGGCTGTGGCAGATGAGCGACAATCGTCGCGGAGCACAGGCCAGTTGGTGTCCTTGACGAGGTGGTTGCCGCCCTCACACTCCATGCCGGGCGTGGTGCCCTCATCGTGCAGCAGCACCGCAACACCGTCCTTCGTCCAGCGCACGTCGGTCTCGATCTCCGCACCGATCTTGGCCGCATGCTCGAACGCGGGGATCGTCTGCCAGGCGAACTCCTCGTCGCCGCCGCGGTGCGCCAGGACGATCGGTGCGCCGGACCCGCCCAGCTGCGGCGGCTCGGTCGCCTCGCTGTTCGGCGTCGGATCCTCGATCACGCTGGTCGGCGTCCTGGGGTCGTCCTCTCCCATGGTCATGGCTGTCGCGATGCCGCCGGCGATGACCGCCACCGCGGCGGCGGCAGCCAGCATCATGCGTCGCGGCACCGGTGACGTGCGCTCGGGCGGGCGTTCAGACTCTTTCGCGGACTGGACCGCCGGAGGTTCCTGTCCGTCCTGAAGGTCGGCCAGGGTGCGCGTGATGACATCGAGCAGCCGGTCGGTGTCGGCCCGGAAGCGGTTGGGGCTGAGCTCGAGCGCCTGCCGGCGGACGAGCGGCGCGATGCTGGATGGCAGCTGGTCGGACCGGGGCATGATCGCCCCGTCGACCAGGATCGGGATGAGCAGGACCTTCCGTTCCAGGGCGGCCTCGATCTCGAGCCGGACGAAGTCGTCGGGATCGTCGAGCCGCCGCGCCCCGTCTGAGCTGGCGACGTCGAGCCACTCCTGCCCGATCAGGGCGAGGAGGATGTCGCACGACCCGACCGCATTCGTGATGGTCTCGACGAAGTCGTCACCCAGCTCGATCGAGTCGACGTCCTTGAAGATTTGCCCCGGACCGAACCTCTCGGCAAGGCGGTCGTAGAGCCAACCCGCCGGATAGGCCGAGTCCTGCCGGCGGTAGCTGATGAAGATGCGACCGGTCGCCTCGGACGTCGTGTCGGTCATGGAACGTCCACTTCCTGCGTGGCCCCCGCGTTCCCATCTACGATGTGGACGCGGCCCCTACGAGGAGGGATGCGGGCGATGTTCGGCTGGCTCGATGAGAACACGGACCTGATCGCTCTGATCCTCGCCATCATAGGACTGGGTGTCAGCCTGGTCACGGTTTTGCTCTCCGTGCGTCAATCGCGGTTGAACGCGTACACGCGCATGCACGAGATGCTCGTCTCGTCGGAGACGGCGCGGGGCCGGCGCATCCTCTTCCTCGCCCACGCACAGCAGCAGCTGCCGGAGCCGGGCGATGCCGACTGGGACGCCATCAACCAGTCGCTGGCGGTGTACGACACGCTGGGCGTCTACATGCGACGACGGATCGTGAGCGAACGACTGGTGCTGAGCGCCTGGTTCCACCCGCTCTGCGCCATCCGCGAGCCCGCGGACGCGTGGGTGGAGCACCGCGCAGGCTACGGCGTTCGCAACCCGTGGCCGAGCCTCACCTGGCTGCTCGACCGAGCCGAGATCTACCACACCAAGCAGGGCTGCTGCGTCGACACACCCTGATCGTCAGGTCGCGTGAGCGGCGTCGGCACGGCCGGGCAGGTGCTCGAAGATGAGGTGGGTCTCGGTGTCGCTCACGATGCCGGTGCCGCTGAGGTCGGTGACGATGTCGCGCAGACCGTCGCTGCTGTCGGCCGCGACGTGCAGCAGGTAGTCGTAGGAGCCGGAGACGAAGAAGACGTTCAGCACGTACGGCTTCTCGGCGACTGCCGCGGCGAAGTCGGTGAGCGACGAGCGCGCGTCCGACCGCAGGCTCACCGCGATCATCGCCTGGATGGAGAGTCCGAGCACCTCTGGGTCGACGTCCGCGTGGATGCCGCGGATCGCGCCACGATCACGCAGTGACCGCACGCGGGCCAGACAGGTGGACGGCGCGATGCCGGCCTGACGTGCGAGTTCGTTGTTGGGCGTGCGACCGTCGCGCTGGAGGGCGGCGAGTAGCACGCGATCCACCCCGTCGAGCGGCAGAACATCGTTCGGCGACACCATGATTCGCGGCCCCATTCTCAGTCGAATCGTCATCAATTCCGGCAGATCAGAGAATGATCTTCATCCATCTTGCCATGCGGCCGTCACTTGTTCATCATGGAGGGATGCGAGTCGGAGTGCCCACTGAAGTCAAGAACCATGAGTACCGCGTGGCCATCACCCCCGCCGGCGTCACCGAGCTGGTGCGTCGCGGGCACGAGGTCACCGTCCAGTCAGGAGCCGGTATCGGCTCCTCGATCAGCGACGACGACTACAAGGGTGCCGGCGCCACGATGCTGGCGTCGGCCGACGAGGTCTGGGAGGGAGCAGATCTCGTCCTCAAGGTGAAGGAGCCGGTTGCCGAGGAGTGGCACCGCATGCGACGCGGCCAGGTGCTGTTCACGTACCTGCACCTCGCCGCTGCTGCCGATGTCACCCGGGCCGTGCTCGACAGCGGCATCACCGCCATTGCGTACGAGACGGTGCAGCGCCCGGACGGCTCGCTGCCGCTGCTGGCACCGATGTCCGAGGTCGCGGGCCGACTCGCCACGCAGGTCGGCGCCTACCACCTGATGCGACCCCTCGGCGGTCGCGGCGTGCTGATGGGTGGCGTGCCCGGCACCGAGCCCGCCAACGTCGTCGTCCTCGGCGGCGGCGTCTCGGGTACGCATGCCGCCGACATGGCCGTGGGCCTGCACGCCGACGTGACAGTCCTCGACCTCAGCGTGCCCCGCCTCCGCGAGCTCGACACTCGCTACCGCGGTCGTGTCCGCACCCTGCACTCCAACGCGCACGCCATCGAGGAGTCGGTGCTCGATGCCGACCTGGTCGTCGGTGCGGTGCTGGTGCCGGGTGCACGGGCGCCGAAGCTCGTGAGCAACGAGCTCGTGTCGCGCATGCGGCCGGGCTCGGTGCTCGTCGACATCGCCATCGACCAGGGCGGTTGCTTCGAGGACTCCCACCCCACCACGCACGCAGAGCCCACCTTCCGCGTGCACGAGTCGGAGTTCTACTGCGTCGCGAACATGCCCGGCGCCGTGCCGCGCACCTCCACCTACGCGCTGACGAGCGTCACGATGCCCTACGTCGTCGCGCTCGCCGAGCACGGGTGGCACGACGCGCTGGCTCAGGACCCTGAACTGTCCCTCGGCCTCAACGCGCACGACGGCCGTCTCTACCACCGCTCGGTGGGCGACGCCCTCAGCCTCGAGACCGCCGACCTGCTGCCTCTGCTCACCTCCTGAGGGGTAGCGCCACACTGGAGTCATGTGGATCGGCTGGATCGAGTTCGACCTCCGGCTCGGTGACGTTCACTCGTTGAAGACGAAGCGATCGATCGTGCGTCCGATCGTCGCCGAGGTGCGTCGTCGGTTCCAGGTCGCGGCGGCCGAGACCGACCACCTCGACCTGCACCGCCGCGCCGGCATCGGCGCGAGCATCGTGGCTGCTGACCGCGCCCATGTCGTGGAGGTGCTGGACGCGGTCGAGCAGCTGGTCGCCTACCACCCTGAGATCGAGGTGCTGTCCGCGCGGCGCCACATCGGCCGCGCGGACGACTGACCTCGACCTACCGGGTCGCGCGCCTTCCCAGGAGGACCGCGACGACCACAGCGAGCACGCCGAACACCGTCCACCGTCCTCGGTGATCTGACGTCGCCGTCGCCGTGACCGGCACCGCCATGTCGACCGAGCGACCGATCGTGTGCGACCAGGCCACCGACGGCCCATCGGCCGGCACCGGCCCGAAGAGTCCGACGCGACCCATCGACTCGCGGTTGCTGAGGACCGTCATGCCGAGAACCGTCAGCAGGCAACCCATGAGCAGCGTCCACAACGACGGCCCGCCCGTGTCGGGCAGCAGGGCCGCCGACTGGACCTTGCCCGAGCCGTCGCGACCGTCTGAGTCGTCATCGTCGTCGTCGCTGTCGTCGTCATCATCGTCGTCGTCACGCTGGCAGTCATCCGGGCTGTCGGCGATGAAGTCGCCGTGCTGCTGGATGTGCATCTGCAGAGCGTTGACGCTGATGGTGATGAAGACGACCGGATTCTTCACGCTGCTGGTGAAGTGACAGATGCTCACCTTGTCGTCCTCTGGGCCCGGATCCCCTTCGTCACAATCTCCTTCGCTGTCTGCGATGAAGTCGCCGTGCTGGACGTGGGCCGGGAGGGCGTTGACGCTGATCTCGATGAACTCCACCGGGTTCGACTCGCTGCCGGTGAATCGACAGATGTTCACCTTGCGATCGTCGCCCGGATCCTCCGGGTCGCCTCCCGGGCAGTCGCTCGCGCTGGTGGCGATGAAGTCCCCGTGGGAGAAGTGCGCTCCCAACGATGCGACGGCCACCTCGATGAATTCCACTGGATTTTCTCGCTGCTGGTGAAGTGACAGATGTTCACCTTGCTCGCGACCTGTGCCTCCACCAGAGCTGCGGACTGCTCCTCCCCGGGCAGTAGTTCCTGCTCCTCCACCGGCGGCGGATCGTCCTGCGGCGGCGGCGGATCGTCCTGCGGCGGCGGAGGAGGCTGCTCCTCCTGCTTCGACTCACTGCTCGCCTCGGACGACGGCACTGTCTGCGACGAGTCGTCCGGGGCCTCCTCAGCCATGGCTGGTGCCGCCATGAAGGCGCTGGCCGCGATGAGCGTGAGGGCGACGAGAATTCGTCTCATGGGAGTGGCCTTCGGTTGGGAGGTGACGCGTGCTCCCACACCAGGGCAGTAGGGCCTGCGATGCACGAATCAGCAAGTCGGTCAAGAACTTCAGGTGACCAGATGGCCATCGGTGGCTGTGACCCCCACCCTTTCGGTGCGGTGACCCGACTCGACATACTGACCAGATGCGAAACCCTCGTGCCTTTTTCCGTCCGCTGGCCGTCGGAGCACCGAAACCGATCACGGACATCCCGTTCAAGCCGTCGCGGATGATTCACTTCTTCGACCCGAGCAGCGCGAAGATGCAGGCCAAGGTGCCCGACATCGTCCCCAAGGTCGACATCATCCTCGGGAACCTCGAGGACGCGATCAAGACGGAGAACAAGGAGGCCGCGCGCCAGGGTCTCGTCGACATCGCGACGAAGACGGACTTCGGTCAGACCCAGCTGTGGACCCGCGTGAACAGCCTCGACTCGCCCTGGGCGCTCGACGACCTCATCACGCTGGTCACCGAGATCGGCGACCAGCTCGACGTCGTGATGGTGCCGAAGGTCGAAGGGCCGCAGGACATCCACTACGTCGACCGCCTGCTGGCGCAGCTCGAGGCCCGCGCCGGCGTCGCGGAGCCGATCCTCGTGCACGCGCTCCTCGAGACCGCCGAGGGCGTCACCAACGTCGAGGAGATCGCCGCGGCCAGCCCGCGCATGCAGGGCATGTCACTCGGTCCGGCCGACCTCGCCGCCAGCCGCCGCATGAAGACGACCCGCGTCGGCGGCGGTCACCCCGGCTATCTCGTGCGCACCGATCCGACCGGTGACGACCTCAACGAGGGCCGCAGCACGTATCAGCAGGACCTGTGGCACTACACGATCTCCCGCATGGTCGACGCGTGCACCGCCAATGACATCCTCCCGTTCTACGGGCCATTCGGGGACATCAAGGACGTCGTGGCCTGCGAGGACCAGTTCCGCAACGCGTTCCTGCTCGGCTGCGTCGGCGCCTGGAGCCTGCACCCGGTGCAGATCGACATCGCGAAGAAGGTGTTCTCCCCCGACCCGGCCGACGTCGCGCACGCGAAGAAGGTCGTCGAGGCGATGGGCGACGGATCCGGCGCGGTGATGATCGACGGCAAGATGGAGGACGACGCCTCGTGCAAGCAGTGCCTTGTGATGCTCGACCTCGCCAAGGCCCTGGCCGAGCGCGACCCCGAGCTGGCTGAGGCGTATGACCTCTGAGCCCGAGAACCTTCTGCGCCCCCGCCGTTCCGTCCTGTACATGCCCGGCGCCAACGGGAGAGCGCTCGAGAAGGCCAAGGGCATCGACGCCGACGCGCTCATCCTCGACCTCGAGGACGCCGTCGCCCCCGACGCCAAGCCCGAGGCGCGCGAACGGGTCTGCGCCGCCGTCGGCTCCGGCGAGTACGGCCACCGCGAGCTGACGATCCGGGTCAACGGCATCGGCACCGAGTGGCACGAGGCCGATCTGAGTGCTGCAGCAGAGGCGGGTCCGGACGGTGTCGTCGTTCCCAAGGTGAACTCGGCCGACGAGGTCCGCAGTCTCGTCGACGCACTCGAGAAGGCCGGCGCCCCCGACCACACCCGCTTGTGGGCGATGGTCGAGACACCGATCGCGATCCTGCACGCGGAGGAGATCGCCTCGGCGCACGAGCGTCTGGCCGTCCTCGTGATGGGCACCAACGACCTCGTGAACGAGACGTTCTCCCTGCACGTGCCGGGCCGCGCACCGCTGGTTCCCTCCCTCACCATCGCTCTGCTGGCCGCGCGGGCGGCAGGCAAGGTCATCCTCGAAGGCGTCTTCCACGACGTGGAGAAAGTCGACGGATTCCCGGTTTCGGGGCGGCAGGGG